>JAYRMR010000013.1:98743-98968 GCA_041912595.1 Burkholderiaceae bacterium
GAGCGAGGAGCCGCTGGTCATCGGCGGCGTGTACCAGCGGCTGCAGGTGGCGCACATGAAGCTGTGCGCCAGCCGGGCCTTCTGGCTGGTGGCCTACCCTGACCTGCCCCCTCCCGCCGTACCACCAAGGCGGAAGTCCGGGTTGAAGGTTACTTGATCTCTTTGCCTGAAGCCGGTGGTGGCGAGTTCTTGCTGCGATGGCGCTGCGCAAACTCCGCCGGCGGG
>JAYRMR010000014.1:0-97488 GCA_041912595.1 Burkholderiaceae bacterium
GGTAGACGTCGGAGAGGAACTGCATCTCGACGTGCTCGAAGCCCGAGCCGCCGCAGGTGGGGCAGCGGCCGTCGCCCGCGTTGAAGCTGAACATGCCCGCGGTGTAGCTGCGCTCCTGCGCGAGCGGCGTGGCGGCGAAGAGCTTGCGGATCTCGTCGAAGGCGCCGACATAGCTGGCCGGGTTGGAGCGCGCCGTCTTGCCGATGGGCGACTGGTCCACGAAGACGGCATCGGCGAGCCAGTCCGCGCCCAGCAGGCGGTCGTGCACGCCCGGGGTCTCGGTGGCCCGGCCGTAGTGGCGGGCGAGCGCCGGGTAGAGCACGTCCTGCATCAGCGTGCTCTTGCCCGAGCCCGAGACGCCGGTCACCACCACCATGCGCTGCAGCGGGAACTCCACGCTGACGTTCTTGAGGTTGTGCTCGCGGGCGCCTTCGAGGATGAGGCGCGGCGTCGAGGCATCCACGAGGCGCTTCAGCCCCATCCCGACCTGCTTGCGCGCGCCGAGGTAGGCGCCGGTGAGCGTGTCGGCTGCGCGGATGGCCTCGGGCGTGCCGTCGAAGACGATGCTGCCGCCCTTCTCGCCGGGGCCGGGCCCCATGTCGATGAGGCGGTCGGCGGCCAGCATCACGGCGGGGTCGTGCTCGACCACCACCAGCGTGTTGCCGGCGTCGCGCAGGCGGTGCATGGCCTGCACGATGCGGTTCATGTCCCGCGGGTGCAGGCCGATGCTGGGCTCGTCCAGCACGAACAGCGTGTTGACGAGTGAGGTCCCCAGGGCCGTGGTGAGGTTGATGCGCTGCACCTCGCCGCCCGAGAGCGTGCGGCTCTGGCGGTCCAGGGTGAGGTAGCCCAGGCCCACGTCGCAGAGGTACTTGAGGCGGTTGCGGATCTCCTCCAGCAGCAGCTTCAGGGCCTCGTCCAGCATCGTGGAGGGCAGCTGCAGCTCGTCCATGAAGCGGCGCAGGCGGTGCATGGGCAGCTGCATCAGGTCATGCAGGTGCAGGCCCGGCAGGGCCTCCAGTTGCTCGCGGCGCCAGGCCGTGCCGCTGGGCAGGAAGCGCTGCTCGCGCGGCAGCGCGGCGTCGGCGAGCGCGGCCGAGCCCACGCGCCACAGCAGGGCCTCGGTCTTGAGGCGCGCGCCGCGGCAGTCCGGGCATTCGGTATAGCTGCGGTACTTGGACAAGAGCACGCGGATGTGCATCTTGTAGGCCTTGCTCTCGAGGTACTCGAAGAAGCGGTGCACGCCGTACCACTGCTGGTTCCACTTGCCGTTCCAGTTCGGCGAGCCGTTGATGACCCAGTCCTTCTGCGAGGCCGTGAGCTGGCTCCAGGCGGTATCCCGCGGGATGCCGGCATCGCCCGCGTGGCGCATGAGGTCGTCCTGGCACTCGGCCCAGGCCGGCGTCTGCAGGGGCTTGATGGCGCCGGCGCGCAGGGTCTTCTTCTCGTCGGGGATGACGAGGCCGAGGTCCACGCCGATCACCCGGCCGAAGCCGCGGCAGGTCTCGCAGGCGCCCATGGCCGAGTTGAAGGAGAACAGCGCCGGCTGCGGGTCCTGGTAGCGCAGGTCGCTGTCGGGGCAGTGCAGGCCGGTGGAGTAGCGCCACAGCTCGGGCGCCTGCTCGTCGCTGCCGCCGGCGTACACACTCAGGCGGCCGCTGCCGCGCTTCAGGGCGAGCTCGATGGCCTCCATGGCGCGCTGGGTGTCGACGCCCTGCATGCGGAAGCGGTCCGCGACCACGTCAAGAACTTTTCGGGCCCCCATGCTTGCTGCTGCCGCTGCCGCGACTGCGCTGCCCCCCGCGGGGGCGCTCGCGGCTCGGGACGGCCCTTCGCCGCTCGAGTCTCCCACGATGCGTTCCGCCTGCACCCTCGTGAACCCGCTCGCCGCCAGCCACTGCTGCACCTGCTCGGCGCTGGTGTTGGCGGGCAGCTCGACGGGGAAGGTCAGCATCAGTCGCGGATCATCTGCGAGCGTCCGGGCCTTGAGCTCGGCAAAGATGGTCTGCGCGGTGTCATGGCGCACCGGCTGGGCCGTCTGGCGGTCGTAGAGCTGGGCGGCGCGGGCGAACAGCAGCTTCAGGTGATCGTTCAGCTCCGTCATCGTGCCGACCGTGGAGCGCGAGGTGCGCACCGGGTTGGTCTGGTCGATGGCGATGGCGGGCGGCACGCCCTCCACCTTGTCCACCGCCGGCCGGTCCATGCGGTCCAGGAACTGGCGCGCATAGGCTGAAAACGTTTCCACATAGCGGCGCTGGCCCTCGGCGTAGAGGGTGTCGAAGACCAGGCTCGACTTGCCGGAGCCGCTGGGGCCCGTCACCACCGTCAGCTCGTGGGTGGCGATGTCCAGGTCCAGGTTCTTGAGGTTGTGCTGGCGGGCACCGCGAATCTTGATATGACCGTCGGACATCTTGGGGGTCTCTGGCTGAACGAGGCGGTCATTCTAGGGAGCGCGATGACACGAATCTGTCAGGAGGGGCGATGGCCCTGACGCCGCCTCCGGTACGTCAAATGCCCCTCCCGCTTGCCCTGTGTCAAGACCTGGCCCCCGGACGCCCCGTTTCTGCCGCGTAAACGGCGCCGCAGGGCATTGCGCCTTCGCCGTTCCGGGTGCAACATCACGCCCCGAACGAGCCGTAAATCAAGTACAAGGGATAACCCTAGTCTCGTTCGCCTGCTGGCCGGGGATGTCTGTCCCGTCCTCAGGGAGGTGCCGCCGCGCTGGACGGCACACGGATCGCCCGCCCCCCGGCCGGCGTTCCGCTGACACGGCGCGCGGCGAATGGAAATGGGCCAACGAGCAGGTGGGCAGTTCATGATGACAGCAGGCACGGACGGTAGTTCCTCGGGCACGGCCCCGGGCAGTGCGGCGATCCGCACGCAGGTGCTGCTCGTCGAGGACAACCCCGTCAACCAGGTCGTGGCGCTGGAGTTCCTGTCGCTCATGGGCCTGCGCAGCCGCCTGGCGAGCAACGGCCTCGAGGCCGTGGACGCCTGCATGCAGGCCGCGCCGGACCTCGTGCTGATGGACATCCAGATGCCCGGCATGGACGGCCTCGAGTGCGCCCGCCGCCTGCGCGAGCTGCAGGCCCGCGCGCAGCTGCCGCACTTCCCCATCCTCGCCCTCACCGCCCACGCGCTGGAGAGCGACGTGAAGGCCAGCCTCGCCGCCGGCATGGACGAGCACCTCACCAAGCCTCTCGATTTCGCTGCCCTGCGCCGCCGGCTGGACCACTGGCTCGGCCGCGGCACGGCGCACTGAGCGCGGCCCTCGACGCCGCGCGCATCGCCCGGCCGCCGGACCGGTCCGGACGTCCGCAAGCCTCGCCATAATCCGCGGCCAAGGAGAGAGGCCGTGATCGAGATTCCCAAACTGAGCAAGCCGGCGGGCGAGGACAAGGCGCCGCGCTGGTTCCACGTGGCCGTGGCCATGAGCATGGTGCTGAGCGCCGGCGCCGCGCTGGTGTCCGCCCTCAAGACCAGCGCCACCATGCAGGCCCTGGTCGACCAGAACGCCCGCCTGGTGCGGGCTGGGTCCACCCCCATCCTGCAGTTCTACACGGGCAATGTGAGCCCGGAGGGCAAGGCGCGCCTGCGCATCTGGGTCGAGAACGTCGGGACGGGCCCGGCGCGCATCGTCTCGCTGAAGCTGCGGCTCAAGGACCAGGCGCTGGACGACGTCCGGGATCTGCCCGCCCTCGCGGCCAAGGCGCCCGGCGAGGCCGTGCTGACCGGCCAGGACTTCCCCTTCATCCGCAGCACCATCGAGGGCCACGTGCTGGCCGCGGGGCACCAGCGCTCCATGTTCGAGGCCACGCGCGAGCAGATGCGCGAGGCCGACAGCCAGCAGCTCTACGGCCGCCTGGACCAGCGCCTGCACCAGATCCAGGCCGAGGCCTGCTACTGCTCCGTGTTCGACGAGTGCTGGGTGACGGACTTCAGCCCGCAGCTGCCCAAGGCCGTCGCCCGCTGCGACGCGCCGAAGCGCGACGCTGGCAAGACCTGACCCCACCGCTCGTTCCCAGGCGTCATCCCCACCCGTCAGCCGCCCTCGATGAAGCGCCGCACCAGCTCCAGCTGCGCCGGCACGTTGAGGGCGGGCGCATGGCCGCAGCCCGGGATGGTCGCGACGGCGGCACAGGGGCCGCGCACGCGCATGGCCTCGGCCGTCTCGACCAGCAGCAGGTCGGAGTCCTCGCCGCGCAGGCACAGCACCGGCAGGCTGAGGCTGTCCCATTCGGTCCAGCGCTCGTAGTCGTCCGGCCGGTTGACGAACTGGCGCACCATGGCGGGGTCGTAGTGCGGCGTCACGCGGCCGTCGGGCAGGCGTCGCAGCGAGGTCTCGGTCAGCAGCCGCCACTGGGCATCGCTGAGCCAGCCATAGGGCCGGTAGACCTGCCGGAAGTACTGCTCCAGCTCGGTCACGGTGTCGAAGGCCTGAGGGTTGCCGGCGTAGGCGCGGATGCGCGCGATGGCCGGCGCGGCGAGCGAGGGGCCGTTGTCGTTCAGCACCAGGCGTTCGATGCGGCCGCGCAGCGTCGTCGCCGCCGCCACGGTCCCGATCGCCCCGCCCATCGACGTGCCGACCCAGTGGAAGCGCTCCAGCCCCAGCTGGTCCACCAGCGCCGTGGCGATCTGCACATAGAAGTCGAGGCAGTACTCGCGGTCCGGCTCGGGGCTCCACTGCGAGAGGCCGCGGCCGAGCGTGTCCGGGCAGATCACGCGGTAGCGCGGGCTGAGGAAGGCGGCCAGCGCGTCCATGTCCCGCCCGGTGCGGGCGAGGCCATGCCAGGCGATCACGACCGGCCCGTCCGCCGGCCCCCAGTCGGTGTAGTGGATCTCGCGGCCCGCGCACGCCAGGTAGTGCGAAGTGAAGCTCATGTCCGCTCCTTGTCGAGGGTCGCGATCGCCTGCCGGGCCGCCCGCAGCCGCAGGCCGCCGACGATGCCCGCCGGGAAGTGATAGACCGCCAGCACGAAGAGCAGGCCCAGCCACAGCAGCCAGCGGTCCGGCGAGATCAGCTGCGCCAGCACGGGCACGCCCTCCACCGCGGCGGCGCCGAGGCGCATCAGGTCCTGCAGATAGGCCTGGGCCGCCATGAACAGCACGCTGCCCACGATGGCGCCGTAGAGGCTGCCCATGCCGCCGATCACGCAGATCAGCAGCACGTCCAGCATCAGCTCGAGCGACAGCGAGGTGTCCGGCCCGTTGTAGCGCAGCCAGACGGCCAGCATGGCGCCGGCCAGGGTCGCGAAGAGCGCGGCCAGCACCGTGGCCAGGACGCGGTAGACCACCGTGCGGTAGCCGATGGCCTCGGCGCGGAAGTCGTTCTCGCGGATGGCCTGCAGCACGCGGCCGAAGGGCGAGTTCACGATGCGCAGCATCAGCAGCGTGAGCGCGACCGAGCAGGCGCACAGCAGGTAGTAGGCCGCGAAGCGCCCGTCGATGCTGGCGCCGAGGAAGGGCTCCTCCAGGAACTCCGTGCCGGGCTGCAGCAGCTCGGGCACCTGGAAGCTCAGGCCGTCCTCGCCGCCCGTGAACTCGGACAGCTGCGAGGCCAGCCCCAGGAAGGCGGACGCGACGGCCAGCGTGATCATGGCGAAGAAGATCGCCTTGACCCGCAGCGAGAAGAGGCCGATCAGCAGGGACAGCAGCAGGCTCGCGCCCAGCGCCGCGCCGGTGCCGACGGCCAGCGCCGGCCAGCCCGCGCCCATCTGGTTGCTGGCGATGGCCACGCCGTAGGCTCCGATGCCGAAGAACATCGTGTGCGCGAAGCTCACGATGCCGGTGTAGCCCAGCAGCAGGTCGTAGCTCGCCACGAGCACGATGAACACGAGGATCTTGGCCGCCACATTGAGCGCCTTGATCCCCGGGAAGAGGAAGGGCGTCAGCAGCAGGCCCAGCACGCAGGCCAGCAGCAGCGCGGCCAGCAGGCGGCTGCGCGGCAGGTCATGGGAAAGCAGGGCGCGCAGCATCAGCGGGCCTCCACCGGATAGAGGCCCTGCGGCCGCCACAGCAGCACCGCCACCATCAGGCCGATGGTCGAGAACAGCGCCGCCTTGGGAAAGAGGAAGCCGCAGTAGTTGGCCATGAGCCCCACGGCCAGCGCGCCGACGAAGCAGCCGAGCGTCGAGCCCAGGCCGCCGATGATGATGACGATGAAGATCAGCGTGTTCACCTGCGCGCCGATCTGCGGCGTCACCCCCTGCTGGTACAGCCCCCACATCACGCCGCCCAGGCCCGCCAGCGCGGAGCCCGCCACGAAGACGGCCACGAACAGCCGGCGGATGCGGTAGCCCAGGCTCTCGACCATCTCGCGGTCCTGCACGCCGGCCCGGATCAGCAGGCCGAGCTTGGTGCGGTTGAGCAGCCACAGCAGCCCCGCGAACACGGCAAGGCCCACGACGACGGCGAGCAGGCGGAACTTCTCGACGGCCACATCGCCCATCAGCAGCGAGCCGCGCAGGCCCTCGGGCACCGGCAGCGGCACGAGCTGCGCGCCCCACAGCAGCTTGATGCACTCCTCGCCGATGATCATCCCGCCCATCGTGATGAGGATCTGCTTGAGGTGCATGCCGTACACCGGCCGCACCAGCACGCGCTCGAACAGCAGGCCCACCGCGCCCGCCACGGCCATGCCGGCCAGGCTGGCCAGCGCCACGGCGACGAGGTTGGCGGCCAGGCTGCTGCCCTCGCCCGTCCAGGCCGTCATGCCGCCCATCACCGTGGTCGCCATGAACGCCCCGAGCGCGATGAACACGCCGTGGCCGAAGTTCATCACGTCCATGAGGCCGAAGACCAGCGTCAGGCCCGAGGCGATGATGAAGATGATCAGGCCCATCGCCAGGCCGGCGAGGGTGAGCGTGGCCCAGGTGGAGGCGCTGCCGGTGAGGGCCAGCGCGAGGGCCATGAGGCCCAGCAGCAGCGCGATCGGCTGCCAGTCGAGCCTCAGGCGCAGCCCCGCCGCGCGCGTGGGCGCGGCCGAGGCCGGGGAAGACATGGGGATGCTCATGCGCCCCTCCTCATTGATGGGCCGCGAGCGAGAGCCCCAGCAGCCGCTGCTGCAGGGCCTCGTCGGCGGCCAGGTCAGCCATGCGGCCGGCGTGCACCACGCGGCCGTCGTCCATCACCGCCACGCCGTCGCCGAGCTGGCGGGCCATGTGGAAGTTCTGCTCCACCAGCAGCACCGTCGTGCGGCTGCGCTTGAGCTCCTGCAGGGACTCGATCAGGTTCTGCACGATGGCCGGCGCCAGGCCCTTGGAGGGCTCGTCGATCAGCAGCAGGCGCCGCGGCTCGATCAGCGCCCGCGCGATGGCCAGCATCTGCTTCTGCCCGCCCGAGAGCTTGCCCGCCGGGTAGTGCCAGAACTTCTTCAGCGCCGGGAAGAGGCCGAAGAGCCAGGCCAGGCGGGCATCGTCCAGCTGGTCCAGCCGGCGGGCATCGCGCGCCGCCAGCAGCAGGTTCTCGGCCACGCTCAGGGCGCCGAAGATGCCCATGTTCTCGGGCACGTAGGCGATGCTCTGCCGCGCGATCTCCGGCGTGGCCAGCTGCCCACCCGGGCCGCCGATGGGTTGACTGGAGAGCAAGACCTGACCCCCACTCGGCTGCCACAGGCCCATGATGCTGCGCAGCGTCGTCGTCTTGCCGGCCCCGTTGCGGCCCAGCAGCAGCGTCAGCTCGCCCTCGGGCACCACGAGGTCCACGCCATGCAGGATGTGATACGCCCCGATGTGCGTCTGCACCCCGCGCAATTCCAGCAGCGGCGTCATGCGGCCACCTCCTCGGTTCCCGTTGCCGCCACGCCCAGGTAGGCCTCCTGCACGACCGGCAGCGCCATCACCTCGGCCGGCGCACCGTCCGCCACCAGGGCGCCCTGGTGCAGCACGATGACGCGGTCCGCGAGCTCGCGCACCACGTCCATCTTGTGCTCGACCAGCAGGATGGTGTGCCGCCCTTCCCGCTTCAGATCGCGGATCAGGTCCAGCACCACCGGCACCTCGTCCACGCTCATGCCTGCGGTGGGCTCGTCGAACATGTAGACCTTGGGCTGCAGCGCCATCAGCACCGCCACCTCGAGCTTGCGCTGGTCCCCGTGCGGCAGGCTGGCGGCGAGGGCCTGCGCCTTGGACCCCAGCCGCACCCGTTCCAGCAGTGCCATCGATTCCTCGATCAGCGCCTTGTGGTTCACCCAAACCGACAGCATCTTCAGGCCCAGCCCCTGCCGCGCCTGCACCGCCAGCCGCACGTTCTCCAGCACCGGCAGGTGCGGAAAGAGCTGCGTGAGCTGGAAAGCCCGCCCCAGCCCCTTGCGCGTGCGCAGCGGCGCCGACAGCCCGCTCAGGTCCTCCCCATCCAGCAAGACCTGACCCTCGCTCGCCGGCAGCTGCCCCGAGATCAGGTTGAAGTACGTCGTCTTGCCCGCCCCATTGGGCCCCACGATGGCCGTCAGCGAGCCCGGCGCGAACGCGCAGGAGACGTGATCGACGGCCACATGCCCGCCGAACCGTATCGTCAAGTTCCGAGTTTCAAGCACAGAGAATCCAACCTCATTGATGTGCACCACCCCAAGCTTCCAGAGCCCGAGGCGTCGCGAGCGGACGCTGGACTAGGCGCGGGGGGCCCCAAAGACCGGAGCGACCTTGAGGGTCGTGAGGATCTTTGGGAGGACCCGCAACGACGGCCAGCGTTCGCGCAGTAGCCGAGCGAATCAGCGTTTGTTGCGGATGGGGATGGCCATTTCTTCCGCCTTGATCTCGCGCACCAACTCCGGCACCCCCCAGTCAAACGCCTTGTCCACCTTGATCTTGAAGTGGTACATGGACTGCATCGCCTGATGGTCCTCCGCACGGAAGCTCATGCGGCCCTTGGGCGTCTCGAAGCTCATGCCCTCCATGGCCTTGATGAGCTTGTTCGTGCCCGTGTCGCCGCCCGTCTTCTTGAGCGCCTCGACAAGCGCGATCGCCGCCGTCATGCCGCCCGCGGTGAAGAAGTCCGGCGGGGTCTTGAACTGCTTGTAGTGGTTCGCCACCAGCCATTCATTGACCGGGTTCTTGGGCATGCCGAAGTAGTAGTAGCTCGCGCCTTCCATGCCGGGGAACTGCTTGTAGGCCACCATGGCCGGCAGGATGTTGCCGCCGGTGGCGATCTCGATGCCGTAGCGCTTCAGGTCCAGGTCGGCGATCTTGAACGGATTGCCGCCGCCGGCCCAGATGATGAAGATCACCTTGCGGCCGGGCTGGTCCTTGAGCTTGTCGATCAGGCGCTGGGCCCCGGCGGTGAAGTCCGTCGTGTTGGTCGGCAGGTACTCCTCGTGGACCAGCTTCGCCTTCTTGATCGCATCGCGGAAGGCCTTCACGCCGTCGCGGCCGAAGGCGTAGTCCTGGGCCAGCGTGGCGATCACGGTGCCGGGCTTGTCCAGCGCGACGGCATTGGCGATGGCGTCCTGCGAGCTGTTGCGGCCGGTGCGGAAGATGTACTTGTTCCACTTCTCACCGGTGATGGCGTCGGCCACGGCCGGCTCCACCAGCAGGATCTTCTTGTACTCCTCGGCCACGGGCAGCAGGGCCAGGGCCACGCCGCTGGACGAGGGGCCCACGGCGATGTCGGCCTTGTCATCGCCATAGGCCGCGGCCAGCAGGCTCTTGCCCACGTCGGGCTTGCCCTGGTCGTCCTTCTCGATCACGACCAGCTTCCTGCCGTTGACGGTCATGGTGCCGCCGGTGGCGTAGTCCAGGCCCATCATCAGGCCGGTCTGCGTCTGCTTGCCGTAGGCCTCCAGCGGACCGGTCTTGGAGTAGACGTGGGCGATGCGGATCTCGTTGCCGGCGGCCTGCGCGGCCAGGGGGAGGGCCAGCAGGGCGCTGGCGCCGAGCAGGGCAAGGCTCGCCGCGCGACGGTGGATGAGGGGCATGACAGGTCTCCTGTTGTGATGCGCCCCGGGATCGGCGCCCGGGACTGGCCATCATGGTGCAAGGCCCGTGCCCACGGCAGCCCCGGAGGCCCCGCAGCCCGCACAAACTCGCGTAAACCCCGAGCGGCAGGCCCGCGACAGGCCCGCCGCCCCTCTCTACCATCCGCGCCAGCGCCCGCCGGTGGGCCGGACATCCGGGCAGCGCCGGGCGCATCAAGACCTGACCCTGACCGATTCATGGACAGGCCTGTTCAAATTTCAAACACACCGCTTCGCCTGTCTGCCCCGCAGACAGCGGGCATTCCACCGGAAGGATGCGCGATGGGCACTGCCGTGACACGGCGCCAGGTCTTGCGCCTAGGGCTGGCGGGCGGACTCGGGTACGGCCTGGGCCTGGATGGCGCTCACGCCCGCACGGCACCACCTTCCCTGCCCGGCGCCGCCGCGCGGGCCCGCGTTGATCGCTATGCCCGGCAGTGGCTGAAGGACCAGCAGATGCCCGGCCTCGCCCTGGCCCTGCTGCAGGACGGCGAGCCGCTCTACGCCGCCGGCCTGGGCTGGGGCGATGCGGGGCGGCAGCGCGCCGTCACCCTGGACACGCGCTTTGCCATCTGCTCGATCTCCAAGCCCCTGCTCTGCTGCGCCGCGCAGCTGATGGTGGAGGACGGCCAGCTGCGCCTGGACCAGCGCCTGGCGGACCTCATCGAGGGCCTGCCCGAGCGCTGGCACGCCATCACGCTGCAGCAACTGATGCAGCACACGGCCGGCCTGCCCCACAACGTCGACCTCACCGACCCCGAGGTGCGGGCCCTCTTCCCCCGCCACTACGACGAGGCGCAGTGGTTGCCCCTCGTCATGCGCCTGCCGCTGCTGAGCCCGCCCGGGCAGCGCTTCCTCTACAGCAACGTCGGCTACAACCTGCTGGCCAGCGCGCTCAGCCGCCTGGCCGGGCGTCCTTACGAGCAGGTGCTGGCGCAGCGTCTCTTCGAGCCGCTGGGCATGACGAGCGCCCGGCTGATGGCGCCCGCCCCAGGTTTTGCGGACATGGCCGCGCCCCACCAGCGCCGATCCGGTGCCGTCGTGGACATCGGCGCGGAGCAGCCGCCGGGCGTGCGCAGCTGGATGGCCGCCGGGTGTGGCGGCTTCGAGCTGAGCCTGCGTGACATGATCCAGTGGGAGCGCGCCCTGCACGGCTGGGGGGCGTACAAGCCCTATCGGCCCGTCTTCGAGAAGCTCTGGGCCCAGGGCGTGCCCACCGGCGAAGGGCCGGCCTACGGCCTCGGCTGGAACTTCCAGCGCGACCCCGCCGGCCGCCTGCGGTGCTGGCACGAGGGGCAGAGCGAGGGCTTCTCCGCACGCTTCGAGCGCTCGCCGTCGCAGGGCCGGGCCCTCATCGCCCTGGGCAATCTGGGCGACTTCAAGCCGGCCGACCTGGGCCACGCGGTGCAGGACCTGCTGTGGACACCCCGCGCCTGAACGGCGGCGTGGCCTTTGGCATCGGCACGAGGCGCCGCTAGAGTCCCCGCATGACCCTCCTGCACACCCCGCGCCTGCGCCTGGAGCCCATGGTGCCCGCCCATCGACTGGGCCTGAATCTCCTCAACAGCGACCCGGTGGTGCAGCGCTACCTCAGCGGCCGCCCAGAGACGATGGAAGAGACCGACGCCATGATCCAGCGCGTGCAGGCGCGCTGGGCCGCGCTCGGCTTCGGCTGGTGGAGCTTCATCGAGCTGGGCAGTGAGGAGGTCGTCGGCGCCGGCTGCATCCAGCACCTGGCCAACATCGCCGGCGAGCCGTTGGAGATCGGCTGGCGGCTGCGGCAGGACCGCTGGGGCCGGGGTCTGGCCAGCGAGGCCGCGCAGGCCATGGGCGACTTCGCCTTCCGGACGCAGCCCATCGAGCGGCTGGTGTCCGTCTGCCATCCGGACAACGAGAACTCCTGGCGCGTGATGGCGCGCCTGGGCATGCGCGACGTCGGCCTGAGCCGTGCCTATGACATGGACGTGCGCCGCTGCGAGATCAGCCGCGCCGAGTGGGAGACGCGCGCGGCGGCACGGCCGGCGCGCTGAGCCGCCTCAGGCCTGGTCCAGCAGCGGCAGCTTGTCGTACAGCGAGGCGCGCGACATGCGCAGCAGCTTCGCCGCCGCCAGCTTGTTGCCGCCCGTCGCCCGCAGCGCGGCGCGCAGGGCGGCCCGCTCCAGCTCGGCGATCTGCTCGGCCAGCGGGCGCAGCAGGCGCGGATCGTCCGGCAGCGGCTCGGCCGGCAGCAGGGCCGCCGGGCGATCGCCCCCCGCCGGGCCCCCCAGCCGGGGCGAGGCGCTGGCCGCGTGCTTGAGATAGGGCGCCAGCTGCGCGGCCTGCAGCAGCATCTCGTCGCCCATCAGGCAGGCCTGCTCCAGCACATTGCGCAGCTCGCGGATATTGCCCGGCCAGTCCTGGCGCATGAGCAGTTCCAGCGCGTCCGGCGCCAGGCTGCGCGAGGCCATGCCGGCGCGGCGGACGATGTCCTCCAGCAGCGCCTCGGCCAGGGCCTCGACATCGTCCAGCCGCTCGCGCAGGGCCGGCACGCGCAGGGGCAACACGTTGAGACGGTAGAACAGATCGGCGCGGAACTCGCCGCGCGCCACCATCGCGGGCAGGTCCCGGCTGGTGGCGGCGATCACGCGGACATCGACGCGGATCACCGTATTGCTGCCGAGCGGCTCCAGCTCCTGCTCCTGCAGCACCCGCAGCAGCTTGCTCTGTAGCGGCAGCGGCATGTCGCCGATCTCGTCCAGGAACAGCGTGCCGCCGTCGGCCAGCTTGAACTTGCCCTCGCGGCCCTTGCGGTCGGCGCCCGTGTACGCGCCGGGCGCGACGCCGAAGAACTCCGCCTCCAGCAGCGTCTCGGGCACGGCGGCGATGTTGAGGCTCACCAGCGGCTTGTGTGCGCGCGGCGAGGCCGTGTGGATCGCATGCGCGAGCAGCTCCTTGCCCGTGCCCGTCTCACCCAGAAGCAGCACGGTGGCGTCGGACAGCGCCGCGCGGCGCGCCTGGCGCTTGATCTCCAGCGCCGGGGCGCTGCTGCCCACGAAGCTGGCGATGCTGTACTTGGGCCGGCGGTTCTTCACCTGCTCGGCGGCCAGCTGCCGGCGGGTGTCGTCCAGCTCCTGCTGCAGGCGGTTGAATTTGGCGATGAGCGGCTGCAGCGTCGTCTCGGGATGGTCCAGGAGGACCATGCCCACGGCCCCGATCACCTCGCCGCGGTCGTCCCGCAGCGGCAGGCGGCTGACGAGAAAGGTGCCGGCCTTGTTGGTCAGCAGGTCCACGAGCATGGGCTGGCCCTGGTCCACCACCTGCGCCATCAGCGTGTTGGGCACCACCTCCTCCACGCGCCGCCCGACGAATTCCGTCTCGTGCCCGAAGCCCAGCGCCGGCAGGAAGCGCTTGTAGCCATCGGAGATCCAGACGATGCGGTGCTGGCGGTCGACCACCATCATGCCCTCCACCGCCTGGGCGAAGACCTCGAACATGGACTGCGCGGCCAGGCGCAGCACGCCGTCGGCGTCTTGGGGCAATTGGGGCGGGTTCATCGGGTGCGGTACTGCTGCAGCGGGAACAGCGGGGGACTGTAGCGCGGGGCGGAACAAAGGCCATGGGGGCGGGACTCGGAGAAACCACTACCTGTGCGGAATGGGCGGCCGCCCGATCGTCGTTACCATCGGGCCCGAAAAAAAATCCATCCATGCCAATCACGAGGGAGGAACGCATGAGCCAGCGTTCAGAAGGGTCGCGCCTGCGCGGAAGACCCCTGCCAAGCCATGTCATCGACACGCACGGGCGCAGCCGCGCCGGCCATGCGCCGCCGGCCCTCCCGCTGCCGTGCTGAGCGCCGCGCGCACACCCGCCCCTGACTCGCCCCCGGCGTGACGGCCCGTCACCGGTGAACGAAGCCGGTGGCCCGCCCGCCTCCAAGGCCGTGGCCGCGCCACCCTGAACCTGCACCCTGTCCCATGAAACAAGATCGCCTTGCCCGCGCGACGCCCCGTCGCGTCCTGGGCCTCCTCGCCGCCACCTCCCTGACCCTGACCGCCTGCGGCGGCGGTGGCAGCGATCCCAGTCCGACACCGACGCCGGCGCCGGTGCCCGCGCCGGTTCCCGTGCCCACCCCGACGCCTGCGCCTGCACCTGCACCTGCACCTGCACCCGCACCCGCACCCGCACCCGCACCCGCACCCGCACCCGCACCTGCACCTGCACCTGCACCTGCACCTGCACCTGCACCTGCACCCACACCCACACCCACACCCACACCCACACCCACACCCACACCCACACCCACACCCACACCCACGCCTGCGCCTGCGCCCACGCCTGCACCCACCCCGGCGCCGGCACCTACGCCCACGCCCACGCCCGCCCCCTTGTCCGAGCCCGTGGACCGCAGCAGCACGCAGTGGGTCATCGGTGCGGGCACCGCCGCTGACGGTACGGGCTACACGACCCTGACAGCCGTTAGCGAAGAGGGCCATCAGCTGTCCATCACCTGCAATAGCCGCGGCGGGCGCTCCCTGTCGATGCGGACCAACGCCAGGCCCGCCCTGCTGGCCTACAGCTGGGTGCAGCTGCGCATCGGATCCCACGAGAGCCGGACTGCTGCCTGGACGGAGACGTCATCGGCCGGCCAGCTGACCCTCAGCGCTCCCTCGTTCGACCTGGACCTGGTGCGCCAGCTCTACCGCAACTGGGACGTGATGGCCGAGGTCGCCTCCAGCAGTGGCCGTTACGGCAATGCCTTCGCCGCCCGAGGCTTCCCCGCCGCCATCGACCAGACGCGTGCCGCCTGCAACTGGTCCGACACGGAGTTCCCGCCGGAGAACGGCTGGGGTCGCCCCTACCCCGACGCGCCGCCCGCCTATGCCAAGGAGGTGGTCTACGAGAGCTTCACCCCGGAGCAGATCAGCGCCCGGGCCTGGGTCGCCACCAACGCCTACGGCCGGCCGCAGCTGATGGTGCGGATCAATGAGAACCCCTCGATCTGCCGCAGCCGCACGGGCTTCGACAGCACCCGCTTCTACGTGGAACAGGCCGGCAGCCGGCACTCGGCGATCCCGGGCTTCCATCTGAGCTACTCGTGCGGCATGAAGCCGGTGACGCTGGCGCTGCAGGGCGAGTTCGACCCGTCCGCGCCGCTGCTGCTGAAGCTGATGCCCTTCCACTGGCACTCCCTGGGCGATTTCACGTACTTCATGTCCTCGGTCGCGCTGCCCTGAGCGGCGACAGGGCCTGGCGGCGGCAGACATCGCACAATGTCAGCCCATGAACGCCGCCACCCACCTCCCCGACGCCAACCTCTTCACCGCCCTGCGCGCCGCCTTCCCGGCGGATCTGGACGCCTGCGCCATCGAGTGCGCCGACGGCGAGGCGCTGCGCTACAGCTGGCGGGACCTGGAGCGTGGCACGGCCATGCTGGCCAATCTGCTGGCCACGCTGGACCTGCCGCCGGCCAGCCGCATCGCGGTGCAGACAGAGAAGAGCGTCGAGGCCCTGATGCTCTACCTGGCGGTGCTGCGTGCCGGCCACGTCTACCTGCCGCTGAACACGGCCTACCAGGCGGCGGAGCTCGAGTACTTCATCGGCAACGCCGAGCCGGCGGTGGTGGTGTGCGCCGGGCGGCACTTCGGCTGGGTGTCCAAGCTGGCCTTCCTGGCCGGCACGCGCTGGGTCTTCACCCTCAACGAGGACCGCACCGGCACGCTGCTGGACCGCGCCTCGCAGATGAGCGATGTGCACACCCCGGTGCCCCGCCAGCCGGACGACCTCGCCGCCATCCTCTACACGAGCGGGACCACCGGCCGCAGCAAGGGCGCCATGCTCAGCCACGGCAACCTGCTCTCCAATGCCCGCGTGCTGC
Source organism: Burkholderiaceae bacterium (assembly GCA_041912595.1). Classification (GTDB taxonomy): domain Bacteria; phylum Pseudomonadota; class Gammaproteobacteria; order Burkholderiales; family Burkholderiaceae_C; genus Roseateles_B. Next base: position 15,804 of record JAYRMR010000014.1, read on the forward strand.
AGGCGGCGTGGGGCTGGCGTCCGGGCGACGTGCTGATCCACGCGCTGCCCATCTTCCATGTCCATGGCCTCTTCGTCGCCTCGCACGCGGCGCTGCTCAACGGCAGCCGGATGATCTGGTTCAGCCGCTTCGAGCCACGCGCCGTCGTGGCGCGCCTGCCCGAGGCCACCGTCTTCATGGGCGTGCCGACGCTCTATGTGCGCCTGCTCGCCGAGGCCTCGCTCACGCGCGAGGCCTGTGCCGGCATGCGGCTCTTCATCAGCGGCTCCGCGCCGCTGCTGATCGAGACCTTCCGCGACTGGCAGACGCGCACCGGCCACACCATCCTCGAGCGCTACGGCATGAGCGAGACCCTCATGCTGACCTCCAATCCCTACGAGGGCGGCGAGCGGATCGGCGGCACCGTCGGCCCCGCCTTGCCGGGCGTGGGCCTGCGCCTCATGGACGACGCCGGCCGCCCCTGCGGCGTGGACGAGATCGGCCACATCCAGGTGCGCGGGCCGAATGTGTTCGCGGGCTACTGGCGCATGCCCGAGAAGACGGCCGAGGAGTTCACCGCCGACGGCTGGTTCCGGACGGGCGATGTCGGCCAGCAGGACGCGGCCGGCTATGTGCGCATCGTCGGCCGCAGCAAGGACCTCATCATCACCGGCGGCTACAACGTCTATCCGGCCGAGGTGGAGGGCTTCCTGAACGAGCTGCCCGGCGTGCTGGAGTCGGCGGTGGTGGGCGTGCCGCACCCGGACTTCGGCGAGGGCGTGATCGCCGTCGTCGTGCCGCGCCCGGGGCAGGCGCCCGACCCCGAGGCGCTCGTCGCGGCGCTGAAGGCCCGCATCGCCAACTTCAAGGTGCCCAAGGCCGTGTTCGTGCAGCCCGAGCTGCCGCGCAACGCCATGGGCAAGGTGCAGAAGAACCTGCTGCGCGCCCAGCACCAGGCGCTGTTCGGCAAGACCTGACCCTGCCCGGCGCGGCGTGGCTCAGCGCTTCTTGAACAGCTTGCCCAGCGACTCGCCGGCCTGCTTCACCGTCTCGCCGGTGGACTCCAGCGCGCGCTCGAAGAAGAAGCTGGCCTTGAGCCGCTGCTGCAGCGCGCGCGCCACCTGGGCGCCGAGCTCGCCCGCCGTGAGGCCGCCCTCGGCCCGGCCCAGATCACGCAGGTCCATCTCCGGCAGCTTGAGGCTGACCGTCCGCCCCCGCAGGACCGCCGCGCTCGCCTGCGCCTGCGGGTGCAGCAGCTGCAGACGGTCGACGATGTAGCGGCGCGGCGCCTGGCCGTCATTGGCTGCCGGCGCACCGCTCTGCAGCTGCCGCGCCAGGTGCGTCTGGATCGCCTCGATATTGGTCTGCGTCGCGCCCTTCTCGTAGATGACGTCGGGCGTGTCGATCTCGATGAGGGGGATCACCACCACGGGCTGCGTCAGCGTGCGCACGTCCACCTGCACCCGCACGCGCTGCACCTGCAGGAGGTGGGGCGTCTGGAAGCCCGGCGGGTTGCCGATGCTGAGCTGGCGCAGCTCACCCTCGCCGCTGCGGGGGTCGATGTGGACGCCGCCGAGGCGGATGGGCGCGCCGATGAGGGCGCTGCCCTGCTCCTCGATGGCGCGGTGGACGAGCCGGTCCAGATTGCCGTGCAACCACCACAGCCCGCCCAGCACCAGCAGCGCCACGAGCATCAGCAGGGCGACGCCGCCCAGCAACCATTTCTTCACTTGTGTTCTCCCCGGACCCGGATCAGGAGCGCATCCTAGCGCCCCGGTGCCGGATCGAGCGGCGGCGACTCACAGCGCCGCGGGCGCGTGCAGCTGCTGCCAGGGCGCTTCGCGCTGCCAGGTCTCCAGCCAGGCCGCCAGCGCCTCGGCCGGCATGGGCCGCGCGATGCCGTAGCCCTGCATGCGGTGGCAGCCCAGCTGCAGCAGGACCCGGCCGTGCGCCAGCGTCTCCACGCCCTCGGCCACCACCTCCATGCGGAAGGCCAGCGCCATGCGGATGACGCCGTCCACGATGCCCATGTCGTCGGCATTCCCGAGCATGCCGCGCACAAAGCTCTGGTCGATCTTGAGCGTCTGCACCGGCAGCTTGCGCAGGTAGGTCAGCGAGGAATAGCCGGTGCCGAAGTCATCCAGCGCGAAGCGCACGCCGAGCTCGCCGCAGCGGCGCAGGATGGACACGGCGGCGTCCATGTCCTCGATCTGCGCCGTCTCCAGCACCTCCAGCTCGAACTGCTCGGGCCGCTGGCCCGGATGGCGGCGCAGGGCGTTCGCCAGCCAGTCGTGGAAGCCCGGCTGCTGCAGCTGCGCCGCGCTGACATTGACGCTGACGCACAGGTCCAGCCCCTGCTCGCGCCAGCGATGCGCCTGCGCCAGCGCCGCCTCGATGACCCAGTCGCCCACGGCCAGCTCGAGGTTGCTGGACTGCAGATGCGGCAGGAACTCGCCCGGCGACACCAGGCCGCGCTCCGGGCTCTGCCAGCGGATCAGGGCCTCCACGCCCAGCAGGCGCCCGTCGCTCAGGTCCACCTTGGGCTGGTAGTGCAGCACGAACTCCCGCGCCGCCAGGGCCTGCTCCAGACGCTGCAGGTACTCGCGGTGCGTCTGCGCGCGGCGATCGCTCACCGGATCGAAGAGCTGGTAGCGGTTCTTGCCCGCCTCCTTCGCCAGGTACATGGCCTGGTCGGCATGGCGCATGAGGGTGTCGGCGTCCGCGTTGTCCCCCGGGAAGAGACTGACGCCGATGCTCACCGTGACCCGCAGCTCGCGGCCCTCGATGGGCATGCCGACCTGCACGGCCTGCAGGATGCGGTCCAGCACCACCGTGCAGTCGCGCTCGCAGCTGACGTCCGTGAGCAGCACCACGAACTCATCGCCGCCCAGCCGGGCCAGCGTGTCCTCCACGCGCAGCACCTCGGCAATGCGGCGCGTCACCTCGATCAGCAGCAGGTCGCCCACGGCGTGCCCGTGCGCATCGTTGATGGCCTTGAAGCCGTCGAGGTCGAGGAAGCACACGGCCAGGCCGGTGTCGGTGCGGGCCGCGCGACCCAGGGACTGGTGCAGCCGGTCCACCAGCAGGCGCCGGTTGGGCACGCCCGTGAGCGGATCGAAGTGGGCGATGCGGTGCAGCTCGGCCTCGTGGCTCTTGATCTGGCTGATGTCCGAGAACACGCCGATGTAGTGCTGCACCACGCCCTTGGCGTCCCGCACGCAGGAGATGGTCAGCAGCTCCGCGTAGACCTCGCCGTTGCGGCGGCGGTTCCAGAGCTCGCCGCGCCAGACTTCGTGGGCGGCCAGCGTGCGCCACATCTCGCGGTAGAACTCGCCGTCCTGGCGGCCCGAGGACAGCACCTTCGGGCTCTGCCCCAGCACCTCCTCCGACGTGTAGCCCGTGATGTGGGTGAAGGCCGCATTGATCTTGGTGATGCGCATCTGGGGGTCCACCACCATGATGCCCTCGAGGCTGCTGTCGAAGACCATGGCGGCCTCCCGCAGCGCCAGCTCCAGCTGCTTGCGTTCGCTGATGTCGGCGTGCGTGCCGGACATCATCAGCGGCCGCCCCTCGGCGTCCCAGCTCACCACGCGGCCGGAGGTGCGGATCCACCGCCAGCCACCGTCCTTGGTGCGCCCGCGCATTTCGATTTCATGGGCCGGCGTCTCGCCCCGCAGATGCAGTTGGACGGACTCCATCACCGCGGGGAAGTCGTCCGGGTGCACCAGCTCGGGCCAGCGCTCGACGCTGACGTCCACCTCGCCCGGCTCGTAGCCCAGCATCGTCTCCCAGCGGGCGCTGACCTGGAAGGCGTTGGTCTGCACGTTCCAGTCCCAGTAGCCGAGGTCCGAGCCCTCCAGCACGCGGCTCAGCTGGGCCTCGCGCTCCGTCAGCGCCAGCTCGGTGTACTTGCGCTCACCGACGTCCTGCACGGTGCCGACAAGGCGCTGCACGACCCCGTTCGTCCCGCGGATGGCGCGACCCCGGGCTGTGATCCAGGTCCGGCTGCCATCCTCCCGGACGACCTCCGCATCGACCTTGTAGGGCTGCCCGTCGACCAGCGACTGCTCCACGGCGGCGTTGATGGCCGCCCAGCCCTCCGGCGTGAAGTAGCGGCCCACCTCCGGCACGGGCGCCGGGCCGAGCGCCGGGTCCCGCCCGTAGATGCGGAAGATCTCGGGCGACCACAGGTGCTCGTCCTGGACCACGTCCCAGGACCAGTTGCCGACATGGGCCAGCGCCTGGGCCTCCCGCATGGCGGCGGCCGCCTCGCCCAGCGCCAGTTCACGACGGCTTTCCTCGGTGACGTCGCGGGAAATGCCGAAGATGCCGCGAATGGTGCCGTCGGCGTCCCGCCAGGGCCCCTTGGTCACATGGAAGTGGAGGGACTGGCCCTGCTGGTTGTGCAGGAACTCCTCGTGCTCACGCGTGATGCCCCCCGCCGCCACGGACTCGTCCTGCGCCCGGATGGCGGCGGCGGATTCGGCCGGGAAGATGTCGGCATCGGTGCGCCCCAGGATGGCCTCGCGGGGGCGCCCCACGAAACGCGTGGTGGCGTCGTTGACCATCAGGTAGCGCCCCTCGAGGTCCTTCACGAACACGGCATCGTTCGTGCCTTCCACCACGGAGGACAAGAGCTGACGGTGGTTGGCGAGGCCCAGCAGGCTGGCGCGCAGCCGCCCCCCCAGCAGACTCACGGCGACGCCGTTGAGCAGCAGGAACATCAGCTGCAGGCCATCCAGTGCATGGAGCTGCCCGAGGCCACCACGCACCGAACTCAGGGCGAGCAGAGCGCCGCCCCCCGCCATCAGGCTGGCGGCGAGCCCGGGTCCGAGGCCGCCCAGCATGGCGCTCACGAGCACCGGCAGCATGAAGATGCCCACGAGCAGGCGACCTTCCAGGACCGGACCGAGGAGCAGGTACAGCCCCGTCGCGGACAGGCACAGCACCAGCGCCGTGGCATGCCAGACCAGGGGGGCGCGGCGCCGGCTGCGCACCTGCGCTGCCCAGAGTGCCTCCAGCGCCGGGCTGTCCGCCATCGGCACCGTGCGCAGCGCGAGGAACAGCAGGGCGGCCGTCACGAAGACGAAGAAGAAACCCTTGACTGTGGCGGCCACGAGACGTCGCGGCTCGTCCACGAGCAGCGCCAGCGCCCGGTCCGAGAAGTAAATCCACAGCAAGGCGAAGGCCAGATAGGCCAGGGTCACCAGCAAGGCATGGCGCGTGCGCGCCGGCGCGGCGCGGCCCTTCAGCTCCGTCGATCCCGTCATTGCCAACAAGCCTCCCATCGGTCGGGTCATGACTTGGCGGGCATCCTCTCACAGGCGCGGGCCGCGCTCACGATATCCACCGGCGGCCGGGGGCGAAGAAAGACGGGTGTCAGCGGGCGCCCGGAGCGGGCGTGCGCCCCAGGACGCTCAGCCCCGCAGGCGGCACAGCTGCGCCGCGACCATCTCGGACATGGTGCTGGCGACGGCCTCGGCGTCCAGGCTCGGGTCGTCGAACAGCAGCTCCTGCGCGGCATAGAGCGCGTCGATGGCCAGCCGGATGGTCAGCTTCGCCCGGGCGGGATCGGCGCTCGGGTGGGCGCTCATGAAGGGCAGCAGCAGCATGTCGGTGACCTGGTCGTGCGACAGATTGCGCACCGACTGCAGCGAGGGCACCGCCCGCAGCGCCCGCGTCACCCACACGCCGGCCGGCATGTGCTCGGTCAGCGCCAGGGTCTTCAGGAAGAGGTCCCCCACGCTGGCGGCGAAGTCGGCCTCGGGCAGCTGGAAGGTGGCGGGGACGGCCCAGGGCGTGAGCAGCTCGTTCTGCACCTGCATCAGCCGCGTGCCGAGCTCGTGGAGGATGGCGTACTTGTTCGGGAAGTACTGGTACAGCGCCGGCGGCGAGATGCCGGCCCGCTGGCACACCAGGTTCGTCGACAGCCGCTCGATGCCCACCTCGCCCAGCAGCTCGGCGCAGGCCGCAAGGATGCGCTCGTAGGTCTCGACGGCCCGCGCCTGCGTGGGCGCCTTCTTGAGCTCGAGATCGGGCGGGGCAGGACGGGTGGCGGGCATGGGCGGGAGTCTATGCGAGGGATGCACCAGATCGAATCAATCGAGGCGCCGGCCCCTGGGATTGTCCGGATCGCGATGGCGTCCAGCATAAATATAGTCATCACTACATTCAAGAGCCATCCCGGCCACCAGGAGACTGCCCATGTCCTCGAACCAGCAACGTCCGGCGCGGCACCCGCGTCTTGTTCCCCATGCCCTGTGCCTGGCCATCGGCGCGCTGGCCGCGGGCGCCGCCCACGCGCAGGCGGCGGAGGGCGGCACCTCGGCGGAGAAGGCCAAGCTCGATGCGGTCGTCGTGTCCGGCCAGGGCCGGGTGCAGCAGTTGCAGAACGTGCCCATCCCCATCCAGGTGCTGGGGCCGGAGCAGCTGAAGAAGAGCGGCGCGGCCAATCTCGGGGACATCGCCGCCACGGTGCCAGGTCTTGCCATGGACACGACGCAGGCCACGCAGCCCAGCATCAGCCTGCGCGGCGTCGGCACGCTGGACTTCGGCATCGGCACCGATTCGCCCGTGGGGATGTATGTGGACGGCGTCTATGCCGGCAAGACGGGCGGCGCGTTGCTGAACTTCAACGACGTGAAGCGCATCGAGGTGCTCAAGGGCCCGCAGGGCACGCTGTTCGGCCGCAACAGCGCGGGCGGTGCGATCAGCATCGTGACGAACGAGCCCGAGTTCGAGCGCAAGGGCAGCGCGCTGGTGCGCCTGGGCGAGCGCGGGCAGCGTGACGTGCAGCTGCTGGTGAACGAGCCGATCAACGCGGACCTCGCCCTGCGCGCCACATTGGTGAGCCAGCGCAGCGACGGCTTCACGCGGGACGCCGGCACGGGCGAGCGCTTCGGCGGCGACCGCAGCTGGGGCCTGCGCGCCAGCCTGCTGTGGCAGGGCGAGGCCGCCCGCGCGGTGCTGAGCCTGGAGCAGGAGACGCTGCGCCAGAACGCCCGCCCCGCCATCGGCCTGGTGCCCCTGCAGACCGGCACGCCGCCCTTCCCCGCCGACCCGGCCGCGTACGCCAACCCGCTCACCACTGCCTGGCGCAACGATGTCGCCGACCAGGGCGAGTCCCGCGACTACCAGGGCGCCACGCTGCGCCTCAGCTGGCCGCTCTCGGGCTGGCTGCAGGGCGCAGAGCTGCAGTCGACCACCGCCTGGCGCCATTTCAACAGCCGCAACCGGCAGGACAACGACGGCACCGCCAACCCCGCCCTTTTCCTGGCCACCACCAACCGCGAGGGCAACACGAGCTGGCAGCAGGAGTTCCGCCTGAGCGGCAGGAACGCGCTGGTGGACTGGATGGGCGGCGTGAGCTTCTACCGCGAGCAGGCCCGCCAGGGCGCCGACGCCGACAGCAGCACCACCGCGCTCGACACCCTCTCCGGCAACGTGCTGGGGATGCCGCTCTTCAGCACCGTCAACGGCCTGATCGATGCCGTGGGCATCCCCGGCATGGACCTGCGCGGCCAGTCCTGGCACGAGCAGATGGACAACCGCGGCACCTTCAACGCGCTGGCGGTCTACGGCGACCTGATCTGGACGCTCTCGCCCGCCACGCGCCTCACCACCGGCCTGCGCTTCACGCAGGACCGCAAGACCTTCAGCTGGTCCAACCCGCTGCGCAGCGCGCCGGGCCTCGACGCGCAGCTGAATGCGCTGGACGGCGCCGGCTTCTTCCCGGGGCTGGTGGCCGCCGGGGCGCTGACGGCCGACGAGGCCGCGCAGCTGCAGGGCGCGATGGCGGGCAATGTGCTGATCGCCACGAGCGGCGCCACGGCGGCGCCCGTCGAGCGCCGCCAGCGCTGGCACGACGCCAGCCCGCGCCTGGTGCTGGATCACCGCGTGAGCCCCGACCTGATGGTCTACGGCTCGTGGAGCAAGGGCTACCAGGCCGGCGGCTTCAACAGCCTGCAGGTCAACTCGCTCTACGAACCCGAGCACGTGCGCAATCTGGAGGTGGGCGCCAAGGGTCGGTGGGCCGACGCGGGGCTGAGCTATGCGGCCTCGCTCTTCCAGTACCGCTTTGACAACCTCCAGACGCTGCAGCTCGTGCCCAACGCGGGCGGCGGCATCCCGGCCTACCAGGTCACGATCAGCGACCAGCAGGCCAAGGGCGCGGACGTCGACCTGCGCTGGCAGCCGGATCGCCACTGGCAGCTCTTCGCCAATGTGCAATGGCTGGACCAGACCTACCGCCACGGGATGAGCAGCCAGGGCCATGCGCTCGACGGCCAGCCCGCCGGGGCGCCCAAGGTGCAGGCCAGCGGCGGGGTCGAATATGGATGGAACACCGCGGGCGGCCTGGCGAGCCTGCGCCTGCAATGGAGCCACCAGAGCGCCACGCGCTGCAGCGAGGAGTCCTTTGTGCAGGGCCTGTGCTTCCAGGGCCAGGGCTGGCGCGTGGGCGGCAGCCGGCAGCGCCTGGATGGCCGCGTGGCCTGGGAAGCGGCCGATGGCCGCTGGGGTCTCGCGCTGGTGGGCCGCAATCTGCTGGACAAGCGCGAGGTGCAGCGCGTCTGGTACGAGGCCACCCCGCTGGGCGCCGCCTACGCCACGCTCGCCAAGCCCCGCAGCATCGCCCTCGAGGCGCGGGTGAGCTACTGATGGGCAAGACCTGGCCCTCCGTGCTGTCGGCGCTGGGCGTGGTGGTGGCCACGGTGCTGCTCGTGCAGCTGGGCCTGCAGGAGCGCGCGCCCGCCGCGCCCGGGCCGGGCGATGTCGCCCAGGCCGAGCGCGCCCGCCCCGCCGACGCCCGCCTGGCCCAGCGCTACGAGCAGGCCTGCGTGCTGTGCCATGCGCGGGCGGACAGCGGCGCCCCGCTGAGCCACCACGCCCCCAGCTGGGAAGCGCGCCTCGCCCGGGGCCTGCCGGCCCTGGTACAAAGCGTCCAGAACGGCAAGGGCGGCATGCCCGCCGGCGGCCTGTGCGCCGACTGCAGCCCGCAGGACTACGACTCCCTGACCCGTTTCATGAGTGGCCCCACGCCATGACTTCACGCCGCGATTGCCTCAAGACCGCCGCTGCCCTGGGCAGCAGCCTCGCCCTGCCCGCCCTGGCGCAGCCCGATGCCGCCTCGGCCGCCCAGACGGCCGCCAGCGCCGCCGCCGCCCGGCCGCGCCCGCCTGCCCGCCCACCGGCACCCCCGGCCAGCGTGCCGGCAGCACCGCCCGCCCCGGCCGTCCCGCCGCTGGCCGCCCAGGCACCGCGCGCCTGGCAGAACTGGTCCGGCCTGCAGCGCTGCGAGGCCGCCTGGCTGCTGCCCACCTCCGAGGAGCAGCTTGCCGCCAGCCTGCCCGCGCTGAAGGGCCCGCTGCGCTGCGTGGGCGCGGGCCACAGCTTCACGGCCCTGGTGCCGACCTCGGGCACGCTGATCTCCCTCGACCGCCTGAGCGGCATCGTCGAGGTGGACAAGGCCGCCATGACCGTGCGGGTCAAGGCGGGCACCCGCCTCGGCGCGCTGGCCCGTGAGCTGGACGCGCAAGGCCTGGCCCTGCACAACCAGCCGGACATCGACGTGCAGACCCTGGCGGGCGCGCTCTCCACCGGGACGCACGGCACGGGCCTCACCCTGCCCGCGCTGCATGCGGAGATCCAGGCCCTGCGCCTGCTCACGCCGCAGGGCGAGGTCAAGGTCATCAGCCGCCTGCAGAACCCCGAGCTGTTCGACGCGGCCCGCGTGTCGCTGGGCGCGCTGGGCATCATCACCGAGTACACCTTGCGCGTGCGCCCCCGCTACATGCTGCGCCGCAAGGTCTGGCTGGAGCGCACCGAGGCGCTGCTGGAGCGGGCCCCGACCCTGGCCCGCGAGCACCGCCACTTCGAGCTCTACGTGCTGCCCTTCACCGGCTATGCCGCCGGCATCACGCACATCGAGGTGCCCGAGGGCCCGCCCGAACGCCCGCACAGCGCGGACGAGGACGTGCTGGCCGATCTGCAGAAGCTGCGGGACTGGCTCGGCCGCTGGCCGCAGATGCGGCGCTGGGCGGCCTCCAAGCTGATCGACCCGGCGCAGACGGAGCTGGCGCAGGACTGGTCGTTCAAGCTGCTGTCCACCGCCCGGCCCACGCGCTTCAACGAGACGGAATACCACCTGCCCCGCGAGCAGGGCCTGCCCTGCCTGCGCGCGGTCGTCGCCCAGCTGGAGAAGCGCAACGAGGTCTTCTTCCCACTCGAATTCCGCTGGGTGCGTGCGGACCACGCCTGGCTCAGCCCCTTCTTCGAGCGCGACAGCTGCTCGGTGGCCGTGCACGCCAAGGCCGGCGAGGCCCATGACTACCTGCTCGGCGAGATCGGGCCGATCTTCCAGCGCCATGGCGGCCGGCCGCACTGGGGCAAGCTGCACACCCTCACGGCCCGCGAGCTCGGCGCCCTGTACCCGCGCTTCAAGGACTTCCAGCAGGTGCGCGAGCAGCTCGATCCGCAAGGGCGGCTGCTCAACGCCCACCTGCAGCAGGTCTTCACGGGAGGCGCCCGTGGATGAACTGAAGCAGTCCCGGCGCTGGCGGCGCCGCCACTGGCTGGGCGCCGCGGGCCTGATGGCCGCCGGGGGCGCCTGGCTGGCCCGGCCGGCGGACCACGGCGGCGCGCACGACGCCTACTTCCAGGGCCTCGCCCGCGCGCTGCAAGGCGCGGGTGTGGCGCAGGCGAGGCTGGTGATCGACCTGCCCCGCCTGCGCGCCAACCTGGCCCGCATCCACGCCCACCAGCAGGCGACGGGCATGGCGCTGCGCGCGGTGCTCAAGTCCCTGCCCTGCCTGCCCCTGATGGACGAGGTCGCCACCGCCTGGGGCAGCCGCCGGGTGATGGCCTTCAACGCCGCACAGACCGCCGCGCTGCTGCAGGCCCGGCCCGACGCGCAGGTCCTGCTGGGCAAGCCCTTCCCGGTGGCCGCCGCCGCGCAACTGCTCGAGCAGCTGCCGCCGGAGCGCATCGCGGCCATCGAATGGCTCATCGACACCGAGGCGCGGCTGGCGCAGTACCGCCAGCTCGCCCAGGCGCGGGGCCAGGTCTTGCGCATCAATCTGGAGATCGACGTCGGCCTGCACCGGGGCGGCTTCGAGGACGAGGCGGACCTCGGCCGCGCGCTGGCCACGTTCAAGACCTCGCCCGGGCTGCAGTGGCGCGGCTTCATGGGCTACGACGCCCACGTCGCCGCCCTGCCCGACGTCGCGGGCATGCGCAGCACGGCGTGGGCGACGGCCCAGGCCCGGTACGAGCGCGCCTGGGCCCTCGCGAACGAGGTGCTCGGGCCGCAGCGCCGGCAAGACCTGACCCTCAACACCGCGGGCTCGCCCACCTTCCGGCTGCACGACGGCCGGGGCGTTCCCAATGAGGTCTCCGTGGGCTCGGCGGCCCTGCTGCCCTCGGACTTCGACAAGCCGCTGCTGGCCGATCTGCAGCCCGCCGCCTTCATCGCCACACCGGTGCTCAAGACCTGGCCCCGATTCCGGCTGCCCGAGGGTGCCACCTGGCTCAGCCGGGCCGCCCAGGTCTGGGACCGCAACCAGGCGCGGGGGTATGCCATCCACGGCGGGCACTGGCTGGCCGACCCCGTCTCGCCGCCCGGCCTGCAGCCCAGCGGGCTGTATGGGCCCAGCTCCAACCAGCAAGTGATGGTGGCCAGCGAGTCCGTCGAGCTGCAGCCCGACGAGCTGGTGTTCTGGCGGCCGCGGCAGAGCGAGGCGCTGCTGCTGCAGTTCGGGGATCTGCTGGTCTTCGACGGTGAGCGCCTCACGGGCGCCTGGCCTGTGCTGCCGGCGTCCGCCTGACTCCCCCGAAAGAGTGTGGCACCGGCCCCAATGACTTCAGGCAGGGGCGGCTGCCGCATGCCTAGAATGCGACCGCTTCGCAACGGGCCTCGGCGCCCGGCGCCCAGGAACGGGCCGCGAGGAGCAGCGGGCGATGGTCCGCTGCGTCACAAGCATTCAATCCTTTGAGGGAAAAATCATGAAGAAACTGATGGCCCTGGCCATGGCCGCCGCATTCGCCGCTCCCGCCTTCGCTGGCGACTACTACGCTGGTGGCGACATCGGCCGCAACAAGTTCAGCGACAACGGCGCGTCGGTCACCAAGACCGGTTTTGCCGTGTTCGGTGGCTACAAGCTCAACGACACCGTGTCTCTGGAAGCCGGCTATCGCTCGCTGCTCAACGAGACCGTCAAGGAAGACGGCGTGACGGGCAAGGTGGACCTGTACGCCCTGCAGTTCTCGGGTGTGTTCAGCGCTCCGGTCACCAACGAACTGAGCCTGTACGGCCGTCTGGGCCTCAACAGCCTGCGCGGTGAGATCAGCTTCTCGGACGGCCAAAGCAGCGGCAGCGGCAGCGGCAACAAGACCAAGGCTCTGTGGGGCATCGGCGCCAGCTACGCGTTCTCGAAGGACGTGTCCCTGCGCGTGGAATTCCAGAAGCCCATGAAGGAAATCCAGGTCCTGTCCGCCGGCGTGAAGTTCGCCTTCTGATCGACCCGGCTCCTGCCGCGGAAAGGGCCGGTGGCACTGCCACCGGCCCTTTTTTCTTGCGGCCTCACTTCACGATCATCACCGCGACCGGCGAGAGCGTCAGCACCTTCTGCGCGACGCTGCCGAGGATGACGGCGTCCAGGCCGCGGCGGCCGTGCGAGCCCATCACGATCAGCTCGGCGCCGGCGGCCTTGGCCTGCTCCACGACGGCGACGGCCGGCCCGTGTTCGCGCAGGATCAGCCCCTCGAAGGGCACGCCCGCGGCCTCGGCGAGCTGGCGGGCCTGCGCGATGCCCTCGTTGGCGGCCTGCTCGGCGGCCTCGAGGTAGTAGGCCAGGGCCTCGCCGCCGCCCTCGGGAAACGCCACGAAGGGCACCGGGTCGATCACGCTGACGACCTGCAGCGAGGCGCCGTAGCGGCGGGCCATGTCGACGGCCACGCCGCAGGCCTTGAGGGCCAGGGGCGAGCCGTCGGTCGGGAAGAGGATGCGCTGGAACATGAGGAACTCCTGTGGCAGGGCTGACAGGCTTCGAGCTTAGCCCGGCCGCTCGAGCGGCCCAAGTGCGCGGCCAGCGCAAACCGGCGGCGCTTGATGCAGCGCAAGCCGCCGCCATCAGCGCCCGGGCCGGCGTCCCGGCCGCGTCGCGCCCGCGTCGTGTCCGTTATCTGCCCGCGTGGGCCGCCGTGCGCACGCGCTGCACGCACAGCTGCAGCAGGCGCGCGTCGCTGCTGGCGCGGTGGCGCTCGGGCCGGAGCTCGTCACGCAGCGCCCGCAGGCTGCGGTCCCATCCGCCCAGCTGCCGTTCGTCCAGCAGCACGCGCACGTCCTCCAGGCGGAAAGCGGGGCTGCGCTCGGCCTCGTCGAACAGGCGTGCGATCCAGGGATAGTCGTGGCCCCAGCCGTCGCAATAGACCGTCTGGCCGGCCAGGCGCCGGTTCAGCTCCTCGGCCACCCAGTCCACCGGCCGGCCGTGGCGCTGCAGGAGCGCGCGGCTGATGCCATGCAGGGATTCGGCCGCGGGGTCCCAGTGCTCCCAGCCCGGCGCGGGCTGCACCAGCGTGCAGAAGAGGCCGCCGTCCGCGCCGACGAAACCGATCTCGATGGGATAGCTGCCCCGGCCGAAACCGGAGGCCTCCACATCGAGCATGGTGGGCAGCTGCATGGGACGGGTGTTCGGCGCTGGAGGGATGGGGGAGTCGGGGCAGTGTAGGCCGAACGGCCCGTCATGACCCCACGCAGGCGTCACCCGATCCGGGGGCCGCGCCCTGGGGCAAGCGAGGGCTCGCGGCCGGGCGTGGCGGGTGTCCAATCGGCTTTCCCAGGCAATGGCTCCGACGGGCCCGCACGACCATGCACGACTACCCCCTGACCGGCCTGGTGCTCAGCGGCGGCGGCGCGCGCGCGGCCTACCAGGTCGGCGTGCTGCAGACCCTCGTGCGCCTGCGCCGCGAGGCCCAGGGCGAGGCCAGCGCGCGCAGCAATCCCTTCGGCGTGATCGTCGGCACCTCGGCCGGCGCCATCAACGGCACGGCGCTGGCCTGCGGGGCCGACCAGTTCGATGGCGCGGTGGAGCGGCTCGTCCACGTCTGGAAGCACTTCCGCGCCGAGCAGGTCTACCGCAGCGACTCCCTCGGCGTGGCCGGCAGCGGGGCGCGCTGGCTCACGATGATGTCCTTCGGCTGGGCCATGGCGCGCCTGCGGCCGCAGTCCCTGCTGAACAACAACCCGCTGCAGGGGCTGCTGCACGAGCTCGTGCCCATGGACCGCCTGCCCGCCGTGCTCGGCCGCCGGCACCTGCATGCGCTCGCGGTGACGGCCTCCAGCTACAGCAGCGGCGAGCACGTCACCTTCTACCAAAGCGCCCGCCCGATCGACCCCTGGGTGCGCTCGCAGCGGGTGGCCGTGCCGACGCAGCTCAACCATCAGCACCTGCTGGCGAGCTCGGCGATTCCCTTCATCTTCCCGGCCAAGCAGCTCGGCAGTGAGACCGACCGCGCCTGGTACGGCGACGGCTCCATGCGCCAGAGCGCCCCGCTGTCGCCCGCCATCCACCTGGGCGCCAAGCGCCTGCTGGTGATCGGCGCGGGCCGCATGAACGAGCCGCAGGGCCGCAAGGCGCCGGACCAGGGCTACCCCAGCCTCGCGCAGATCGCCGGGCATGCACTCTCCAGCATCTTCCTGGACGCGCTGGCCGTGGACATCGAGCGCATGCAGCGCATCAACCGCACGCTCTCGCTGATGCCGCCGGAGAGCCGCAAGTACAGCCCGCTGCAGCCCATCGATGCGCTGGTGATCTCGCCCAGCCAGCGCCTGGACGACCTCGCCGCCCGGCATGTGGAGGACCTGCCCAAGCCCATCCGCCTGCTGCTGCGGGCCGTGGGCGTGCAGCAGGGCCAGGGGCAAGGCGCGGCGCTGGCGAGCTACCTGCTCTTCGAGGCGCCCTACACGCAGGCCCTGATGGCGCTGGGCGAGCAGGACACCCTCGCGCAGAAGGACCGCGTGCTGGCCTTCTTCGGCTGGGACCAGCCCGCGAGGCCGGTGCCGACGCAGCCGGCGGCGCTGAGCGAGGTGCGCTGATCAGCGCGGCATCGAGGCGAACAGCGCCTGCGCGCTGCGCCCGACCTGGCGCGTATCCCACCAGGCATAGGCGCCGACGCCCGCCGCCCCCGCGAGCGGCACCCAGCGCGCCACGGCGCTGCCGACGCTGCGCTCGCCCAGCTTGACGCCGATCGCCTGCAGCACGCGCTGCAGCACGGCCTGCCCGGCGCGCTCGCCGGCGCGCACGGCGAGGTCCCGCACCGCCTGCGCGGCCGTGTGGCGGAAGAGGCAGTAGAGCATCTGCTCACGCCCGAGCTCCGCGCTGTGGCCGTGCAGGGCCGCGACGTCCGCCACCAGCTGCGCCTGGATGCGCCAGACGGCCATCAGCTCCGGCAGCACCGTGAGCCAGCCCAGCGGGCCCGGCGGCAGCGCGAGACCCGCGGCGGTGGCGCCGGCCTTGCGCGCGGCCGCCTCGGTGAGCGCCCGCGCCCGCGCCTCGCGCGCCGCGAGCGGGCGCTCGGCCTCGTCGGACGCCGGCCGCTGGGCCACGAGGTCCAGCAGCGCCTCGGTCCAGGGCCGGGTCGATTCGGGCAGGGCGGGCAGCGTGTTCATGCGCCGATTGTGGCCTCGGCGCCCGCTCCGGGGCCCGGGCATGGATTTAGGCGGGCGACTCTATCTAGGCGTGCACCCTCTTGGTGTGCCGCGGCACTTGCGACTAGGCTGCGCCCAGCTTTGAATCATCCGGCCCGCGCCGGCGCGCCAGACCGGTGCACCGGGGCCCCGCCCGGATGTCCCGCCTTTTTTCGATTTCCTGATCTCCCGCATGCAACGTCGAACTCTCATGAAGCTGGGCCTGGGCAGCGGCCTCCTGCTGGCACTGGCCGGCCTGGGCCTGCGGGGCGCCGAGCCCGGGCTGCAGGCCGAGGCCAGCGGTGCGCCGCGCCAGAGCCCGCGGGCCCGCGCCGTGATGGGCGCCGTCGCCCTGGCCGTGCTCGAGGGCGCCTGGCCGGACGACGCCGCCGAGCGCAGCCTCGCCCTGCAGACCCATCTCGACCAGATGGACGGCGCCATCGCCGGCTTCCCGCCCGCCCTGCAGGCCGAGCTCGGCCAGCTGCTGACCGTGCTGAGCAGCGCCGCCGGCCGCCTGGGTCTGGCCGGCCTGCGCACGGACTGGGCCGAGGCCGGCACCGCCGCCGTGCAGGCCGCGCTGCAGAGCATGCGCAGCTCGCGCGTGAGCCTGCGCGCCCAGGCCTACCAGGCGCTGCGCGACCTGCACTGCGCCGTCTTCTTCAGCTCGCCCGGGCACTGGTCCCAGATGGGCTACCCGGGCCCGCAGTCCTTCCAATGAGCATTCAGCGAGGCCGAGCATGAGCATGTTCCAAGACCCGATCCGCGAGGGCCTGGCCCAGGGCTGGCGTGTGCTGGGAGGCGGCATCGCGCCGCTGCCGGCCGAGCTGGACTGCGACGTCGCCATCGTCGGCAGCGGCGCCGGTGCGGGCGTCAGCGCCGAGCTGCTGGTGAAGGCCGGGCTGAAGGTGCTCATCATCGAGGCCGGCCCGCTGCGCTCCAGCAGCGACTTCAAGCAGCGCGAGGCCGAGGCCTACACCGGTCTCTACCAGGAAGGCGCGGCCCGCAAGACGGCCGACAAGGCCTTCAACATCCTGCAGGGCCGCTGCGTGGGCGGCTCCACCACCATCAACTGGACCAGCAGCTTCCGCACGCCGGCCGACACGCTGGCCTTCTGGGGTCGCGAGTTCGGCCTCTCGGACCTGAACGAGGCTGCGATGGCGCCCTGGTTCGCCCAGGCCGAGGCCCGGCTGAACGTGCACGACTGGGAAGGCACGCCCAACGCCAACAACAGCGCGCTGGAGCGCGGTCTGCAGGTGCTGAAGCTGGAGGCCAAGCGCATCCCGCGCAACGTCAAGGGCTGCTGGAACCTGGGCTCCTGCGGCCTGGGCTGCCCGACGAACGCCAAGCAGTCCATGCTGCTGACGACGATCCCCGCCGCCCTGGCCGGCGGCGCGACGATGCTGGTGCAGACGCGCGCCGAGCGTCTGGAGTGGTCGGGCGACACGGTGCAGGCGCTCATCTGCCGTCCGGTGACGCTCAACGACGCGCCGGCCGGCCCCGAGCTGCGCGTCAAGGCCCGTCACTTCCTCGTGGCCGGCGGTGCGATCAACTCCCCCGCCCTGCTGCTGCGCTCGAACGCCCCCGATCCCCACCAGCGCCTGGGCCGGCGCACCTTCCTGCATCCGGTCGTGATCTCGGCGGCGCTGTTCGACGAGCGCATCGATGGCTGGGCCGGCGCGCCGCAGAGCGTCTACACCGACCACTTCCTGCACACCGACCCCATCGACGGGCCGCTCGGCTTCAAGCTGGAGGTGCCGCCGCTGCACCCGGCGCTGATGGCCTCCACCCTCGTGGGCATGGGCGCCGGCTATGTGCAGACGCTCAAGCAGTTCCCCCACGCGCAGGCCGTGCTGGCCCTGCTGCGGGACGGCTTCCATCCCGAGTCCCCCGGCGGCCGCGTGCAGCTGCGCAGCGACGGCAGCCCGGTGCTGGACTACCCCATCAACGCGGTGCTGCTGGACGGCGCCCGCCGCGCCCTGCTGGCCATGGCCGAGCTGCAGTTCGCGGCCGGCGCGCGCACGGTGATGCCGCTGCACGAGGCGGGCCGATTCGTGAAGAGCTGGGCCGAGGCCCGTGCGCAGATCGAGGCGCTGCCGCTCGGGCCGCAGCAGCTGCGCCTCGTCAGCGCGCACGTCATGGGCGGCTGCGGCATGGCGGCGGACGCCTCGCGCGGCGTGGTCCGCCCGGACGGCCGGCACTGGCAGCTGCGCAATCTCTCGGTGCACGACGGCTCGATCTTCCCGACCAGCATCGGCGCCAATCCGCAGCTCTCGATCTACGGGCAGGCGACGCGCCTGTCCGTCGCCCTGGCGCGTGCGCTGGGCGGGCGGGATGTCGCGCTGAACGCCCCCGCCTGACGCCAAATCACAAGCCGGGCGTCGCCATCGACCAAGCCAGCCGGCCCGCCGCTCCCTAAGCTTCGACCTCATCAGATCATGAGGGGAAGACGCGATGCGACGCTGGAACGGCTGGGGCGACGAATCCATCCACGCGACGATTGACGAGGGAGCCCGGAGCTTCTTGGAGGAGGCTCTGGGGCTGGGCGCGCCGCCGCTGGACGCCAGTCTGGCGGCGGCGCTGGCGCAGCTGCCGCCCACGCGGCTGACGGCGGCTCAGCTGCATGGCGCACCGCTGCCGCTGCAGACCGACGCGGCCGCGCGGCTGCAGGCCAGCTTCGGCCAGAGCCTCGGGGACTGGCTGCGCCTGCGCTTCGGCCGCATCGGCCCGGTGGGCGATGCCGTGGCCTTCCCGGAGACGGGCGACGAGGTCCGCCAGCTGCTGGACTGGGCCCGCCAGCAGGGCCTGGTGGTGATCCCCGTGGGCGGTGCCACGAGCGTGGTCGGCCACCTGACGCCCCCCGCGGGCGAGCGGCCGGTGCTGATGCTCTCGATGCAGCGCCTGCGCCGGTTGCTGGCGCTGGATCCGCTGTCGCAGCTGGCCCGCTTCGAGGCCGGCGTGCTCGGCCCCGACCTCGAGGCGCAGCTGCGCGCCGAGGGCTGGATGCTGGGCCACTACCCGCAGAGCTTCGAGTACGCCTCGCTGGGCGGCTGGATCGCCACGCGCTCGTCCGGCCAGCAGTCGGCCCGCTATGGCCGCATCGAGAGCCTCTTTGCCGGCGGGCGCGTCGAGCTGCCCGAGGGCACGCTGGACATCCCCACCCTGCCCGCCTCCGCCGCCGGCCCGGACCTGCGCGAATGGGTGCTGGGCTCCGAGGGCCGCGTGGGCGTGATCACCGAGGCCAGCGTGCGCATCAGCCGCGTGCCCGAACGCGAGGACTTCGTCGCGTGGTTCCTGCCGAGCTGGGAGCGCGGCCAGGCCGCCGTGCGCGAGCTGGCCCAGGCCCGGCTCGGGCTCTCGATGATGCGGCTGGCCAATGCCACCGAGACGCTCACCACACTCAAGCTCGCGGGCCACGCCGGCGCCATCGCCTGGCTGGAGCGCTACCTCGCGCTGCGCGGCTGCGGCGAGGGCAAGGTGATGCTGATGCTGGGCTTCACCGGCGGCGCCGCGCAGGTGCGCGCGATGCAGGCGCTGGCGAAGCCGCTGCTGCGGGCGCAGGGCGGGGTGTCCACGGGCACCGTGCTCGGCCGCAAGTGGGCCGCCAAGCGCTTCCGCGGCGTCTACCTGCGCAATGCGCTGTGGGAGGCCGGCTTCGCGGTCGACACCATGGAGACGGCCTGCGACTGGCCCCGCGTCACGCCGATGATGCAGGCCATGGAGCACGCGGGCCGCAGCGCGCTGGCCGGCCATGGCGAGCGCTGCCATGCCTACACGCACCTCTCTCATGTCTATCCGCAGGGCTCCAGCGTCTACAGCACCTTCGTGTTCCGCATCGGGCCGGACTTCGACGGCGCCTGGGCGCGCTGGCAGTCGCTCAAGGCCGCGGTCAGCGAGGCCATCGTGCGCGAGGGCGGCACCATCAGCCACCAGCACGGCGTGGGCAAGGACCATGCGCCCTACCTGGGCGCCGAGAAGGGCGCGGCGGGGCTGCGACTGATCGACGGCCTGATCCGCGAGGCCGACCCGAGCGGCCTGCTGGACTCCGGCAATCTGCGGCCCGCGTCGGCCGCTGCCCGGTCATGAAGCGCGCCGAGGCCTGGGCCGCGCTGCGCGCACACGAGCGCGAGCCGCTGGACCTGCTCGTCATCGGCGGCGGCATCGCCGGGGCCGGCGTGGCCCTGGAGGCCGCGCGCTGCGGCGCCCGCGTGGCGTTGGTCGAGGCGCGCGACTTCGCCAGCGGCACCTCGTCCAAGTCGTCCAAGCTCGTGCACGGCGGCCTGCGCTACCTGGCGCAGGGGCAGATCGGGCTGACGCGCGAGTCCGTGCGCGAACGCAAGGCGCTGCTGCGCGACATGCCGGGCCTCGTCACGCCCCTGCGCTTCCTGCTGCCGGTGCGGCAGTCCGACCGCAAGGGGCGGCGCATCCTCGGGCTCGGCCTGGCGATGTACGACTTCTTCGCCGGCCGCCGAACGCGCCAGTGGCACGCGCCCGATGCCGTGCTCGCGCAGGCCCCGCACCTCGCGGCGGAGGGCCTCGCGGGCGGTTGGTCCTACCTCGATGCGCAGACCGATGACGCGCGCCTCGTGCTGCGCGTGCTGGCCGAGGCGCGGCAGCTCGGGGCGATCACGCTCAACCACGTGGCCGCCGAACGGCTGATCGAGACCGACGGCCAGGTGCGCGGCGCCCTGCTGCGCAACGACGACAGCGGCGAGCGGCTCGCCGTGCAGGCGCGGGTCGTGGTGAACGCGACCGGCGCCTGGGCGGACCAGCTGCGGCAGGACCTCGGCGCGCGGCCCCTGCTGCGCCCGCTGCGCGGCAGCCATCTGCTCTTCGAGGCCTGGCGCCTGCCCGTCGCGCAGGCCGTGGCCTTCTTCCATCCGCAGGACGGCCGGCCCGTGTTCGCGCTGCCCTGGGAGGGCCGCACCCTGCTCGGCACGACCGACCTGGACCACCGCGATCCGCTGGACCGCGAGCCGGGCATCACGGCCGGGGAGTTCGACTACCTGATGCAGGCCGTTCGCGCCGCCTTCCCGAGCCTTTCGCTCGATGCCGAGGACGTCGTCTCGACGTACTCAGGCGTGCGGCCCGTGCTGGATTCGGGGGACCACCGCGATCCGTCGAAGGAGGCGCGCGAGCATCTCATCCTCGACGAGCGCGGGCTGCTGACCGTCAGCGGCGGCAAGCTCACGACCTTCCGCTCGTCCGCCATCGAGGCCCTGCGCCGCGTGCAGTCGCGCGTGCCGGCCCTGCGGCGTCTGCAGGCGGATGCCGCGCTGCTGCGCGCCCCCGGCATCGCCAGCGTCCAGGCGGCCCAGGCGCTGCCCGCGCCGCTGCGGCAGCGCATGCTGGCCCGCTACGGCGATGCCGCGTCCGTGCTGCTGGCCGAGGCCGCGCCTGGCGAGCTGCGCGAGATCCCGCATGCCGAGTGCTGCTGGGCCGAGCTGCGCCACGCCCTGCGCCACGAGGCCGTGCTGCACCTGGACGACCTGCTGCTGCGCCGCAGCCGCATCGGCCTGCTGCTGCGCGACGGCGGCGCGGCGCTGCTGCCCGCGCTGCGCCCGCTCGTGCAGGAAACGCTCGCCTGGAGCGACGAACGCTGGGACGACGAATGCCACCGCTACCGTGAACGCGTGCTGCGCTGCCACGGGATTCCCAGAGAATGGCGCCCATGAATGCTGAGACCTCCTCCACCGTCCGTCCGGATGAGCTGATCCTGAGCCTGGACTGCGGCACGCAGAGCGTGCGCGCCCTGCTCTTCGACCTGCAGGGCCGGCTGCTCGCCAAGTGCCAGCAGTCGCTGGACGACTACGTGAGCCACCAGGACGGCTGGCTGGAGCACGACGCCGAGGCCTTCTGGCAGGCCGCCGCCGGCGTGTGCCGGGGCCTGTGGCAGACGCACGCCCATCTGCGCTCCGCCGTGAAGGGCCTGGTGGTCACCACGCAGCGCGGCACGCTGGTGCCCGTCGATGCCCAGGGTCAGGCCTTGCGTCCCTTCATCATCTGGCTGGACCAGCGCCGCGCGAGCAAGGCCCGCCCCGTGGCGCCGTGGTGGCGCCTGGCATTCAAGGCCGCGCGCGTGGACGGCACGATCGACTACTTCAGCCGCGAGGCCGAGATCAACTGGATCGCCGAACATGAGCCCGAGGTCGCGCGGCGCACGCACAAGCTGCTGCTGCTCTCGGGCTGGTTCAACTACAAGCTCACCGGCCGCTTCGCCGACTCCATCGCCTGCCAGGTGGGCTACCTGCCCTTCGACTTCAAGCGCCAGGACTGGGCCGCGAGCTGGGACTGGAAATGGCAGGCGCTGGCCACCACGCGCGAGCAGATGCCCGAGCTGCTGCCGGTGGGCAGCACCCTCGGTGGCCTGACGCGCGAGGCGGCGGTGGCCTGCGGGCTGCCCGAGGGCCTGCCGGTGATCGCGGGTGCCGCGGACAAGGCCTGCGAGATCGTCGGCGCCGGGGCCATCGCGCCGGACGTGGGCGCGCTGAGCTACGGCACCACGGCCACCATCGACATCACCACGCCGCGCTATGTCGAGGCGCTGCCCTTCATCCCGCCCTATCCCGCGCTGCTGCCGGGCCAGTACAACACCGAGGTGCAGATCTTCCGTGGCTACTGGATGGTCAGCTGGTTCAAGGAGCAGTTCGGCCATCCCGAGTGCGCGGCGGCCGGCGAGCAGGGCGTGGTGCCCGAGGTGCTCTTCGACCAACTGGTGCGCGCCGTGCCGCCGGGCAGCGAGGGCCTGATGCTGCAGCCCTACTGGACGCCGGGCATCCGCCATCCGGGGCCCGACGCGCGCGGCGCGGTGATCGGCTTCTCGGATGTGCACACGCGGGCGCATCTCTACCGCGCCATCCTCGAGGGCCTGGCCTACGCGCTGCGCGAGGGCGCCGAGCGCATCCAGCGCCGCGGCGGCACGACGATCCGCAGCCTGCGCGTGTCGGGGGGCGGTTCGCAGTCCGATGCCGCCCTGCAGCTCACGGCCGACATCTTCAACCTGCCGACCTCGCGCCCGCACACCTACGAGACCTCGGGCCTCGGCGCGGCCATCGCGGGCGCCGTGGGCCTGGGCTTCCACCGGGACCATGTCAGCGCCGTGGCCGCCATGACGCGCCTGGGGCAGACCTTCGAGCCCGTGCCGGCGCATGCCGAGCGCTACGAGGCGCTCTACCAGCGCGTCTACAAGCGCATGTACGAGCCGCTGCGGCCGCTGTACGCGGAGCTGCAGGACATCCTGCACCCCCGCTGAGCGCCAGCCCGGCTCGCGCCGGGGCGGCCGCGCTTGCGGCACACTTCGGGCCATGCCCGACCGCCCGACCGCCTCGGACCCCGGCGCGACGCCCGCGCCGCCCGAGGCCCATCCGCTGCAACGACTGCCCGCCGCCGCCCAGGCGCGGGTGGTGGGCGCCTACGCGCGCACGGCGGTGGAGACGGCGCAGTCGCTGGGCCTCGACCTCGGCGTGCTGGCCCAGGCCTGCGACTGGCCGGCCCTCGCCACGGCCCCGCTGCAGCTGCCGGAGGCGCTGCCGGTGGAGCGCTACATCCGCTTCCTGCACGAGGCCGCGGGCCTGCTGGGCCACCGGGGCTTCGGGCTGGAGGTCGGCCGGCGCATGCAGCTCTCGACCTTCGCCAGCTACGGCCTCGTGCTGTGCGCCTGCCCGGACGTGCGGGCCGCGCTCGTGCAGACGCAGCGCTTCGAGGGCCTCGCCCACGACCTGGGCCGCAGCGAGCTGGGCGTGGAAGGCGACACCGCCGTCTACCGCTGGCACAGCCCCTGGCTGGACCGCCCCGGCGCGGACCAGCTGGTGGAGAGCGTGATGATGGGCATCCACAGCTTCGGCCACTGGCTGGTGGGCCGCCAGCTGCCCCTGAGCCATCTGCGCTTCGCCCATGTGCCCGCGGACGCCGCCACGGGCGAGCTCTACAGCCGGCTGCTGGGCGTGCCCGTCGAGTTCGGCGCCCCCGTCACCGAGGCCCGTTTTCCCGCCGCGCTGCTGGACCTGCCGCTGGCCAATGCCGACGCGAGCATGTTCCCCGCGCTCACGCAGGCGGCCGAGGCGCGCCTCAGCGCCCGCCTGCGCGAGACCCAGGAGCCGCCGCTGGTGCAGGCCCTACGCGAGGACATCGCCGCTCAGCTGATGCAGGGCCGGGCGACGCTGGCGTTGCTGGCCGAGAGCCGGCAGCTCTCCGCGCGCAGCCTGCAGCGGCGGCTGGCGGACACGGGCCACAGCTTCAGCCAGCTGCTGGACGAGGTCCGGCAGGAGCTCGCCCGGCGCTATCTGCGCCAGCCCGAGCTGTCCCTGACGGATGTGGCCTTCCTGCTCGGCTTCAGCGAGCAGAGCAGCTTCAACCACGCCTTCAAGCTGTGGTTCGGCGCCTCGCCCGCGGCATGGCGAGCGCAGCAGCGCTAGCGCCGGCGCTCAGTCGCGCACGGCCTGCGGCCAGCCCGGGGCCGGATCGCCCGGCACATGGATGCGCGCCTTGATGTGCTTGAGCTGTGCCACCAGCGTGAAGCTCATCAGCACCAGCAGGCTCCAGGCGCTCCACTTGCTGACGTGCACAGTGGCCCAGGCGCCCAGCTGGTTCGGGTAGCGCCACAGGCCGAAGAAGGTGCCCAGGTTCTCGGCCAGCCAGATGAAGAAGCCGATCAGCACGAGCGCCAGCGGCAGCGGCATGCGCAGGTCCCGCTGCCAGGGGCGGAACACGACGGTCGAGCGCGCGTAGAGGCCCAGCGCCCCGGCCGCGAGGTACCAGCGCCAGTCGCCGATGTAATGCTGCGTGAAGAAGTTCAGGTAGAGAGCCCCCGCCACGAGCCCGGCCATCCAGTAGGGCGGATGGTGCAGGATGCGCAGGTCGAAGAGCCGCCAGGCCTGGATGATGTAGCTGCCTACGGCCGCGTACATGAAGCCCGAGAACAGCGGCACGCCGAAGACCTTGGTGTAGGCGGGATCGGGGTAGCTCCACGAGCCGATGGCCGCGGAGGTCTTGAACAGCTCCAGCGCGAGCCCGAGCAAGTGGAAGGCCGTGATGGCCTTGATTTCGTCCAGGCTCTCCAGGCCCGCCTGCCACAGGATCCACTGCAGCGCCAGCGCGATCACGAGCAGCACGTCGTAGCGCGGCAGCCCGAGCACGCCGGCACGGGGCACCAGGAAGACGGCCAGGAAGAAGAGCCCCGCGAACAGGCAGGCCTGCGCCTCCTTGCGGGTGAAGTGCCAGAACTCGAGCAGCCAGGCCTGCGTCATCGTGCGACCGGAGATCAGCGCTGCGTGCCGCGGGAGTGCACCGAGCGCACCTTCACGCCCGTGAGCGTGCGCACCAGGATGAGCTCGTCGTCGGACGTGAAGGTCATCGTCGGGAGCTTGTCCGTCTGGACGGTCACGTGCTCGGTGTAGTGCAGCGTCGCCTCCGTCCAGGGGAAGCCCTTGCGCTCCAGCTTCACGTCGCTGTACTCCGTGTGCACCTGGGCATCCAGCAGCACGAAGGCGGCCACGGCCTTGCGCATGTAGCCGCACAGCTCGTCCTTGCCGCCCTCGACTTCCCAGCGCCCGGCGCGCTGGTCCGATTCCAGGTCCACCTGCACGTCATCGGTGTAGAAGTCGCAGGCCTTGTTGTCGCCGGAGAAGACCTGCATCGTGTTCTGATTGACCAGCGGCATGACGCGCGACTCGGTGAACATCAGACGGCCGTGCCCGATCCAGGCAGCGACGAGCAGCAGAGGCCAAATGAGCAGTTTCAAGGGATTCCCTTCCTTCGGGCGTCATGTATGGGGTTGCGAGACGTGCCTAACGCCGCGGCGCCTCGTCGGGCTCGCATGGTAGCGGCTCCGGGGCCGGGTCGCTCAGTCCGGCGTGTGTGGCGCAGCAGACGCGAGGCCCTGCGCGCAGCGCGGGCACAGGCAGGCCAGCCCCCGCTGCTCGGGCGGCACGCGCGCGAGGGCCTCGGGGCTGACGGGCGTGGTGCGGCACCAGCAGTCGCCCTCGAAGCGGCCGGTCAACGCCGGCTGGCACTGGTTGCTGCCGCCGCACAGCGGGCAGCGGGTGTTGGGCAGCGGCTTCATCGCTCGACCTCCGGCCAGGGGGCCGAGGGCGCCGCGCCTGCGTCCAGGGGAATCCAGCGCGCCGCACGCCGCTGCAGCCGGTCCGACAGCGCCTCGCCCTCGAAGCTGACCTCGGCCCGCTGCAGCAGCGCGGCGTCCACGTCATCGAAGGCATTCACGCTCACGACGGCATAGGCGCGGCCGTCGATCTCGCTGCGCACCCAGGGCACCGCGCCGCAGCGCGCGCACACCTGGAAGTCCGCCGTGCGGGTCTCGAAGGCGTAGGCGATGAGCGCCTCGGGATCGCTGACCTCGAGCTCGAGCCGCGCGGCCGGATGCGCCGTCCAGACGCCCCCATGCTTGCGGCAGAAGCGGCAGCCGCAGGCGCGGGCGGGAATGGGCAGCGCGTCGTCTGGCCAGTGCAGGCGGAAGCGCAGGTTCTGGCAATGGCAGCTGCCGTGGATCTGCATGAGGGTCTCCTGTTCAGGCACCCGGCGCGGCGCTGGCCGACCGGACGAAGAGCGTGGCGGGATCGAGCGGTGCGCCTTCCCAGGCCAGTTCGCCGCCCCGGGCCACGAAGTCCGCCAGCAGGTCCGACACCAGCTGCTGGGCCAGTTGCAGGGCCTGCCAGGCGTCGATGCCCATGAGGTGGGCCGGCGCTTCAAGGTCGGGTCCGAGCATCACGGCGCAGCGCCAGTCCGGCGCCTCCGGCTGCGGGAAGCCGATGCCGACGCGCATGTCGAAGCGGTGCCCCTCGGCCGTGCGGGCCTGCAGCGTGCGTTGGATCAGCCAGTCGGTGTCAGGAGTGCTCATGGGATGCAGGCGTTCGTGCAGAAGATGGGGCGGAGGCGGGCGGGGAGGTCGGCACGACGGACGAGGCCGTGGGCGGACGCAGCAGGGTCGAGCGCGGCTGGCCCGGGCACTGGTCGAAGCCCACCTCCGCGGCGTACTGGGCCTCCAGGCGATCCGCCTCGGCGGCCTCCGCCGGGCTCAGCGGGCGGTAGGCGCGGCCATAGCCCCAGCCATAGCCCCAGCGGAACCACGTCGGCCAGAGCGCGCTGCCGCCCAGGCGCACGCCGCTGTGCATCAGCGCGGCGCGGGCGTCGTCACCCGTCTGCGCCTGGACGCAGGCCCGCAGCGCGTCGTCGGCGCGGCGGCGCTCGTCCTCGGTGCCGCCGCGCCAGTAGGCCCGGTCATGCGCGACGCAGCAGACGCACCAGTCCTGCCCGGTGCTCGCCGAGCGGTCGGGGTACAGCGAGCAGCCGTCGGTGCTAAAGGGCCGCAGCGTGGTGGTCGAGGCGCAGCCGGTGAGCAGGCTCCCCAGCACCAGGCCTGCCATGCAGCCGCCAGCACGGCATACCGCCAACAACAAGTCTTTCGTGATCCTCATGCCGCAAGCTCCTTCAGCCAACCCGCTCGATGCAAGGCCCAACGCGCCAAGGCTCCGGCAAGCACCGCGGGCACGCCAAAGACCAGCGAAGGCCAGGCCGCCAGCGCGGCACCCAGACACAGCAGCGTGCCCAGGCCCAGCATGGCTGCAGACACCAGACGGCGCTCGCGCGGCGCCATCAGCGCAGGCACGAGCACCGCCAGGGCGGCCCCCAGCGCGACGGTCGCGACCTGCAAAGACAGCAGAAGCCGGCCGAAGCCCTCCGCCATGCAGACGCCGGACAACAGGTGCTCAGGCGGACACCACCAGCGCGTCGCCACACGGTCCACGAGCAGCACGCCCCACACGGTCGCCGGCAGCAGCAGCAGCCCCGAAAACCAAGCCATCAGCCATCGGATGCCATTCATGATCAACCGTCGTTCCTCCTGCCGCAGCCGAGCGGGCGCCCGGTGCGACGTTCATTCATTCGACTCGGCAAAGCAGGCCGCCAGCCACCGCGCCGCCACCTCGCTCAGGCCCACGATCTTGTCCGTGGCCTGCCGGTAGAGCTTGAAGTTGAGCTCGGTCTCGGGGCGACCATCGTCCCATCGGTCAAAGGTCCGGAGCGTGGCGCGGCCCAGCGGGCGCGTGGCCGTCGCGGTGCGGCGCACGGTCAGCGTCACCCGGGGCGTCTGGCGCGGCACACCGGCACGGGTGCGCAAGGGGCCGCCTGAACGACCACGCCCCGGGCGATCAGGCCCTGCCCGCCCTCGTTCTCGCTGTCGAAGAGAAAGAGCACGTCGCCCGCCGCGATCCGTTTGCCGCCGTACATGGTCTTCTGCTCAGCCAGCTGCCAGCCGTCCGCCTGCACGTCCGGCAGCGGTGCCTTGAGCGCGTAGGCCGACGTCATGGTCAGAAGCTCGACCCCGGCTGCTGCAGGAAGTCCAGCTCCTCGCTCGTGGACGCACGCCCCAGGATGGCATTGCGATGCGGGTAGCGGCCGAAGCGGTCGATGATGGCCCGGTGGCGCCGCTCGAAGTCGTGGCTGCTGCCGGGCGCCCACTGCGCGAAGAGGCGTTCGGCATCTGCGTGCACGACGCGCGATTCGCTGTGCATGAAGGGCATCAGCAGGAAGGGCCGCTCCTCGGGCTGGAGCGCGTCCAGCGAGCCGGCGGCGACGGCCTCCTGCGACAGCGCCAGGGCCATGGGGTCCTGGGCGAAGGCGCGCGGCGTGCCGCGGAAGATGTTGCGCGAGAACTGGTCCAGCACGATGACCTCGGCCAGGCGCCCCTGCGGCGTGCTGCGCCAGCCCGCGAGCTCGCCCTGCGCAGCCTGCTCGAGGATGGGCAGGAAGCGCTCGCGCAGCCGGGCGTCGAAGGCGGGATCGACGGCCCACCACTGGCGGGGTTCGATCTCGTGGAACCAGAACTGGAGAATGTGCTGAGGCATGAGCGCTCCCGGGTCGGGCGAGGTGGATCTGGCGTTCAGCGGGGCCGGTACTGCCACAGGTAATCCAGGCCGCCGAACACGAAACTCAGACCGACGATGAGGCCCAGCGCAGCCAGCACCGGCACGATCCAGCCGCGTCGCGGATAGCCGCGGCCGTACAGCGCGGCCACCCGCGTCGCCTGCGCCTTGCCCGCCCCGTAGTACCAGGCCACCAGCAGCGCCACGCCGACGATGCGGCTCAGCGTGTCCAGCTGGCGGCTCTCGGGCCAGATGATCAGGACCAGCGTGGTGCCGAGCGTCGCGGTCACGAGGCCGATCACCCATTGTTTCGCCACGTGCGCCTTCTCTGGCTCGCCCAGGGCCTGCCAGTTCATCATGTGCAGGACGGCGCTGAAGACCGGGCTCAGGAGCAGGCCCCAGGCGGCCGCGGCATTGGGGTTCCACAGCACCGGGCCGGCCGGGGGCGCAGCGTCGGCGCTCGGGGGGGCCTCGGTCGGGGAAAGCTCGGGAGGCTGGCTCATGGCTGTGCGGCGTCAGTCGTGGAAGTGGACGGGGTCGATGCAGGGCGCCGTTGCCGGATCCACTGCCAGGCCACACCCGCCAGCATCCCGAGCGGCAATCCGAGCGGCATCAGCAGGACGCCGTAGATCATGGCGGCGTAGAGCCCGCCCTCGAGCCCCGGCCGCGCGGACGCATGCCAGAAGGTCAGGCCGAAGATCAGGCCGTAGACGAAGGGAATGCCCAGCGTCAGCACCACGCCGGCCGCGAGCCCGCGCAGGGCCGCGTGGCGATAGCGGGAATGCCACAGCCGCCAGCAGAGCCCGCCGAAAGCAGCCAGCAGCAGCAAGAGCACGAAAGTCCCCATCGAAGAACGCCTCCCCGCGTCGTTGTAGCCCGCGCCGGCCCGGCTCCATCCCTCCCCGGCCATGCGCGGCGCGCTGGCGGATTATGCGACGCCGCCGCTGTCGCGCCCCCCGGGCGGCGGTTCACCATCGGATGCAAATCGCCCTCGCGCGCCCACCCCGGCGGCGCGATACTGCCGCCCCGGCGTGCACCGGTCCACCGATTGCCGCCCTGATCCGTTGTGGTCGGGCGCAACGGGACGTGAAGGGCGGTGCGCCGCCCGGCCCGCGCCTCAGCCCTGGAGACCTCATGAAGAACAGACGACACCTGCTGCGATCCGGCATCGCCACCGCCCTGCTGGGCAGCTTCGCCGGCCTCGCCCTGGCCGACCGCGACGACCGCGATGACGGCGACTACAAGATCCTGCAGGCCCGCTACGGCACCGGGGACCGCAATGTGGACGTCACACCGCGCCTGCGCGAGCTCGCCCGCGAGGACCGCCGTGTGCGCATCACCAACGAGCTCTTCGGCGTGGACCCGGCCCCGGGCCATCGCAAGACGCTGCGCATCATCGCCCAGGGCCGCGACGGCCAGGTGCGCACCTTCGACTACGAGGAGTTCTCCCATATCGACGGCAACCAGTTCATCGGCTGGGGCCGGGGCAACTGGGGCCACGACAACTGGAACGGCGGCTGGAATGGCGGCAACGACCGCCGCGACCCCGAGGTGCCGCGCCGCAACGACGACGGCGACTACCAGATCCTCCAGGCCCGCTACGGCACCGAGGGGCGCAACGTCGACGTGACGGACCGCCTCAAGGACCTGGCCCGCCGCGACGCGCGCGTGCGCATCACCAACGACCTCTTCGGCGTCGATCCCGACCCGGGCCGCCGCAAGACGCTGCGCATCTACGCCCGCGGCCGCGGCGGCGACGTCCGCACCTTCGAGTACGAGGAGTTCAGCCACATCGACGGCAACCAGTTCACCGGCTGGGGCGGCGGCAACTGGGGCGACCGCAACTGGCGCGGCGGCTGGCATGGCCGCGAGGAGCGCGGCCAGCTGCGCATCCAGCACGCCACCTACGGCGCCAGCGGCCGCGACTGGGACATCACCGACCGCCTCCGCCGGATGGTCCGCGACGGCCAGAGCCTCGAGGTCTACGTCGACAACAACCTGGGCGGCGGCGACCCCTACCCGGGCCAGCGCAAGATCCTCATCGTGACCTACAGCATCGGCAACGGCGGCGCGCAGGAAGTGCGTGTGAGCGAGCGCGAAACGCTGCGCCTGCCCTGATCCAGCACGGGCCGGCCGTGCCCGGGCCGGCCCGCCGCGCATCGTCGGGAGACGATGCCGCGCCGGGCGAGTCCCCGAGCGCCGTTCTGGCGTTCTGACAGCGTCCCCACACCCCGCCATGGCTCACATCCGGCCCCGGAAATGCGGGCGCCCGCTTGACAACTGACCAGCGGTCATTTCAAATTCACCCATCAAATGACCGCCGGTCATTTATTTCCCAGGAGCATGAAATGACCTCGACCCGCGATTGGACCGGCCAGTGGGCCCTCGTGACGGGCGCCTCCAGCGGCTTCGGCGTGGACTTCGCCACGCTGCTGGCCGAGCAGGGCGTGAACCTGGTGCTGGCGGCCCGCCGCACCGAGCCCATGGAGGCGCTGGCGGCCGAGCTGCGGGCCCGGCATGGCGTGCAGGTGCGCGTGGAGGGCATCGACCTGGCCCGCGCCGGGGCGGGCGTGGCGCTCAAGGCGCGCCTGGATGCGCAGGGCCTCGCGATCGACATCCTCATCAACAACGCCGGCTACGGGCTCTACGGGCCGCTGCTCGGCCAGCCCCTGGACCGCACGCTGGACATGCTCCAGCTGAACACCGCCAGCCTCACCGAGCTGACGCATGTCTTCGGCAGCGTGATGGCCGCCCGCGGGCGCGGCCATATCCTGCTGGTGGCGAGCATCGGCGGCTACCAGGCCACGCCCACCTACGCGGCCTATGCCGCGAGCAAGGCCTATGTGCTGCTCTTCGGCGAGGCGCTCAACGCCGAGCTGGCGTCGCAGGGCGTGAAGGTGAGCGTGCTGTCCCCCGGCATCACGGCCACCAACTTCCTGGCCGTCTCCGGCCAGCGCCCCACGCTGTACCAGCGCCTGCTGATGATGAAGTCCCGCCCGGTGGCGGCCCTCGGGCTGCGCGCGCTGAAGGCCGGCACGCCTAGCGTGGTGCCGGGCCTCGGGAACAAGCTCACCGTCTGGAGCGCCCGCCTCGCCCCGCGCCGCCTGCAGACTTGGATGGCGGCCCGGCTGATGGCCAACTGAAGCCGGGCGGGGGCGCCGCGCTGCGGTGGCGACGCCGGGGCGGGCTACCATCGGGCCTCCCTGCCCCCGGCAGCCGGCCCGCGCCGGACCGGGCCGCTCGTCAACGCGACTCGCCGCCGCCCTCGTCGCTCTTCGGTGCCGCGCACCCTCCATCGCCCCCCATCGTCCATGAGCACGCTTCTCATCCTTGGCAGCACCGGCCTCGTCGGGCAGCAGGCCCTGGCCCTCGCGCTGGCGGACGCCCGCGTGACGCGGGTCGTCGCGCCCACCCGCCGGCCCCTGCCCGCCCATGAGCGCCTGCTCAATCCGCAGGTCGACTTCGAGCAGCTGCCCGCAGAGGCCCCGTGGTGGCGCGCCGATGCCGTGCTCTGCGCCCTCGGCACCACGCGGCGGCAGGCCGGCTCGGCCGAGGCCTTCCGGCGGGTGGACCACGACTACGTGCTGGCCGCCTGCCGCCTGGCGCGCGAGGCCGGCACGCCGACCTGCGTCTACGTCTCCTCCCTGGGCGCGGATGCGGCCGGCGGCGGGCTCTACCTGCGCGTCAAGGGCGAGACCGAGCGGGACCTCGCGGCGCTCGGCTTCGCCTCGCTGACCTGCCTGCGCCCGTCGCTGCTGGACGGCGGGCCGCGGCCGGACGCACGCCCGGGCGAGGCCGTCGCGCTGGCGCTCAGCCGTGCCGTCCTGCCCCTGCTGCCGCGCCGTTGGCGGCCCGTGCGCACCGAGCACGTCGCCCGCGCCCTGCTGGACGCCGCCCGCGCGGCGGTGCCCGGCCATCACGTGCGACTGTCGGAGGCCCTCCAGCCATGAGCCGCAGCAAGATGCCCCCCCGCGTCACCCTGCCGCCGGTGCGCCTGCTGAAGAGCCGCGCCGTCGACGGGCAGGACAAGGCCGCCCGCCGCGCCGACATCCTCGCCGCCGCCCGCGCCCTCTTCATCGAGGACGGCCGCCAGCTGCCCTCCGCCGCGCAGATCGCACAGGCGGCCGGCCTGGCCAAGGGCACGGTCTACCTCTATTTCAAGACCAAGGAAGAGATCTTCGTCGCCCTGCTGGCGGAGGACTTCGCCGGCCTGCTGCAGGCCGTGCGGGACGCCTTCCGCGAGGGCGATCCGGCCGAGGCCCTGCCGCGCTTCGTGGACCGCTTCGCGGCCTACCTGGACGCGCGCCCCGAGCTGCTGCGGCTCGATGCCATGGCCTACAGCGTGCTCGAGCAGAACCTGGGCGACGAGCACCTGCGCCGCTTCAAGCTGGACCTCGTGCAAGGTCTCGTGGAAGCGGGCGGCGTCATCGAGGCTGCGTTGGCCCTGGGCCCCGGTCGCGGCGTGGCGCTGCTGCTGCGCAGCTACGCCCTCACCCGCGGCCTGTGGCAGACGCTGGACTACCCGCCCGCGCTGCGCACCCTCCTGGCCGAGCCGGTCTTCGCGCCCATCCGCCCGCCCTTCCAGGCCGAGCTCAAGGCCGCGCTGACTGAGTACCTGCGCGGCGCGCTGGCGCCCTGATCCGCCCCGCGGGGCGAGGGGCGTTCACCAAGCCCGCACCGGCTTGCCCAGAAAGCGGGCCAGGCGGGCGCCGAGAATGGAGGCATCGACGTCGTCCTGCGACCAGCCTAGGTGCACGTCCGCCAGAAAGCCCCGCACCTGAAGCGTGACTGACCAGTGTTCGGGTCGATCGTCACTGTCGCGGTGGTGCTGCACGATCACGCACCGGATGTCGTCGAAGGCGGCTTTGCGCCGCATGCCGACGCGCACGCAGCGCTGCCGGGAGTCGAAGCAGAAGACGGCAGCGTTGCCTTGAATGACAAGCTGCCGTTCGTCCGCCTGCAGGATGGACAGGGGCACGGCGCTCGGCTGCGGCCTCAGGGCCTGGCCCAGCGAAGCCAGCTGCTGCGCCAGCCACTCAAGCATGGAGGGGCTGCCGAGCGATCCGCGTCGGGGCTGGCTGGCGAGGCAAGGCATGCGTCATGGCGCGGCATCTTATCGCCGCGCCTGCTCACGCCGTCCCGCTCCCTGGGGAGATCCCTGCCCGATGACCTCCGTCGCGGGCCCGGCCTGACGCCTAAACTCCGCGCTCTTCGCCATCTGCCCTCCGCCCTTCCCGGCGACGGGGCCTGCCCCATGACCGCGACTTCCGAATCCGCCACCGCCCACGCCGCCACTTCCGGTCCGCCACCCCACCCCGTCTGGCGTCGCCGCGGGCACCGGGTCCTGGTCGTGCTGCTGGCGCTGGGGCTCGTCGCGGCACTGCTGGTCTGGGCGATCCCGGCGCCGCCCTCGCGCCTCACCCTCGCCACCGGCTTTGCGGGCGGGGCCTACGAGCACTTCGGGCAGCGCTATGCGCAGGCGCTCGCGGCGTCCAAGGTGACGGTCACGCTGCGGCCGACACAGGGCTCGCTGGAGAACCTGGCCCTGCTCTCGCGGGCCGATGCGCCCATCCAGGCGGCCTTCGTGCAGGGCGGCGTGGGCGACGCCGCGTCCTACCCGGGCCTCGTCTCGCTCGGGCGCATCAACCGCCAGGTGCTGTGGATCTTCCAGCGCCCCGGGCTGGCCGTGCAGCGCCTGCAGGACCTCGCCGGCCTGCGTCTGGCGCTGGGCCCCGCGGGGAGCGGCACGCGGCTCGTCGCCGAGCGCCTGCTGGCCCTTTACGACCTCGACGACCAGCGCACCCGCCTGCTGCCCCTGGCCGGCGACGCCGCCGCCCAGGCCCTGCTCGACGGGCGCGTGGACGTCGTCTTCATGGCCTTCGCGGCCGACGCCCCGGTCGTCCAACGCCTGCTGCACCAACCCGCCGTCACGCTGATGAGCGTGCCGCAGGCCGAGGCCATCAGCCGGCGGCTGCCCTTCCTGGAGCGCGTCACCCTGCCGCAGGGCGTCGTCGACCTCGGCGCCTCGCTGCCGCCGCGGGACATCGAGCTGCTGTCCACGAGCAATGCCGTGCTCGTGCGCGAGGACCTCCATCCCGATCTGGTCCAGGAGCTGGTGGAGGTCCTGCGCCGCGAGCACGGTCAGCCGAGCTGGCTGGACCGCCCGGGCGACTTCCCCAAGGCCAGCGATCCGGAGTACCCCGTCTCGGGCGCCGCGCAGCGCTACTACCGCCAGGGCCCGAGCCTCCTGCAGCGGCTGCTGCCCTACTGGCTGACCGCCCATGCCGAGCGCCTGCTGACGCTGCTGGCCGCCGCCGCGGCGCTGCTGCCGCTGCTGAGCCAGGGCCCCCGCCTGTACCGCTGGTACCTGCGCGAGCGCATGCGCGGGCTGTACAAGCGCCTGCGCGGCCTGGAGTCGCAGCTCGACGGTCTGCCGGGCCCCATCACCCAGCACAGCGTGCGGGACGAGCTCGAGGCCCTGCACCGCGCCGTGCGCCAGCTGCAGGTGCCCATTCGCCACTCCGACCTGTTCTTCGAGCTGCTGCACGGCATCCAGCTCGTGCGCCGCCGGCTGGATGAGCTCGCCCTGCTGACGCCCCGGGCCGGCTCGGGCGCCGGTGCGGCGGCGGCCGATGCGCGAGCGATGGCCTGACAGCGGCCCGCACGACAACGCCGAACATCTGACCATGACGATGCGCCCGCTCTTCCGTCCGGCCACCCGGCCCGCCACCGGGCCTGCAAGCTGCCTCGCCGCGCTCGTCGCTGCGGCATCGATGCTGGGCGCCCCCGCTCCGGTCCAGGCCGGGGAGCAGCGCCGCTGCCCCCTCCCCGACGGCAGCGCCTTCGAGTTCGACGGCCGGCACGGGGGCGTTCAGCTGCACAAGCTGTTCATGTTCCACAGCACGACGCCGCCGGACACGATCCGCTGGGCCTACCAGGTGACGTACCGGCACCCCGACGGCCGCACCACCGTGCTGCCCTTCCGCGACGACGCGCCCCGTTGCGAGCGCTACGGCCGCGCAGGGGCCACGCTCTATGCCAGTACCGGCGACGGCCGGGTCGAGGGCCCGCGGCGCTGGTCGCAGCACTGGCTCGTCACCAGCGAGGACGACGGGCGCACGTTCTCCGACAACCTCCATCCCTTCCGCGAGCCGCCCCGGTCGGCGAAGGTGGTCGACCAGCTCGTCGTCCCCAGCGATGCGCGCTTCGGCCTGCTGGACGGCCGCTACGTCATGGAGTTTGGGACGCCCAATGGCTACGAGCAGTTCCTCGTCTTCCGCTCCAGCGACCACGGCCGGCACTGGGACGCGCCCGAGACGGCGCCGGAACCGCGCCTGTTCGACGCCGCACAGGTGGCCCGCGCCCGGGACATCGATGCCGTCGGGCAGTGGATCGATCGGGTCTACCGGGCGGGCCGGGAGGCCTGTGCACGGCAGCGGGGGCCGAACTGCGAGCGCCCCACCGCACGCGCGGCCGACGCCCGCTGGGAGGCCTGCCGCGAGACACACCGGCCTCAGGACTGCCTGCGCCTGCTGAAGGCGCCCGAGATCATCCTCGCGCCCGCGCCCGCGCCCGTCCCCGCGACCACGCCGCCCGCGTCAGCCCCCCCCGCGCCGTCCGCCCCGGCGACGGGCCTCTGAGGCGGCCCTTCGCCCGGCCAGCCGCCCGTCATTCGCTCGTCATTCGCCCGGCCGCCCTGCGCCGGCCCCGTGTCGATCCCGTGTCGACGTCGCCCCGGGCCCCTCGCCCGCCTGAGCGCCCAGGGCGCCCGCCGTGGTAACAGTCGGTGACTTCAGCGGAATACCTCGCAGTCTCCCGCCCTGTGAGGACGCGTCTCATGGAAAACCCGTGTCACCGTGTCCCTGCCACGCTAGGATGCCCGGCACATGCCAACAGCGCGGCCCCCACGAGCGGCCCTGCGCGCCCGGCCTGCCCCGCGCACCCAGACCCTGCAGCCGCCCCACCCGAGCCGCGGCGCCACGACGGAGACACACCATGAAGCTTTCCCGCCCCCGGGCTCCCGCCCTTGCCTCGGCCGCCGCTCGCCTGGGCGCGATCACGAGCGCGTTCTCTGGCGCCCTGTGCCTCACGTTGGCGGGGGCGCTGGCCCTGCCGGCCCGGGCGGACATCCTGGTCGGGCAGACCATCGGCGTCACCGGCCCCGCGGCGGCCACGGTGAAGGAGGCGCTCATGGGCGCCCGGCTCTGGATCGACCATGTCAATGCCCAGGGCGGCATCAAGGGCGAGAAGATCCAGCTGATCACGCTCGACGACGAGTTCGACGTCCAGAAGGCCGCGGCCAATGCCAAGGTGCTGATCGAGCAGAAGAAGGCGGCGGTGCTCTTCATGAACCGCGGCACGCCGCACACCGAGGCCATCCTGCCCCTGCTGCAGCAGCACGGCATCGCGCTGGTGGCGCCGTCCACCGGCGCCATGCTGCTGCACAACCCCGTGCAGCGCTATGTGTTCAATGTGCGCGCCCCCTACCAGCGCGAGGCCGAGAAGGCCATCGAGCACCTGCACACCATGGGCACCACACGCATCGCCGTCGTGCATGTGGACGACTCCTTCGGCCGCGATGCGCTCGAGGGCGCGAACAAGGGCTTTGCCAAGACCAAGCTGCAGCCGGCCGTCGTGCTCAAGGCCGACCGCGAGAAGCCGGCCTACGCCACGCTGGTGCCCGCCCTCGTGAAGGCCGAGGCCCAGGCCGTGATGTGGATCGGCTCGAGCGTCGTCGTCGCGGAGGGGGTCAAGGCGCTGCGCGCCGCCGGCTCCAGCGCGCAGGTGATCACGCTCTCCAACAACGCGTCCGCCGGCTTCATCAAGCAGCTGGGGGAGTCCAGCCGTGGCGTCATCGTGACGCAGGTGTTCCCGGGCGAGCGGGCGGTGAAGTACCCGCTGGTGCAGGAGGCGCTCAAGCTCGGCAAGGCCAAGGGGCTGGAGGAGCTGTCCCCCGCGGTGCTGGAGGGCTTCGCGGCGGCCAAGGTGCTGACCGAGGCCCTGCGCCAGGCGGCGCCCAACTTCACGCGTGACAAGATCGCCGCGGCGCTGGAGGGCCTGCGCAAGGTGGACCTCGGCGGCCTGGAGCTCAGCTACAGCCCCACGGACCACAGCGGCCTGGACTTCGCCGATCTCTCCATCATCAGCGTGGACGGGCGCTTCGTGCGCTGAAGCCGGCTCGATCGGCCGGCCGGCGTCAGGGGCCCGAGGACGTCCCGGACGCCCCGGACGCCGCGCCGTGCCGACGCTTCCCGACCGGCACGACATGCCCGAAGGCGCCGAGCGTCGTGAGCCCGTGGCGATGCTGGGTGACTGAGCACACGACGAGGTTCTGGTAATGCACCGGCGGGGCTGAGCGCTCGTGGGCTGCGAAGCCCGCACTGACCGGATGCCCCGCCTCGACGGCCGCCCGCAAGGCTTCCCGGTGGTGCCCTTCGTCCGGGTTCATCAACCAGGCCGCGAGCACCAGCACGGCGGGCACGCCCCCGTTCCAGACCCCCCGCAGGCGCTGGGGCCAGGTCTTGCGGGGCGGGCGCGTCCGCGCCGCAGCCCGGCCCAGGCGGCAGGGCGACGGGGAGGTCGGATCGCTGGGGTCCATGCCGGTCGCTCGGTCAGTCGGTCAGTCAGTCAGTCTTCTGAGGGTTTCGAGCCGACGAGGCCGCAGGCGACGTCGGGTGGCGTCGCGGGCTGCGTCGGCAGGCGCCGGAACGATTGTGCCGGCTCGACCCCGGCCTCCCGCGCTTTTTCCAGGGACAGACCGGCGGCCTGAGACCGCCGGTCACCGCTCAGGGCTCAGGGCTTGGGCAGGATGACGGTGTCCAGCACATGGACGACGCCATTGCTGGCCAGCACATCGGTGCCGGTGATCCGGGCCTTGCGGCCGCGACCGTCGGTGACGGTCAGCGTGCCGTCAATGGTGAAGGTCTGGCCCTGCACCGTGGTGATGGCACTGCCGACCGGCACATCCGCCTTCAGCACCCGGCCGCCGGCCATGCTGTCGATCTTGAAGATGCCGCCCTGAAGCGGCGTGATCGCCTTACCCACCGGCACGCTGACCCTGGGCACCTGGGCACCGAGCACGTGGTACTGCAGCACCACACGCAACAGCGTCTTGTCGGCCAGCACCTGCTGCTGGGTGACGCCCAGCTCGGTGAGCGGCGAGGCAAACGGGGCATGGGTCGCGGCGAAGGCGGTGAACGGCCCTGCGCCGGACGGCGTGCCAGCCAGATCGGCCGCCGCCACCGCCACCGCCTCCGCCAGGAGGCTGTAACGCGGGTCGCCTTGGGCGATCTCCACCGCCGTGGGGTCCTTGTCGTCGCTGCCGCTGCCACCACCGCAGGCGCACAGCCGGCCTGCCCTCGGAGCTGGTGCTCTACACCCTCTTCGCGCGCGCCTGCGATCCAGTGCTCGGCGTCATGCGGGCTTCGGGCGCGCACACGGACGCACAGATCGTCGACTGGCTGGTGCGGACCTGCCTGCGCGGTCTGGGCGCTTGAAACAGGGGCGCCCTCCCGGCGCCCCGCACGTCACTGCAGCCGCGACGCGCAGCTGAGGCCGGCGCGCAGGCCGAGCTGCTCCAGCCCGGAGCGGTCACCGCGCAGGGCCATGCTCTTGAGCTGCTCGACATTGCTCAGCGACTGGTCCGCCACGCAGTCACAGAAGCTGCGGAACTTGGCCGGCTGCGAGGAGGCCAGGCGGCGCAAGGTGGCGTCCCCCCGGGTGCTCACGCTGTTGGTGCAGCTGGAGATCAGTGCCTGGCGAAGCTCCGGCACGGACACATTGCCGGACTTGAAGGACGATTCCGAGAACGTCGGCATGGCCGCCGCGGTCCAGCGCAGGTCGAGCTGGGCGCTCTTGGTGGTCTCCGGACAGGGCTGGGACTGGTAGCCCGTCTTGCCGCTGGCGTCGGTGCACTTGTAGACCTGGGCGCTGGCGCCGGACGACAGCACGGCCCCCGCGAGCAGCAGGGCGGCCCGGGCGGCCAGGCCGGCCGCACGCCGGGTCAGGAAAGAAGAGAGGGTGGGCAGCATAGGAACAGCAAAGACGCCCGGCCAAGGCGTGGCCAGCCGCGTTTCATGAGGGCGGATTGTCACGCGGATCCGCAGCTGATTCCTTGAGGCAAGTACCTACCCATGGGGGAGAGCGATGGCCGTATTCCACGTCCGGCGCCCCCGCGGGCCCCGCCGGACGGGCGGGCGAGCCGGGCGGATCAGGCCGGGCGCCTCACCCCCGTCACGGCCATCACCAGCGTCCGCACATGCCACGCGTTGTGGCCATGGAACACCGCGCCGGTGAGCGTCACGGGTCGTCCGACGCGGCCGTCGAGCTGTCGACGGATCGCGGCATCCATCGAGTAGACGTGGATCTCCCGGACGCCGTCGGCGTCCCCGTTGACGGGATTGGCGGGATCGGCACGGACGCGCACGGGCTCGCGCACCTTCACGAACCAGAAGCGCACGCGCTCGCCGTTGGGGTGGTTGAACCAGCCGCCCGCCAGCGTGCCGGTCAAGGTCGTCGTGGCGGGTTCGTAGGCGATGAGCTGCTCCGCCCGCACGGCCGCGGGCATCAGGGCGGCGATCAGGAGCAGCCCGCCCATCCGCCGACGCGAGACCCGCAAGGGCCAGGCCTCACCGGCCGACGAGCCGCCAGCGTTCGCCGGCATCAGCGCCCCGCCCGCGGTTCCCGCAGCGCCACGGTATACGGGCCAAACACCGCCCATTGCGCCTTGACGGACTCGCGGCCCTTGAAGGCGACGTAGACGCCGCTGGCAGGTCTCATGAAATTCGGCGCGCCGAGGTCCAGGGCCTGGCGGGTGCCGAACTTCGCCGGGTCGGCATGCACGACCACGCGGCTCGCGCCGGCAGGCACGCGGTACTGGCGGCTGACGAGGAAGGCGTCGGTGAGGCCGCCGTTCGCGGCCATGTAGCCGGTATCGCCGGCGGCGGCGAGGGGCTGCCCGTTGCGGTCCAGAAAGATGGCGGCGACCGGAGCGACGACGGCCGTGTCCATCTCGCCCAGCAGACCGGGCCCGATCAGGGCCGTCAGCTCCAGCACGCGCCCGGCCGCCTCGGCCGGCAGCTGGTAGGCGTCTGAGGCACTTCGACCCGCCGGGAGCGACACGATGGCACTGCCGGCCGACAGCGCGCCCTTCAGCGCGCCAGGACCGAGCAGGCGCTCTGCGGCCAGGGCCGGCAGGGCCGTGCAGCAGCGGGGGTCCGCCTGCAGTTGGCGGGCCTGGTCCGCCGGGTTCGTGGCGCAGGCGGCCAGCAGGGGAATGGCGCCGCACAGCAGGGCGGCCCGGAACAGATTCTTTCGCATGGAGTCCTCGATGATGGGAGTCGTCACCGCCACGAGCCCCTCCTCAGAAGCTCCCTGTGGCGATGCGGGGTTTCGAACGCACCGGCCGGCCCCGCGACAGCTGGCAGGTGCCACCACGCGGCAGCGGCAGGTGAGCGTTCGAACGCCGCACGATGATAGCGACGGCTTGCCCCTCCGAGCCCCCCGCCCGGCCCCGGCGGGGCCCGCACCCTCCGCAAGCACGAGGGCGAAGGGGCGCACAAGGCCAAAAGGTATCGAGATATTTCCCCCCCACACTTTGACGCGGGCCGTCGTCGCTCATCCAGGGGACGCGACGGCATCCCCGAGCAGGGCAGGCCCCGGGGAGCGCTGTGCACGGAAGCGCGCGCCCCCACGAGTGTGGGGGGCCCTGGCAATGGACGCCTGCCGGCCCGCTCCCTACAGTGCCCCCAGGCATCATTTCGGCCTCTTCCTGGAATCACCATGAAACGCATTCTTTCCGCCCTCGCACTGGGTCTGCTGGCAGCAGGCGCCCACGCAACGCCCATCGTGAACAGCTTCGGCCTCAGCGCGCCCGAGACCACGATCACCTTCAGCGAGGTGTCCTTCTCCGCCAACACGCTGATCACGAACCAGTTCGCTGGCTTCGGCGTGACCACCAGTGGCCACCAATACAACAGCCAGGGCAACTCGCCCTTCCCCGGCATCAGCGGCGACTACATCGGCGTCTCGACCACCGTCCCCTTCGTGCTGAGCTTCGGCAAGGTGGTCTCGGCGGCGGCCTTCGGCTACGCCAAGAACCCGACCACCGTGCTGGTGGAAGCGCTGCTGGGCAACACCGTGGTGGAGTCGTTCTCGCAGGCCGTGACCTACAACAACGCCAACACCGCCTTCCTGGGCTTCAGCGGCATTGCCTTCGACGCCATCCGCGTCACGGCCAATGTGACTGAAGGCCTGGTGGACAACGTGCAGATCGGTACCGCCCGCCAAGCCGTGCCGGAACCCGCGGCCCTGAGCCTGCTGGCCGTGGCCGTGGCCGCCGCCGGTCTGGCTCGCCGCAGCCGCAAGCGCGCCTGAGCGTTCGCTGCCTGCACGAGAGAAGAGCCCGCTGATGCGGGCTCTTTTCATTGGCGCCGCGCGGGCCCCGCCGGCTCAGTGCAGCGGCGGGGCCGCATCCAGGGCCCGACAGGCGCCCACGAGCGCGGCCTGATCGCTGCCCTTCACCACGAAGGCCGGAATGGCCGCGAGGTAGTCCCGGAAGCGCCCCTTGGCCTCGAAGCGCTCGCGAAAGCGCGAGCGGTCGAAGCGATCACCCAGGCGCGGCACGATGCCCCCGCCGATGTAGAGCCCGCCCCGCGCCCCGAGCGTCAGCGCGACGTTGCCGGCCACGCTGCCCAGCAGGCTGCAGAACAGCTCGACCGTGTCCCGCGCGAGCGGGTCCTCGCCGGCGGTGATGTCGGCGGCACGTCGCGCCTCGGTGGCCAGCCCGCGCACTTCGGCCAGGGCCTGGTGCAGGTTCTCCAGCCCCGGGCCGGACAAGGCCCGCTCGGCGGAGACATGACCGAAGCGATGCTGCAGACGCTTGAGCACGGCGTCCTCCTCCGGCTCGAAGGACGCCAGCGTCACATGGCCGCCCTCCCCGCCGATCGGCGCGAGCCCGCCGCCCCCCATGCCCGGCAGCAGACCCGACACCCCGAGCCCCGTGCCCGGCCCCACCAGCCCGATGGGCGCACCGGCCACCGCGCTGCCGCCGCCGACCTGCCGACAGTCCCCGGGCAACAGCGCGGGCAGCGACAGCGCCAGGGCCGTGAAGTCATTGATCACCAGCAGGCGCCCGGCGCCCAGGCTGCGCTGCAACGCCGCGACGGAGAAGGCCCAGTGGTGGTTGGTCATCTGCACCTGGTCCCCGGTGATGGCCGTGGCGATGCCGATGGCGCAGGCCCGCGGCATGCCGAGCCCCTGCGCCCGCAGGTGATGCTCGATGGCCTCGAGCAGCCCCGGGAAGTCGGCACACGGATAGCTCGCCACGCCCTGCAGCGGCGCCTCGGCCTTGAACTGGCTGGCAAATCGCACGTTGGTGCCGCCCACATCGGCGACGAGGCGGGGGTAGTCGGCGGCGCGGTCGGAACAAGGGTCGGAACAGCGGTCGGAACGCATGGCTCGGAGGCCTCCCTCGGCAAACGGATTCAAGGTACGGTGTCAGGACGCGGCGTCAAAGGCGCAGCCCCTGGGCGTCGAAGGCCAGCAGCCGCTCGTCCGCCCAGTCCAGTCCCACGCGCTGGTGGCGCTGCCAGGACACCCCGGCGCCGAGCTTGACGGCCAGCGGCTGCGGCAGGCCCTCGACACGCACGTGCGCGATGCAGGCGTCGCCCAGGTACTCGATGAGCGTGATCTCGCCCGCCAGTCGGCTGCCCGCGGGGTCCTGCAGACGCAGGTGCTCGGGGCGCAGGCCGATGCTCTCGGTGCGGGTCGGCAAGGGCAGGCCGGGCAGCGCCTGCACCGGCAGGAAGTTGATGCGCGGCGCGCCGAGGAAGCCGGCCACGAAGCGGTTGTGCGGCCGCTCGTAGACCTGCAGCGGCGTGCCCACCTGCTCGATGCGCCCCTCATTGAAGACGGCGATGCGGTCGCCCAGCGTCATCGCCTCCACCTGGTCGTGGGTGACGTAGACGATGGTGGTGCCAAGCTCCTCGTGCAGGCGCGCCAGCTCCAGGCGCGTCTCGTGGCGCAGCGCGGCATCGAGATTCGACAGCGGCTCGTCGAAGAGAAAGACCTGCGGCTGCCGCACGATGGCGCGGCCGATGGCCACGCGCTGACGCTGCCCGCCCGACAGCTCGCGCGGCTTGCGGGCCAGGAGCGCGTCCAGCTGCAGGCTGCGCGCGGCCTTGTGCACCGCTGCATCGATCTCCGCACGCGGACGCCCGGCCATCTTCAGCGCGAAGCCCATGTTCTCGGCCACGCTCATGTGCGGGTACAGCGCGTAGCTCTGGAACACCATGGCCACGCCAC
Organism: Burkholderiaceae bacterium; assembly: GCA_041912595.1. Lineage (GTDB taxonomy): Bacteria > Pseudomonadota > Gammaproteobacteria > Burkholderiales > Burkholderiaceae_C > Roseateles_B. Next base: position 59,640 of record JAYRMR010000014.1, read on the forward strand.
GCTCGGCGGGCGGCAGGTGCGTCACCTCGCGGCCGCCGATGAAGATCTCGCCGGCACTGACGTCCTCCAGCCCCGCCAGCATGCGCAGCGAGGTGCTCTTGCCACAGCCCGAGGGGCCGACCAGCACCATGAACTCGCCATCCCGCACCTCGAGGTCCAGGGACCGCACGACGGGATCCAGGCCCTCGCCATAGGACTTCGCGACACCGCGGAACTGCAGGCCGGCCATGTCAGCGCGCCCCCGTCGTGTCACTGCCGACCGATGCGCCCGCGGCGGTGGCGGCGGCCCAGGTCGCGATGAAGCCGCGGTACCAGTGCGCGCTGTCCTTGGGCAGGCGGTGTTGGCTGGCGTAGTCCACGTGGACGAGCCCGAAGCGCTTGGTGTAGCCGGAGTTCCATTCGAAGTTGTCCAGCAGGCTCCAGTAGAAGTAACCCCGGACATCCACGCCCAGCTCGATGGCGCGGGCCAGCGCGTGCAGGTGGTCCCGCAGGTAGGCGATCCGCGCGCCGTCATGCACCTGGCCGTCCTCCACCTGGTCGGCGTTGGCCATGCCGTTCTCGGTGATGTAGATGGGCGGCGGCGCGTACTCGCGGGTGATGCGCACGAGATGCTGCGTCAGCGCCTTGGGGTAGATCTCCCAGCCCATGTCCGTGAAGCCCTGGCGGCCGGGTGCCGGCAGCGCCGGCTCCTGCGTGGAGATGAAGCTGCGGGTGTAGAAGTTCACGCCGAGGAAGTCCAGCGGCTGCCTGATGCGCGCGAGGTCGCCCTCCTCGACGCACGGCGCATCGGGCCCCAGGTGCTCGATGATGTCGGCCGGGTACTGTCCTCGGAAGACCGGGTCCATGTACCAACGCACATTGAGTCCGTCATCGATGCGCGCGGCCCGGCGGTCCTCCTCGCGCAGGGTGTCGGCCGGGAAGGCGGGTGTGTGGTTGAGCACGATGCCCAGCCGGCAGCGCGTCACGGCACGCATCGCCTCGATGGCCGCGCCGTGCGCCAGTAGCAGGTGGTGCGAGACCTGCGCGGCGGTGGCCCGGCTGGTCTGGCCGGGGGCGAACTGCGCCGTCTCGTAGCCCAGCGTTGCCACGCACCAGGGCTCGTTGAGCGTGGCGATGCTCGCGAGGCGATTCCCGAAACGGCGTGCCACCTCGGCCGCGTAATCGGCAAAGAGCGGCACGATGCGGCGCGAGGTCCAGCCCCCGAACTCGTCATGCAGCGCGGCCGGCAGGTCCCAGTGGTACAGCGTGGCATGGGGCTGGATGCCCGCGGCCAGCAGCGCGTCGATCAGGCGGTCGTAGAAGGCGAAGCCCGCCTCGTTCCAGGCGCCCTGCCCTTGCGGCTGCACGCGCGGCCAGGCGATGGAGAAGCGGTAGGCGCGGAGCCCCATCGCCTTCATCAGCGCGACGTCCTCCTCGAAGCGGTGGTAGTGGTCGCAGGCCACGTCGATGCTGGAGCCGTCCTTGATGCGGCCCGGCTCGGCGCAGAAGCGGTCCCAGATCGACGGACCCTTGCCGTCGAGGGCCGCGGCGCCCTCGATCTGGGCGGCACTGGTGGCCGCGCCCCACAGGAAGTCGGCGCTGAAGCAGCGCGCCAGTTCTGTCTGGGCGGCGAAGGGGGGAGCAATGGCGTTCATGGGCATATCGAGGCGCAGAGGAGGTGGCGGCACGAGGCGGGGCGCGGCGCGGACTCAGCCGCGCACGGCCCCGGAGGTCAGCCCGGCCACGAGGCGCCGGGCACTGAAGAAGTAGGCGATCAACAGGGGCAGCATCGCGATGGCGCTGCCCATCATCAGCGCGCCCCATTCGGTGTTGTTCGGCGCCTGCATGGAGCGCAGGGCCAGCGGCAGGGTGTAGTGCTCGGCGGAGCGCATCACCACGAGCGGCGCGATGAAGTTGTTCCACGACGCGATGAAGGTGATGAGCCCCAGCGTGCCGAGCGCAGGCCGCAGGAGCGGCAGCACGACGCTCCAGAAGATGCGGAACTCGCCGCAGCCGTCCATGCGCGCGGCGTCCAGCAGGTCCCGCGGGATGGCCGAGCCGATGTACTGCCGCATCATGAAGATGCCCAGGGCGCTGGCCGCGGCCGGCACGTACAGGGCGCGCGGCTCGTCGATCCAGCCGAGCGCGTCCATCACCATGAAGCTCGGGATCATGTTGAGGAAGCTCGGCAACATCATCGAGCCCAGCACGATGGCGAAGAGCGTGCGCTTGCCGCGGAACTCGTAGACCGCGAAGCCGTAGCCCGCCATGGCGCACAGCACGAGGTTCAGCGCCGTGCTCATGCCTGCCACATAGAGGCTCATGCCGAGGTTGTGCCAGAAGGGCAGGCGCTCCTGCAGCAGGGCGAGGTTCTGCCGCGCGTTCAGCCCGAAGCCCATCGGGGGCGGCGAGTTGAAGATCTCGCTGCGCGGATGCGTGGCGAAGACGAAAGTGAAGTACAGCGGCGCGACCAGCAGCAGCGCGCCGAGCCCCACGATCAGCCAGGCCAGCACGGGGCGGGTGCCGCCGCGGCGGGGGCGCGCAGGTGCCAGGGCCTTGCGCGGGCGGCCGAGGGGCGGGGCGGGCGTGGGCTTGTCAGCGCTGAGCATGTGGACCTCCCCGCGCGTCGCGGCCGAAGAGCCGGGCGTTGAGCCACGTCAGCGCGGCAATGATGAGGAACAGGATCCACGACAGCGCCGAGGCGGTGCCGAAGTCCCCGTCGGAGAAGGCGAGGCGGTACATGAAGATCGCGCTCGTCATCACCGACTGGCTGACGCCCTTCTCCATGTCCACGAGGATGAAGGGCTCCTCGAAGAGCTGCAGGCTGCCGATGATCGTCAGCGTCACCGCGAAGAACATCATCGGGCGCAGCAGCGGCAGCGTGATGTGGCGGAACTGCTGCCAGCTGCCGGCGCCATCGAGCGTGGCGGCTTCGTAGAGGTCCTTGTCGATGACCTGCAGGGCCGAGAGGTACAGCACCAGGTTCCAGCCCAGGAAGCGCCAGAAGACCACGAAGGCCACAGCCGGCTTGGTGAAGGCCGCGTCGCCCAGCCAGTCCGGCGCCCCCGTCGCCAGCAGAGCCGCGAGCGGGCTGCCGAGGAAGGGAATGCGCGTGGCCTCGGCCAGGGCCGCGTTGATGAGGCCGTAGTCGCGCGAGTAGAGCGTGCTGAAGATCAGGGCGATCGCGACGCTGGAGGTGATGTAGGGCACGAAGTACGCCCCCACCAGCAGATTGCGCCCCCGCTTCACCCGCTGGTGGATGAAGAAGGCCAGCGGCAGCGCCACGAGATGCTGCGGCACGCCGGCCACCAGCGCGAACCACACGGTGTTGTAGAGGGAGTCGTGGAACCACGGGTCCGTCAGCGCAAAGACGTAGTTCTCCAGGCCCACCCACTGCAGCGTGTGCAGGCCCTCGGCCGGATTCCACTGGTGCAGCGAGAGGTAGATCGAGAACAGCAGCGGGAACAGGCCGAACACCGCGAAGAGCAGGAAGAACGGCGCCACGAACAGATAGGGCGCGAGCGCGCGGGCGTCGAGCCGGAAGGGGCGGCGCGTCATGCGGGGCTCCCGGGGCGGCGGCGCGCCCGGCGCTCGATCAGGGCCTGCGCATCTCGCAAGGCAGCGGCAATGGGCTTGGCGTGGCTGACCACCTTCTCGAACTCGTCGCGGATGATGTCGGTCGCCAGGGCATCGAAGCGGCTCACCGGGATGGCCGGCACGCGGGCCGCGGTGTCGCGCCACATCCGGCGGGCCCGCTGCCCGCCGAGGAAGTCCAGCGGCTCGTCCATCAGCGGGTCCTGCTGTGCGGCCAGCAGCGAGGGGAAGCTGTCCAGCACGCGAAGGGAATTGAGCTGCACGTCGCGATCCGCGCACATCAGCTGGAGGAAGTCCCAGGCCGCGGCGGGCTGCTGCGCCTTCTTGGGAATGGCATAGAAGGCCCCGCCATACGCGGCCTGCACGCCGCCGGGCAGCGGGGCCGAGCGCCACCGGCCGGCCGTCTCCGGCGCGAGCCAGTTCTTGAGATGGCCGACCAGCCAGGCCCCCATCATCTGCGTGGCGATGCGGCCTTGCTTGAAGCCCGCGGCCCAGTCATTGCTCCAGGCCGCGGCGCGGGCGTCCAGGCCCGCCTGACGTGCGGCCAGGCCCAGCTCGAAGGCACGAGCGAAGCGCTCGCTGTTCACGAGCGGGCGGCCCTCGGCGTCGAAGTACAGGCCCTCGCCGTCCTGCAGGCCCTGGCGCAGCGCGATATCGCGCAGGTCCGCGGCATCCGCCATCAGGTAGGCGCCCGTCGCAGCCTTGAGACGGCGGCCGCTGGCGAGGTAGGCCGGCCAGTCCCGCGTCAGGTCCGCCTCGGCCAGGCCGGCGCGCTCCAGCAGGTCCTGCCGATACAGCAGCGTGCCGGGGCCGATGTCGGCGGGCAGCGCCACCTGCGTGGCCTGCGGCCCCTCGCCCTGGCGCCAGGCAAAGCGTGCGAAGGCATCGCGCAGACGGGCGGCGCCGAAGCGCGGCTCGTTCAGGTCCGCAAAGCCACCAGAGGCCGCGAACTTGCCGATGTAGCGCAGGTCGATGGCCATCACGTCGGGCAGGCCCGATCCCGTGGCGAGCGCCGTCGTCATGGCGAGGTGGTGGTCGGCGTACTGACGCGAGGTGATCTTCAGCTCGATCTGCGGATGGCGCTGCGCCCACTGCGCCGCGGCGGCATGGGCGGCGCGGTCGAGGTCGGGAAAGCTGGCCACCTGCAGCACCGCCGGCGCCGCGGCCGGAGCGGGCCGCGAACGCAGGAGCGCGGCGCCCACGCCCGCGCCGAGCAGCGGGGTGAGGACCAGGGCTCGCCTGAGCGTGCGTTTCGAGTTCATGGAATCGATGTCTCCGGGAGGGCGTGTCTCGAGGCCCTCAGCCTAAGGGAGGCGCCGCCGGGCGGCACTCCCGCCCGACGCGACACGCACCCCCTGCCCTGCGCCTGGCACCCGCCCGTGATCCGCGCCGTCCGCGAGACCGGGGGCCAGCCACGCCGCCCCTCAACGGCGCGGTCGCAGCGTGCAGGGGGTGGTTCGCCCCTCGGAGGCGCCTTGCGGCGCCCGTCAGAAGCGGTAGGCCGCCTTGATGCCGTAGGTCCGCGGCGGGTTGTAGAAGCTCACCCAGGTGCTGGTGTCGCCGATCCAGGACGCGTCGGTCTTGACCATCTTGTCCGTGGCGTTGGTGACGAAGGCCTCCACTTCCCAGCGGCCCTTGGGCTCCTCGTAGCGCAGGCTCAGGTCGAGCTTGCTGTAGGCGTCCTGGGTGCGGGCCTCGGCGAAGGAGCCGGGCTTGACCGCTGCCGTGGGCGCGCTGTTGAAGTTGCTGAGGTAGCTGCGGCTCTCGTAGTGCAGACCCACGCGCGGCGTCAGCTTGCCGCCGCCCGCCATCAGGACATCGTGCTCGTAGGCCAGCGTGGCGCTGAAGCGCGGCGCGTGCGGCAGCTTGTTGCCCTTGAGGTTCACGATGTTGGCGGTGTTGCCGCAGTCCAGCAGCGCGGAGTCGCAGGTGAGGAAGTCGTCGTACTTCGCATCCAGCAGGGAGGCGTTGCCGGTGAGGCGGTCATGGCGGCCGATGCGCCAGCTCAGCTCGGCCTCGAGGCCCTTGATCGTCGCGCCCGCCGCATTGCTGGTGACGAGCTGCTGCTGGCCATTGGGCTGGTACTCGATGGCCGAGACCTGCATGTCCTTGTATTTCATCAGGAAGGCCGCGAGGTTCAGGGCCAGACTGCGCTGGAAGAACTCGGCCTTGGCCCCCAGCTCGTAGTTGGTCAGCTTCTCGGGAAGGTGGCGGCGGCCGCCGTCGGAGAGGCCGCCGGACTTGAAGCCGGTGGAGATCGTGGCGTAGGTCATCAGGTCGGCCTGGGGCTTGTATTCCAGGCGGGCCAGGTAGGTGGACGCGTTGTCCTTGATCTGGCCGTCGTTGGCGCCGCCACCGGGCCAGGTGCCGGGCGTGTAGGCGCTGTGGCAGCTGGCGGCGTCCACCGGGCCGCCGGGGCCGATCAGGTGGCCGCCGCTGCCGATCGTCGCGCCGAAGTCGGGGCAGACCCAGTTGCGGCCGCCGACATCCTGCTTCTTCTCCTGCGTGTAGCGCGCCCCGATCGTGCCCTTGAGCTCACGGCTGAGGGCGTAGCTGCCCTGGCCGAACACCGCCTTGGAATCGAGCGTCCGCTTGGGCTGGATGAAGGACATCGCCCAGGCCGTGTCGCCCGGCAGCACCGGATGGATGACGATGGGGCCCTCGCCCGCCGGCACCGCCGTCTTGGAGATGTCGATGTCGAAGCGGATCCTGTTGTCCTCCTTGATCATGAAGGCGCCGGCGATCCACTGGAAGGGCCCGGCGTCGGTGCTCTTCACGTTCAGCTCGTGGGTGTAGTTCACGAAGCGCGACCACTCGGTGCGGTGCTCCTGCTTGAAGCCCGGGCCGGTGCCGGCGTCGTTGTCGCTCGCGTTCTGGCGCTCCAGGGCGCTCCAGCTGCCGATGTAGCTCACCTCCACGGCATCGCTGGGACGCCAGTCCACGCGGCCGCGGTAGGTGATGATGTCCTGGTCCAGGTGCCCCGGGGTGTCGATCAGGGCGCTGCGCAGCTTCTGGCCGTCCCGCGGGCGCTGCATCAGCGCGACCTGACCAGTGCCCTGGTCGCGGTAGTACTCGGCGGCCAGCGTCGCGCTCACGGCCGGGCTGGGCTCCCACAGCAGCGTGGTGCGCACGCCAGTCTGGTCACTGGCGCCGTACTTGCGGGCGCCGGGCTGCACATTGGAACGGGCCTGGAAGTCCACCCAGCCGTCCTGGCGTTCCTGGATCGCGGCCACGCGCACGGCCAGGGTGTCGCCCAGGGGCAGGCTCAGCGCGCCCTGCATCTGGCTGCGGTTGCGATCGCCGAGCAGCAGGCTGCCGCTGCCGCTGAACTGCCCGAGCTTGGGCTTGGCGGTGTTGAGGTTCACCGAGCCCGCCGTGGCATTGCGGCCGAACAGCGTGCCCTGCGGGCCACGGGCGACCTCCACCGACTCGAGGTCGTACATCAGCACGGTCGCCCCCTGCGGACGCGGCGAGTAGACGCCGTCCACGTGGAAGGCCACGGCCGGATCGCCGAGCTCGGTGTGGTTGGTCGAGCCGATGCCGCGCAGGAACACGTGCACGCCGCCCGAGTCGCCGTGCTGCTCGATGCTGAGGTTGGGCACGAGCGCCTGCATCGTGGAGAGGTCCTTGGCGCCGCTGCGCTCCAGGTCCTTCTGCGTGAAGGCGCTCACCGCCAGCGGTGTGTCCTGCACGAAGGTGAGGCGCTTGGTGGCATTCACCGTCACGCGTTCCAGGGTGGTGGGGCCCGCATCGGGGGCGGCGGCCTTGCCATCGCTGGTCTGGGCGAGCACGCCGGCGCCCGAGAGCACGGCCACGGGTACGAGGGCCAGGCGTACGCCCGCCACTGCGGTCTTGCTGAATTTCATCGTTGTCTCCGTCCGGTTTGTGGTCTGGCTCGGTGCCTGACGCCCGCCCGCCCCTGCGGATTCCGGTGCCCGACAGCCTCGCATGACTGCCCGCTGTCTGTGCGCGGGCTTCTGCTGATTCGTTCGCTGGACTCACCAAAATGACAACGTTGTCTTTTTGGTTGATCGGATTCTGACAACGCTGTCATTCCCGGTCAACAAAGGGTCTTCCCGTAGTTTTGTTTCAGAACCGACGCCCCGACGCGGGCCGCGCAGGGGGGCGGTCAGGCCCTCAGCTGGCGGCGGTGCGCCGCCGTGCGGGAGACGCCGGCAGCGCGCTGGTGGAGTCGCGCACCAGCAGCTCGTGAGGCAGCACCCGCGGTGCGGGCGCCTCTGGCTCGGCCGGGGCGATCAGCAGCTCCACCGCGCTGCGTGCCATCTGCGCCACCGGCTGGCGTACGGTGGTCAGGGCCGGCCAGACGAGGCCGGCCGCGGGGGAATCGTCGAAGCCTGCGATGGACAGATCGCCCGGCACCGCGAGGCCGAGACGCTGGGCGGCGGCCAGCACGCCGAGCGCCATGTCGTCGTTGCTGGCGAACACCGCGCTGGGCCGCTGGCGCCGCGACAGCAGGCGGTGCGCGGCGTCAACGCCCGAGCGGAAGGTGAAGTCCCCCGACTGCACCAGGTCCGGCTCGATGGCCAGGCCGTGCGCCGCCATGGCGCGCTCGAAACCCTGCTGCCGCAGGCCCGAGGCCGCCTGGTCCGCCGGGCCGCCGATGTAGCCGATATGGCGATGCCCGAGCGAGATCAGCAGATTCGTGACCTCCTCGGCCGCCTGCACCTCGTCCATGCAGACCACGCCGGCATCGGGCACGGGCAGCCCGGGCGACATCTGCACGAAGGGCGTGCCGGCGGCGCGCAGGGCGCGGATCACCTTGGGGTTGTCGCAGATCGGCGGCGTGAGGATCATGCCGTCGGGACGCAGCGCCGCGAGCGTGCGCTCGACCTGCGCCTCGATATCCGGCGCGTCGTTGTCGAGGGATTCGACCACCAGGTGGTAGCCCGCCTCGCGGCAGCGCAGCGTGGCCCCCTGCTGCACCCAGGCCACGAAGGCGGCGCTCGGGTCGTAGTACAGCAGGCCGATCAGGTAGGACCGCGCGCCAGCGAGCGAGCGCGCCGAGAGTTTGGGGCGGTAGTTCAGGGCCGTGACGACCTTGAGCACCTGCTCACGCGTCTCGGCATGCACGCCGGGCTCCTGGTTGAGCACCCGGGAGACCGTCTTGATGGAGACGCCGGCCTCGCGGGCGACGTCGATGATGGTGGGCGCACGCTTGCTGCTCATGGGCGGACTGTGCCACACCCTGCCGAGGGCCCCTCGATGCGAGCCGCGAGGCCCACCCGCTCCCGGCCTGGGGCCCCGTCAGTTGAAGACGGCGGCGCCGACCAGGGCGAACTCGACGGCGACCCCGATCAGGAACCAGACGAAGAACGAGCGGTCCCTGAACTTCGCCACCACACCGAAGACCAGACCGAACATGAAGGTGCGGAGCATCTTCAGGCTGGTGCGGCGCCGGAGCTGCTCGCGGTGGGCGTCCTCGCTGCTGACCCCGGGCACCGGGATGTCCCCGGGCGGCAGGCCGTTCGCGCCGGGCGTCGCGTCCAGGCGGCCCGGACTCGGCGGCGCAACGACCTGGCCAGGCGTGGCGGTCCGTGGCGCGCTGACGGCCTCCGGGTAGGTGAGCACGGTCTTCGGGCACTCGCCCACCTGGAAGTAGGCTTCGCCGCGCTCGTTCACGCAGCGGTAGACCTCCGGCCCCTTGCCGCCCGACTGCGCGAACGCGGGAGCCGTGACGATCCACAGCAGCAGCATCAGGGTGGCCCGAGCGAATGACAGGGAGTGGGCGGGGCGGTTCATCGGGGCATGGAAGTGACGGGGTATGGGGGTGGGCGGTCGGACGCGACCGCTCACGAAGGCGGCCGGACTATAGCGCCCGGCCGTCCCCGCCTGTCGAGGCGATGGCCCTCATCCTCGGGGGCGACGGCTTGGGCGGAGCCGCCCCGAGTGACGGGCCTTCGCGTCAGAGCCCAGATCGCAACTCCTGCAGACCCATCACGTCATTGAGCACCCTGTGGCAGGGCAAGTGACGCGATGCAGATGCAGGCCCTGACATCTCACCCGCACTGCCCCACATACCCGCAAGCGGTGCAGAAGTCGCAGCCGTCCTTGTGGATCATGGTCGCGTTGCCGCATTCCGGGCAGGGCTTGCCGGCCATGGCCGGGATGCTGTTGGCGCCGCCGGCGAGCTTGGGCGCCGGGGCCTGCAGCAGGCCCATCTCGACGAGCGGCATGCCCTGCTCGTCGAGGATGCCCAGCATGGCGTAGCGATGGATCACGAGGCGGGCCACATAGGCGACGGTCGACGGCCAGATCTGCTGGCGGCGCTCACCGCTGAGGGTCGGCACCGGCGCCATGAAGTGGCCGAGAGGCTCGCCCACGTTCAGCAGCTTGCGCAGCTTCATGCCGATCCAGGCCGGGTCCATCACGCGCATGTCGAGGGACAGCAGGCGGGCCATGCCGTCCAGCGCCTTCGGATAGTTGCCCGAGAAGCCCATCGCGCAGGGGCGGGTGATGTGGCCGCCGTCCGGCGTGGGCAGGGTGACTTCCTTGAGCGTGAGCGTGAACTGCTCACCGGTGGCGGGGTTGTCCACGTCCACGGCCCAGGCCAGGGTGCCCATGGTGCTGGTGCGGGGCTCCTCGCGGCTGAACATGGCGTCCAGCACGGGCGTCGGGCCGCCTTCCTGCAGGGCGCCCAGCTGTTCGCAGCGCCAGCGGATGACGGCCGCCGTCGCGGCGACGACGCCCGGGAAGAGGCGGCGCTCGCCGCCCGGGGGCACGGGCATCTCGAAGGCGCGCTCCTCGGCCACGGTGGCCAGCGCGTCGAGCTTCAGGCGCAGCCAGGCCGCGTCATTCGTACGCAGGTCCATGGACAGCGTCTTGGCCACGGCAGAGAGGCCGCGCGGCTGCTCGGCGCCGTTCACCCACACCTCGAAGGGCAGGTTCTTGCCGAAGAGACCGGCGTCCGGGCCTTCCGCCGGCAGCTCGCCCACGAAGAGCGCGAAGTCGCCGTGCGGGTGGCGGATCATGTAGCTCCAGGCCGGGTTGCCATTGGGCAGCTCGGGGCGGCTCGGCCAGCGCAGCGAGGCCAGCACGGCATTGGGCAGGCGCTCCAGGCGCAGGCGGCGGTTGGTGCCGTCTTCCTCGGCCACGACGGGCTTGAGCGGTTCCGGCGTGGCCGTGGGCTCGACGCTCAGCACGGAGCCGAGCACGCTGTTGGGCCGGTAGGTGGCCAGGCCCTTGAGCCCGCTCTTCCAGGCCTGGGTGTAGAGGTCCTGGAAGTCGGCGTAGGGATAGTCGGCCGGCACGTTGACCGTCTTGGAGATGGCCGTGTCCACATAGGGCGCCACGGCGGCGACCATGGACGCGTGGTCGGAGGCGGACAGCTCCAGCGCGGTCACGAAGGCGTCGGACAGCGGCGCGTCCTTGCCGAAGAGGTGGCGGTACAGGCGCCAGGCGTGGTCCTCGACGGCGTATTCCTTGAAGCTGCCATCGGGCATGCGCTTCTTGCGGGTGTAGCTCCAGCTGAACGCGGGCTCGATGCCGTTGGAGGCGTTGTCCGCGAAGGCCAGGCTGATGGTGCCGGTCGGCGCGATGGACAGCAGATGCGAGTTGCGCAGGCCCTGGGCGCGGATCTTGTCCTTCAGCCCTTGCGGCAGGCGCGAGGCGAAGTTGCCGCCGGAGAGGTACAGGTCGGCATTGAACAGCGGGAAGGCGCCGCGCTCGACGGCGAGGTCGGCGCTGGCGTCATAGGCGGCATTGCGCATGACCTCGCTGATGCGGCGGGCCATCTCGCGGGCGGCGTCGGTGTCATAGCGCAGGTTCAGCATGACCAGGGCATCACCCAGGCCCGTGAAGCCCAGACCCACGCGGCGCTTGTTGCTGGCCTCGTGCGCCTGTGCGGGCAGGGGCCAGGGCGTCACGTCCAGCACGTTGTCCAGCATGCGCGTGGCCGTGCGGCAGACGTCGGCAAAGCCGTCCTCGTCAAAGCGGGCATTGGGGCTGAAGGCGTCCTGCACGAAGAGCGTGAGGTTCACCGAGCCCAGGCAGCAGCAGCCATAGGGCGGCAGCGGCTGCTCGGCGCAGGGGTTGGTGGCGTCGATGCGCTCGCAGTAGTAGAGGTTGTTGTCGTTGTTGATGCGGTCCAGGAAGAGCACGCCCGGCTCGGCGTGGTCGTAGGTGGACTGCATGACCTGGTCCCACAGCTCGCGGGCGCGCAAGCGGCGGTAGACCCACAGGCCGTCGCCACGCTGGTAGGCGCCGGCCTTCTTGAGCTTCTTGCCGGGCTCGGCCTTGTGCGTGAGCTCGACCTCGGCGTCGGACTCGACGGCCTCCATGAAGGCGTCGGTCACGCCGATGGAGATGTTGAAGTTGCGCAGGTCCCCCTGGTCCTTGGCGTGGATGAACTCCTCGATGTCCGGATGGTCGCAGCGCAGCACGCCCATCTGTGCGCCGCGGCGGGCACCGGCGGACTCGACGGTCTCGCAGGAGCGGTCGAAGACGCGCATATAGCTCACGGGGCCGGAGGCGCTGCTCTGCGTCGAGCCCACCCAGGCGCCCTTGGGGCGGATGCGGGAGAAGTCGTAACCCACGCCGCCACCGCGGCGCATGGTCTCGGCGGCTTCGGTCAGTGCCGTGTAGATGCCGGGCACGCCGTCATCGGCCAGGGCGATGGAATCCCCCACGGGCTGCACGAAGCAGTTGATCAGCGTGGCGCTGAGCTCGGTGCCGGCGGCGGAATTGATGCGGCCGGCCGGCACGAAGCCGCGGCGCTGGGCCTCCAGGAACTTCGCTTCCCAGTGGGTGCGGGCCTCGGGCAGCTCGGCTTCGGCCAGGGCGCGGGCCACACGGGCGCGCAGCTCGTCCAGCGTCTGCTCCTCGCCCTTGGCGTATTTCTCCAGCAGCACCTCGGCGCTGATGTCCTGGGCCGGCAGCGACGCCGCAGCCGCCAGGGGCACGAGGGAGGTGGTGGGCAGGTCGAGGGAAGCCTGGTTGGGCGGGGGCATGGAATCTCTCCGGATTTCTGATCGTCGATCGTTGGAATGTGGCAGCGAATGCTCGTCGCAGGGGCTGCATCGGGTTTTGACCCTGGTCACTGAGCATGCATCCCGCCACCCGGCCGGGCAAGCCCCAAAAAGTGCTTGTGAGTGACCACTAGCGCGGCGTGCGTTGCCGGCCCGGCGCTCATCGAAAACCCCGAGGATGGAGGACTTGACGGCGGGGGTTCGCCGGGTCGCCGGCAATGCCCTGTGCATGCCCGGCGCAATGGCGGCCGATATGCCCGCCGCCGATTTTCCGCATACCGCCCGGATGGCGGACAGGCAGCGACCGGCACCGCCGCCCGCGCCGGCCTGCCGGGGGCGGTCGGGCGTCAGAACGGGTTGTAGGACTTCTCGCGGCGGTAGTGGACGTAGCCCACGCTGGCGCCCGTGCGCAGGCCCACCCCCAGGCGGATCGGGGCCAGGGTGATGCCGTTGAGCCGTTGGTAGTTGATGCCGGCGCCGCCGATGTAATAGAGGCTGCCGTCGACGCCCGGGAAGCGCTGGAAGATGGCGGCCGTGCTGGGCAGGTGGTAGCACAGCGTGAAGACCTTGGAGGCATTGGCCCCGAAGTCGAAGCCGATGGACGGGCCGGCCCAGTAGACCCGGGCGCTGCCGCCGCCCTTCATCACGAGCTGGCCGTCGCCGTAGCGCAGGCCCACGGTGACGGCCGCGCCGGCCTCCTCGCCCTTGACGTAGGCATTGGGGCGCCCCTGCTCCTTGAAGGCCTTCTCGATGACCTTGGCCAGGCCTTCCGTCGTGCTGCCGAAGAAGTCGGTGGCGGCCTTCAGGATGGAGTCCTCGTCATAGGTGTCCTCCTTCTTGTCGGCGGCCAGCGCGAGGCCGGGCACCAGCAGGCCGGCCCCCAGGGCGCCGAGCCCCTGGAGGGCATCGCGGCGGGGCATCGCGGGCAGGTCCTGCGGCAGGTGGGGGAGTCGGTGATTCGTCATGAGGGCCTCCTCTGGGATCGGGGATGCGCAACAATAGCGCAGTCTGAAGCGCCGGGAAAACCATCAGCCGTGCTCCACACAAACCGTGACAAAGCACCAGCGTCGGCACTCCCGGCCCGGCAAGACGCGCACCTACACTTCCGTGCACAAAAGTACAGGAGAGAGGGCGCCAGATGTCTGGAGGACCACGGCTTTCCGAGCGCGCGCCCACCCTTTCCCCGGTCGCATCCTCGGCACCCCCATCGCGCGGACGCACCATGAACGCAGACATGCCCAAGCTGGCCCTGGCGCTGGAATATGCGGACATCGCTGCCGGCCTTTACATTGACGGCGGCAGCGACCACGCGGCGCGCCTGCTGGCCGGCGCCGCGGAAAAGCTGCTGGGGGACCTCGGTCGGCTGATCCTGTCTCTGCCGCCCAAGGACGAGGTGCAGCACCTGCTGACCGAGATCGCCCTCGGCCATGAGGCGCCCGAGGAGCTGCCCTACAGCCATGGCGGCTCGCGCAGCCGCCAGCCATCGCTGGACCGCGTCAGCGAGCTCGGCGCCCTGCTGGACAACGAGGCCCGCCAGGAGACGAGCGCCCTGCTGCGCGCCTGCTGGTACACGCTGGAGTCCCTCGGGCTGGAGGCCGTCGCCCCCAACCGCCTGCAGGAAGCCATCGAAATGAGCACGATCTACGCCCAGGACTATTGATCCGGCCACAGGCGCGGCGGGCCTGCCCTGCTAGCATCGAACGATCACCGTCCCACGATCGGAGTCCGCCATGGACAAGCCCCAGGAACGCCGCCAGTTCGCCCGCGTCAGCTTCGACGCGCCTGCCGAGCTGATCACCGTGGATGCACGGCTGCACGTGAGCGTGCTGGACCTCTCGCTGAAGGGCGCACTGCTGAAGCTCCCCGCCGCCGCGAAGGTCACCATGGGCGAGCCCTGCCTGCTGTGCATCCGCCTCGACGGCGCCGAGCAGCGCATCATGATGGGCGCCGAGGTCGCGCACCTGGACGGCGACCGCGCGGGGCTGATCCTGCGCAGCATCGACATCGAGAGCGTCACGCACCTGCGCCGGCTCATCGAGGTCAACCTCGGCGAGGCCTACCTGCTCGAGCGCGAGCTCAAGGCGCTGCTGGCCGCCTGAGCGGCACGCCAGCAGGCGCGCACGGGCTCACTCCAGGATGAAGCGCCGCAAGCGCTCGAAGGCCGCCTTGGGGTTGTCACGCCACACACCGTGGCCGCAAGCCGGGAAGCGGGCGAGCTGCATGCAGCGCGTGGGCAGCGCCGCGGCGATCTCCAGCGCATCCTCGATCGGGCAGACGGGATCGTCCTCCCCCACCATCACCAGCACCGGGCAGCGCGCACGGCTCAGGCCCGGCAGCAGCCGCATCTCCTGCTTCTCGCCTCGGACGAAGTGCAGGAGGATGTCCAGCTTCAGCAGCGTGCGCTGCGCCGCGGCGGGATCGGTCTGGGGCGTGGCGGTGTAGAGGTCCCGGCACGCTTCCCAGTAGGCCGCGAAGCTCAGCGGCGTGGGCTCGGTCCAGA
Organism: Burkholderiaceae bacterium; assembly: GCA_041912595.1. Taxonomy (GTDB): domain Bacteria; phylum Pseudomonadota; class Gammaproteobacteria; order Burkholderiales; family Burkholderiaceae_C; genus Roseateles_B. The sequence continues at coordinate 74,697 of JAYRMR010000014.1, forward strand.
ACGCGCGCACCTTCTCGCGCACGGCATCCCGCACCGGCTCGGGCGCGCGGCGGGCAAAGCCCTCGATCTTGCGCTCCAGCCCCGTGTGGTGCGAGGTGCTGGACAGGATCACCTTGCCCGGGTGCTCCGGGTGGCGCTCAAGGTAACGCTGCGCGACGAAGCCGCCGAAGCTCTGGCCCAGCACGATGGGCTTGACGATACCCAGCGCATCGCACAGCCGCACGACGTCATCGGCCCAGGTGTCCAGCGTCCATTCGCTCGGCGGGCGGGGGTCGCTGCGGCCGTGGCCGCGGTGGTCGTAGTAGACGATCTGCGCCACGTCCGCCAGCGCGCTGAAGGCCGGCTTGAAGGAGCTGTGGTCGAAGCCCGGTCCGCCATGCAGCAGAAGCAGCGTCGGCTTCTCGCGCATCCCGGCGCCCTCGGGCACCAGGCCCTCACCCTCGATGTCCACGAACAGCCGGACACCGGGCTCAATCTCGATTCTCATGGTTCTCCTACTCCTGCGGGGGCGGGAGTCTATGCAAGTTCCGGGCGGCTGGACGGTGGTCATGCCGCTTTTGCCGCGGCTCTTACATCTTCTTGCATTCCGCCCCGGGCCCTCTCATGGTTGATACCAAGCCGCGGCTGTCGCCTGGATGACGCTGCCGCGGCCCGCGCTGACCACAATGCGCGGAGTCCCCTGCCCGATGACAGCCCCCGAGGAAACCCCGATGAGCCCGACGGATCCCCAAGCGCCCCGCGTCCACTACCGCATCTGCCCCCTATGCGAGGCCTGCTGCGGCCTGGAGGTGCAGACGTCCGGCGAGCGTGTGGTGAGCATCCGCGGCGCCCAGGACGATCCCTTCAGCCACGGCTTTCTCTGCCCCAAGGGCGTGTCGCTGAAGGACCTGCACGAGGACCCCGACCGCCTGCGCCAGCCCCTGATCCGGCGCAACGGCCGCCACGAGCCCATCGGCTGGGACGAGGCCTTCGAGGAGATCGAACGCCGGCTGCGGCCTCTCATTGAGGCGTATGGCCCGGATGCCGTCGCGCTGAGCTTTGGCAACCCGGCGGCGCACAAGGTGGGCCTGCTCGCCTACACGCCGCGCCTGGCGCGCGCGCTGGGCACGCGCAACGTCTTCTCGGCGTCGACGCTGGACCAGATGCCCAAGCAGCTCTCCAGCGCCCTGATGTACGGCCACTGGCTGAGCATCCCCGTGCCAGACCTGCCCCGCACGGACCTGCTCGTGGTGCTGGGCGCGAACCCGATGGTCAGCAACGGCAGCCTCTGGACGGTGCCGGACTTCCGCGGCAAGGCCCGCGCGCTGCGCGAGCGCGGCGGCCGGCTGATCGTGATCGACCCACGCCGCACCGAGACCGCGGCCGTGGCGGACGAGCACCACTTCATCCGCCCCGGCAGCGATGTGTGGCTGCTGCTGGGCCTCGTCCACACGCTCTTCGACGAGCACCTGGTGCGCCCCGGCGCGCTGGGCGAGTGGATCGAGGGGCTGGATGCCGTGCGCGCCGCCGTGACAGCCTACCCGCCTGAATCAACGGCCACCCATTGCGGCATTCCCGCCGCCGAGCAGCGACGCCTCGCGCGCCTGCTGGCCACCACGCCGCGCGCCTCGCTCTATGCCCGCATCGGCAGCTGCACGCAGCGCCACGGCACGCTCAACAGCTGGCTGGTCGACGTGATCAACATCCTGTGCGGTCAGCTGGACCAGCCCGGCGGCGCGATGTTCCCCAAGGCAGCGGCCTTTGCCGTCAACACGCAGGGCCGGCCCGGCAGCGGCCGGGGCGTGACGCTGGGCCGGCGCAAAAGCCGGGTGAGCGGCGCGCCCGAGGTCTTCGGCGAGCTGCCCATGGTGTGCCTGGCCGAGGAGATCGAAACGCCCGGCGACGGCCAGGTGCGCGCGCTGATCACCGTGGCCAGCAATCCGGTGCTCTCGGCGCCGAACGGTCCGCGCCTGGCGCGCGCGCTCGAGGGCCTCGACTTCATGCTGAGCCTGGACATCTACCTCAACGAGACCTCGCGCCACGCCGATCTCATCCTGCCGGCACCCTCCCCGCTCGAGGACCTGCACTACGACATCGCCTTCGGCCAGCTCTCCTGGCGCAACCATGCGCGCTACAGCGAGCCCGTGTTCGCGCCGCCCGCCGGCATGCCCGAGGAATGGGAGACGCTGACGCGGCTGGCCGCGCTCGTGAGCGGCGCGGACTGGCGCCAGGACGCCGCGGCCCTCGACACCGCCGCGCTGCGCCAGGAGCTGCGCCACCAGCTCAAGGATGGCGATGGCGCTCAGACCGAGGCGCTGCTCGGCGCCCTCGCCCCGCGCGTGGGCCCGGCCCGCCTCGTCGATCTGGCCTTGCGGGGCGGCCCCTATGGCGACCAGTTCGGCCGCCGGCCCGAGGGGCTCACGCTGGACCGCGTGCAGGCCGCGCCGCGGGGGCTGGACCTCGGCGAGCTGCAGCCCCGCGTCCCCGAGCTGCTGCGCACGCCCTCCGGCCGCATCGAGCTGGCCCCGACGCCCTTCCTCGAGGCGCTGGCCGCGCTGCCTGCACAGGAGCCGCCCTCCGCGGCCGAGGGCGAGCTGCTGCTCATCGGCCGGCGCGACCTGCGATCAGGCAATAGCTGGATGCACAACCTGCCCGTGCTCGCCAAGGGGCCGGACCGCAGCGCGCTGATCGTGCATCCCGAAGACGCCCGCCAGCGCGGCCTGCGCGACGGCGAGCGCGCGCTGCTGCGCAATGCGACCGGCGCGACGGTGGAGGTGCTGCTGCAGTGCAGCGACGAGATGATGCCCGGCGTGGCCAGCCTGCCGCACGGCTGGGGCCATGAGCTGCCCGGCACGCAGCTGAGCGTCGCCCGGCTGCGGCCCGGCGCCAATCTCAATGCGCTGCTGAACGACGGCGTGCGGGACCCGCTCTCCGGCAACGCGGTGCTGTCCGGGCAGCCCGTGACGCTGGCCGCGCTGCCGGTCTGAGCCCGCCGGCGCCCGGCATGAAAAAGACCGGCCACCGCGCGAGGCGGTGCCGGTCGTGAAGCCGGCGATCGCAAGGATCACGCCGGGGAGGAGAAGATCGGTCCTCGCTCAGAACTTGTAGCTGGCCCCCAGGCTGATCGTGCGCGGCGCGCCGTAGAAGCCCGTCAGCACGCCCAGCGCGGCGATGTTGTAGCCGTCGGTGCGGTAGGCCTTGTTCGTGAGGTTGCTGGCCTGCAGCGAGAAGCTCAGGCGCTCGTCGCGCTCCCAGATCAGGCCGGCGTTGACCAGCGCGTAGGCGTCCTGTGCGATGGCCTCGCTCAGATCCGTCGTCGGGTAGACCTTGGTGCGGTAGCTCACGCCCACGCGCGTGCGCAGCGTGCCACTGCCCACCGGCGCGCGGTGCTCGACGTTGAGGGCCGCCTGGAACTTCGGCGCGTTGGTGAACTTCTTCTGGTCCGCCACGTTCACGCCCTTGTCCAGGTACTCGTCATAACGGGCATGCAGGGCGGAGGCATTGCCGCTGATCGTCCAGCTGCTGCTCGGGCGCCAGGCGAATTCCACCTCGGCGCCGTCGACCGTCGCGCGGCCGGCGTTGGTGAAGTCCCCGAAGAAGCCCGGCGTGCCATTGGCCTGCGTGTAGGACGTGAAGACCGAGAGCTGCACGTTCTTGTACTTGTTGTGGAAGACCGCCGTGTTGAGCTCGAGCCGGCCGTCGTCCAGCAGCATCTTGGCGCCGCCCTCGACGGCATCGAGCACCTCGTCCTCGAAGGGCTTGCTGGAGATGGGCACCGCCGCGGTGTTGGCGCGGATGTTGAAGCCGCCCGACTTGAAGCCGCGCGAGGCGCTGGCATAGAGCGAGGTCGTGCGCGAGAGCTTGTAGTCGAGCGAGACCTTGGGCGAGGTGTTGCTGACCTCGCGGGTCTTGTCGAAGTCGGCCAGCGTCGCGATGGGCTTGGTGAAGGTGGCGTCGCTGAAGGCCTGGTTCAGCACCACGGCGCGCTTGCTTTCCTTGGTGTAGCGCACGCCGGCACTGACGCCGAGGCCCTGGGCCAGGCGCCAGCTCCAGTCGGCATAGGCCGCCTTGCCGCGGGTGGTCACGGTGCCGTTGGTCGTGCCGAAGGAGAGGTTGAAGAAGTTGTTCGAGACCTTGCCGCCGGCCTCGCCGTTGAAGGCATAGACGCCCATCACGCCGGAAGAATCCGCCCCGTCGAAGGCCAGCTGGGCCTCGGCGCTGTTCTGCGTGTCCTGGTAGATGGCCAGCACGTCGGCGATCTTGGCGGGCAGGCCGTCGAAGTCGATGCCGGTGCTGGTGTCGTTGCTGCGGTGGGCGGCGATGAACTTGGCCGTCCAGCGCGAATCCACGTTCCAGTTCAGCGTCAGCGCGTTGCCGCCGGTCTCGGTGCGGTTGCGGTTGGGCATGCCGCTGGCGATGTCGTAGCGGCTCTCGCCGACCGGCGTCTTGGCCGGGTCGAACTTGTTGACGTCCAGGCGCTGGAAGCCGCGCATATTGGATTCGTCAAAGGTCTTGTCGGTGCTGAACTGGACGTTGAAGGGCTGGCCGTTCGGGAAGAAGCCGGCGGTGAGACGCGCGGCGCGCGTCTTCTGGTTGCTGACGTCGCTGCCGTCGGTCGTGTTCTTGCCGTAGCCGTCGCGGTTGAGCGTGGCCAGGGCCAGGCGCGCGCGGAACTGCCCGTCGGCACTGGCGCCGCCCACCGAGCCCTTGACGTCCGCCTGCCCGTAGCTGCCGACGGTCACGCTGGCGCTGCCCTCGGTCTTGGTGCCGAGGGGGCGGGACACATACTTCACCGCGCCGCCGATGGTGTTCTTGCCATACAGCGTGCCCTGCGGGCCGCGCAGCACCTCGATGCGCTGGGTGTCGAACACATCCAGCAGCGCGCCTTGCGGGCGGGCCACGTAGACGTCATCGAGGTAGATGCCCACGCCCGGGTCCACGCCCCACAGCGGATCGGCCTGGCCCACGCCGCGGATGAAGGTGGTGATGGTGGAGTTGCTGCCGCGCGCGGCGTAGATCGTCAGGTTGGGCACCTGGGACTGCAGATCCCCCAGGTTGCGGATGTTGAGGCTCTCCAGGGCGCCGGCACCGAAGGCCGTCACGGCGACGGGCACGTCCTGCAGCGTCTCCTCGCGGCGGCGGGCGGTGACGGTCACGGCCTCCAGCTTCTGCTTGTCGGCGCCGGGTTGAGCGTCCTCGGCGGCGGCGGCCGGAGCCGGTGCGGGATCGGCCCAGGCGGGCATCGAGGCGGCGGAGGCCGCGAAAGCGGCCAGGAGCGCCAGGGTCAGGGGCGAGCGGCGCGGGGCCGCGCCAGGCAGGGCGGCGGCAAGAGAGGTCAGGGTCATGCGTTGTCTCCGTGATTCTTTGAGGTGTCGACGCGGACGTCGCCCCAGCGGAGTGCAAGTGCCATGCCCAGACCGGTGCCTGCTGCCTTTTCTACGTGCAAACCATGAGGCGCGGGCGCCTGCGGCACCCCGGACGGCGCCCTGACGGCCCCAGGAGGCGATGCTCCGCGCGGCTGCCAGCGCGGGCGGCTGTCTGTTTGTCGAGCAGCGCACGGCGCAGCCCTGTATGAGGTTCAGGCAATGACTGAATGTCGGACAGCGCGCGTCCCGCCTGTGCTTCGCGCCTCATCCGGCCGGCCGCAGCCAGCCCAGCAACCGCAGGCTCCAGCCCGTCAGCGCGACCGCCCAAAGCAGGCCCGCCACGGGCAGCACCCAGGATGGCGCGGCGGGCGCCATGGCCGCCCACAGGCGCAGGGCCACCGCCAGCTGCAGGATCGCCACGAGCCCGCCCAGGCTGCGGTCCAGGGCCACCGCGCGCCCGGCGTGCGCGCTGCTCACCCGCGTCACCTGGGCCAGCATCAGGCTCGCCAACCCACCCGCAAAGACGGCATGCAGGGGCGCCAGACTCAGGCCGGGGCCGCCCAGCCCCCGGGCCGCTGCGGACGCCGCCGACAGCCCGATCCCCACCGCCAGCCACACGCCACCGCACAGCATCAGCGCCATCAACGGCAGACGCGCCATGCGGCGCCAGCGCCAGGCCTGCGCCAGCAGCAGGGCGGCGGCCAGGGCCTCGAACCCGGCACGGCCCAGCAGCAGGGGCGCGGGCATCGGCTGCGGTGTCGGCCAGACCTCCTGCAGCGCCCAGGCCCCGCCCCAGGCACAGGCCGCCAAGGCCGCCCAGAAGAGCCGCCGTTCGGGCACGGGCCAGGGGGCGAAGTCCGCAAACATCGGCACCATGCGGTGCAGCGCCATCAGGAAGATGGGCAGCAGGCTCCACCACAAGGCGCCCTGCAGCCCGAGACGGGCGATGCCGAACTGCCCGGCGAGCAGCGCCAGCCCCGTCACGCCGAGGCTCACCACGCCGACCCGCCAGGCGCCGTGTACGCCGCGCAGATGCAGGCGGTCCGGCGCGCGAGAGCTTCGCAACAGCAACCCGGCCAGGCGCCACAGCCCGCCCCACCCGACCGCCACCATCACCATGCCGGCGCCCGCGAGCGTCGCATCCAGGTGCAGCCCCGGCCAGGCGCAGGCCCAGCCCAGGGCCATCACGCCGGCATATCGGTGCAGGCGCGTCATCGGGACGAGATCCGGCGCCACCTGCAGCCAGCGCGGCCCGGCCGTGAAGAAGAAGCCGGCGATGAACGCCGGCATGGCCCCCAGCCCGAACAGCAGCCCATGTGCCAGCCCGGCGGGCACGGCCCAGGGCACTGCCAAGCCCTGCGCGCGCGCCAGCAGGAGCGCCGCCCACCACAGGCCCGTGAGCGCCGCCAGGGTGAGCCCGAGGGCGAACAGCCGCTGATGCGGTCGCGCCCCGTGAGGCGCCGGGCGAAGCAACGGGCGCGCCGGCGGGGCGGTGGAAGGCGTGGGTCGGCGGGGATGCGAAGGCATGGTGGAGGAGGCAAGGCTGCGATCTTCCCGCACCGCGCCCGGCATCGACTTGCTCGCCAGCAAGGCTGACCGGTCCGGCGGGGGCAGGACGTGCTACAATCCGACTCTATACATTCGCTCAAGACCGTTTCTTCAAGGTCTTTGCAAGCGTTCCGGTTTCAGCTTTCACCGACACCGGCCCGCCCTTCAGCCTCCAGCGCCATCTCTCGGGATCCCACGGATTCCGCCTACGGGCCCCGCCCGAAGCGCCTGCCCCCAAGCGATCTGCTGGGTGGCTCAATCACCGGCTTGATCTCTCTTGCGTGTCTGTACTACCCCACCGTGTGTCGCGGCTCGCGCGCACGGCTCACTTTTTCATTTTTGAAAGAAAACACCATGAGCAGCATCCAGAACGGTATCGTCAAGTGGTTCGACGACGGCAAGGGCTTCGGTTTCATCACCCCGGCTGACGGCAGCAAGGACCTCTTCGCCCACCACAGCGAAATCCGCAACGGTGGCGGCTTCCGCACCCTGGCTGAAGGCCAGCAGGTTGAATTCGAAGTCAAGCAAGGCCCCAAGGGTCTGCAGGCTTCGAACATCAAGCCCCTGTAAAGCTTCCTCCAGGCCTGGGAAGGCCCGGGCCATCCGCGTGGATGGCCCACCCCCTTGCCGTGATCCCGCCGGATCACGGCACCGGCGCCCACCTCTCACGGGGCGCCCACCTCTTGAGTCCACCACGATCTGTGGGCCGGACTCCCACACCATCCGCGCCAAGACGGCTCTTCCGACCCCATGACGGGGCGGCTCCCTCAAGGCGCACACCTCGAAATAACCATGCAAAAGAACAGCATCGAGGTGGGGCGTTTCCTTGTCTCACCTTTCATCAAGACTTCCGACGACGGCGGCTTCTACGCCAGCGTCTCCATCCGCTCGGGCCAGGGCTCGGCCAACCATGACCGCGTGATGCGCTTCACCCCGCGCTTCACCGGGCGCCGCCAGGCGCTGAACTACGCCCGCGCCCAGGGGCAGGCCTGGGCCACCGCGCAGCAGTAGCACGCCCCCCGTTCAACGCGGCACAGCCGAAGGGCTGGCATCGCCGGACCCGCGGCCGCCGCCCGGGACGAAGCCCACGCGCTGGCAGCCGTGGGCTTCTTTGTTTTGAGTGCCGATCCGGTCTCGTGGCCCGTCCATGCCGGTGCCTGCTTGTGCCAGCCAGCATTGACGAGGAGCGGAACCTCTCGTCGGGGCTGGAACCAGACCTCCGACGCATCCCTTCGAAGGACTGCAAGCGCTGATGTCTGCAGCCCTGGCCAGCGCCCCCCCACTCGGACCCTTGACGACGCTACGCCCGGCCTCCAGGCAAAATCCAAAGGATCGGGGCGAACTTGGCATCGGGCCAGCCGGGAAGCCAAACTTGTACATGGGAGCAGCATCAATGGCACTGACGAAGAAGGGCGAGTTCTGGTACGGGACGACATCCGGCGACACCCAAGCCGAGCTGCGCAGCTACAGCGTTGCGAATCGGCATGAGGCCGTCCGGTTTGCAGCCTCCAAATGCGATTGCGGGTGCCGGACCTTCGCGCTGCAGACCGATGAAGAAGCCGGCGTGGCCATCCGCACCTGCACCGACTGCGGGCAGGAACATCTCATGGGCGACAGCGCCGACCACGTTGAAGGAGCCATGCCCGAGACGCACGAATGCGTGTGCGAGAACGAGGTGTTCGAACTGATGTCCGGCGTCTCCGTCTACGAGGGCACACATGACGTGCGCTGGTACTACATCGCTTGCCACTGCGTGGAGTGCAATCTGGTCGGGGTCTTCGCAGACTGGAAGTGTGAAGCGGGGGATGCTGCGGCCTTTCTGGCCAAGGTATGAGCGGCCGAACCCCTGCGGATTCAGCATCGGGCGGGGTGCGGTTGCTCACCGCCGACGGCTTTGCTGACCTGCCCCCCCCACAGCAGCATGTAACAGACTCCGGGAATGGCCTGCAAAATAGTGCGGCCCAAACATACAGCCCACTTTGGTGAAGTGACGACTGAACAAGCACTTGGACGAGCGTCGCTCTGCGACGTTAGGGAGACAGGTGCGACGTTATGCAGCAGCGTCTATCTCCTCATAACACGTTAGAAGGCTTATGCACGTCACTGCCACTTCCCTTGCGGAGCTGCTTCAGCGAGTTCTGGACGGTGAAGCGCTAATCGATGCAGTTCTCGAGAAAAATGAGAATTTCGAAGGCGCGCTGGGCGGGTGCCTTCATGGATTGCAGCATTTCGCTGAAGACGCCGACATCCGGGAGAAAGATGCTGGCTACAGGAAAATGCAGGAAGGCGAAATGCGCAGGCTCATCGCTCTGCTCAAGTCTGGAGCGGATCGTGCGACATTGGAGAAGATCAACTTTCTCGGAGCTACAAATGGCAGCGCCTTCTAACCTGTCGCTCGCGGCTCACTTTCAACGTTAGGCCTCGGCTAGATGGCAGATACCGACCCCGAAACCACTTCCATTGACCTTACGGCGGATGAAGCGTTAGTACTCTTCGAGTTCCTGCAGCGCTTTAGTGAGTCCGACGTACTGACGATTCAGGACCAGGCCGAAGAGCGGGCACTGTGGAATCTGTGCTGCTTGCTCGAGAAGAGGCTTGTGATTCCATTTGCGAGCAATTACCAGGAGCTGCTGGCCGGGGCTCGCGATAGGCTTCGGGACGAAGAATGAGCTGCGTCGATGCTTCGAGGTGCCCTGAAAGGGCGTGGCCTAAGCAGTCGGGCGATCCGACTCGCATCGGCAGGCCGCTGCTCGCGGCTCATCTTCAGCGTTAGGCACCAACTGCCATGTCCCGAGTGAAGTCAGTCGAAATTGATCTCCACAGAGTGGGGAACTCTGCTGAACTCCATGCGACGCTTCGCGATGCCTTAGGGTTTCCAGATTCAACCGGACTTGCGTTCGGCCAGTCCGTTAATTCGAACGTGAGGCGGCTGGGTCAATGTACATATTGATCGTTGGGCTGGCCTTGATCTCATGCGCGATCGGAATCGCCGTAGAGACCACATGGGGCAATATCATCCATTTGGAGAATGGGCGGCCGCCGAATGCCGGCGCGGCACTCTTTCCGAACCTCCTGTTTGTCCCGCTTGCCTATGTTGCGGCTGCGTTGGCGCTGGACTGGTTTTACTCGGGGCTTGGCCTGAGGGGCATCGTCATCTACGGTTGCGCCGCAATCTTTGTACGCGTCTATCAGCTCTTTCGGGCTAGAACCGAGTTCAGGAAGCTCAATGCCAGTTCAACGGGTTCATCCGCCTAACCAGCGACTCAGCTTCAACCTTGGGCTGCGTAGCCGGAGTTATTCGCTGCCATGATTTCAATTGCAAGGCGGGTCGTGTTCGTGGCGGCCCTGATGGCGCCGGCCTTGGCCATGGCATTCGTGCCGGACGCAGATCCGGTATCTGTCTCTGTGGCGTCCAGCCTCCGTCTCGGGAACACGGCCTGCACAAAAGCATTCTCCGTGGCAGCAAGCGAAGTTCGCACTTGGCGGGTTCGTTTGGCAGGCGCATCTGAACCCGTCAGGGGAAGCGTCATTTGCGATGCAGACAGTTCATTCAAGGGCATGCCGGCACGCTACCGAGTGGAATGCTCATTGCATCGCACACTATGGAAATGCGAAGCCGGAATTCGCGAGCTGTTGGTTCCGACTCTCGTTGGCGTTGTAGGGGTCATACCCAACGATGTTCCCGTTGGGCGAGCTGTGGATTCAGTGCAAATGCTGGCCGCCATGGAGTACGTTGAGTCGAAGGACTTTGGCCGAATTCCGATCAAAGATTCACTTGCTCAGGGGTGCTGGTTAGCCTCGACGTCCGTCGCCGACACCGTGAAAGTTCAATGCGGTCCGTCGGCAGTTTGGGTGGCGCTGAACCGTGATGGTGTTCTTCACATCGAGCGGGCGGCATGGTCAAACCCGTAGCGCTGTGGGTCGCATGAGCCCCCCTTCGCTCGATCCGATTCGCGTCGGCCAAGCCTCAACGTTAGGCACCGGAACTAGGCATTGGCAAGAGATCATCGAGTTCCTAGGTGGTGCGGCCTTGTTCGGCGCAGTGATTGCCTACCTCGGCAAGACAGGCATAGACGCGTTCGTGTCAGGCCGGATCGAGTCGTACAAGAAGAACCTTGAGCGAATTGCCGCTGAGCATTCCGTGCGCTTCCAGCGACTACACGCTGAGCGAGCGGACATCATCAAGACCTTCTACGAGCAGTTGTCCCGGCTTGATGAGGTTTTGTCGTCAACGCTGGCTCCGTTTCAATCAGCGCAGGACAAGCCTTTACCCGAGAAGGTGCAACTGATGTCCAAACACTTCAACGAGACTCGCGAATACTTCGTCCCCCGAAGAGTCTTCTTTGATGAGCACACTTGCGAGCAAGTTGATCGCGTCCTCGCCGTGGCTCGAGGCATTTTCTTTGACATTACCGCCTACGAGATTGGTGTCCAGCACCCTCAGTCCGGTACGACCGAGGCAATCTCAAGGACCGCCACGAGTTTTGGGAAAAGGCGCGCGCCTCCCATAAAGGCGACTTCTCGCCACTAAAGAAAAACCTTGAAGACCAGTTTCGCAGCCTGCTTGGCATTGAGACCTAACCACTCGCTCAACTGGACCCGCAACGGCATGACGCCTTCGGGCCTCAATTCATTCTGGCCCTTCGGCATCCAGCCGTCGCGGGTCGGTTAGCTCAAACGTTGAACGGGGCAGCTTTCCATCGTCGAGTTCGAGGAAGCGAGCGTCCCGCCCGCACCGCGTCCCCGTCGTTGATGCACGGTCTTGGCCAGGCGCTGGGTCAATGCAAACAGACACGGCAGACCATGCAGTGCGAAGCCCACCGGCGTGCAGCGGTCGGCCCATATTCGAGCGGTGCCCCGTGGCAGTGATGAGGCCCGCGGCTCGTTTCCGAGCGTGCCCCCCTCGCGCCACGACGCCGCCCAGCGACTGAGCGGGATGACGCTCAGGCCGCCTGCACTTCCCGGGGCGGCTTGCCGCACGCGAAGAAGTCCGGGGCCAGCAGGCCCGGAGCGGCGCGGCGCGGTGCGTTGCCGATCAGCACATCCGCCAGCGCATCGGCGATGGGCAGGCCGGGGTGCTGCTCCAGCCACATGAACTCGCCGGCGGGATTGAGTTCGAGGAAGACGTGGCGGCCATCCGGCGTCAGGATGAGGTCGATGGCGCCGTAGTTGAGGCCGAAGGCATCCATCAAGGCCAGCAGACGCGACTGGATGTCGGCGGGCAGTGTGTGGTGCTGCCAGTCCTGCAGCATGCGTCGACCATCACGCCGCCAGTCGGTCCGCCCCCGCTCGTGGGCCTGGGAATCGATGGCAGCGGCAAAGACCTGCTCGCCCACGATGGTCACCCGCAGCTCCAGGGCCTTGGGCACCAGGGCCTGGAAGGTCATGGGACCGTGGCGCAGGGCGTCCAGGTGATCCAGGTCTTCCGGGCGGATGCGGTTGGTGAACATCACCTTCTCCTGCCCCTGCTCGTAGATGGCGAAGGAGCTGAGCATCTTGCCGACGATACCCTGCGGATGCGCCGCGAAGAACTCACGCACCGCCACCGGATCGTTGGTGGAGAGGCTGTCGGGAATCTCCAGGCCCAGATGGGCGGCGGTTTTGAGCTGCAACTGCTTGTGATCGGCACGGCGCACCTTCTCGTAGCCATCGAGCTGGAAGCAGTCCAGGCTGTGCAGCAGGCCCAGCACCTGGGCGCGGCTCTCCTTCTGGGCCGCTTCGCGGTAGGCGCCAGGCACGGTGTCCGGAATGCCGCCGCCGATGCGCAGACGGCGGTAGTAGCAGGCCTGCAGCTCGGCCATGTCCAGCTGCCCCAGGGGCGTCTTCAGGAGCAGGGTCTGCTGGCGGCTGTCCGCGTGCAGGCTCAGCTGCACGGAGGAAGGGAAGAGGTCGGTGTCGAAGCACCAGGGCGTGGCGCCTCGCGCCATCAGGGCCCGCGTGATGAGGGGCGTGCAGTGGTGGTCGCGGGAATGGGTGACGATCAGGACATTCATGGCATCAGGTATCAGGCAAGGACGCGAGGATCAGGCCCCGGGCGCGCCCGTGGAACGGGGAGGAATATCGGTCAGCAGGGCCTCGGCCAGGGCGTCGGCAATGGGCAGGCCCAGGTCGCGCTGCAGCATGCCCCATTCCCCGCAGGCATTGACCTCCAGGAAGACCCAGTCGTCATCCGGGGTGTGGATGAAGTCGGCCGCGCCGTAGCGGAGCCCCAGCCGGCGCATCAGGGCCAGCAGGCGCGCGGCCACGGCTTCCGGCAGTTGGGCCGGCGTCCAGGCCAGGCCGGCCTGCGGGCGCCAGTCATCCACACGACCGGTGCCCGCCTGCGGGCGGATCGCGCCGCAGAACAGGCGGTCGTCGACCGCGATCACCCGCAGCTCCTCGGCCTTGGGGATGCGCTCCTGGAACAGCGGCGGGCACAGCGTCAGTCCGCGGTCGTCGTGGAGGTCCGCCGCCTCGATGACCGTGGTGTAGAGATTGCCCGCCCCGCCGCCCATGCCGGGCGCCAGCACGGTCTGCATCTTCATCACCACGCCCCGCGGCTGGCGGGCGTGGAAGGCACGCACTTCGTCGGGGTCATTGCTGCACAGCGTGTCCGGGACGCGCAGGCCTACCTCGCGTGCGAGGCGCAGCTGCCGCAGCTTGGCGCCGGCGCGCTCGACCTCCGCCAGGCCGTTGACCCAGCGGGCACGCTCCAGCCGGTCCCACAGCGCGCGCAGGACGTGGCGGCACTCCTGCAGGCAGGACGCCCGGAAGCGCGGGTCCACGGCATCGCCCAGGGCCGGTGGCTGCAGCTGGCGCAGCCACACCGCCTGCACCGCCTCGAGGGCATGCGTCTGGCCGTGCAGGCGCAGGAAGCCGGTCTCTTCGTCAGGCGATTGGCGCAGGCCCAGCTGCCAGTCCAGCGGAAAGCGGTCGGTGTCCACGCGCAGGGGCTGGGCACCCCGCTGCCGCAGGGCATCGGCGACCCAGTCCACGGTGGTGTGGTCGGCCGCGTGGGTCAGCAGGAGAACAAGAGGCGGCACGTCAATTCCAGGCAGGCCAGCGAAAACCGCCCCGCTCACCCGAGGGCCAGCGAGGCGGGCATCGAACGCGGGCGCCGCAGCCGAAGGCGCGGCGCTCCCGGCATCAGACTTCGTTGCCGATGTGGTCGTCGCCGTCGGAGGGGTACTTCATGGTCACGACGACGTCGTCCTTGAGCGGGCTGGTGGTGGTCGCAGCGGCCGACAGGGTCTCGGGCAGGTGATCATCCCCATCGGAGGGGTACTTCAGGGTGTGCTGCGGCTCGTCCAGGGTCTTGGACGTGGCAGTGGCACCACCGCTGACGGCTTCCAGCTCCTGGGCTTCCAGGAAACGGGCAAAGAAAGGCAGTTTTTCGGACATGGGTCATTCCTCCATCGGTTGCTGATACAGCCGCTGCCACAGGACCTCCCGATCCCGGCGTGGCAGCCGCTGCGCATCATAGAAGGCCATGCCGCCCTTGATAACCGTTATTCCTCAGTGCCAACCCCGATATGAGGCGAGGATCGCCCAAGCACGGCGCCGCAATGAAAAAGGGCAGACCCTTCGGCCTGCCCTCTTCATGACCCTGTCACGCCCGGTCGTCACCGGGCGGCAGGCGCCGTCGTCAGCGCTGTGCGCGCAGCTCCGCCGCGGCGCCACCGCCCAGCGTCTTGTACAGCTGGACGCCCGATTGCAGGGCCGCCAGTCGCACCTGCAGCGCGGCCTGCTGCGCGGCGAAGCTCGCGCGCTGCGCATCCAGCAGCTCGAGGCTGCTCGAGGCACCATTGGCGAAACGCAGCTCGACCAGACGCAGACGCTCAGCCTCCGCGGCGGCCTGCGCCTCCTGGGCGCGCAGCTGCTCGGTCAGCGTGCCGCGGGCGCTCAGTGCATCGGCCACTTCGCGGAAGGCCTGCTGGATGGCCTTCTCGTACTGCGCCACGGCGATCTCGCGGGCGGCCTGCGTCGCCTTGAGGTTGGCGCTGTTGCGGCCGGCATCGAAGATCGGCATCAGCGCCTGGCTGGCGAAGCTCCAGGCCGTGTTCTTGAACAGGCCCGAGAGCTCGGAGCTGGCGCTGCCGATGCTCGTGCTCAGCGTGATGCTGGGGAAGAAGGCCGCGCGGGCGGCGCCCACATTGGCCTCCGCCGCCACCAGCTGGGCTTCGGCCTGGCGCACGTCCGGACGATCCAGCAGCACGCTCGACTTCAGGCCGGCGGCCAGCGGTGCCAGGGCCTGGCTGGCCAGCGGCGAGCCGGCCGGCAGGTCCTGCGGCAGCGGCTGCCCCAGCAGCAGCACGAGGGCGTTCTCGTCCTGGCTGCGCTGGCGCTGGGCCTGCGCGACGGCCGCACGGGCCGCCTCCAGCGCCGAGATCGCACCCTGCAGTTCCAGGCTCGAGGCCGCGCCCTGGTCGAAGCGCAGGCGCGTCAGGCGATGGCTGTCCTCGCGGCTGGCGAGCGTCTTGCGGGCGTAGTCCAGCAGCGCGTCATCCACCTGCAGCGCGTAGTGGGCCGAGGCCACACCGGCGATGAGGCTCAGCTGGGCGGCGCGAGCGCCGTCCTCGCTCGCCAGATAGCGCGCCTGCGCGGCGTCGCTCTGGTTGCGCAGCTTGCCCCAGAGGTCCAGCTCGTAGGCCGTCACCTGCAGGCCCGCCTGGTAGTTGGCGGTGATGGTGTCGTCCTTCGCGTTGGGCACGCGGCTGCTCGTGAAGCCGGCGGCCACGGTGGGCCAGCGGTTGGCATCGCTCACGCGGGCCAGCGCCGCCGCCTGGTCCACGCTGCGCAGGGCCACGCGCAGGTCGCGGTTGTTGCGCAGCGCGATGTCCACCAGCGATTGCAGGCGGGCGTCGGCGTAGAAGTCCCGCCAGGCCGGCAGGGTCAGGTCTTGCGTGCCCGCCGAACCCAGCTGTTCCGCCACCGGCAGCGCCGGGCGTTCATGCTGGGGCGCGAGGTTCACGCAGGCCGTCAGCGCGGCCAGGGCCACGACGCTGAGGCCGAGGCGCACCCGAGAAAATTGAGTCTGATTCATATCGCTTGCTCCGTTGCTCTCGCAACTTGTCTCATTCCCCAAGCGGCGCTCGCGGATCCGGCTTTGCCGGGCCGTCGAGCGCGCCCCCTCGAGGGGGCCGGCGAAGCCGGTCGGGGGTGGACTGTTAATGCCCCTCGGCGGCATGGCCGATGCCGTGGACGTGTTGGGCATCAAAGGCCTTCTGGCGCTCGCTCGGCTTGACCAGCTTGCGCACAACCAGGAAGAACACCGGCACGAAGAGCACCGCGAGCACCGTGGCCGAGATCATCCCGGACATCACGCCCGTGCCGATGGCCCGCTGGCTGGCGGAACCGGCGCCGCTGGCGAACACCAGGGGCAGCACGCCCAGGATGAAGGCCATGGAGGTCATGATGATCGGGCGGAAGCGCAGGTGGCAGGCCTCGAGGATGGCCTCGACCAGCCCGCGGCCTTCGGCCTGCAGGTCCTTCGCGAACTCGATGATCAGGATGGCGTTCTTCGCCGACAGGCCGATGATGGTGATCAGGCCCACCTTGAAGAAGACGTCGTTGGGCATGCCGCGCATCGTGGCCCCCAGCAGCGCGCCCAGCAGGCCCAGGGGCACCACCAGCAGCACGGCGAAGGGGATCGACCAGCTCTCGTACAGCGCGGCCAGGCACAGGAACACGGCCAGCAACGAGAACACCAGCAGCACGGTCGCCTGCGAGCCGGAGAGCTTCTCCTCGCGGGACATGCCCGTCCACTCGTAGCCGATGCCCGGCGGCAGCTGCGCCACCATCTTCTCCAGCTCGGCCATGGCCGCGCCGGTCGAGGCACCCGGGGCCGCGTCACCGGCCAGGCGCATGGCGGGATAGCCGTTGTAGCGCACGGCCTGCATCTGGCCCGTGATCCACTTGGTGGTCGCGAAGCTGGACAGCGGCACGCTCTGGCCCTTGTTGTTGACGACGTTCAGGCGCAGCAGGTCTTCGGGCTGCATGCGGGCGCCGGCTTCGGCCTGCACCACGACGCGCTGCAGGCGGCCGCTGCTCGGGAAGTCGTTCACATAGGCCGAGCCCAGCTGGGTGCCGATGACGGTGCCCAGGTTGTCGAAGCTCACGCCCAGGGCGTTGGCCTTGTCGCGGTCGATGTCGAGCTGCAGCTGCGGCGCGTCTTCCAGACCATCGGGGCGCATGCCCGTGATGATCTTGCTCTTGCTGGCCATGCCCATCAGCTGGTTGCGGGCGTTCAGCAGCGCCTCGTGACCCAGGCCGCCGCGGTCCTGCAGGCGCAGGGCGAAGCCGGTGGCCGTGCCCAGCTCGGGGATGGGCGGGGGCGAGAGCGGGAAGATGAAGGCGTCACGCACGGCCATGAAGGCCCCGAAGGCGCGGCCGGCGACGGCCTGCGCGCTATGCTGCGGGCCCTTGCGCTCCTCCCAGGACTTCAGCGGCACGAACACCAGCGCGGCATTCTGGCCCTGGCCCGAGAAGGAGAAGCCGATCACGCCCACGGTGTTCTGCACCTCGGGCTGCTTGAGCATGAAGTCCTCGACCTGCTTGACGGCGGCCTCGGTGCGGTTGGCCGTGGCGCCCGGGGGCAGCTGCACGTTGACGATCAGGTAGCCCTGGTCCTCATTGGGCAGGAAGGAGGTCGGCATGCGCAGGTAGACCCAGCCCACCGCGGCGATGACAGCCACATAGGCGATCAGCATGCGGCCGCTGCGTTTGAGCAGCTTGCCCACCCAGCTCTCGTAGCCCTTGGCCGTGGCCGAGAAGCCGCGGTTGAACCAGCCGAAGAAGCCGCTCTTGGCATGCGCCTCGCCCTGCTTGACGGGGCGCAGCAGCGTCGCGCACAGCGCGGGCGTCAGGCTCAGCGCCATGAAGGCCGACAGCAGCATGGATGCCACCATCGCCAGCGAGAACTGGCGGTAGATGTTGCCCACGGAGCCCGAGAAGAAGGCCATCGGCACGAAGACCGAGACCAGCACCACGGTGATGCCGATGATGGCGCCGGAGATCTGACCCATCGCCTTCTTGGTGGCCTCCAGCGGCGAGCGCCCTTCCTCGTTCATGATGCGCTCGACGTTCTCGACCACCACGATGGCGTCATCGACCAGGATGCCGATGGCGAGCACCATGCCGAACAGCGTCAGCACGTTGATCGAGAAGCCCATCCACAACATGATCGCGAAGGTGCCCAGCAGGGCGATCGGCACGACGATGGTCGGGATGAGGGTGTAGCGCCAGTTCTGCAGGAACAGGAACATCACCAGGAACACGAGCACGATGGCCTCGATCAGCGTCTCGACGACCTGCTCGATGGAGATCTTCACGAACTTCGAGGAGTCGTAGGGGATCTCGTAGACCACGCCTTCGGGGAAGAAGCGCTGCAGCTCGACCATGCGGTCCTTGACGGCCTGCGCCGAGGCGAGCGCGTTGCCGCTGGGCGAGAGCTGGATGCCGATGCCGGTGCTGGGCTTGCCGTTCAGGCGCGAGTAGGAGCCGTAGCCCTGCCCGCCGAGTTCCACGCGGGCGACGTCCTTCAGGCGCACGGTCGAGCCGTCGGCGCTGGCGCGCAGCACGATGGACTTGAACTGCTCCACCGACTCCAGCTGGCCCTTGACCACCACGGTGGCGGACATGGTCTGCGTGCTGAGGTTGGGCAGCTCGCCGATGGAGCCGGCCGGCACCAGGGCGTTCTGCGCGCGGATGGCGGCATTGACCTCGGCGGGGCTGATGTTGAAGGACTGCAGCTTGGCCGGATCCAGCCAGATGCGCATGGCCCGCTCGGTACCGAACAGCTGGGCCTGGCCGATGCCGGGCAGGCGCTGAAGCTCGGGGATGATCGAGCGCGAGGCGTAGTCACCCAGCGCGATCGGGTCCATGCTGCCGTTCTTGCTGGACAGCGTGACGAAGAGCAGGAAGTTGTTGCGGGCCTTGTCCACGCGCACGCCCTGCTGCACCACCGAGGTAGGCAGGCGCGGGGTGGCGCGCGAGAGCCGGTTCTGCACCTCGACCTGCGCGAGGTCGATGTTGGTACCGGGCTCGAAGGTCACCGTGATGGCGCCGGTGCCGTTGGCCTGCGAGACGGACTCGATGTAGGCCAGGTTGGGCGAGCCGTTGAGCTCCTGCTCCAGCACGGAGATGACGCTTTCGTCCAGGGTCTGGGCGGAGGCGCCGGGATAGGCGGCGCTGACCACCAGGGAGGGCGGCGCCACCGTGGGGTACTGCGCCACCGGCAGCTTGGTGATGGACACCGCGCCGAACACCAGGATGAACAGTGCGATCACCCAGGCAAAGATCGGCCGGTCGATGAAGAAGCGTGACATGCCTTCTCCTTGGGATCAGTGGGCCGCCGCGGAAGCCGACGAGGCCGGCGCCGCCGCTGCAGCGGGGGCCGAGGCGGCACCGCCCGGCGCCCAGGGCACCGGCGACACGGGCGCGCCCGGCACGAACATCTTCTGGAAGCCGTCGACGATGACCTGCTCGCCCGGCTTCAGGCCGTCGAGCACCACCCAGCTGCTGCCTTGAGCGCCGCCGAGCTTGACGGGGCGGTTCTCGGGCTTGTTGCCCTCGCCCACGACCATGACGGTGTCCCCCTGCGTGCCGCGCTTGACGCCCTGCTGAGGCACCAGCATGCCGGCGGGCATCTCGCCCTGGGCGAGGCGCACGCGGACGTACTGGCCGGGCAGGAGCTGGCCCTGCTCGTTGGGCATCTCGGCGCGCAGCAGCACCTGGCCGGAGCTCGGGTCGACGCTCAGGTCGGTGAACAGCAGCTTGCCGGGCTTGGCGGACTCGGTGCCGTCATCCAGCACGGCGCGGACCTGGGCGGCGGCGCCGTCCTTGCCGGCGGCGCGCAGCTGGCCCGAGGCGAGCGCGCGGCGCAGGCCCTGCACTTCATTGGCGCTCTGGGTGAAGTTGACGTAGACCTTGTCAGTCTGCTGGATCAGGGCCAGCTGCGTGGCCTCGGCGGCGCTCACCAGCGCGCCTTCCGTCACGAGGGCACGGCCGATGCGACCCGAGATGGGGGCGCGCACGCTGGCGTAGTCCAGGTTCAGGCGGGCGGTCTGCACGGCCGCCTTGGCGGCGGCGACATCGGCCTCGGCGGCCTTGGCGGCGGCCACGGAGCTCAGGTATTCCTGCTGGCTGATGGCCTTGGCCTCGACCAGCGGCTTGTTGCGCTCGGCCTGGGCAGCCGCCTGGCTGACGTTGGCCTGGGCCTTGGCGAGCTGCGCCGTGGCGCTGTCCAGGGCCGCCTGGTAGGGCGCGGGGTCGATCTGGAACAGCGGCTGGCCTTCCTTCACCAGGGCGCCTTCGGTGAACAGGCGCTTGAGCACCACGCCATTGACGCGGGCCCGCACCTGGGCGGTGCGCAGGGCCTCGACACGGCCGGGCAGCTCGACCTGCAGCGTCACCGCCTGGGGCTCGGCCTTGATCACGCCGACCTGGGGAGGCGGCATGCCGCCGGGCCCACCCTGGGCACCGGCCTGGCCGCCGCCGCAGCCCACCAGGGCCGCCGCAAGCGCCACCGCGAGGGGCAGCAGGTACAGGGCACGCGCCCCGGGGGAGATCGACAAATGGGAGGCCGTCACGGCGGCCGACTTGTGATGGGACATCACGGGCAGTCCTTTCTGGGGCAATCACAGCCCCCAGTGTCGGAGGCAGCAAACACAAAACTGTCAGGAGAGCGGAGGGCGCGGCGGGCGTCCTCACGGCAGGCGGCGTGCCGCAGCATCTTGCTGCAGATCAAGCCTCATGGCCACGACGAAAAAGGCGGGGCCATTTCGACAACAGTGGGGCGCAGTATACATACATCCGTGTATGTATGTTTACAGATTGTGATCTACAATTCGCCCATCATGGTCCGCAAAACCAAGCAAGAAGCCCTCGAAACCCGCCACCGCCTGCTGGACGCCGCGGAGCAGCTCTTCCATGAGCGCGGCGTCTCCCGCACCTCGCTGCAGGACATCGCCACGGCCGCCGGCGTCACCCGCGGGGCGGTCTACTGGCATTTCCAGGACAAGGTCGAGCTCTTCACGGCCATGATGGACCGGGCCACCATGCCGCTCGAGGAGGGCCTGCTGCCCCGCGAGGGCGCGGACGTCCCGCCCACGCTGGCGGACCTGCGCTGGGGCCTGCTCAACGTCTTCCACACCTGCAGCCACAGCGAGCGCACCCGCCGCGTCTTCGAGATCGCGATGAAGAAGGTGGAGTTCAGCGGCGAGATGCAGGCCCTGCACGCCCGCAAGCTGGCCAACCACCGCGCCTGGCGCAGCCAGAACGAGGCCTGCTTCCAGGCCGCCCAGAAGACCGGCCAGCTGCCCGTCACGATGGACACCGCCGCGGCCGCCATCGCCCTCGTGGCCCTGGTGGACGGCCTGATCCATCAGTGGATCATGGACCCCAGCGCCTTCGATCTCATGGCCATGGGCGAGGCCGCCATCGAGGTGTTCATGAACAGCCTGATCCAGGACGGCGCCCCGCTGCTGCCGCCCGTCAGCCCCGAAGAACGCGCCCGGCTGGGCACCCAGGCCATCTGCCGCCCGACGGACAGCGGCCTGAACATCGCCACGCCGGAGGCCTGATCCGGGCCCGGCGCGGCGGGACCGCCACCGTCAAAAAGACGAGCCCGGCCGCCGAAAGCCGGCCGACCGAGCCAGATTCACGCCCCGAATCTCCCGCAGGACATGGGGCCATGTACCGCATCCGGTATTGACCCACGACAATAGCGGGTTGCCCGCAATCGAAGCCCCGATGTCCTCCCACGCCACCGTCACCCCGCCGAAGCCCGCCAAGACCTTGAGCGGCTACAAGCCCTTCTGGGCCAAGCGCTTCGGCCCGGCCCCCTTCCTGCCCATGAGCCGGCAGGAGATGGAGCAGCTCGGCTGGGATTCCTGCGACATCATCATCGTCACCGGCGACGCCTACGTGGACCACCCCAGCTTCGGCATGGCGGTGATCGGGCGCACGCTCGAGGCGCAGGGCTTCCGCGTGGGCATCATCGCCCAGCCCGAATGGAACTCGGCCGAGCCCTTCAAGGCCCTGGGCAAGCCCAATCTGTTCTTCGGCGTGGCCGCCGGGAACATGGATTCCATGATCAACCACTACACCGCGGACCGGAAGATCCGCAGTGACGACGCCTACACGCCCGGCGGCGAGGCCGGCAAGCGGCCCGACCGCGCCAGCCTGGTCTACACGCAGCGCTGCCGCGAGGCCTACAAGGACGTGCCCGTGGTGATCGGCGGCATCGAGGCCTCGCTGCGCCGCATCGCCCACTACGACTACTGGCAGGACAAGGTCCGCCGCTCGGTGCTGGTGGACTCCAAGGCCGACCTGCTCGTCTACGGCAACGCTGAGCGCGCCATCGTCGAGATCGCCCACCGCCTGGCGCGCCGCCAGCCCATCGAGTCGATCACCGACGTGCGCGGCACCGCCTTCATGCGCCACCCGGACGATCCGGCGCTGGCCGGCTGGTTCGAGCTGGACTCCACCAACGTGGACGCCCCGGGCCGCATCGACGAAATCCTGAACCCCTACGCCACGACCGAGGAAACGGCCGAGGCCAAGGGCGCGAGCTGCGCCAAGGCGGAAGGCACGCCGGATGCGGCGGTGCCGGCCGTGCAGCCCATCCAGATCGTGCGCCGCACCGTCTCGCGCGATGACGGCCGGGCCGTCACCACCCCGCGCGAGCGCACCGTGATCCGCCTGCCCGCCTTCGAGCAGGTCAAGAGCGACCCGGTGCTCTACGCCCACGCCAACCGCGTGCTGCACCTCGAGACCAACCCCGGCAACGCCCGCGCGCTCGTGCAGCGCCACGGCGAGCGCGACGTCTGGCTGAACCCGCCGCCCCTGCCCCTCTCGACGCCCGAGATGGACCTGGTCTTCGACCTGCCCTACGCCCGCAGCCCGCACCCGCGCTACGC
>JAYRMR010000015.1:0-96219 GCA_041912595.1 Burkholderiaceae bacterium
CTTCCTGCAGCTTCTTACTCGTAATGAAGACTGGGAAGCAGAGACTTACTTCAACTCAACGCTAGAAAGATTGAACATGGCAACCATTCATGTTGACGTGGTGTCCGCCGAGGAGAGCATCTTCTCGGGCGAGGCCAAGTTCGTCGCGTTGCCGGGTGAAGGTGGTGAGCTGGGCATCCTGCCGCAGCACACGCCGCTGATCACCCGCATCAAGCCGGGCGCGGTGCGCATTGAGCGCGCCGACAACGGCCAGGAAGAGTTCGTGTTCGTGGCCGGCGGCATTCTGGAAGTGCAGCCGAACTGCGTGACCGTGCTGGCCGACACCGCCATCCGCGGCAAGGACCTGGACGAAGCCAAGGCCTCCGAAGCCAAGAAGCTGGCCGAGGAAGCGATGAAGAACGCCAAGAGCGACATCGACTTCGCCAAGGCGCAAAGCGAATTCGCTGCCATGGCTGCCCAGATCGCCGCCCTGCGCAAGTTCCGCAAGAAGTGAAGGGCCAGGCCCTCGGCAGCCTCGCGGCTCGCTGAGCGGTGGCCTTCCTCCGGCGCCCGCCGACGCAAGTCCGGCGGGCGTTGTCTTTTCCCATTGTTGATTTCAGCCGATGTCAGCGGGGACACTCCCTGATCTCCGGCCCCCGCTGCTCTCACAGGTCCACGCCATGCCCACGCCCATCGCCCTGACCCGCCACCACGGCCTCGACGCCCTGGAACTCGTCGCGCCCGACGGCGCGCGCGCGGTGCTGCTGCTGCACGGCGCGCATCTCACGTCGTGGATCCCCGCGGGCGGTGAGGAGCAGCTGTACCTCTCGCCGAAGAGCAGCTTCGCGACGGGCCAGGCGATCCGCGGCGGTGTGCCGCTGATCTTTCCGCAGTTCAGCGCGCGCGGCCCGCTGATGCGCCACGGCTTCGCACGCACCAAGCCCTGGCAGCTGCTGCAGGCCGAGCAGGGCACGGACGACGCCCTGGCCGTCCTGCAACTCACCGACGACGCCGCCACGCGCATGGTCTGGCCCCACGCCTTCTCGGCCGAGCTGTCGGTGCGGGTCAGCGGGCAGACGCTGGACATCGAGCTGGCCGTCGAGAACACCGGCGACACGCCCTTCGACTTCACCGCCGCGCTGCACACCTACCTGCGCACCGGCGGGCTCGACGCCACCAGCCTGCGCGGCCTCGCCGGCCTGCACTACTGGGACCAGGTGAAGAACGCCGAGCAGGTCCAGCGCAGCGACCTCGTGCTGCCCGGCAGCCCGGGCTGCGAGGACCTGGACCGCATCTACTACCAGGTCAGCCAGCTCAAGGAGCCGCTGCAGCTCATCGACGAGTCCGGCACACAGCGCCGTGCGCTGGACCTCCTGCAGCAGGGCTTCGATGACGCCGTGGTGTGGAACCCCGGCGCCGAGAAGTGCGCGCAGCTGGCCGACATGCCCGCCGACGGCTACCAGCACTTCCTGTGCGTGGAGGCCGCGGCCATCGAGCGCCCGGTGCCGCTGCAGCCGGGTGAGGTGTGGAGCGGGCTGCAGAGCCTGCGCCTGGCCTGAGATCGCGGGCCACGGGGCCCGGACGCGTGACTTCTTGATCCAGCCCCGGCATGACTTGGCTCAAGCCGCCGATAATCCCCGCCCATGAGCGCTCCCCTGCAAAACGACACCTTCCTGCGCGCCTGCCTGCGCCAGCCCACCGACTACACGCCCGTCTGGCTGATGCGCCAGGCCGGCCGCTACCTGCCGGAGTACCGCGACACCCGCGCGAAGGCCGGCAGCTTCATGGGCCTGGCCACCAACACGGATTACGCCACCGAGGTGACGCTGCAGCCGCTGGAGCGCTACCCGCTCGACGCCGCCATCCTCTTCAGCGACATCCTCACCGTGCCCGACGCCATGGGCCTGGGGCTGTCCTTCCAGCAGGGCGAGGGCCCGAAGTTCGCCAAGGTCGTGCGTGACGAGGCCGCCGTGGCCGCACTGGCCGTGCCGGACATGGACAAGCTGCGCTACGTCTTCGACGCCGTCACCTCCATCCGCAAGGCGCTCAACGGACGCGTGCCGCTGATCGGCTTCTCGGGCAGCCCCTGGACCCTGGCCTGCTACATGGTCGAGGGCGGCGGCTCGGACGACTACCGCCAGGTCAAGGCGCTGATGTACAGCCGCCCGGACCTGATGCACCGCATCCTGCAGATCAACGCGGACGCCGTCGCGCAGTACCTCAACACCCAGATCGAGGCCGGCGCGCAGGCCGTGATGGTCTTCGACTCGTGGGGCGGCGTGCTGGCCGACGGCATGTTCCAGGAATTCAGCCTCGCCTACTCGCGCCGCGTGCTGGCGCAGGTGAAGACCGAGCACGAAGGGCAGCGCATTCCCCGCATCCTGTTCACCAAGGGCGGCGCCCTGTGGCTGGACGAGATCGCCGCGGCCGGCGCCGACGTCGTCGGCCTGGACTGGACGGCCAACCTCGGCAAGGCCCGCGCGCAGGTGCAGGACCGCGTCGCGCTGCAGGGCAATCTGGACCCGAACGTGCTGTTCGCCCCGCCCGAGGCCATCCGCACCCAGGTCCGCAGCGTGCTGGACAGCTTCGGCCGCCCGCAACGCGCCGACGGCGGCTGGGGCGGCCATGTCTTCAATCTCGGCCACGGCATCAGCCAGTTCACGCCGCCGGAGCATGTGCTGCATCTCGTCGACGAGGTGCACCAGCACTCGCGACGCCTGCGCCAGGCCTGAGCCAGACCTGCGCCAGACCCGGCGCGCGGCACCGCGACAAGACGGTGCAGCACCCGGGTATGGACGGGAAAATCACGGGGCAGCCCCTGTGAACTCTGCACAGTAAGCAGACACTTATCCCCAAAAAGGGGGCCGGCGTTTCAGCCTGTGTCAATTGCTGCGGCGCAGCTGGGGGTTTCCACGATGGTGCGCTAAGTGCTTGATTTCAAAGGAATCGAGCGGTTCGCCTGGCGAATGCATGGTGAGGCCCCGCGGTAGGGCCCCTCCGGGGATGTTGTGCACAGGGGCGTCTTTTGCACAAAGTTATCCACAGGCTGGGCGATGTCCGGCAAGGACTCGGCGCGAATCAAGCAGTTAGCGGAGATTTCGAGGCAGGACATGCAGAAGCGGCGGCAAGTGAGGCATGAATCGGCGCCGGCCAGGCCGGCCGGTCAGCGCGCGTCCGCCGGCGCGCGAACGAGGCCCGCCCATGGCTGATCAGGCGGCAGCGGCTGACCCGGCGCACACGGCGCACACGGCAGCGGCGGTCCACCGGCTGCAGGTGGCCGTGGATGCACCGCAGCACAGTGGCCTCAGTGCGCCGTTGACCTACCGGGCGAGCCAGGCCTGGCCGCCGGGCACGCTGCTGCAGGTGCCGCTGGGCAAGCGCGAACTGCTGGGCCTGGTCTGGGACGAAGAGCCGGCGCAAGACCTGGCCCCGCAGGGTCAGGTCTTGCCGGACGCCGAGCTGCGCGAGGTGGGCGAGGTGCTGGACGCGCTCCCGCCCCTCTCGGCGAGCTGGCGCCGGCTGGTCGAGTTCGCCGCGCAGTACTACCAGCGCGGCATCGGCGAGCTGGCGCTCTCGGTGCTCCCGCCCCAGCTGAAGGAGGTCACGGCGAAGCAGCTGCAGGCCAAGCTCAAGAAGCTCGCGAAGCTGCCGCCGCTCGCCGCGCCCGAGGCGCCGCCCGCCATGCCCGTGCTCAGCGAGGCGCAGCAGGCGGCGCTCGCCCAGCTGGACGACCTGCTGCAGGCCCCGGCGGACGCGGCCGCGCCCACGCCGGTGCTGCTCTATGGGGTCACCGGCAGCGGCAAGACGGAGGTCTACCTGCGGGCGGCCGAGCAGGCACTCGCCCAAGGTCGCCAGGTGCTGGTGCTGGTGCCGGAGATCAACCTCACGCCGCAGCTGGAGGCGCGCTTCGCGGAGCGCTTCGCCGGGCGGCGCATCGTGTCCCTGCACAGCGGGCTCACGCCGGCGCAGCGCCTGCAGAACTGGCTGGCGGCGCATCTCGGGCAGGCCGAGCTGATCCTCGGCACGCGGCTGGCGGTCTTCGCCTCGCTGCCGCGCCTCGGGCTGATCGCCGTCGATGAGGAGCACGACCCCAGCTACAAGCAGCAGGACGGCGCGCGCTACTCGGCGCGCGACCTGGCCGTCTACCGCGCGCGGCTGGAAAAGGTGCCGGTGATCCTCGGCTCCGCCACGCCCTCGCTGGAGAGCTGGCATCACGCGAACAGCGACCGCTACCGCCGCCTCGTCATGCCCCAGCGCATCGGCGGTGGGGCGATGCCGCGGGTGCGCCTCTTCGACATGAACACGCTCGCCCGCACCAAGGGCGTCACCACGGCGCTCACCGCGCCGCTGCTGGAGGCCTTGCGCCAGCGTCTGGCCCGCGGCGAGCAGAGCCTCGTGTTCCTGAACCGCCGGGGCTATGCGCCCGTGCTGCATTGCGGCGAGTGCAACTGGAAGAGCGAGTGCCCGCACTGCAGCGCCTGGCGCGTCTTTCACAAGGGCGACCGCAGCCTGCGCTGCCACCACTGCGGCTTCGCCGAGCGCGTGCCCTTCGCCTGCCCGACCTGCGGCAATCTCGACATCGCCCCGCTGGGCCGCGGCACCGAGCGCCTCGAGGAGCAGCTGGCCGAGGCGCTGCCCGGCGCGCGCGTGGCCCGCATCGATGCGGACTCCACGAAGCACAAGGGCCAGCTCGAGGAGCAGCTCGGCGCCGTGCATGCGGGCGAGGTGGACATCCTCGTCGGCACGCAGATGATCACCAAGGGCCACGACTTCCGTCGCATCACGCTGGTGGCGGCGGTGAACCCGGACGGCGCGCTGTTCTCCAGTGACTTCCGCGCGCCCGAGCGGCTCTTCGCGCTGCTGATGCAGGCCGCCGGCCGCGCGGGGCGTGATGCCGAGGTGGCGGCGCGCAGCGAGATGTGGGTGCAGACCTGGCACCCGCAGCACGCGCTGTACCAGGCGCTGCAGCGGCACGACTACGAGTTCTTCGCGGCCAGCCAGCTCGCGGAGCGGGAGTCCGCGGCGCTGCCGCCGTTCTCGCACCTGGCGCTGATGCGGGCCGAGGCACGCACGGCCGAGGGCGCGCAGGCCTTCCTCGACGCCGCCGCGGCGCTGGCCCAGGCGCTGCCCGACGCGCAGCAGGCGCTCATCTACCCGCCGGTGCCCATGAGCGTGGCCCGCGTGGCCAATGTGGAGCGCTTCCAGATGCTGATCGAATGCAGCCAGCGCTCGGCGCTGCAGCGCCTGCTGTGGCACTGGCTGCCGCTGCTGCAGGCCCTCAAGCGCGAGCACCGCGGGCTGCTGCGCTGGGCCATCGACGTCGATCCGCTGGCCATCTGAGGCCGGCGGCGTTCAGCGCGCCGGCTTGCCCGGGTCCTTCGCGTCGCGGGGATCGCCCAGCCAGGTCTTCAGCCACTGGCTCATCTCCCACTGCACATGGCCGGCCGACTCGCGGGCGCTGTAGCCGTGGGCTTCCAGCGGCAGCATCGTCAGCCGCACGGTGCCGCCGAGCCCCGAGAGGGCGTGGAAGAGCCGCTCGCTCTGCAGCGGCGGCGTGCCGGCGTTGCCGTCCTGCTCACCGTGCAGCAGCAGCAGCGGCTCCTTGATCTGCGGCGCGTACAGCAGGGGCGAGAGGTGCAGATAGACGTCCTTCGCATCCCACAGCGAGCGGCGCTCGCTCTGGAAGCCGAAGGGCGTGAGCGTGCGGTTGTAGGCACCGCTGCGCGCGATGCCGGCCTTGAAGAGGTCGGTGTGGGCGAGCAGGTTGACGGCCATGAAGGCGCCATAGCTGTGGCCGCCGACGGCCATGCGCTTCGGGTCGGAGACGCCCAGGTCCTCGGCCTTGTCGATGATGGCGCGGGCGTTCATGGTGATCTGCTCGATGAAGCCGTCGTTGACGGTCTTGAGGTCGCCCACCACGGGCATGTGCGCGTCGTAGAGCACCACGAAGCCGTCCAGCAGCAGCGCCAGCGGGCTGATGCCGTTGAAGCTCAGGAAGCGGTTGCTGGCGCCGCTGACCTGGCTCGCGATGGCCGCGTCGCTGTACTCCATCGGATAGGCCCAGACCAGCGTGGGGCGGCGCTCGCCCTCGCGATAGTCGGGCGGCAGGTACATCCAGAAGGACATGTCCACGCCGTCGGCCCGCTTGAAGCTGACGAACTCCCGGCGGATCTTGCGCAGCTGCGGCGTGTTGTCCTTCAGCCGCGTCAGCGCCTGCAGGCTGTTGCCCGAGGTGAGCTCGCGCAGCGCGAGGTTCGGCGGCTCGGCGGCGCTCTCGCGGCTCAGCAGCAGCTGCCGGCCGCCGTCCAGCACGGCCAGGGGCGTTTCGTAGCTGCCCTCGGGGGACTGGAACAGGCGCTGCACGCTGAGGTCGCGCAGCGAGAAGCGGTCGAGGAAGGGGCGGTCGCCCTTGGGGCTGGCGCCGGGGCCGGTCAGCAGCAGGTCGCCGCCCAGCGTCTGCACGACGAGATGGCCGTTGGGCAGCATGCGCATCAGCGGGCTGCCGGGATGGCGGAAGCGCTCGCGCTGGCTGAACTCGAACAGCGGCTTGCTCTGCGTGCCCTTGAGCGGCAGCAGGTAGCTGCGCTGCCAGGCGCGCTGGCGGTCGACCTCGGTGAGCAGCGCATGCTGGCCGTCGTCCAGGAACTGCAGGCGCGAGAAGCGGTGCGGCATGCGCTGCACCTCCTGCGGGTCGCCGGTGAAGGGCGGGTCCAGGCGCATCACGCGGTCGCGGAAGGCGACGCGGTTGGCCGGGTTGCCGCCGTCCAGGGCCTCGATCCAGTAGACGGCCGCGTCCTTCGTCGGCGAGGCGTAGAACACGCGCGGTCCCGGCAGCACGCCGTCGATGGCCACGCCGCTCTTGAGCGGCATGCGTGCCAGCTCGCGGATCAGCTTGCCGTCGCGCTGGCGGACCTCGACGACGGTGGGGAAGTCGTCCCAGGGCAGGCGGTAGCTGAAGGGCCGGGCGATGCGCTCGGTCAGCAGGTACTGGCCGTCGCCGACGCTGCTGAGGCTGCTGTAGAGCTGCGCCGGGCCGAGGTCGCGGCTGCTGCCGCTGACCAGGTCCACCGCGGTCAGGACCGAGCGGGCGTGGTACTCGAACAGCGCCTCGTCCTGCGGGCTGTGCAGCAGGTCCGGGTGCGTGCGCTCGGGGGAGACGAGGGCGCGGCTCTCCTCGGTGATCGGCTGGGGCGGCAGGCGGGGCGGCGGGCCGCGGTGGTCCGGCACGCTCAGCACGACGAGCTCGCGCGGGTTCAGCCAGGCCTTCTCGCCCTGGGCCAGCACCTCGTTGAGCCGCAGGCCCTGGACGGGCTTGAGCGTGGCGGTGGCGGTGTCGCCCACCCACAGCTCGTTGGCGCGGTCCATGCGGCGCTCGAGCAGGAAGCGCTGGCCGTCGGGCGCCCAGGTGAAGTCATGCCACAGCCCGCCGGCGGGCAGCTCGACCACGCGCTCCGGGGCATCGGGCTGCAGCAGCGCACGCAGCCGCAGGCGCTGGATGGCAGCGACGCCGGGCGACACGCTGCTGCCGGCGTCGAAACGCGTGCCGGCGAGGTGCAGCGTGGGGCGCTGCAGGTCCTCGATGGTCGAGAAGCGGCGGGTCTCGATGAGCGCCAGCTGCTGCCGGTCCGGCGAGGCGAGGAGGCGGGGCAGGGGCGCGGTGTCCAGCAGCTCGCGCACGGCGGCCGAGGGCTGCTGGTAGCCGGCGGCGAGGCCCGGGGCCGGCATCAGGCCGGCCAGCAGGGTACAGGCCAGGGCACAGGCCCGGGCGAGGGCCGGCAGGGGCGGCAAGGCGGAGCGGAGAGGGCGCATGGGAGCGGGGCGCGGAGCCGGGCGCAGCAGCATCAGATGCCGCGCACGATAGCGCATGCCGCTGACGATCTCCCTCATTGGCGCGGGGCCAGCCACATTGCCAGGCCGCTGAAGCTGAAGAAGGCGACGACGGTCGAGGCCATGATGATCCGGGCGATGCGGCCGTTGTCCGCCCCGTAGCGCTCGGCCAGCAGCGAGACATTGCTCGCGCTCGGCAGCGCCGCCGCGAGCACCAGCACGTGCAGCTGGAACGGGCTCAGCGCCAGCCCCAGCTTGATGGCCGTGACGCCCAGCAGCAGCACCAGCGTCGGGTGGCCGAAGAGCTTGATCAGCGCGACGGGCAGGTAGCGCTCCACCGGCGTGCGCGTGTGGGCGTGGCGGCCGGCGCGCCACAGCACCGCGCCGATGGTGAACAGGGCCACCGGCGAGGCGGCGTCGCCCAGCATCTTCACCACCGTCATGAGCATGGGGGGCAGGGTGACGCCGCTGACGGAGCTCAGCGCGCCCAGGCCGATGGCCCAGGGCAGGGGGTTGGACACCGCGCCCTTGAGCGCCTGCCCCAGCGCCACGCGCCAGTGGGCGCCGCCCGCGTCATGCGCGCGGGCGAGGGCGATGCACAGCGAGCTCGTGACGATGAGGTCGGCCAGGATGGTGCAGATCACCGGCGCGGCGGCGGCCTGCCCCATCAGCGCCACGAGCAGCGGCACGCCCATGAAGCCGGTGTTGGGGAAGGCGGCCACCAGGGCGCCGAAGGAGGCGTCCTTGAGGTGGGTGACGTCGTCCAGCGTCAGGAACAGCGTCACGCCGACGATCAGCAGCGCCGAGACGAGGTAGACCGCCAGCACCGCGGGGCTCAGCAGCTCCAGCACCGGCGTGCTGGCGCCGAAGCGGAACAGCATGCAGGGCAGCGCGAAGAACAGCACGAAGGTGTTCAGCCCCGGAATGGCGCTTTCGGCCAGCAGGCCCCGGCGGGCGGCGAGGTAGCCGCACAGCACCAGGGCGAAGAAGGGCACGGTGACGGCGATGACGGCTTGCATGACGCGCGAGTATCGCAATACGGGCTTGTATCCAGCTGAAAGCGGGGGGGGCGCGTTTTCCCCCGGGCGCTTACATTTACGCCTGCCATCCGTATGAACGCTCCCCTGCCCGAAGGGCCGGCCACCGCGCCGCCCGATCTCGTCTCCCCCCTGCACGTGCTGCCGGTCGGCGAGCGCCTGGGCGTCTGGCGCATCGTCGAGGACATCCAGGTCTGCGCCTCGGGCCACTGGTACCGCGGCGAGCACTCCATGGCGCCCGAGCAGCAGGTAGCCGTGCTGGTCTACGAGCAGGCCGCCGATGCCGCCCTCGTGCTGCTGCGCTTCGCCGAGGAACAGCCCGGTCTGCAGAGCCTGCGCCATCTCGACATCTCCCTCCCCCAGGACAGCGGCCTCACCGCCGACGGCCTGCCCTACGTGGTGCTGCGCTGGATGGACGGGCAGCCGCTGCTGCCGGCGGCCTCCGAGCTGCCGCTGCGCAAGCGCCTGGAACTGATCTGCGACCTCTGCGATCTGCTGGACGTGCTGCACGAGCACGGGCAGGTCCTGCGCGAGCTGGACCCGGGCACGTTGTGGCTCTCGCCCCAGCAGCGTCTGCGCCTGATGGGCCAGGGCCTGGCGCCCATGCTGGCGACCGAGGGCCTGGGCGACTTCGGCTACAGCTCCGCCGCGATTCCCCTGCTGGCCCCCGAGCAGCTGGACGGCCAGCCCGCGCACCTCGCCAGCGAGGCCTATGCCGTCGGCATGCTGATGTGCCTGCTGGTCAATGGCCGCCTGCCCGGCAGCGACAGCCTCGTCGTCGGCCATCTCGGCGCGCCGGTGCATTCGCTGGCCGCCTGGGTGAGCCTGAGCCTCGGCGAGCGTCAGGCGCTGGACGCCATGCTCAGCAAGTCCACCGCCGCCTCCATGATGGAGCGCTACACCACGGCCCGGGCGCTGGCGGACGACATCCGCGCCTGGCTGGCCGGCGAGGTGCCCTCGCCGCTGCCGCCCACGCCCACGCTCTCGATGCCGCGCATCAAGCCCAGCCGCAAGGCCGCGCCCCCGCCGCGGCCGGCCTGGCGCCAGTGGCTGTTGCCGGGCATCGTGGTCGGTGCGGTGGGGGTGCTGGGGCTCGCGCTGTGGGCCTTCAGCCAGATGCACCGCTGAGCGCTGGCCGCGGCCCGCAGGCCGCTCGCGATGTCAGCGCAGCACGGCGCTGCGGGCGCCCTCCGGTTCCGGCAGTCCCACGCTCCATTTCTGGTTGAGCCGCGGCCATTCCCCGCTGCGCCGCAGTTGCAGGAGCGACTGCTCGATGGCCTCGCACAGCGCCGGGCCGGGCGGCTGGCGCGAGCACGCGAAATGCCCCCGCAGCTGTCCGATGGCGGGCCCGTCCACCGGCGTCAGCTGCTGCTGCTGCAGGCCGAGGCTCGCGAGCACCGGCCAGGTGTTGCGCTCATTCGTGGCCAGCAGGGCGACGCGGCCCGTGCGCAGCATGCGCAGGCCCGTCTCGACGTCACGGACGGTGGTCAGCCGCAGCTGCGGGCGGGCCTGCTCGAAGGCCTCGCCGTAGGCCCAGCCCGACACCTGGGCGATCTCCACACCGGCCAGGGCGCGGTAGTCCCCCTGCCAGGCCGGGCGCGGCGCCGGGCCGCCGAAGAACACGAGCCGGTCCTCGTAGAAGGCCGAGGGCGCGAAGACGAAGCGCTGCTCCCGCTCGGGCGTTCGGTAGGGGCCGATGAGGATCTGCGCCTGCCCGTGTTCCACCATGGCCTGGGCCCGCGGCCAGGGGTAGTGCTCGAGGCGCAGCTGCCAGCCGCGCTGCTGGGCGATGGCCTGCAGCAGTTCCACCGCGAGACCCTCCGGCGGCGCGCCGCCAGCGGGCGCAGCGGTGGGCAGGGGGCTGACCGAGGGGCCGGTCGAGGGCGCGGGTGCCCCGCCCGGCGAGGCCGGCGGGCCCGGCATGAAGAGCCGCGGGAAGGTCGTGCCCACGGCAAGGATCTCCTGCGCCTGCGCGACGGCGGCCAGGGCGAGCAGCGGGAGCATCACCAGACCGCACCGCCACGCCGGCGCCCGGGGGCACGGCCGCAGCGGCACCCCCGGCCCAACCGGCCCAACCCGCCTGACGGCCCGCGCCCGCTGTCCCCGACTCGGTCCCTTCATGAGGATCCCTCCCTGTTCAGGTGGGCCGATGATAGGGAGCCCGCCGGGCGCTGTCAGCCCTGGGCCGCGCGATGGCCCTGATGCCGGGGATGGCGGCGGCAGGGGCTGTCAGGGCCGGCTTGTATGATGCGCGGCCCGGTGCCGAGGGCGCCGGATCTGCCCCTTTGCCACCATGTCCGCCGATCCCACCGCCACCCTGAATCCCGCCCAGCTCGAAGCCGTGCACCACCTGCACGGGCCCTGCCTGGTCGTGGCCGGGGCGGGCTCCGGCAAGACGCGGGTGATCACCACCAAGATCGCCCGGCTGCTGCAGGCCGGCTACCAGGCGAAGAACATCGCCGCCATCACCTTCACCAACAAGGCGGCCCAGGAAATGCGCGAGCGGGCCAAGGGGCTCGTCGGCGCGCGGGCGGCCAAGGACCTCGCCATCTCGACCTTCCACTCGCTGGGCGTGCGCCTGCTGCGCGAGGAGGGCACGCGGGTCGGGCTGAAGGAGCAGTTCTCCATCCTCGACAGCGACGACGTGCTGGGCGTGCTGCGCGATGCGGGCGGCACCACCGACGCCAACATGGTCAAGCAGTGGCAGTGGACCATCTCGCTGTGGAAGAACATGGGCCTGAACGCCGAGATGGCGCTCAAGGCCGCCAAGGACGAGCAGGAGCGCATGGCCGCCGTCGTGATGGGCCGCTACCAGGAGCGCCTCGCGGCCTACCAGGCGGTGGACTTCGACGACCTCATCAGCCTGCCCCTGAAGCTGCTGACCGACGACGCCGAGGCCCGCGGCAAGTGGCAGGACAAGCTGCGCTACGTGCTGGTGGACGAGTACCAGGACACCAACTCCGTGCAGTACGAGCTGCTCAAGGCGCTGGTGGGCGAGCGCGGCATGTTCACCGCCGTGGGCGACGATGACCAGTCCATCTACGGTTGGCGCGGCGCGACCATCGAGAACCTCAAGCGCCTGCCGGTCGACTACCCGAACCTCAAGATCATCCCGCTGGAGCAGAACTACCGCTCCACCGGCGCCATCCTGCGCGCGGCCAACAACGTCATCGAGACGAATCCCAAGCTGTTCCAGAAGAAGCTCTGGAGCGAGTACGGCGACGGCGAACCCATCGCACTGGTGGAGGCCGATGGCGAGGAGCACGAGGCCGAGCGCGCCGTGGCCCGCATCCAGGCCATCCGCGCCAGTCTCGGGGCCAAGGTCAAGTTCGCCGACTTCGCCATCCTCTACCGCGCCAACCACCAGGCACGCATCTTCGAGCAGGCGCTGCGCCGCGCGGAGATCCCGTACAAGGTCAGCGGCGGCCAGAGCTTCTTCGACAAGAGCGAGATCAAGGACCTCTGCGCCTGGCTGCGCCTGCTGGTCAACCAGGACGACGACCCGGCCTTCCTGCGCGCCGTGACCACGCCCAAGCGCGGCATCGGCCACACCACGCTCGGCGCCCTGAGCCAGTTCGCGGGCCGGTGGAAGATCAGCATGTACGAGGCGCTGTTCTCGGACTCCCTCTCCACTGTGCTGAACAAGAAGGCCATCGGCTCGCTGCACGAGTTCGGCCGCTATCTCAATGACCTGGAGTACCGCGCCCGCCACACCGAGGGCGCGGAGGATGCCAAGACGCTGATGCTGGAGTGGCTCAAGGACATCGGCTACGAGCAGCACCTCTACGACAGCGACGAGAACGAGAAGGCCGCGGCCGCCCGCTGGAGCAATGTCCTGGACTTCGTGGACTGGGTGGCCAAGCGCTGCGGCGGCCAGCTGGCCCAGGACGGCGGCACCACCTTCGAGGAACCCAAGCAGACGGTGCTGCAGGTCGCCCAGACCATCAGCGTCATCCTCTCGCTCTCGGAGCGCGGCGAGGAGCAGGATCAGGTCATCCTCACCACCCTGCACGCCTCCAAGGGCCTCGAGTGGCCGCACGTCTTCCTGGCCGGCGTCAACGAGGGCCTGCTGCCCTTCAAGGCCGACGACGAGGAGATGACCGCCGCCCGTCTGGAGGAAGAGCGCCGCCTCATGTACGTGGGCATCACCCGCGCCCGCACCACGCTGGCCGTGAGCACCCTGCGCCGGCGCAAGAAGGCCCGCGAGATGGTGATGGGCATCCCCAGCCGCTTCATCGCCGAGATGCGCCTGCACGAGTCCGGCATCAAGGAAGACCCCCGCGAGAAGCTCAAGCGCATGCGGGAGGAGCTGGCGGCGAAGGCGGCGGCGACGGCGGCGGCGAAGCAGAACGAGCGCTGAGCCGGGCCGCTGCGCCCCGCCGGTGCTGCTGGTGCTGCCGGCGCCTTCGCTTTGCGCAGACAATGCCGCCAGCCCCAAGCGCGGCTGCTGTTCGGCCTGCTGGCATCGCATGACCCCCGCCCTGCGGCAGGAGCGCGCCCCGCATGAGATTCGAGACCTTCGTCGCCGGCCAATGGACGCCGCGCTACCAGTACAAGAGCTTCGAGCCCACGCCCATCAACGACGAATGGCAGTGGGAGGACCCCCACATCGCGGTGCTGCTGGAGCAGGCCAACCGGGCGTTGGGGGAGCTCAACGCCTTTTCGCTGATCGTTCCCGACGTCGATCTCTTCATCCATATGCATGTGGTCAAGGAGGCGCAGACGTCCAGCCGCATCGAGGGCACGCAGACCGGGATGGACGAGGCCCTGCTGCCCGAGGAGCAGGTGCTGCCCGAGAAGCGCGACGACTGGCGCGAGGTGCACAACTACATCGATGCGGTCAACACGGCCGTCGCCACGCTGGCCGAGCTGCCGCTGTCCAATCGGCTGCTCCGGCAGACGCACGCCACGCTGATGCAGGGCGTGCGCGGCGAGCACAAGCTGCCGGGCGAGTTCCGCAGCAGCCAGAACTGGATCGGCGGCTCCAGCCTCCAGGATGCCGCCTTCATCCCCCCGCACCACGACAGCGTGGCCGCGCTGATGAGCGACATGGAGAAGTTCCTGCACAACGACACCGTGGCCGTGCCCCATCTGGTGCGGATCGCGCTGGCCCACTACCAGTTCGAGACCATCCATCCTTTCCTGGACGGCAACGGGCGGATCGGCCGGCTGATGATTCCGCTCTATCTCGTGAGCTGCGGCATCCTGGTCAAGCCCTCGCTGTACCTCTCGGACTACTTCGAGCGCCACCGGGCCAGCTATTACGACGCCCTCATGCGCGTGCGAACCAGCAACGATCTGATCCACTGGGTGCGCTTCTTCCTGAATGGCGTTGCCGAGACGGCGCGCAAGGGGCGCGACGTGTTCCGGGGCGTCCTGCAGTTGCGGACCGAGGTGGAGCAGCAGGTGATGACCCTGGGCAAGCGCAGCGCCACGGCGCGTGAGGCCCTGCACCTGCTCTACCGCCGCCCCATCGTCACGGCCGGGCAGCTGGTGGGCGAGCTGGGCATCAGCACGCCCACCGCCAACGCCCTGATCCGCGCCTTCGAGCAACTGGGCATCCTGCGCGAGAACACCGGACGGCAGAAGGGCCGGGTCTACGTGTTTGATCGCTACCTTGGCTTGTTTCTAAGTTAAGGAAAAGCCGATTTCTTTACTTTATGCTCGACCCAAGGTAAACAAGATGTGGACTGGCCGGCCGCCCGGCCCAGCTGCAAAAACAGGGAGTTCCCGTCACATGTCATCTCGTTCCGCCCTGGCGGCACTGGGGCTGGCCGTCGCCGCCCTTTCAGCCACCCCCCTCCACGCCCAAACCCTCGCCAAGCCCTCGGCCCTTGTCGCCAAGCGCCAGGGCCGGCCCCTGCAGGTGCAGGCGCCGGACCCCGCGCCCTTCCTGAACCAGCTGCCGGATCGCGCCAGCTTCGACCGCATGGCCCGCGTCTACGACCCCGGCACGCCCGAGGCGCAGCCGCACCTGCTCTTCGTGATCGACCGCCAGGCGCCGCAGGGTCAGGTCCTGTTCGTCAACACGCGGCGTTTCGCCCTGCACGAGGAATTCCTCAAGGCTCGCCATCTGGTGACCAGCTGGGAGCCGGGCGTGCGCACACGGCTCTACCAGCAGCCGCAGCGGCGCTTCATCCTGGGCATGGTCAGCTGGCAGCCGCAGCTCAAGGGCTTTGTCTACGAGTTCTGGGAGGGCGACCGCCAGACGCCCGAGCTGCTGCGCACGGCGCAGGCGGTGCTGGCGCGCGACATGAGCTTCGCGCCGCTGCGCTTCAAGGCCAATGCCGCCCAGCACGAGCAGGTGGCGAAGGAGGCCGGCATCGAGGCGGTGACGCAGGCCCAGCTCATCGCCGGCCGCAGCGCCCTGGCCTACAACCCGGGCCGCGCCTTCGGCCGCCTGCGCCTGGTGGAGGACATCGAGCAGGTCGACGACCTCGCGCCAGAGGACATCGTCGTGCTGCGCGAAGCCCCGCTGGCGCTGCCGCCGGTGGCCGGCGTGATCCTGGCCTCGCCCTCGACGGCGCTCTCGCACGTCAACCTGCTGGCCAAGGGCTGGGGCATTCCCAATCTCTACCTCCGGGATGCCTGGCAGCAGCTGCAGGGCCTGGACGGGCAGACGGTGTGGCTTGACGTGCGGCGCGACAGCCAGCGGATCGAGCCTCGCGCCGAGGCGCCCGCCGGCTGGCGCCCGGTGGCACGCCAGGCCAAGGCGCGGCTGCTGAGTGCGCCGGACCTGCGCCGCCAGCACGCCCTGCCCCTCGCGCAGATGCGACTGAAGGACATGAGCGCCTGCGGCGGCAAGGCCGCACGCCTCGGTGAGCTGCGATGGCTGCAGGCCCAGGGCCGTCTGCCCGCCACCGCACCGGTGCCGGACGGCTTCTGCATTCCCTACGGCGCCTTCGCGGCCTTCATGGCCCAGCCCGTGGTGAAGGCGCGCGTGGCCGAGGCGTTGTCGGAAGGCGGCTTCGAAGGCAGCCCGGGTCAGCGCCGCGCCGTGCTGGCCCGCCTGCGCGAGGACCTGTTGGCCATGCCCCTGCCGGCCGGACTCGAAGCGCAATGGACGCAGCAATGGGAGCGGCAGCTCGACCGCGCGGGCGTCTTCGTGCGCAGCTCGTCGAATTCGGAAGACCTCGCCAACTTCAGTGGCGCCGGGCTCTACACGACCGTGCCCAATGTGCGCGCGGAGCTGGCGCGCGCGGTGAAGCAGGTCTGGGCCTCGGTTTGGAACGCGGAGGCCTTCGAGGCGCGCCGCCAGGCCGGCCTGCGCCATGAGCAGGTCCAGATGGCCGTGCTGGTGCAGAAGGCCGTGGACGCCCGCATGTCCGGCGTCATGATCACCCGCGATCCCTTCGACGCCACGCGCAGCGGCGTCGTCTATGTCTCGGCCAAGCGCGGCATCGGCATCAAGGTGGTGGAGGGCAAGCGCATTGCCGAGCAGGCGCTCTTCGACGAGCGCAGCGGGGCGATCGAGCGGCTCTCCAGCTCGGCGGAAAGCACCGAGCTGCGTCTGGACGAGTCCGGTGGCCTGAAGGAAGTGGCCGTGGCCTCCGCCGCGGTGCTGCAGGACGCCCAGGTGCTGGCCCTCGCGCGCCTGGCGCTGGCCATCCGCCGCGAGCTGGGCGGCGTGGAGCAGGACATCGAATGGGCCATCGACGGCGAGGGCCGCCTGGTGATGCTGCAGGCCCGGCCCTTCGTCCAGCGCAGCGTCTATTGATCGCCAAGCGGGGTCAGGTCTTGCCTTGCGGCGCCTGCCTGCCCCCGGCGCCATGAAAAAGGGCTGCCCGAGGGCAGCCCTTTGCACGAGCGGGTCGCGGGGACTCAGCTCACCGTCAGCGTGGCGCTGCCGCTGGGCACGCGCACGGTCTTGACGCTGGC
Organism: Burkholderiaceae bacterium; assembly: GCA_041912595.1. Lineage (GTDB taxonomy): Bacteria > Pseudomonadota > Gammaproteobacteria > Burkholderiales > Burkholderiaceae_C > Roseateles_B. Next base: position 16,722 of record JAYRMR010000015.1, read on the forward strand.
GATGGCGTCGGTAGGCGCCGCGCCATTGCTCAGGCGCTTGACCTTCTTGAACTGGCACACCAGCTCGGTCTTGCTCAGGCTCACCACGGCATAGCCCTGGGCATCGGTGTCCGCATGCTTGATCCAGGGGTTGTTGAGGGCCGGGGCCGCGCCGGTCGTGGCATTGGCCAGCGGATTCAGGCGCTTCACGATCTCGCCCGAGGGCACCCCGGCCGCCGGGATGCCCAGTGCCGCGGCCAGCTTCTGCTGAATCAGACCGTAGAGCGTCATCGCAGCCACCGAGCGGCTGGTCGCGGCCAGCATGGCGATGGTGCCGGCGATCACGCCGCCCATGCCGCCGGTCAGCGTCTCGTCGAAGGTGTTGATCACGGCGGTCGACAGGCCCGGCGTGGGCTGCACCGCGGCTGCGGGCAGCTTGCCTGCCTGGATGGCGCCCATCACGGCGGCCTGGATGGCGGCCTTGTTGCTCAGGTCGGTCACGCCTGCGGCCTGGGCCACGCCGACGGACACCATCTGGATCGCGATGCCCTCGGCCTCGGCCTCGCTCGTGGCCACCAGCGGCTTGAGGTCGCTGAAGCCCGGCTGGCTGGCAGCGCCCAGGAAGTAGCTGAAGAAGCTGTTCGAGGACATGCCGGCGGTCACCAGGTCCACCATGGCGGGCACGGGGGATGCCGCCTGGTAGTCGACCATCACCTGGCCGGCGTAGAAGGCGTGGATGTCACCGGTGACGGCCACCACATTGCCGATCTTGTTGTCGACGATGTGCTTCATCAGCGTCTGGCGCTCGGCGTTGTAGCCGTCCCACTGGTCGGCATTCAGGATGAAGCGCTGCTTGAAGGCGGCCGGGGCGGTGGGCAGGGCCGCGCCGTCCACGCTCATCTTCAGCAGCGAGGTCTCGTTGCCCCAGATCTTCCACTGCGCCGTCGAGGCGCTCAGCGTCTGCAGGAACCACTGGCGCTGTGCGGCACCCAGCACGCTCACCAGGCCCAGCGGGTCCGGCAGCTGCGCGTCCTTGGCGGCCTTGAGCTTCGCGGCCTCGACGGTGCTCAGCGTGGTCTCGGGCACCATGTAGCGGGCACCGATGGAGCCGATGGCCTGGCCGGTCAGCGGGCTCGGGGCGGCCTCGGGGATGAGGTGGTCGGCGCGGTAGAGGCGCTGGTCCGTCATCACCAGGTGCATCAGCTTGCCGAACTTCAGCTCGCGGTAGATGCGGATGTTGCTGATGCCGTAGCCCGGGTCCAGCGTGAAGCTGACGTCGGCGGGCATGAACTCGAACCAGGCCTGGCTGGCCGAGCGGCGGCGCGAGGGCTGGGCGGTGTTGTCACCGACCGAGGTGGCGGCGTTGAACGTGCCGTTGTCGTAGGTCTCGCGGTCCTGCCAGCAGTCGTCGGAGAACTCGTGGTCGTCCCAGATGGGCACGAAGGCGAAGCGCTCGTGCACGGCCTGCAGGCGCGGGTCGCTGCGGTAGCGCTTGTAGAGGTAGCGGTAGTCAGCCAGGGTGGTGGCGTACTTGCCCTTGCCGGGCAGGTCGCTGCCATTGGGCAGCAGCAGGGCGGTGTGGGCAGGCTCGACGCCGCCGGCCTGGTAGTCCGCACCCACGGCTTCGTAGATGTAGTCGCCCAGATGCACGACGAAGTCCACCGGCTCCTTGGCCAGCTCGACCATGCCGGCCCAGTGGTTCACGCTCCAGTCCTGGCAGGTGGTGAAGGCGAACTTGAGGCTGTCGATGTCGGCGTCGGTCGCGGGGGCGGTCTTGAAGCGGCCCACCTTGGAGCGGCTGTCCCCGGCCTGGAACTGGTAGAAGTAGGTCGTCGCCGGCTTCAGGCCGCTGATGCGGTGGCGCAGGGTGTTGTCGTAGAAGGCATAGACGGGCACCTCGAGGTCGGCGTCGAAGCTGCCGGCCAGGGCGGTGTTGCTGCCCAGCAGGGCGCCGTTGTCGGCGGCGGTGATGCGCAGGCGGACCTTGAAGTTGGCGTCGACGCTGGCGGGCGTGATGTCATCGGCGCCGGCCGGCACCACGCGGGCCCACAGCAGGACGCCGTCGCTGCGCGGGTCGCCCGAGGCCACGCTCTGCGGGAACTTGTAGGCGCCGCTGGCGGCGGGGGTGTCGGGCAGCGCGGTGCTGCTGCCGGGGAAGGTGGGCGGCAGGGGCAGCACGGTGCTGCCGTTGTCGCCGCCGCCCATGCAGCCGGCGAGGCCGCCGAGGGCGGAGGAGGCGGTGATCAGGGCGCCGGTCTGCACGACCGAGCGACGCAGGAAATTGCGACGGTCCATGAGGGACTCCAATCAGGATGAGGGCGGGAGCGCGTCGGCTCCCGCGGGGTCAGGTCTTGCCGGACGAGCCGGTGGCGATCAGAAGCTGTGGTTCAGCTGCAGGCCGAGGCTCGTCGCCTTGGACTGGTAGTTGCCGCGCACGGTGGCGTTGCTGCAGTTGCAGGGCTTCTCGCCTTCGCCGTCGTCGGTGATGGACATCGGCGCGTCCTTCAGCTTCACGTGGCCCAGGGCCAGGTCGATGCTGGTCTGGGCGTTGAACTTCCAGTTCAGGCCGAAGGCCAGCCAGTCGCGGTCGGAGTCGGGCAGGGCGGCGCCCCGGAACTGGCCCTGGACGGGCGACTTGTCGCGGGCGGCGCCGGCGCGCAGGGTCAGCTGCTCGTTGAACTGGTACTGGGCGCCCACGGACGCGCGCCACACGTTCTTCCAGTGCTCCGGCGTGATGGACGGCGGCGTGGTGCTGTCGAACTTGATGCGCAGCTCCTCCAGGGAGGACTGGCGGTGCCAGGTGGCGTCGGCCATCACGGCCCAGCGCTTGTTGAGCTGGTGGAAGGCCTGGAAGGAGATCGAGTCAGGCGTCTTCACCTCGAGGCTGGCGCCGGAGTCGTTGTGGTCCAGCTTGCCCTTGCCGTCGTAGGGCGCGCCGGTGGCGGCGGCCAGCACGTTGGCGGGCAGCGTGGCGGGCTGCGTCCAGTCGGCGCTGCCCTTGAGCTTGTGGCGGATGCCCGAGCGCCAGGCGACGCCCAGGCGGGTCTGCTCGTCGAGCTCCCACAGCAGGGCCAGGTTCACGCCCAGGCCCCAGTCGCCGCCCTTGACGTGCACGCCGCCATCGAACATCGGGTTGGCGTAGACCTGCGCGGCCTGCTGCTGCAGCTGCAGGGCGACGCCCGAGGCACCGGCCGCGGCGGCCTGCTGGGCCGCGCCGAGCAGGCCGGCGGCGAAGGCGTTGCCATAGGGCACAGCGCGCTTGATGTCACCGTGCATGTACTCGGCCGTCACGCCGGCGGACACCGAGAACTGCTTGGCCGGCTTCCAGGCGACGTTGGGGTTGAAGGCAAGGGACTTCAGCTCCACGAAGTTGACGTTGTAGCGGCCGCCCCAGTCCGGGCGGTAGTCCAGCTTGGCGCCGGAGGGCACGAAGATGCCCAGGCCGAAGGCGAGGTCGTCCGAGGCCTGGTAGGCGCCGTACAGGTGCGGCACGAAGGTGGCCTTGGTCGGCTCGACCACGTCGCCCGCCACCGAGGTGGGCTTGGGCTGGAAGCCCGAGCCCGGCAGGCTGATATAGGAGCCGGCGTCGGTGAACTTCACCTTGGGGTCGACGTAGTCCAGCACGCCGCTGACGTGCCAGCCCTTGCCCAGGCGGGTGAGGCCGGCCGGGTTGGAGAAGATCGTGCTGGCGTCGGCGGCCTCGGCGCCATTGGAGTTGGCGGTGCCTTCGGCGGCGGCGCTCTGCGTGCCGAAACGGTAGCCGGAGGCCACGGCCTGGCCGGCGCACAGGGCCAGGCCGGCGAGCGCCAGCAGGCGCAGGGCGTGACGGGGGGAACGGTGGGCGTGCGCGTGCGCGCCGGCCTGCGGGAAGCGGTGCATGGATGTCTCCTCTTGTCTTCGTGCGGGCGAGCCTCTTGTCTCTTCCCGGGATCACTTGGGAGATCGATTCTGCGAAGGCTTTGTTGCAGCACACCGAGGGAAAGTGCCGGGACTGTCGTCCGGGACCGACGAATCCGTGCCGATTAGAGACTTGTCTCCAGAACGACAATTGTGGTGTGGCGCGCTGCGGCGGTGCGCGGGCAGCGCGCGGGCGGCGGGGGCCCGGGCTAACCCCGGCGGCGCAGCGCCGGGGGCGCCGCCAGAATGCCGGCCATGCGCTCCACTCTCCTGCTGCCCCTGCTCATCCTGGTGTCCGCCGGCATTGCCATCGCCTCGCTCGGCGGGCTGGGCCTGAGCCCCGACCTCGGCTTCGCGGCCAAGCCGCTCACCACGATCCTCATCCTCCTGTGGGCCTGGCCCCGCGGCTCGGACAGCCCGAAGGCGGCGCGCTGGCTGCGCTGGGGGCTGGTGTTCTCGCTGGGCGGGGACGTCGCCCTGCTGTGGCCGGAGGCCGGCTTCCTGCCGGGGCTGGTGAGCTTCCTGGTCGCCCACCTCTGCTACATCGTCGGCTACTGCCAGCGTTCGCGCTTCGGCCGGCCCGTGTGGCCCTTCCTGCTCTATGCGCTGGTCGCGGCGGCCGTGCTGCACAAGCTGTGGCCGGGCATTCCGGGCGATCTGCGGATCCCGGTGCTGGTCTACGTGGGCTGCCTGGCCAGCATGGCCTCGCAGGCCTGGGCCTGGTGGCGCAGCAGCCTGGGCGGGCCGGACGAGGCCCTGGCGCGGCGCGCGGCCTGGGGCGGCACGCTGTTCCTCTTCTCGGACGCGATGATCGCGATCAACAAGTTCGCCTTCCTGGGGCAGCTGCCCCATGCGACGCTGCTGATCCTCAGCACCTACTGGCTGGCGCAGTGCTGCTTCGTGGCCAGCCTGCGCCCGGCGGCACCCGAGGGCGCCACCCCCGCGCCCTGATCACATGCCCTTGAAGAGGTGGGTGTAGCTGCGGCTCACCTCGAGCTTCTCGGTCAGGCCCTTCACGGCCACCAGCTGGCGGCCGCGGAAGTCCCGGCTGATGCCGGCGATGGCCTTCACATTGACCAGCGTCGAGCGGTGGATCTGCCAGAACAGCTGCGGGTCCAGCTCGTCCACCAGCTCCTTGATGGGCTTGCGGATCAGCGCCTCGATCGTGGCCGTCTGCACCCGCGTGTACTTCTCGTCGGAGATGAAGAAGAGCACGTCCTCGACCGGGATCATCTGGATGCTCTGGCCCACGGTGGCCTGGATCCACTGCAGGTACTTGGGCAGGCCGCCCGGGCTCACCTGCGCGGAGAGCTTGTGCAGCAGCTGCTGCATGGACGCGCCGGCCGGGGCCTCGGCGGCATCGGCCGCGTCGTCGGCGGCGCCCTCGCGGCGCTGGGCCAGGCGCTTCTTCACGCGCGCCACCGTGATGGCCAGGCGCTCGCGCTCGGCGGGCTTGAGCACGTAGTCGGCCACGCCCTGCTCGAAGGCCTCGACGGCGTACTGGTCGTAGGCCGTGATGAAGACGATCTCGGGCACCAGCCAGCTGTCGTCCTCGGGGAGCTGGACGATCTGGCGGGCCGCGTCCACGCCGGTCAGGCCGGGCATGCGGATGTCCAGGAAGACGAGGTCCGGGCGGTGCTCGCGGCACAGCTCGACGGCCTCGAGGCCGTTCTTGGCCTCGGCCACGATCTCGAGCTCGGGCCAGGCTTCCTGGAGGCGGCTGCGCAGCTGCTCGCGCATCAGGCGTTCGTCGTCGGCCAGCACGGCGCGGATGGGGCCGGGGGCGAGGTCGTAGGTGGTGTCGTTCATGGGCGGCATGCTAAGGGCGGCACGGGGGCGGCCGGACTACGGGTTGACCCGAGGTTCGCCGCGGCCCCCGGCCATCACGGGCATCAGCGGCATCAGGGGCGAGGCTGGGGGCGCGGGGCCGGGGCCCGGACCTTCGGGCGGCGCACCAGCAGCCACAGCACCAGCACCATCAGGAAGACCGGGGACACCGCCACCGCGCCGAGGCCGCAGGCCAGCAGCACGACGAAGCCGATCACGCCGCCCACGATCAGCAGCGGCAGGCCCACGGCGAAGAGCAGGACCAGCGGCAGGACGATGAAGAGCACCACGCCCGTCACCCCCAGGCCGATGATGGCGCCGAGGAAGTCGCCGAGGTCCGGATCGCTCCATTCGTCGCCGCTGATGGTGATGTTCACGCCCGGGTCGCTGAAGACGTGGTGGGCGAGGCTGACGCCGCCGATGATGCTGAGCAGCACCGCGCCGAGGGCGAGGATCAGGAAGGCCTTGAAGAGGGTTCTCATGCGGAAGCTCCTTGGTCGTCAGTGCGGCTGCGATAAGGCACGGTGATGGTCACCACGGTGCCGGAAGGCTGGTTGGCGGCGATGGTCACGCTGGCGCGGCCGCCGTAGAGCAGGGAGAGGCGCTCGCGGATGTTGGCCAGGCCCACGCCGGTGCCGGCGGTGGCGGCGCGGCCGAAGCCCAGGCCCGTGTCGGCCACCGTGATGGCCAGCTTGCCGTGCAGGACCTCGGCGCGGACCTTCAGGCTGCCGCCCTCGGCCTTGGGCTCGAGGCCGTGCTTGATGGCGTTCTCCACGAGGCTCTGGATCATCATGGGCGGGAACTCGGCGGAGAGAAGGCCGTCGGGGATGTCGATCTCGGTCTGCAGCCGGTCCTCCATGCGCACCTTGAGGATCTCGAGGTAGGGGCGGATCACCGCCAGCTCGCGGCCCAGGTCCCGCACGCCGGCGGCATTGGCCTCGCGCATCGTGGGCATGGAGGCGCGCAGCAGGGCGATCAGGTTGCGCTGCATCTGCGAGGCGCGCGGCGGGTCGGTCTCGATCAGGTGGTCGATCGAGGCGAGCGTGTTGAAGAGGAAGTGCGGCTCCACCTGGGCCTGCATGGCGGCCATGCGGGCCTCGACGACCTGGCGCTTGAGCGACTCCGCCTCGGCCGTCTCGGTGGCCTGCGCGGCCTTCACCTCGGCCTGGATGCGGCCCTTGTAGGTCGCCTTGATCAGGGCGGAGGCCATCACGAAGAGCACCGAGAAGTCGATCAGGAACTCACCCCAGTGGATCACCCGCACGCGGGAGTGCCAGCCGGGGGCCGATTCCTCCTGGATCTTCTCCAGCTCGGCCTGCGTCCGGTCCAGCTCCGCCTGCACCTGGCGGCGGGCGTCCTCGGCCTCGTCGCGGGCGGCGCGGGCCTCCTCGAGCCGGCTTTGCGCTTCCTCGCGCGATTCGCGCAGGGCCTCCTCGACCTTGCTGCGCAGCTCGTCCTCGCTGATCTCCAGCTTGCCCGGCTTGTCGGTCTTGTCACCCTTCTCGGCGGGCACGCGCACCACCAGATTGGGCAGATTGATGTGCACGCCGTCCTCCACGGCCTTGCCGGCATCGGCCGGCGCACTGGCCCCCGGGGCGGGCTTGGGGCGCTGCTCGATGCGGATGCCGTGCTTGTCGATGGCGACGTCCAGGTGCACGCCGTCCTCGCCCTTGCCGATCTTCTCGGCGACCTTGCGGGCGGCTTCCTCGATCGAGGCCTCGTCCTTCGAGGACTTCGGCTCGGCCGGCTTGGGGGCGGGCCGCGACCGGGGCGGATTCTTGAGCGGTGCCGGGCCCTCGTACTGCTCCGTGATGCGCCAGGTGAAGGGCGGCATGTTGCTCAGGACGTTCGCGCCGACGATCAGCAGCACCGACAGCACGATGAAGCGCCGCCAGCTGATGCTCACCAGCCAGCTGGCGTACACATGGAAGCTGCGCACGCTGGCGGCGGAGAAGCGCTGCCAGCGTTCGTACCAGGTGGGGATCGGGTGGGCGTTCATGGAGGACCTGTCTTGCTATGGGTCCGGACTGTACGCAAGCCGCACCGGGCGCCCCAGGGGCAGGCGACAGGCTGCACGGGGCAGGGCCTCATCTGCACGGCATCCGGATGGGCGCGACGCGTCCGGCGGGCCCGGCGGATGGCCTTGCGCGGCGGCCGCACGCCGGTTCGTGATCCTTGTCACGGGCGACCGGGGCCGCGGGCCGCCCGTCATCGACCCATCACACGGCCTGCCTACCGTGCCGCCACGGATCGCCGCGAGAGCGGTCCTTCATGGATGGGATGGATGCGATGAAGTACTGGCAAAGCCTGAGGACGCGCCTGGCGGTGGCGGCCCTGCTGTGTCTGGCGCTGGGGGCGCTGCCCCTGGTGCGGGGGGAGCGTGACGCCGCCGACGCGCTGGCACGGGCGGAGCTGCAGGCGCAGGCCCTGCGGCTCGACAAGGGCTGGTGGGCGGTGATGGAGCTGGCGCAGCAGCGGCGCGCGGCCGCCCTGCAGCCGGAGGGCGCCGACGCCACGGCCGGCGCGGCGGCGGACGCGGCGCTGCACGAGGCCCTGCAGCGCCAGCGGGCGGCGCTCGCGGCCGTGCCGGGCCTGGCGGCGCTGGCTCCGGCGGCGGCGGCGCTCGAGCGGCAGTGGGGCGCGCAAGGCCCGGCCGCGTCCTCGCCCACGCCGCAGGCGCGGCTGCAGGCCTTCGACCTCTGGCTGCAGGCCCTGCAGCAGGAGGTGGACCGCCTCCATCTGGCGTCCGGCCTCTGGCAGGAGGCGGCGCCCGAGGTCCACTTCGGCGCCCAGGCGGCCATGCGGGAGGCGCCCCGCGCCGCCGAGGCCCTGAGCCAGCTGCGCGACTTCAGCCGCGCGGCGCTGGTGGACGACGTCGCGGCGATGGCGGCGGCGCAGACGCGCTATGCCGAGCACGGCCAGGCCATGGAGTCCCTGCTGCAGCGCCTGCCGCAGGGGGCCGAACTGGCGGAGGCGCTGCACGGGCAGCGGCTGGCCTTGCAGTCCACGCTGCAGCAGGCGGCGGCCGATCCCTCCTTCCCGCTGGATCAGCTCGTGAGCCAGCTGGAGGCCGCGCGGGCCCAGCAGCTGGCACTCAGTCAGCGCCTGCGGGACCAGGTGCAGGCCTCGCTGCAGGCCCAGGAATCGGTCCGGCGCGTGGCGCGCTGGCAGCAGCTCGCCCTCATGCTGGGACTGCTCGCCGCGGCGGTCGCCCTGATGGCCTGGACCCTGCGCAGCGTGCTGCAGGGCCTGCGCGAGGCCGAGGCGGTGGCGCGGCGCATTGCCGAGGGCGACCTCTCGGTGCAGGTGCCGCTCGACCGCCCGCTGGAGCTGGCCCGCCTGCTCGCCGGCATCGAGGCCATGCGCCAGCGCCTGCAGGGCATGGTCCAGGGCATGGGCGAGGTGGCGGCCGGCATCCAGGCCGCCGCCAGCGAGATCGCGCAGGGCAACGAGGACCTGGGTGAGCGCACCGAGCAGGCCTCGTCGAGCCTGCAGCAGACGAGTGCGTCCATGGAGACGCTGTCCGCGGCGGTGAACGGCACGGCGGGCCTGGCGGAGCAGGCCTCGCAGGTGGCCCGGGCCGCCAGCGCCGTGGCGGCGAACGGTGACCAGGCTGTCCAGGAGGTGATCCGCAACATGCAGGCGCTGCACCAGGCGTCCGGGCAGATCGGCAGCATCAGCGAGCTGATCGGCGGCATCGCCTTCCAGACCAATCTGCTGGCGCTGAATGCGGCCGTCGAGGCGGCGCGGGCCGGCGAGCAGGGGCGCGGCTTCTCGGTCGTCGCGGCCGAGGTTCGCGGCCTGGCCCAGCGCTGCTCGGGCGCGGCGGCGGAAATCCAGCAGCTCACCCGCAGTTCGGTCGAACGCATGGGCAAGGGCGCCGAGCTGGCGCGCGGGGCGGGCGGGATGATGCAGCAGATGCTGGCCAGCGCGCGCGAGGTCTGCGCCGTGGTCGAGCAGATCGAGGGACGGTCCGCCCATCAGCGGCGGGACATCGGCGCGCTGACGCAGGCGGTGCAGGGCGTGGATCTGCTGACTCAGCAGAACGCGACGCTGGTGGAGCAGTCGCGCGCCGCCGCTACCGGGCTGCGCGAGCAATCCGACAGGCTAGCCGGTCAGATAGCTCGCTTTCTCCTGGCTTGAACAGGCTGCAGTAGTCGATCTTGCAGCGCCCGTTCACCATCTTTTGCTCGACGCGCTCGATGTCACGCTCGGCGTCCAGGCGAGCCGTCTCGAAGCTGTTCGGCCTTTGCGGGCTGCCCTTCGCCGCCGGCTGCGAGGGGTCATAGCCCATCTTGACCGAATTGCGTTCCTGGGCCATCGCGCCATTGCGGCGGCCCCAGGCCACTTCCAGCTGGGAGGCGAGGACGTCGCAGCGGGGCGAAGCCACGGCCTGCTGCCGCCTTTGGCGGACCGCCTCCCGCTCGGCGTTGCGGGCCGCCTGTTCCATCTGGGTCCGGTACTGGGACAGCGCCGCCTGGCCTTCTTCGACCTCGGAGGCGGACAGGGGTGGCGGCACTGCGAGCTGCTTGCCCTTTCCCGTCTCGCAAGGGCTGGCCTGGTAGCTGGTTTGCTGACCCTGCTGGCACTTGTAGACCTGGGCGTGCACCGACGAGGCCAGGCATCCGCCTAGCGCGGCGGACAGCAGCCATCGAATGACAGGGACTCTCGGCATGGGCAGGGCATCGAGCGGAGGGATGCCGTGAGTATGCCGAGTGGCCACCCCGCCGGCCCGCCGGCGCGGGCCTCGGGGAGGGGCAGTCCGGGCGGTGATCGCCCCGGGGCTTACTGGCGGACGGCTTCGACCTGGATGATCAGCTTCACTTCCTTGGGGAAGCCCCAGGCCAGGCCGTAGTCGATGCCCCACTGGGTGCGGTCGATGGTGGTCTCGAAGTCGCCGCCGCAGACTTCACGCTTGAGCATCGGGCTCTGGTAGCAGTTGAAGTGCTTGGCCGTCAGGGTGACGGGGGCGGTCTTGTCCTTCAGGGTCAGCTGGCCGGCGACGGCGGTGATCTTGTCGCCGTCGAAGCTGAACTTGTCACCCACGAACTTGGCCTGGGGCCACTTGGCGCTGTTGAAGAAATCGTCGCCCTGCAGGTGCTTGTTCATGCCGTCCACGCCGGTGTTGACGGAGGCGATGTCGAAGGTGATCTGCACCTTGCCAGACTTGGCGGCGCGGTCCAGCTCCACGGTGCCTTCCTTCTTGTCGAAGCGGCCACGGTTGGTGGAGGTGCCGAAGTGCTGGATCTCGTAGGTCACGAAGGTGTGCGTGGGCTCGATCTGGTACTTGGCGGTCTCGGCGTGGGCCAGCACGCTGGCGGCCAGCAGGGCGGAGGCGATCAGGGTCTTCTTCATGGCGTTCCTGTGGTTGAAGAGGTGAACAAGGAGGGAGTGAGGGAAGGGGCGCGGCGCGGGGTCAGAGTGGCGCCACGCCGGAAAACACGAGCTTGAGCTTGACGGTGACTTCGTTGGCGACCATGGAGGTGTCGCTCCACTCGCCATCACCGATCTTGAAGTCCAGGCGCTTGAGCACGAAGCTGCCGGTGGCGGTGGTCAGGCCCTTGTCCTGCGCCAGGGCGATGGGCACGGTGATGTCGCGCTGCAGGCCCTTGAGCGAGAGCTTGCCGGCGACCTCGAAGCGGTTGCCGCCCAGCGGCTTGATGGCACTGCTGACGAAGCTGGCCTGGCCGAGCTTCTTGCTGTCGAACCACGCCGGCTTGGCCAGCTCGGCATCGAGCATGGGGTCGCCCAGCGTCACGCTGGCGAGGTCGATGGTGAACTGCACCTTGCCGGCCTCGGCCTTCTTCGGGTCGAAGCCCAGCTGAGCTTCAAAGCGCTTGAACTTGCCGTCCACCGGCACGCCCATCTGCTTGCTGACGAAGCTCAGGTCGCTCTGGGCGGCCACGAGGGCGGGTGCCGCGGCTGCGGCCGGCGCTGCGGGCACTGCCTTGGGCTTCTGCGCCAGGGCCGGCGCGGCGATCAGGCCGAGGCTCAGCAGCAGCGCGGCGGTCAGGGAGGTCTTCATGGCGTCGTTCTCCAGGAGGTTCGGGGTCAGCGGCGGGCCGGCATCATGCGCAGCAGCAGGCCGTCCTTGTCGATCAGGTGATGCTTCAGGGCGGCACCGATATGGGCCAGGACCAGCAGGGCGAGGCCCCAGGCCAGCAGCTCGTGCAGCTCCTTCAGCTGGTGGGCCAGGGGCTTGTCCACCGGCACGAAGTCCGGCAGCGGCAGCACGCCGAACCACACGATGGGGAAGCCGGCCGCCGAGCTGTAGGCCCAGCCACTCAGCGGCACCGCGAAGAAGGCCGCATACAGCAGCAGGTGGACGGCATGCGCGGCGCGGGCCTGCCAGGCGGGCATGGGCAGGTCGGCCGGCGGGCGGTGGCCCAGGCGCCACAGGAGGCGCAGGGCCGACAGCGCGAGGATCGTCACGCCCGCCCACTTGTGCCAGTTGTAGAGCTTCAGCCGGGTGGGCGACAGCGGCAGGTCGGACATGTACAGGCCGACGCCGAAGGCGCCGACGATGGCGACGGCCAGCAGCCAGTGCAGGGCGATGGCGGTGGCGGTGTAGCGCGGTGTCTGGGGGCTCATGGCGGCTCCTGTCGGGTGGCCCGGCGGTGCCGGGGAATACACGGGGAATACACGGGGAATACACGGGGAATGCCCGGGGAATGGACGAGAGTGTGGCGGCCGCGGACGGCCCCCGGTTTCATCTTGCTTGAGGTCAAGGTTCAGTGCATTTGAATGGAGGCATCCCCCGCCCTGACGAAGGTCATGGGCCTGACATGTGGACCCCCGAGACTGACGGGCTCCGGGCGAGCTTCGCCTGCCGATCCCACAAGGAGAGCCCAGATGGACCTGATCGCCCGCATCGAGGCCCTGTTCCTGCGCCGTGGCCGGGCCGAGTACGAGAGCGACGTGGCGCAGCCGGTGCCGGTGCTGGCCCACGCCCTGCAGTGCGCGCAGCTGGCGGAATGGGCGCATGCCGACCACGAGCTGGTGGCGGCGTCGCTGCTGCATGACCTCGGCCAGCTGATCGACGCCGAGGCCGGCGCGCCGCTGCGCATCGAGTTCCACGAGACCGCGGCGCTGTCCCTCCTCGCCCAGGGCTTCGGCCCCGGCGTGCTGGAGCCCATCCGGCTGCACGTGCAGGCCAAGCGTTACCTCGTGGCCACGGAGGCGGGCTACGAGGCCGGCCTGAGCCCGTCCTCCCGCCTGAGCCTGGAGCGCCAGGGCGGGCGGATGAATGCCGAGGAGCGCCTCCTCTTCCTCGCCCAGCCCTATGCCCGCGAGGCCCTGCAGCTGCGTCGCTGGGACGATCTGGCCCGCCAGCCCGGCAAGCGCACGCCGCCGCTGGCCTATTACCTGGACCTCCTTGCTGATCTGATGCGCGACATGCGCACACCTCCGCGGCTGGCCATCGCCTGAGCGCGGAAATTCCCACTTGAGGGGGATAGGTGCGCACAGGGTCGCCCCAGATACTGCATTCCGGATCGCGCGCTGCCTGGACCTCAGCGTCGTGATCGAGGGGAGGAGTGCTATGCCGGCTCACCAAAGCCCATCAGGGCGGCGGTGGTCGGCATAGTCATTTGGGGCCCCGGGTGTCATGCCTTCCGAGATCTGCCCCTGCTGCACCGGCCCCGCAACGGCCCCGCAAGGGCGCCGGCACCGGCTGTCCGGGGGCGTCTGCCACGTTCGGGCAGCGCACCCGGCGGTATAGTCGGCGCACTCCGCGCCCAGGTCCGTCCCATGACATCTCGCTCTTCGTTGTTGCGCTTGCCGGCTGCTGCTGCCGGAGGCCTTGCCGCGGGGCGACGGACCCGGCGCGAAGGCGATGCTGCCCGGGGCGAGGCCCGCCCATGAGCCTCCTGGCCGGGCTGGCCGTGTGGACGGGCTGGCGAGCCTCGCCGCAGCCCGAACCGCGCGATGAGCCGCGGATCCTCATCCAGCAGGAGCTGCTGCGGCTGCTGGCCGAGCAGAGCCGGCGCATGCCCTATCCCGTGGGGCTCAGCGCCTTCTTCATGGCCCTGATGGCCGCGCTGCCCACCCGCTCCCCCTGGCCCGTGCTGTGGATGGTGGCCGTCCTGTCAACCCTGCTGCTGCGCCGCCATGTGCTCGGCCGCCTGCCGCAGCTGGAGCACTACCCCGTCTCGCAGCGCATGCAGTGGGCCGTGATGCTGAGCCTGCTCAACGGCCTGGTGTTCTCGGTGGCGCTGGTGTTCGCGGCGAATCTCTCGGACTACGAGCGCATGGTGCAGACCATCATGCTGCTGGGCCTGTGCGCCGGCGCCGTGGCCAGCACCGCCGGCCACCTGCCGGTGTTCATGGCCTTCTCGGCGCCGGTGACGCTGGCCAACGGCCTGGCCTGGCTGACCGGCGGCGCGGGCGCCCATGCCACCGTCTGGCAGGACGCCGTGATGGGCGTGCTGATCCTGCTGTTCGGCTTCATGCTGCGCAACCTGGCGCGGGACAACTACCGCGTGTTCTGCGACTCCGTCCTCATCCGCCAGCAGCAGGTCAAGAGCAACCAGCAGTTGCGCGCGGCGCTGCACCAGGCCGAGCAGGCGATGCAGGCCAAGACGCGCTTCCTCGCCTCGGCCAGCCACGACCTGCGCCAGCCCATGCACACGCTGACGCTGTTCGGCTCCGCGCTGCTGCGCCGCCGGCTGGACGACGACAGCCTGGGCGTCGTGCGCAACATGAATCTCGCCATCGACGCGCTCTCGGGCCAGATGGACGCGCTGCTGGATATCTCCAAGCTCGACGCCGAGGTCGTGCCCGTGCACGCCAAGGTCTTCAACCTCGGCCACTGGCTGGGCCGGCTGCAGCAGGAGTTCCTGCCCAGCGCCCAGCGCAAGCGCCTGGAGCTGACACTGATCTGCCCGATGAACGCCTACGTGGATTCGGACCCGCTGCTGCTGGAGCGTGTGGTGCGCAACCTGATCGACAACGCGATCAAGTACACGCAGGCCGGCCAGATCAGCATCGTGGCCGAGCGCCGGGGCGAGCTGTGGCAGGTGTCGGTGCGCGACACGGGCTGCGGCATCGCCGAGCAGGAGCAGCAGAAGGTCTTCGATGAGTTCTACCAGATCGGCAACAAGGAGCGCGACCGCGCCAAGGGCCTGGGCCTCGGCCTGTCCATCGTCAGCCGCCTCGTCGACCTGCTGGACCTGCACCTCAAGCTGGAGTCGACGCCGGGCGTCGGGTCCTGCTTCACGCTGAGCATCGAGGCCTCCGAGGACGGTCCGGACAGCCAGCTCGACGCCCCGGCGGACGGGCGCTCGCTGCGCGGGCTCAAGGTGCTGGTCGTGGACGACGAGGAGCTGGTCCGCAAGGCCATGTGCACGCTGCTGATCGAGCTGGGCTGCCTGGCCCGCTGCGCCGCGACGACCCGCGAGGCCGTGCTGCTGTGCATGCAGCAGGCGCCGGACCTGCTGCTCATCGACTACCGTCTGCGCGGCAGCGACGACGGGCTCTCCGCGGTGCGCTCGCTGCGCAACCTCGTGCCGGGCCTGCCGGCCCTGCTGATCAGCGGAGACACCGCCCCGCAACGCCTGCGCGACGCGCAGGCCGCGGGCCTGGACCTCCTGCACAAGCCCGTGCGCGCCGACCAACTCATGACCGCCATTCAGAGGGTCCTGGCCGACGCACCGCACGCCCCCAGCCCGGCCAGGGAGGCTGAAGATGCACGAGGAACCCTCGCCTGAGTCGCGACGCCTGCACTGGCTGTCCCGCCCGCTGAGCGACTGGCTGCTGGCGCACCCGCGTGCCCGCGAGGCCGGCGCGCAGGCGCTCGATGCCGACGTCCTCATCGTCGGCAGCGGCTATGGCGCCGCGGCGGCGGCGGAACATTTTTCGCGCAGCGTCGACACGGACGGGCGCCCGCTGCGCGTGCTGCTGCTGGAGCGCGGCCTCGAGTACCTGCCCGGGCGCTTCCCGGCGCGCATGGCCGAGCTGCCGGGGCATGTGCGCGTCGCCGCGGCGACGGAGGCCGGCACCGCGGGCGCCGGCCGGGTGAAGGGCTACCGCGAGGCGCTCTTCGACTTCCGCCTCGGCCCGGACCTGTGCGTCGTGCTGGCCAATGGCCTGGGCGGCGGCTCGCTGATCAATGCGGGCGTGATGCTGCCGGCCGAGTCCACCGTGTTCCGCGGCCCGCGCTGGCCCGCGCGCCTGCGCTGCGATCCCGGCTGCATGGACGACTGGTACGCCCGCGCCGCCCGGCTGCTGGGGGCCGAGCACGGCGGTGAGCCCAACACCGTCCGCCATCTCGACGGCCACCCGCCCCGCCGGGCCGACTACCTGCGCGGCCTCGCCACGCCGGAACTGCCGGCGCGCGAGGTGCCCGTCACCATCGGCCTGCGGCCGCAGCCGCAGTCGGCCGCCGGTCTGCCGCTGGCGCGCTGCGTGGCCTGCGGTGACTGCGCCACCGGCTGCAACCACGGCGCCAAGGAATCGCTGGACACCAACCTGCTGTGGCTCGCGCGCCGCCGCGGCGTGGAGATGCTGACGGGCGCGACCGTGCTGCATCTCGAGCCCGAGGGCCTGGACGCGCGCAGCGGCGCCATCGACGCCTGGCGGGTCGCCGTCCTGCCCACGGACGAGCACCAGGCGCGCCAGGAGGCACAGCCCTTCGTGCTGCGCGCGCGGCAGGTGGTGCTGGCGGCCGGGGCACTCGGCTCGACGGAAATCCTGCTGCGATCGCGCCGCCGGGGGCTGGCCCTGTCCGAGCGTCTGGGCGAGGGCGTCAGCGGCAACGGGGACGTGCTGGCCGCCGTGCGCGACACGCCGGTGCTCGACGCCCTGGCCGACGAGACGCAGGACCCCGCCGCGCGCCAGGCCGGCCCGACCATCACCGCCATGCTGGATGCCCGCGCGCTGCGCGACCCCGATCCCGAGCGCCCGCCCGTCGGCTCGGGGCAGGCGCAAGCGCTGGGCTGCGTGGTGCAGGACCTCGCCATCCCCGGTCCCATGCGCTGGGGCTTCGAGCAGCTCTTCGCGCTGGGCGAGACGCTGGACGGCCTGTCCCGCCCGGACCGCAGCGTGCACGGCGCGGGCTTCGACTTTCCCGACCCCTACGCCATCACCCGCGCGGCCAGCGCCCGCACCCTGGCCGTCGCCATCATGGGGACGGATGCGGCGCAAGGGCGCCTGCTGCTGGGCGAGCACGAGCCCGATCCCGGCAGCCTGCAGGTCCACTGGCCCGGGCTCAAGAGCGATCCGCAGGTGCAGTCCCGCCACCGCTGGCTGCGCGAGCACCTGCGGGCGCGGGGCCAGCGCCTGATCGCCTATCCGCTGTGGGAGATCCTGCCCGAGGCCATGGCCTTCATGATCGAGGACCGCAAGGGCCCGATGCTGACGGTGCACCCGCTGGGCGGCTGCGGGATGGCCGACCGCATCGAGGACGGCGTCGTCAACGAATGGGGTCAGGTCTTGCGCCCGCCCCCGGCGCGGGACGGCGAGGCGTCCGAGGTGCCCGCCGACCGCGTCTACCAGGGGCTGGCGGTGCTGGACGGCGCCATCGTCCCCGCGGCGCTGGGCATCAACCCGGCGCTGAGCATCACCGCGCTCGTGCTGCGGGCGCTGCCGGAGCTCGGCCGCCGGTGGCAGTGCCGGATGGCCGACACGGCGGCGTCCGAGGCTCCGTTCTGGCTGACGCGCCCGCTCTACCGCGACCGCCGCGGCCCGCCCCCGCCCGAGCGGCCGACGCTCCTCGAGGTGCGCGAGCAGCTCGTGGGCCTCGTGCGCGTGCCGGGGGCGCTGGGGGGCGAGGTCAAGCAGCTGGAGCTGAGCTTCGAGTTCGAGCCGACCTCGGTGCAGCGCCTCGTCGAGCCGGGCGAGGACCGCCAGCTGCGCGGCACGGCGGCCTGCCGGCTGCGACTCTTCGACACCCGCCGCGACCCGCATCTGCCCTCGCAGCGAATGGTCGTGAGTGCGCAGGGGCCGGACGCCGGGCACAAGCTGTGGAAGCACGCCGAGCATCCCGATGCGGCGGCACGCTGGATCGCGCCGCTGGAGGGCGTGAGCCTGCGCGTGTTCCATCGGGCGCCGAGCCGCCCTCGCCAGCGTCTCGCCCGCGGCCTGTGGGCCTGGTGGCGCAACCGCGGCTGGCGCGATGCCACGCAGGCGCTGCAGGAGCGTCTGGCCCAGGCGCAGACGCCGCGCATGCGGCCGCAGGGCGCCCTGGCCGCGCTGCGCGAGCGCTGGGCCCATGCCCGGGCCCTTGCCAGCCACGGGGGGCAGGAACGGCTGATGCGCTACGAGCTGCGCATCCCCGCCCAGCTGCCCGACGCGCCCGACTGGGCCCGGCCGCTGCTGGGCCAGACCCTCGTGCTGCACAAGCGCCTGCGGTACACGCGCCGCGGCAATCCCTGGACTCAGCTCACGCAGGCCCGCCAGGACGCCGGCCCCTTCCGCGCCGCGGACGGGCCGGGCATGCCGGTGCTCTCGCTCGACCTCTACGAGCTCGCCCGCCAGCGCCAGCCGCTGCTGCGCCTCGTCCAGGCCGAGGATCTCAGCAGTGCGCTGCGCGACGTCGGCAGCCTGCTGGCCTACCTGAGCCGCCTGGTGCTGGGCGTGCATGCCTGGACCTTCCGCAAGCCCGACGCCGCCCCGCCGCGCCAGATCCAGCGCGTGCCCGGCGCGGTGCCGGGCCTGCCGCTGCCCGAGATCCAGGAGATCGCCGTGGGCCGCTGCGAGGACGCCGGCCGCTCGCGCGGCCCGTCACGCGAGGCCCATCAGGCCCATCATGCCCATGGGCCCGTGATGATCCGCCTCACGCGCTACCGGCGGGACGGCGGCCGGCCGCTGCTGATGATCCATGGCTACAGCGCCAGCGGCACGACCTTCGCCCACCACTCGGTGCAGCCGGGGCCGGCCCGCCTGATGCACGAGGCCGGCTGGGACGTGTGGATCCTCGACATGCGCACCAGCGCCGGCCTGCCTACCGCGCGCCTGCCGTGGACCTTCGAGGAATGCGCGCTCAACGACATCCCCGTGGCCATCGACACCGTGCGCCGCGTGACGGGCGTCGACCAGATCGACGTGCTCGCGCACTGCATGGGCTCGGTGATGCTGCACATGGCCCTGCTGCAGCCGCAGCGCCAGCCCGAGGAGCACTTCTTCCCGCTGCGCCAGGCGCTGATGGAGGGCGACTGGATCCGCCGGCTCGTGATCTCGCAGGTGACGCCGCGCATGGTGTTCTCGCCGGCCAACGCGGCCCGCTCGCTGCTGATGCAGCACCTGCGCCCCTACCTGCCGATGCAGGACTTCAGCTTCCGCCCCGAGCACCCGGGGCTCATGGACGAGCTCATCGACCGCCTGCTGGCCAGCCTGCCCTACCCGGACGAGGAGTTCGACCTCGAGAACCCGCCGTTCCCGAGCCTGCGCCGCACGCCCTGGACGCGCACGAGGCATCGCATGGACCTGCTCTACGGCCGCGACTTCGCCCTCGCCAACGTGTCGCCGGCCGTCTTCGATTTCATCGACGACCATTTCGGCCCGCTCAACATGGACACCGTTGCGCAGGCCATCCACTTCTCGCGCAGCCGCGAGCTGACGGACTGGCGCGGCGCGAGCCTCTACCTCGACGACCTGCGCAAGGCCTTCCGGCAGCTCGAGAAGTTCCCCGTGCTCTCGGTGCATGGCGAGCTCAACGGCCTGTGCGAGCCCGAGAGCGGCGAGATGCTGCACGACCTCTATGCCCAGGGCGCCCCGGGCCGGCACGAGTTCCGCATCATCGCCGGCCATGGCCACCAGGACTGCCTGATCGGCCATGACATCGAGGACCGGGTCTTCCGCCACATCATCGAATTCCTGCGCCGGGAGATGCCATGAGCCGACGCACCGATCTGCAGCCGCCGGTCGAGCCCCGCTGCGCCTGGCCGCCCCTGCACCGCGTGGAGCGGCGGCAGGAGGGCGACGCGCTGGCCCTGCTGACGGCGCTGCGGCCCGAGCTGGGCTGGCCGCGCGAGTGGGCCTGGCTGCCGGTGCGCGAGACGGCGTCGGGCTACGAGGCGCTCGACCCCGCGCTGCCCCTGCACCGGCAGGTCCGCCGCCGGGACTTCGAGCTCGCGGGCCAGGCCCATCCGGGCGAGGCGCTGCGCTGCCGTCTGCCGCTGGACGAGCTGCCCGACGCGCCCGGCACCGGCCTGCTGTGCCTGCTGCTGTATGCGGACGTGCGGGGGCAGTGGATCGAGTCCGCCCGCCACGCCGCGACGGCCGAGGACGAGCTGGAGGCGGCGCTGCAGGCGGCGCTGGCCATGGGCGCGACGGCGCTGCGCCACGCCTTCGTGACGCGCCCCGAGCCGGACGAGACCGCCCCGCGGGAAGCGGGCCTGAGCTTCATCCTCGCCGCCTGCCAGTACCCGCCGGGCCTGCTCGACGCGCGCCAGGGCGCCGAGCGCGACCCGCGCCGCGCCGGCCCGGTGGACGCCGCCCTGGCCCGGATGGTGGACTTCACCCGCCACACGCCCGAAGGCCGCGCCTGCTCGCTCCTGCTCATCGCCGGGGACGAGATCTACGCCGATGCCAGCGGCGGCCTGGCGGACGCGCACAACTCCGTCGAGCGCTACACGCGGGCCTATCAGCAGTTCAAGTCCGGCCTCGTGCGGCACCTGCCGCCCACGCTGGAGCGCATCGTCCATGCGCCGGACGACCACGAGATCGAGGACAACTGGGGGCCGGTGCTGCGCCGTGACGGCCGCGAGGACGGCGGCCCCTGGATCGACGCGGCCCGCGCCGCGGCCTGGGCCGCGCGCTGGGAGCCCGGCGAGCGCGAGGGCCTGCACCGGCACTTCTGGCACCGCTTCGACTGGCGGGGCGTGCGCTTCTTCGTTGCCGATGCGCGCCTGGAACGCGAACCCCGGCCGCAGTCACGCCTGATGTCCGCCCGCATCATGGGGGACGCGCAGTGGCGTGCGCTGCAGGGCTGGCTCGCGCAGCCGGATGATCGCCCGCGCGTGGTGCTCAGCGGCTCGCTGCTGCTGCCGCGCCGCCGCAGCGTGGCGGAATATCCCGGCGCGGCCGCGGCCAGCGATGCCTTCGACGGCTTCCCCGCCAGCCAGCACGGCCTGCTGCGCGCGCTGTGGACGCAGGGGGCGCAGGACGTCGTCTTCCTCTCCGGCGACGAGCACCGCAGCGGCTATGCCACCGCCTGGGTCGGCGTCGACGATGGCCACGGCGGCCTGCGCGAGGACCAACCGCGCGTCCGACTGCTGAGCATCCACAGCTCGGCCCTGCATGCGCCCTGGCCCTTCTCGGTGACGGAGCAGGAGGCCTTCCAGGTGCCCGACGCCTTCGCCCTGATGCCCGAGGACGGTGGCGGGCCCGCGCCGCCGGGACCGCCGCTGCGCTGCCTCGTGACGGACTGGGCAGACCACCCGGGCGACGGCTTCGCGGTGATCCGGATGCAGGCGGGCCGCGTCGAGGTGGCCTTCGACCGCACGGACGCGCCCCCTCGCTTCGTGGCTTGGGAGACCTCCTCTCGCTGAGCGTGCCTGCGCGGGCCTCGCGGCAGCATCGTTGGATCGCCGCCTCACCTGCACGGGCATGTCCGCGGTCATGGCGACGGAATGTCGCTACGCTCGGGCCTCCGCACTTCGAGGACCCGCATGTTCCATCGTTCGATCGCTCTCCTGGCCATGGCCCTGCCGATGTACGCCGGGGCGGCCCCGGCCTCTCCCAGTTCTACCAGTTCTCCCAGCTCTCCTACCGTGCCGGCCGGCTTGCTCGCGCCGGCGCCGGCCTGCAGCACGCCCGCGCAGAAGGTCGATGAACAGGGCTTCGTGAAGATCGGCGGCATCGAGCAGTGGGTCACCGTGAAGGGCGAGCGCTGCGGCAATCCCATCGTGCTCTTCGTCCATGGCGGGCCGGGGAATCCCCTGAGCCCCTTCGGCGACGCCCTGTTCGGCGCCTGGGCACGGGACTTCACCCTCGTGCACTGGGACCAGCGCGGCGCCGGCATGACCTTCGGCCGCCACCCGACGGGCGACGACGTGCCCTTGACCCTCCCGCAGCTGGTCAGCGACGGCAATGAGCTGGCGGCCTACGTGGCCCAGCGATTCGGCCAGAAGAAGGTCATCGTGTGGGGCAGCTCCTGGGGCTCGGCGCTGGCCGTCCACATGGTGCATGCGCGCCCGGAGCTGTTCCACGCCTATCTGGGCACCTCGCAGATCGTTGATGCGATCGAGAACGGGGCGCAGAGCTATGCCCAGCTGCTTCAGCGGGTGCAGGCCGCGCAGGACAAGGAGGCGCTGGCCGTGCTGCAGGCCGTGGGGGCGCCGCCCTGGACGGACCCGCGCAGCTTCGGCAAGGTGCGCCGCGTGATCCGCCGCTACGAAGCCCAGCGCACGGTCCCGCCGCCCAAGGCCTGGTGGCAGCCGCCCGCGATCTACACCACGCCCAAGGCGCAAGCCGACTACGAGGCGGGCGAGGACTACTCCTTCCTGCAGTTCGTGGGGCTCAAGGGCGATGGCATGGCCTCGACGATCCACCTGCGCGAGCTGGGCACCGAGTTCCAGGTGCCGCTGTTCTTCGTGCAGGGCGCGGAGGACCTCCTCACCACGCCCGACGTCACCCAGCGCTATGTGGACAGCCTGAAGGCACCGGTGAAGGCGCTGGTCCTGCTGCCGCAGGTCGGGCATGACCCGAACCCGCCGATGCTGGAGGCGCAGTACCGGCTGCTGCGCGAGCGCATCCTGCCGCTGATCAGGTAAGCCCGGCTGCGGCTCAGCGCAGCTCCAGGCCCTGCGCCCCGAGGCGCATCCGCTCCACGCCCACGCCCAGCGCCGTCTCGAGATTGGCCTTGGCCGTGTGGCGGAAGTTGACCTCCTCGGCCGGGTTCGGCCGGGTCTTGAGCTGCTCGCGGTAAACGACCATGAAGGTGCCCACCATGGCCAGCTGCTCGTACATCGAGCGGCGCTGGGCCGCCCCGGCCTGCTGGATGCCGGGGCTCTGGCCGAGCAGGCCCTGCATCTGCCGGACCAGCGTCTTGAACTGCTCGTCCGGCACCTCCTGCTGCATGAAGACGGCGTAGTTGCCGGCGATGAAGGCGGCCAGCCCCGCGGCGAGGTCGTCGGGGGCGAGGCCCAGCTGCGCCTCCAGCTTGCGCCAGAAGGCGAAGGACTCCTCGAAGGCGCGCGTCATGGCACTGCGCTGCGCCGCCGGAAAGCGCTGGGCCAGCTCGGTGGCGGACTGGCGCAGCTGCGGCGGCCCCTCCGCGAGGACGGGCCCCGCGGCGCGGGTGGCGGGCGGTATGGCCAGCGGGGCCGACGCGGCGGCTGGTGCGGCGCTCGTGGCCGCCGTCGTGGTCGCGGTCGTGGCTGTTGCGGTGGCCGTGGCCGAGGTGTTCGGGAGGGCCGGCCGACCCAGCAGGGCGCGCATCTGCTCGGCCAGGCTGGGGGCGGCCTGCGCCTGGGCGTTGCCCGCCGCCGTCAGGGCGAGGGCCGTGGCCAGGAGGGCGGCGAGGACCGCGGCAGGCACTCGGCCGAGCGAGGCGGCCAGCCTCGATGCCATCGAGGGCGCGGCCGGTGTCGGGGTGGGGGTCTCGATGCGGGGGCGGGGCATGGGGGTCTCCGGAGGGCGGCCGAGGCCGGGGTGTCGGGGGGGCTTCATTTGTCGAGCGTGTAGCTGGCATCGCCGAGGAAGACCGAGCCGTCGCGCACCGGAAAGCTGAGCAGGCGCTCCTCGTGGCCGTCGTCGTAGCGCAGGACGGCCACATAGCCGCTCAAGGTGTAGCTGCCGCGGCGGCTGGCGCCGTCGTCCTTGCGGTTCGGGCCGGTGGTGGTGGTCACGCTGCCGAGGCCGGTGCCGACCGTGCCCCCGGCGACGCTCTGGCTGCCCTTGCCGTCTCCCGAGGCCGAGCCGTAGATGGCCGTGCCCTGGACGGCGGCGAGGCTGCCGGAGCCCGACAGCGAGTGGAAGCTGCGCTCGAAGCGGCCGTCCTTCTGGAAGCGGATGCTGCGCGTGGACGAGGTCCCGCCGGTGAACAGGCTGCCGTAGAAGGCGCTGCGGCTGAAGTAGCCCTCGAGGCGGCTGCCCGCGGCCCAGGGGCGCATCAGGCGGTGCTGGCCGGCTTCCCAGGCGCCCTCGGGCGCGCCCTGGTCGTTCTGCGCCTGGAATTCGTAGCGTTCGCCGGCCGCCCGCCAGCGCAGCCAGTGCTGCGGCTCCAGCCGGCGCGAGCGCGCGGCATCGAGCTGGTCCGGCGGCATCTCGGTGCGGCTGTAGGCACTGCCGTCGCGCAGCAGGTAGCGGACCTCCTCGCGCCATTGCGAGCCGTTGCTGTAGTCCGCGTAGCCATGCAGCACCACGCCGGCGAAGTCCTTCTCGGGCAGACCCTGGCCGGGCTTCGCGAGCACGCGTTGCAGCGGCACGCCCTTGCGGCGCAGCGCCTGGGCCGGCTGGGAGGACGGCTGCAGGCCGGTGGGGTCGCTGACCCACACGGCGTCGTCCAGCTCCAGGAAGTAGGCGCGCGGGTCCTTCAGCGTGGCCCGCAGGACGACCTCGCGGCCGAGCAGCGGCTCGGCGTCGAAGGGCAGCTTGAGGGGCCGCTGCGCCTGGAAGGCGCCATCGTCCTGCACCAGCTGGAAGCTCACGCGGTCGTCCAGCCAGCGCCGCACGCGGCCCTTGACCAGCACCGGGATGCTGGCCCGTGGGGCGCCCGCGCGCTGCAGGGGCTCGATCAGGCCCAGCAGCTGGGCGACGCTCAAGACCTGACCCCCACCGGGCAATGTCCCGACCGTGGGCACCGGCGAAGGGGCGTGGGCGACCTGGGCCTGGATCAGCGCCCGCGCCGTGGGTTCGGCGGCGGGATACAGGGCGGTGGCGTCCATGGTGGGCGAGGCCCAGTCCCGCATCAGGGCCTCGCAGGCCGCCTCGGGCCGGGCCTCGCCGAGCACCCGTTCGCGCATGGCGGTGCTGACGTCCTTCCAAGGGAGATCCCGGTGCTGCCGGGCGGCGAGGCTCATCACCACCGAGCGGCTCAGGGCCAGCCGATGGCGGGTGCGCCAATCGGCATAGGCGGTCTCCAGCGCGGCACCGTTCGGGGCACCCATGTCCAGGCAGGCCCGGGTGGAGGCCTCCGCCATGGCATCCAGGCTGGCGGCCTCGACGAGCTGCCCGATGGCCGCGGCGTCGGGGGCCGACGTGGGCGCCGGGCCGGCGGTGGCGCCGGACGCCTGCAGGAGGCCCATCACGACGGCCGTCGTCACGGCCCACCCTTCGGCGGCCCAGCCGCTCCGCTGCCGCCGCACGCATTCACGCCTGGCGCTGCGGCTCGCCCCTGCTTCCATGCCATCCCTCCCTGCGCGGCGCATCGCGGGTGCCGCGGCGCCACGATGCCCGATCCGGCACTGGCGCGGGATTGCAGATGTATCGGCGCGTTAACCCCGGGCCGACGTATCCCTAAGCCATGGGATGCCGGGCCGGCCTCGGCGCGGAGGTCCGTCGCTCCTCAGCCGCGCCGGGCGGCCTCGATCGCGGCGACGTCGATCTTGACCATGTTCATCATGGCCAGGAACACCCGCTTCGCCACGGCCGGGTCCGGGTCGCTGATGCCCTCGCTCAGCACGCGCGGCGTGATCTGCCAGTGCAGGCCCCAGCGGTCCTGGCACCAGCCGCAGGCGCTGGGCTGGCCGCCATGCTCGAGGATGGCGTTCCAGTAGCGGTCGGTCTCGGCCTGGTCCTCGGTGGCGACCTGGAAGGAGAAGGCCTGCGTCGGCGGGAAGCCGGGGCCGCCGTTCAGCCCGAGGCAGGGGATGCCCAGGACGCGGAACTGCACGGTCAGCACGTCGCCGGCCCGGCCGCTGGGGTAGTCGGCGGGGGCGCGGGTGACGGCGGTGACGCCGCTGTCGGGAAAGACGCGGGCGTAGAACTCGGCGGCCTCGAGGGCATCGCCGTTGAACCACAGGCAAACGGTGTTCTTGTCGGACATGGGGGCTCCAGGCTGGAAGGGCAGGCGGCTGCGGCGCCGCCGGAATGCGCACAGGCTAGCCGATGAGCGGCCGGTCTGCGCTGCCGGCCTGTCCCGGCAAGGGGGGATCGCGGCCGGCACCGGGCACGGGATCTGCCCGGCGGCGCGCCACAATGCGGGCCCGACCTCCACGCCTGGCCCGCCCATGCCCCGCATCGTCCTGCGCAGCCCGACCCCGGCCGACGCCTCCGCCTTCCTCGCCGCCGTGACGGCCAGCCGCCGCCTGCACGGCCGCTGGGTGGCGCCGCCGTCCGATGTCGCGGCCTTCACGAGCTACCTCGAGCGCATGCGCGCGCCCGGGCACCAGGCCTTTCTCATCGTCCGGGCGGACGACGACAGCCTCGTGGGCGTGGTCAACCTGAGCCACATCGTGATGGGCGCGCTGCGCAGCGCCTATCTGGGCTACTACGCCTTTGCCCCGAACGCCGGCCAGGGGCTGATGACGCTGGGGCTGAAGGCGGTGTGCCGGGAAGCGTTCCAGGGGCTGAAGCTGCACCGGCTCGAGGCCAACATCCAGCCCGGCAATGCCGCCTCGCTGGCCCTGGCGCGCCGCTGCGGCTTCCGGCAGGAGGGCTTCTCGCCCCGCTATCTGAAGATCAACGGCCGCTGGCGCGACCACGAGCGCTGGGCGCTGCTGGCGGATTGAGCGGCGGCGCGGGTGGCGTGGGCCGGGAGACCGGCGGGGCCTCGGCGTCATCAGCCGGGCCGGGCGCGGGCCCGAGGGCGGTCAGCGCGGGCAGCACGACGGCCTGCACCTGCACGCTGTGCTCGGCGACGGGGCGGCGGTCGACGACCGGGCGCGGGTGGAGGAACTGGAACATCCGACGCCAGATGGGCCCGGCGCGGCGCCTTTCAAGCCCGGGCCGCCGAGGCCGCGGCGCGCTCAGCCCTCGGCCCGGGCCAGCGCCGCCGGACGCGGATCTTGACGCGAAACCGCCCGCGAATCCGGCCGCTCGGCGCGCTGCCGGTACAGCGTCAGCAAGGCGTCGACGAAGTCCTCGCCCAGCAGCGCCGCCACCGGCACGGCGTACAGGTTCACGCTGGAGCTGACGCGGTAGTGCGCCTCGATGGACAGCCGCGTGCGGCCGCCGTCCAGGGGCGTTAGCAGGAAGCGCGTCTCGCCCAGGTCGAAGTAGCGGCCGCCGATGACGACGTGATCATCCATCGTGCCGGCCGGGAAGGAATCCGGCGCGAACTCGTAACGCCAGGCGATCTCCCGCTGCTCCGTGCGCGCCGTCACGCGGCCGAGAAAGTGCACGCCGCGCTCCCAGCGGGACTCGCGCACCTCGCCGTCCGGCCGCTGGCGGTTGATGCCCTCCACCGGGCGAGGCACGCCGATCAGATGGATGAGCGTGTGCGGCATCTCCTCGGGCCGGATGCCCCGCGCGTCGAGGATCTCCTGCCAGACACGCGCCGGCGGCGCCTCGACCACCACGGTGTGCCGGATCGACTGCCAGGCATCCGCCTGCGTCATCGGGCCCTCGACCAGCAGGGCGAGCAGGGGCAGCACGGCCACGGCGCCGACGAAGCGGCCGCGCAGATTCCACAGCGTCTGCAGCAGCTTCATCAGCAGGCCGCCAAGGCTGGAGAGCCCGAGGAACAGGGGCGCCATCATCACGACGCAGATGGCGCCTTCGAGCAGGGTCACCATGCTGCCCAGCAGCATCATGAAGGTGGCGACCCAGGGGCCGAAGCACGCGAAGAGCCAGCTGCAGCCCTGAGCCCGGCGCGCATGCACCGTGATCATGCCCATGACGACCGGCGTCAGCAGCAGGAAGCCGCCACTCATCACGCCCGCCACCTCGTGGGAGTAGCCGTGGCTGCGGAGCCAGGGGCCGAACCAGGCGGCCCCCACGCGGATCAGCAGCCCGTAGAGCGCGCCCAGGGCCGGCGCGATCCACAGGAGGCGCGAATCCGTGCCGGTGGCGGTCAGCGGCGTGGAGGTGGCCTCATCCGCCGTGGCGGCCGCAGGCGGAGCGTCATCGGGCGCAGGGGTGGGCGCCGGGGTGGGCGCAGGGACAGGCGCTGGAGTAGGGGACGGGGTCAGGTCTTGCGCCATGGCGGGGCTCCTCGTGGGCCGCGATTCTGCCAAAGCAGGCGCGCGGCTGGCCAGGGCCCGCCGGCGCTCAGGCCTGGGCTCGCCCCTTGGAGGCGTTGTGCGCCGCCGCGGCCCGGATCAGCGCCTGCAGGGCCGGCCCGTCGATCGTGGCGCCTTCGGGGAAGTCGATGGCGCGCCGCACGCGGCCCTCGAGGCTGCTGTTGAAGAGCCCGGTGGGGTCGGGCAGCGAGGCGCCGTGCGGGAAGGTGAGCTTCACGTGGCGCTGGTAGGTCTCACCGGTGCACAGGAGGCCGGCGTGCGTCCAGCACGGGCCGCTCCATTTCCAGTCCTCCTCGATGCCGGGTTGGGCGTCGAGGATCAGGGCCCGCAGCTCGGCCAGCATCGCCCCCCGCCAGTCGCCGAGGGTGGCGATGCGTTCGTCGATGAGGGCGGACGGGGGCGGGCCGGCGGGGGTGGGCTTGCGGCTGGGCATGTGGGTCTCTCCTGGGGGGTCAGGCGCGGATCTGGATCAGCTTCCAGCCATTGCCGGATGGGTCGCGGAAGCCGGCGTCCACGCTGCCGAAGCGCTCCACCGGGTCCTGGGTGATTTCCACGCCGGCGGCGCGGAAGGCGGCACAGCTGGCGCGGCAGTCCTTCACCCGCATCACCAGGGGCGGCATGGCGCCCTTGGCGACCAGCGCCTGCAGCGCCTCCGCCGTGGCCACATCCTGCATGGGCGGGCCGGGCTTGAAGAGGCCCAGCTGAACCTCCGGCTGCTCGGGGTGCTGGACCGTCAGCCAGCGGAAGCTGCCGTTGCGCACGTCGGTGTTCACCTGGAAGCCCAGCCGTTCCACGTAGAAGGC
Organism: Burkholderiaceae bacterium; assembly: GCA_041912595.1. GTDB lineage: Bacteria > Pseudomonadota > Gammaproteobacteria > Burkholderiales > Burkholderiaceae_C > Roseateles_B. The sequence goes on from JAYRMR010000015.1 coordinate 45,292, forward strand.
CAGGGCCTCGTCCTGGTCGTGCACGTAGAGGCCCATCACGTCGATTCCTGCATTCATGTCAGCTCCTTGTCGCTGTCCGTGTTGAAGGCCTCGTTTGTAGCGGCTGCGGCCTGGCGGCGCTTCTCCGAAACTGCGCTGCGCAGATCGGGGCGATGCGCGGCCATCAGATGGCACAGCGGCATGCCGGCCAGGGCCTGGACGGGCGTCTCGCGGCGCAGCTGCTCGCGCACGGCGGCCGGGTGGCTGCCGGTGATGTCGCGGAAGGTGCGGCCGAAGGTGCCGAGGCTGTCCCAGCCCGTCTGCAGGGCGATTTCGGTGACGCTCTGGTCCGTGTCGCGCAGCAAGGCGCAGGCCCGCTCGATGCGGCGGCTCAGCAGGTAGCGGTGCGGCGGCAGCCCGAAGGCCGCCTTGAAGGCCCGGGCGAAATAGGCTTCGGTCAGCCCGCACAGATCGGCCAGGCGCTGCACGGGCCAGGCCTCGTCGGAGGCGGCGTCCATGCGGTCCTTGGCGCGCAGCAGGCGGCGCAGGAGGGCCGGGCTGGGGGCGGGAGAGGCGGCGGGAGAGGCGGCGGGCTTGGGGGCCGGGCGGGCAGCGGACATGCCAGGGAAGGGGCGCGTCCGCCCGGAGGTTCCGATGGCGCCGATGATAGGGCGCCGGCCCAGCCCCCGACGGTGCAGGGGCTCAGCGCCCGGACGGGCCACCCCAGCGCGCCAGCAGGCGCTCGCGGCGCGAGGGCTGCAGATTCGCCTGCCGCACATCGCCGCCGTAGTGCGCCACCACGCGGGGGTCCATCACGTGGAACCACAGCGGCGGCACATAGGCCAGCAGCAGCATGCCCGCATAGCCCGAGGGCAGCTGCGGGCTTTCGTCGAAGTGGCGCAGCACCTGGTAGCGGCGGCCGGGGTGGGCGTGGTGGTCGCTGTGCCGCTGCAGCTGGTAGAGGAAGACGTTGGAGACGCGGTGGTCCGAGTTCCACGAGTGCGTGGGATCGCAGGGCGTGAGCCGGCCCTGGGCGTCGCGCGGGCGCAGGAGGCCGTAGTGCTCGATGTAGTTGACGACCTCCAGCAGGCTGATGCCGTAGGCGGCCTGCGCGGCGAGGAAGAGGAGCACCGGCCCGCCCAGCCACAGCGCCAGCGCGCCGTACAGCAGCGCCGTCATGCCCCAGGCCTGCAGGCATTCGTTGCGCCAATGCCAGGCGGGGCGCCCCCGGCGGGCCAGGCGCTCGGCCTCGAGCCGCCAGGCGGAGCACAGGCTGCCCCACACGGTGCGCGGCAGGAAGGCCCAGTAACTCTCGCCCATGCGGCTGCTGGCCGGGTCTTCCGGCGTGGCGACGCGCAGGTGGTGGCCGCGGTTGTGCTCGACGTAGAAGTGGCCGTAGGCGACGGGCGCCAGCACGATGCGCGAGAGCCAGCGCTCCCAGCGCGGCCGCTTGTGGCCCAGCTCATGGGCGGTGTTGATGCCCACGCCGTTGATGCCGCCCACGCTCAGCACCAGGCCGATCCAGCCCCAGACGCTCAGCGGCTGGGTGGCCGCGACCCAGGCACCGGCCACCGTCAGGGCGTATTGGAAGGGCACGAAGAGCACCAGCAGCGCGCGGTACCAGGGGTCGGCCTCCAGGGCCTGGCGCTGGTCCTCGGGCGGGTTGCTGCGGTCCTGGCCGAGCAGGGTGTCGAGCAGCGGGATGCCCAGGTAGACGACGAGGGTGCTGGTCCAGAGCCACAGCTCCGCACCCGTGTGCAGGTAGCGCAGCACATTGAGGCTGACCAGGACCGGGAAGGCGGGCGACATCAGCCACCACCAGCGCTTGGGGTCGCGCCAGCGGGTGGCCGGAGGCAGAGGGGAGCTGACGGTGCTCATGGGCCCTTTCCGCCGCGCCATCGGGCCGCGGCGGGGCCATGCTGCCCCCCGGGGCCGCGGGCGTCAATCCCACGGATCCGGCCGCCGCCGGGGTGTCAGCTCACCACTTCATCTCGCCCTTGTTGACCTTGGCGCCGATGTCCAGGGCGATGCCCAGGCCCGCCTGCGGGTAGGCGCTCTTCATCGTGCCGATCAGCGCGGTGGCATCGGCGGCACGGGGCAGCTCCTGCTCGAAGCGCAGCAGGTAGTCGCGGGTGCCGGCGAGGGCGCTGGCATCCTGCGGCGTGCCCGGCAGCATGTGGCCCGGGACCACGACGGCGGGCTTCAGCGCGGCCATGGTGTCGAGCTTGGCGACCCAGGCGGCGCGCTCGGCGGGGGTCTGGGTGTCCGCCGTCCAGACGTGCAGCTGGCCGAAGACATTCACGCCGCCGACGATGGCCCGGATCGACGGGATCCACACATAGCTGCGGTGCGGCAGGCTGTCGTCCAGGCCGCGGACTTCGAGCGTGCGGCCTTCGAGCTCCAGCGTCGTGCCCCCGAGCAGCTCCGGCAGCACCGGCTGGCGCGGGGCATTGGCGCCCAGGCGCGGCCCCCAGACCTGCAGCTTGGTGGGCAGCAGCGCCTGGATCTTCTTCAGCGTCGGCGCGGCGGCCACGATGCGGGCCTGCGGGAATTCCTGGCGCAGGACTTCGAGGCCGAAGTAGTAGTCCGGGTCGGCCGCGCTGACGTAGATGGTGCGCAGCGTGCGGCCGCTGTCGAGCACGGCGGCGGCCACGCGCAGGGCGTCGGCGCGGGTGAAGCCGGCGTCCAGCAGGATGGCGTCCCGGGCGCCCTTCACGAGCACCGAGTTGACGTGGAAGCTGCCGGCGCCATGGTTGATGACCTGCAGTTCCAGGGGCGCCGGGGCGGCGCTGGCGGGGGCCTCGGCAGCGAAAGCGGGGGTGGCGAGGCTCAGGGCCAGCAGCAGCGGCTGGAGCAGGCCTTGCACGGTGCGGGGGAGGGCGGCGGTGTTCATCGGGGGCCTTTCGGGGCGGGTGTTGCGATGAACAGGACTTTATTTTTTGCGAATCATTTGATAAACAGCGCTTCAATTGACTGTTTGTTGCATGAATCGAGCAAATTGAGGGGCCGACGATGGATCGACTGACCGCCCTGCAGGTCTTCGTGGAAACCGCCGAGCGGGGCAGTCTGACGGCCGCCGCCGCCGCGCTGGACATGTCCCGCGCCATGGCCAGCCGCCATCTGGAGGCGGCCGAGCAATGGCTGGGCGCGCGGCTCCTGCAGCGCAGCACGCGGCGCCTGAGCCTCACCGAGGCCGGCCAGGAAGCGCTGGCGCGGTGCCGGCAGCTCGTCGATCTGGCCCAGGAGGCGTGGGAGGTGGCCGGCCAGCACACGCTGCAGGTGCGGGGGCGGCTGCGCCTGACGGCGTCCACGTCCTTCGCGCAGCAGCACCTGGCGGGTGCGGTGGCGGACTTCGTGCTCGCCCACCCGCAGGCGCAGATCGAGCTGCTGGCCCAGGAGCATGCGGTGAATCTGGTGGAGGAGCGCGTGGACCTGGCGGTGCGCATCAGCAACGAGCTGGACCCGGCGCTGGTGGCGCGGCGGCTGAGCGTGTGCCGCTCCGTGCTTTGCGCGTCGCCGGCCTATCTGCAGCGGCAGGGCGAGCCCGCGGATGCCGCGGACCTGGCGCGGCATGACGGCCTCGTCCACAGCCGCTTCGGGCGGGATGCCTGGCGGCTGAGCCGGCTGGGCGGGGCCGGCGCGGCGCCGGAGGTGACCGAGGCCCGCCCCCAGGTGCGCCTGCAGGCCAACGAGACGGTGGTGCTGATGCAGGCGGCGCTGGCCGGCGCGGGCATCGCGCAGCTGCCGACCTACCTGGCCGGGCCGGCCCTGCGCGAGGGGCGGCTGCGCCGCGTGCTGCCCGGCTGGGAGCCGCAGCGCCTGGGCATCCATGCGGTCTACACGAGCCGGCGCTACCAGCCGCTCATCCTGCGCAGCTTTCTCGACTTCCTCGCCGCGCGCTTCGACCCGCAGCAGCCTTATTGGGACGCGGAGGCCGAGGCCGGCAGCGTGTAGACAAGCTCGTAATGGTGCGTGCCCGCCTCGATGCGCAGCTTCAGCTCGCCCGTGATGCCCTGCAGCGCGCCCGTGCCCGAGCCGGGGACGATCACGATGCGCAGGTTCTGCCCGCCCGCATGCATGACGCCCAGGTGGGCCAGCGCGAAGCCGCCGGCGCGACCCTGCAGCGTGCCGCTGAAGGACTCGAGCGCCACATAGGCCGCCTCGCCCAGCTGCGGCTGGCCGGCGGCCAGCATGTCGCCCAGCGAGCTGCCCTGCAGACCGCCCTCGAACTGCTTTTCCAGCGCCCGCCGGGCCTGGGCCGGACCGCCTTCGGGGCTGCTCATCGCCTGAGGCGCCTGGATCTTGACCTTGAAAGTGCCCACGGCGTGCAGCGGCGTGGCCGGCGCGGGGATGTCGGCGGGGGCAGGTGTCGGGCTGTGTGCCATGGCGAGGGGGCTCCAGAACAGGGCGGCGACGACGGCGACCAGGCCGCAGTGGCGCACGGACATGAAAAAGGGGGCAGTCATGCCCCCGATCTTCGCAGGCCGCCGCGAGCCTGCGCGTCTGGCGGAATCCGGCCCGTGCGAGGGTCGGATCCGTGCCGTCGGCTTACTTGAAGTCGCCCGCGAACACGAGCTGGAAGGCCTCCAGCTTGAAGTGCTTGCGCAGGGCCTCGTTGACCTGCTCCAGGCTCTGCTTCTGGATGGCGTCGTTCAGCTGCTGCTCGCGCGCGAAGGTGCGGCCCAGGCGCTGCTGGCTGCTGAGCATGCCGGCCACCGCGCCGTCCTGGGCGAGGCTCAGGCGGCGCTGGTTCAGCAGGGCCTGCTTGGCCTCGTCCAGCTCCTTGGCGCTGAAGCCGTCCTTCAGGGCGCGGGCGACTTCCTCGCGCAGGGCGGTCTCGACCTTCTCGCGGTTCTGCGGCGCGAAGATGGCGTAGACGAACCAGGCGCCCGACGGATCCTCGGAGCCCAGGTTCACGCCGGTGCCGGTGCCGTAGGAGAGGCCTTCCTTCTCGCGGATGCGCGTCCAGAGGCGGGAATTGCCGCCGCCGCCGAGGATGTGGTTGGCCAGCTGCAGGGCGGCGAAGTCCGGCGTGCTGTCGTTGAGCGGCAGGGACTGGATGCCCAGCATCATGGCGTTCTGCTTGTCCGGCGTGCGCAGCAGCTGCACCTGGCCGGGCTTGGCCACGTGCAGGCGCGGGATGCGCTGGTAGGCCGTCTTCGCGGACCAGCCGCCGAGGTCGGCGGTGATCGCGGCCTTGGCGGCGCCCGCGTCGAAGTCACCCACCAGGGCCAGCTGCGCCTGGCTCGCGCCGTAGAAGGCAGCATGGAAGGCCTTGACCTGCTCCAGCGTCACCGCCTTCACGTCGGCCTCTTCCTCGTCGAAGCTGCGCACATGGCGCACGTCGCCGCGGGGCTCGTTGTTCAGCGCGATGCCGGCGGCCTTCTGGGCGATGCCTTCCGGGTTGTCCTTCTGGGCCTGGATGCCGGTCAGCGCCTGGGCGCGCAGCTCCTCGAGCGCGGCGGCGTCGAGGCGCGGGCTCTTGAGCATCTCGGCGACGAGCGCCAGCGCCTGCGTGGCGAACTCCTTCTTGGTGCTCCAGCTCACCGTCAGGCGGTCGGCCGAGGGATTGCCGACCTGCAGCTCCACCTTGGCGGCATCCAGCGCGTCGCGCAGCTGCTCGCGGGTCTTGCTGACGGTGCCCATCTTGAGCATGGCCGCGGTGAGATCCGCGACGCTCTGCTGGCCGAAGAGGCTCTTCGCATCGCCCAGCTGCAGGCTCAGCGTGCCGCGCACGGCCTCGCCACGCGTGGGCTTGGGCAGCAGCGCCAGCTTCAGGCCGTTCGGCAGCTGGCTGCGCTGCGCGCTGCGGTCGAGGTTGGCGGGGCTGGCGTCGAAGGCGGCGACCACGCCGGCGGCGGCCTGCGGCTTGAAGGTCTTGAGCTCGGTCGCGACGTCCACGAAGACCGGGGCCGGCGCGCGCACCGGCTTCTCCGTCGGGAGGTACTGCGACAGCGTGCGGTTGGCCGGCAGGAAGCGCTCGGTGGCCACGCGCTGGACGTCGGCCACGGTCAGCGCCTTGATGCGGTCGCGCAGCAGGAAGAACAGGCGCCAGTCGCCCTGGGCGATCGTCTCGGACAGCGTGATGCCGACCTGCTCGGGGCTCGTGAAGAGCTTCTCCCAGCGGTTCAGCCAGCGGGTCTGGGCGCGCTTGAGCTCTTCCTCGGTCACGGGGCGCTCGGCGAAGCCCTCCGTCACGGCGATCAGCTCGCGGTTGAGCTCGTCCTGCGAGGCCTTGGGCGCCAGCTCCGCGATCATCATCGTGAAGCCCGGCTCGGCCAGGGCGAGGCCGAAGTTGCCCACGCTGGCGGCCAGCTTGGTCTCCTCGACCAGGCGCTTGTGCAGGCGGCCGCCCGGGGCCTCGGTCAGGATGAGGTTGAGCACCTCGATGGCGGCGTAGTCGGGGTGGGCGCCGGGGGTGACGTGGTAGGCCGCGAGGCTCATCGGCGTGCCGCCCTGGCGGCGCACGGTGACGGCGTGCTCACCGTCCTGCACCGGGTCGATCGTGTAGAGCTTGGTGAGCTGGCGCTTCGGGCGGGGCAGCTTGCCGAAGCTCTGCTCGACCCAGTCCAGCACCTGGTTGGCGTCGAACTTGCCGGCCACGATCAGCGTGGCGTTGTCCGGCTGGTAGTAGTTCCGGTAGAAGGCCTGCAGACGGCCGATGTCCACGTTCTCGACGTCCGCGCGGGCGCCGATGGTGTCCTTGCCGTAGTTGTGCCACTGGTACATCGAGGCCAGGGTGCGCTGCGTGGTGACGCCGCCCGGGTCGTTCTCGCCCATTTCCATCTCGTTGCGCACGACGGTCATCTCGGTGTCGAGGTGGCGGCGGGCGATGTAGCTGTTGACCATCGCGTCGGCCTGCCACTCGAGGTACCACTTCAGGTTGGCGTCATTGGCGGCGAAGGCGGCGAAGTAGTTGGTGCGGTCGAACCACGTCGAGCCGTTGGCGGCAAAGCCGCGCTTGGTGAAGTCGGACCACGGGTCCTGGTGCTTGGGGCTGCCCTTGAAGATCAGGTGCTCCAGCAGGTGGGCCATGCCCGTCTCGCCGTAGTTCTCGTGCTTGGAACCCACGCGGTAGGTCACGTTGACGGTGGTCGTGGGCTTGGAGGCGTCGGGCGCCAGCAGCACCTGCAGGCCGTTGGGCAGACGGTACTCCGTGATGCCCTCCACGGTGTTCACGGGCTTGAGCGAGTGCGCCTGGGCGCCGAAGGCAAAGGCCAGGCCGACGGCCAGGCTCAGGGGATGGAGCTTGCGGATCATGGTGTGGGGAAGGTGATCAATGGCGGGGAGTGTGCATCCGCGCGGGGGAAATGAAGAAAGTCAGCCAAGGCCGTGCACGCGGGCGCTCTGCTGCAGCATCTCGTGGACGTCATGGCTCATGAGGGCCAGGAAGGCGGCCAGCACGACGTAGTAGGTGCCGTACTCCCACTTCACGGCCGCCGGGACGGCGTAGTAGGTCTGGCCCTCGGGGCTGTCGCTGCGGTACTTCCAGGCCTTCCACAGCTGCGGCCAGGCCAGCACGGCGATCAGCAGCAGCATGGGGCTCGGGCGCCACAGGAAGAGGCCGACGAGCAGCGGCACGCCCAGCAGCCAGATGCGCGGCGAGAGCACCGCCGTGATGCGGCCGCCGTCCAGGGGCGAGACGGGGATGAGGTTGAAGAGGTTCAGGAAGAAGCCGCTGTAGGCCACGGCCAGCAGCCAGTCCGCGTTCCAGCTGCGGGCCAGCAGGTAGCAGACCGTGGCGCCCACCGTGCCCAGCAGCGGGCCGCCCAGGCCCACGTAGGCCTCGGTCTGGGCGTCGTGCGGCAGGTCCTTGAGCTCGATCCAGGCGCCCACGAAGGGGATGAAGGTGGGCAAGCCCACGTTCAGGCCCTTGTGGCGGGCGGCGAGGTAGTGGCCCATCTCGTGCACGAAGAGCAGGGCGATGAAGCCGGCGGCATAGCGCCAGCCGTACAGCATCGCGTACACGCCCAGCGCCAGCAGCATGCTGCCGCCGGACAGCAGGATCTTCCCCAGCTTGAGGCCGGAGAAGAGCAGCAGCAGGAGCTTGATCATTCGCGCGGGGCGTCCGCAGCGGGGGTGGCAGCCGGGGTGGCGGGGGCTTCGGCTTCGGCCTGGGCCTTGGGCTTGCGCTTGAAGAAGTTCAGCACCGCGCCGCCGAAGGCCAGCACGCCGATGATGGCCAGCTTCGCGAACTTGGCCAGGAAGGCGAAGATCACCGCGAAGAAGCCCAGCTTCTTGGCGCCCACGCCCAGCACCAGCGCGGCCAGGCCGTACTCGGCGACCTTGTCGGTGCTGCTGTTGAAGTCGGCGTAGCGCTTGCCGTCATTGAACTGCAGGGCGCCGAGCAGCGCCTGGGCATCGACCTTGTGGGCGGCCAGGTCCTTCAGGTCCGTGACGAGGTTGAGGCTCAGATAGCCTTCGCGGCCGAGGGCATAGGTGTTGTAGTTGACGCCCTGTTCCTCGCCGGCCGGCGCGCCCTTGCCGCGCGAGCTCATCGCCCAGACCAGGCGGTGGGTGTCCGCGGCATAGGCGGGCTTCTCGGCCCAGCCCACGATCTCCAGCTCGGGCACGCCCAGCTTGGCGCGTTCCTTGTTGCTGGCCTCGGTGCCCTCGCGGTAGGACTTCAGCAGCTCGTCGGCGTTCCAGTCCTTGGCGTCGTCGTCCTTGATGTAGCCGGCGCTCTCGAAGCGCAGCACGGCGAACCAGCCCTCGCCGCCCGCGGGGAAGACGAGGCCCAGCAGGTCGCTGTAGTCGCCTGGATTGCCCATGGCGCGCATCACCTTCGCCGCGTGGGGCTGCGGAATGAAGACCTTGCCGTCCGGCAGGTGCAGCACGGCCTGGCTGGCCAGGGGCACGTCGTTCGGGCCGGCGGTGGCGGCCTGGCGTGCCTCGGCGAAGACCTGCGCCGCGGAAGCGGCGGCCGGATCGGCGGGGGTGTCGGCGGCGGCATCGGCGGCGCGCGCGCTCAGGCCGCTCAGGCCCAGCGTGACGGTCAGGAAGAGAGCGGCCAGACGGCGCCCGATCGGGGTGTTCATGCAGGTCCTCCCTGCGGCTGCGGGCCGCAGTCTGTTCTTGGTGGTGGGGAAGGAAAGTCTAGCAAGCGCCCCCTCCCGCCGCGGGCGGGCCGGGCGCGCTGCGGACATCAGGGTGGCACGCGTTCGTAGCGGTAGGGGAGGCTGGCGTAGGCCTGGTCCGGCGTGGCCATGGGATAGCCGCCCTCGACCACCATCGCGCCGGACTTGTCGCTGCCCAGGCCCCACCACTGCAGGGTGAAGTCGCTGGCCTCGTTGCCCAGGCGCACGCGCACGCTGCCGTCGGCGGCGAGGGCCCAGCTGCCCTGGTAGCTGTCGTGGTGGGCCAGCAGGCTGGCGCTGCCGTCGGCGCGCAATTGCAGCGTGCGCACGAGGCGGTCGATGCGCCAGTCCCCGATGAGATCGCTGCGCTGCCAGCTGAGCGCCGGATCCTGCGTGTAGGCCTCGCCCAGGCTCGCGCCCTGGCCCTGCGGCCCGTCGTACAGCACGTGCATCACGAACTGGCGGGCGGCGCTGCGCTGCATCAGCTGCAGGCGCCAGCGCTGGGCGCTGCCGTTCTCCACGACGAGCTCGCCGCCGTCGAGCGTCCAGCGCCAGCTGCGACCGGTGATGCTGCCGTCGGCCTGCAGTTCCAGCGGCGTGCGCAGCAGCGGGCCCGCGGCCTGGTGGCTGCGCAGCTCCTGCGTCTCGCCGATGGGCAGGAACCAGCGGCCGGGGATCTCCGCGGCCTGCAGCGCCAGCGGCGCGTCCGTGAGGCCGAGGCTCAGCGGCGTGGAGAGCGTGGCGCTGCCGTCGTCCGGGCCGCAGTCGAACTGGCTGACGCAGCTGCCCAGCTGCAGCACGTCCCCGAAGGCGAAGCGGCTGAGGCGCCGCACGCTCTGGAGGTACTCGTGATACGGGAAATCGAAGATGTCGGTGCCAGTGGCGACCTCCGTGCCGCTGCCGCTCAGGAGCAGGATGCCCTTGCCGCTGAGGTCCCATTCCAGCGCCGCGTGCGCCGCCGGGAAGCTCTGGCGGGGCCGCAGCGTGCCCTTGCCGTCGGCCCCGAGCGACAGCGTGCTGCTGTTCTTGGCGGTGCCGAAGACGGGCGCCTGCTCCAGGGCCGAGACCGGCCCGAGGATGTAGCGCGCCGGCACGGTGTCGGCGGTGAAGGGGCTGCGGGTGAGCAGCGCGGCGAGCACGTCCTGCTGCATCTGCGTCAGGGTGTCGCCGAGGGCGGCCTGCGCGGCGGCACGGAACTGGCGCAGGCCGGCGTCGTCCGCCAGCATCTGCGCCACGGTGCCGAAGCCGGTGGGGAGCGCGACCCGCTTCTGGCGGGCGGCCTGCACGAGGGCGACACGGTCGGCCAGGGCGTCGAGCGCATAGCCCGACAGCGCCCGGCGCAGGCCTGTCTCGTCCGGGATCGACGTCTGCTGGGTGAGGCTGCGGTATTGGCCCAGCAGCAGCGCGGCCTCGCCGATGGCCGTGTCGTCGATCCGCAGGGCCGACAGGCGCGCGGCGTCCAGTCGATGGGAGCTGCCCGCGAGCTTCAGGAGCGTGCCGCCGCCGGCGAGGTAGAGCTCGGCGCGGTCCCGCGGCCAGGTGGCGTCCTCCTTCAGGCGCAGGCGCAGCAGGCGGTCGAGCTGGCTGACCTCCGTGAACCACAGCTGGACGCGGTAGGCGCCCTGCGCATCGGTCTCGGCGCTGCCGAGGGGCTGATCGTCGGCCAGCACGTCGACGCTGCGCCGGGCCTGTGCCTGTCCGCCCAGCAAGACCTGACCCTCCAGCGTCAGCCCGCGGCGCAGCGTCAGCGCGACGGTGGCCTGCTGCGTGCCGCCCTGGGCGTCGCGCACCTGGTAGCTGAAGCGGTCCTGCCCGAGGGCGCCGGCCCGCGGCGTGTAGCGGATGCGGCCGTTCTCGACGGCGGCGCTGCCGAGGCCGGGGGCCTGCACGCCCGTGAGCACCAGGCCCTCGCCGAGGTCATTTGCCAGCACGTCCAGGAGCAGCGCCGCGCCGTCGTCCACCGTGGCGCTGTCGTCCCGGGCCTGCAGGGCCGGGCCGAGGGGGGCGTCACCGGAGCCGCAGCCGGCGAGCGACAGCAGGCTGGCCAGGGCCAGGGAAGCGGGCAGCAGCGGCCATCGGCCGGTCAGCAGACTCATCGAATCAACTCCTCCGTGTGGCCCGCGGACGGGCAGGGCGGGCTCCCTCCCCAGGGGCCCGGGCGTCATCTGGGCGCAGATCGCGCAAAGCCCGGGGAGCGTAGCGCTTGGATTCCCGCGCTTTTGTTGCTGCAGATTGCTGATCAGGGGCATCCCCCTTAGCGGAAACCCGTGGCTTTCCCGCACGCGCCGGCCTGCCGTGGCGACCGATGGCGTTCCCGTCGCGCAAAATGGCGGCCGGCGCCAGGGGGCGACCGTCTCGTCTGCGCGCGGCCTGGCCGGCGCCCGGCGGTGGACGCAGCAACCCCGGCGGATCGATTCCGGGGCCGGCGAGCGCCCCGCCCACAGCAGGAGGATGGATGAAAAGAACAGGATGGATGTGGACCGCGCTGGCCGCGGCGTTGAGCCTCGGCGGTTTGCTGAGCGGCTGTGGCGGTGGTGCCGCCAATTCGGGCACGCCCGTGTTCGGCCAGCTGCCGGTGGATCCCACGCCGGTCCCGCCCGCGGACACCGGCCCGCTGCAGCCCAGCGCGAGCTACGCGCAGCAGTGCGCCCCCGAGAACGCGCTGGCCACGCCGGGCAGCCGCACCGGCAGCCTCACCACCGAGAAGCGCTGGATGCGCTCCTACTTCGACGAGGCCTACCTGTGGCGCGAGGCCGTGCCGAGCGTCAACGCGAATGAGGCGATGTTCAGCAACGTCGGGGACGTCCAGGGCTCGCTGCAGGCCTACTTCGACGCCCTGCGCAGCCCGGTGCTGACGGCCAGCGGCGCGCGCCAGGACCGCTTCAGCTTCATGATCTCGACCGCCAAGTGGCAGCAGATGACGCAGGCCGGCGTGGACGCGGGCTTCGGCATCGAGTGGACCTTCGGCTCGCCCACGCCGCCGCGCGGCATCCGCATCGCCTACGTGATGCCGGGCAGCCCGGCGCAATCCGCGGGCCTCAAGCGCGGGGACACGCTGGTCACGGTCAATGGCGTGTCGGCCGACACCAATGACAGCGCCGGCATCGACGCGCTCAATGACATGCTGAGCCCGGACCGCCTGGGCAAGCGCTACGACTTCGTCTTCAGCCGCGCGGGCGCCCCGGCGGTGCAGGTCAGCCTGGCCAGCGCCGAGGTCGAGAACCAGCCGGTCACGCTGGACGAGGTCATCACCGCCGCGGACGGCCGCAAGGTCGGCCACATGGTCTTCAACACGCACATCGCCAAGGGCGAGATCCAGCTCATCCAGGCCATGACGCGCTTCCAGCAGGCCGGCGTCTCGGACCTGGTGGTGGACCTGCGCTACAACGGCGGCGGCCTGCTCTTCATGGCTTCGCAGCTGGCCTACATGGTGGCCGGCGCGCAGCAGACGAACGGCAAGGACTTCGAACGCAGCCGCTACAACAGCCTGCGCCAGGCCACGGAAGGCGACGCCACGCCCTTCTACAACACGTCCTGCATCCTCGACGCCAACTTCCGCTGCACCAACGAGCAGCCGCTGCCGGCCCTGAACCTCAAGCGCGTCTACGTGCTGGCGCAGAGCGGCACCTGCTCCGCGAGCGAGGCCTTCATCAACGGCCTGCGCGGCGTGGACGTGGAAGTGGTGCTGATCGGCGGCAAGACCTGCGGCAAGCCCTATGGCTTCACGGCCAAGGACAACTGCGGCAATTCCTACTTCCCGATCGAGTTCGGCGGCGTCAACCACAAGGGCTTCGGTGACTACGCCGATGGCTTCGTGCCGGCCGGCAACGGCCCCACGGGCGTGGCGGGCTGCGTGGTGAATGACGACCTCTCCCGCGAGCTCACCAACCCCGGGGAGGCCATGCTGGCCGCGGCCCTGCAGCACCGCATCACCGGCACCTGCCCGGCCCAGTCCGTGGCCATGCGCCCGGCGAGCGTGAAGCCCCGCCCGGGCGACAAGGCGCTGGAGTTCAAGCGTTCGCCGCTGCGCAGCAACGCCTTCCGCCTCCCGCGCTGAGGCGCCGGGGCACGGCGCGGCCGCCCGACCGGCGCCGCGCCGGTTCCGCCCAAGACAAAGCCCGCAGGCCTTTCGGCGTGCGGGCTTTTTTCATGGCGCTGGATCAGCGGGGCCAGGTCAGGCGGCCTGCCACTGCTTCATCAGGCCGTCCCACTTGGCGCGAGCCGCGTGGACGTGGCGCTCCTTCACGTGGCCGTAGCCGCGGATGTCCTCGGGGATGCGCGCGATGTCGGTCGCCAGGGCCAGACGCTCGGCCGTCAGGCCCTTGGACAGCAGCTGCTCGATGCTGGCGCGGTAGTCCTGGATCAGCTGGCGTTCCATCTTGCGCTCGGCGGTGTAGCCGAAGATGTCGAGCGCCGTGCCGCGCAGGCCCTTGAGCTTCGCGAGGATGCCGAAGGCCGGACGGATCCAGCCGCCCATCTGCTGCTTCACGAGCTCGCCCTTGTCGTTCTTCTTGGCGAAGAGCGGCGGGGCCAGATGGTGGACGATCTTGTAGTCGCCCTCGAACTGCGACGCGATCTTCTCGGCGAACTTCGTGTCGCTGTGCAGGCGGGCGACCTCGTACTCGTCCTTGTAGGCCATCACCTTGAACAGGTAGCGGGCCACGGCCTCGGTCAGGCGCGTGCTGCTCAGCGGCTTCTCGGCGGCCCGGACCTTCTCGACGAAGGCCTGGTACTGCGCGGCGTAGGCGGCGTTCTGGTAGTCCGTCAGGAAGGCCACGCGCTTGGTGATCATCTCGTCCAGGCTGTCGCGCTTGACGATGTTGATGACCTGCTGGGCGGCGAACAGGGACTGGACCGACGCCAGGTCCTGGGCGCAGCGGCGGCCCCATTCGAAGGCGGCCTTGTTGTTGTCGATCTGCACACCGTTGAGCTCGATCGCGCGCATCAGCGCGGCGTAGCTCAGGGGCACGCGGCCCTGCTGCCAGGCGTAGCCCAGCATCAGCGGGTTCGTGTAGAGCGAGTCGCCCAGCAGCTTCACGGCCACGTCCTCGGCGTCGAAGGCGCGGAAGTGCTCGGCGCCCACGGCCTTGGCCACGGCGGCTTCGCAGGAGGCACCGGGGAAGGACCAGTCCGCGTTGTTCACCAGGGTCGCGGTGGGCGAGCCGTGGGTGTTCAGCGCGACGAAGGTGCGGCCCTCGCGCATCACGGCCAGCGTGGTCTTGTTGGCGGCCACGATGGAGTCACAGGCGATCACCAGCTGCGCCTCGGCCGTGCCGACCTTGGTGCAGTGGATGTCCTCGGCCTTGTTGGCGATCTGGATGTGGCTCCAGGTCGCGCCGCCCTTCTGGGCCAGGCCGGCGGCATCCTGCGTGATGACGCCCTTGCCTTCCAGGTGGGCGGCCATGCCCAGCAGCTGGCCGATGGTGATCACGCCCGTGCCGCCGACGCCGGCCACCACGATGCCCCAGGCCTCTTCGGCATTGGGGATCACGGGCTGGGGCAGCTCGCCCAGCTTGGCGTCGAAGGGCGAGATGCGCTTGTCCTTCTTCGGCTTCTTCAGCTCGCCACCCTCGATGGTGACGAAGCTCGGGCAGAAGCCCTTCACGCAGCTGAAGTCCTTGTTGCAGGTGTTCTGATTGATCTGGCGCTTGCGACCGAAATCGGTTTCCAACGGCTCGATCGACAGGCAGTTGGACTGGATGGAGCAGTCCCCGCAGCCCTCGCAGACCAGCTCGTTGATGACGGTGCGCTTGGCCGGATCGACCAGCTTGCCCCGCTTGCGGCGGCGGCGCTTCTCGGTCGCGCAGGTCTGGTCGTAGATGATGGCCGTGGTGCCGGCGATCTCGCGGAACTGGCGCTGGATGGCGTCGAGCTCGTCGCGGTGGTGCACGGTGACGCCGGCGATCAGCGCCACGCCGTTGTACTTCTCCGGCTCGTCCGTGACGATCACCAGCTTCTTCACGCCTTCCGAGATCAGGCTCTGCATGATCTGCAGCACCGTGTGGCCTTCGGCGCGCTCGCCCACCTGCTGGCCGCCCGTCATGGCGACGGCGTCGTTGTAGAGGATCTTGTAGGTGATGTTCACGCCCGAGGCGATGGACTGGCGGATGGCCAGGATGCCCGAGTGGAAGTAGGTGCCGTCACCGAGGTTCGAGAAGATGTGCTTCTCGTCCGTAAACCACTGCTGGCCGGTCCAGGGCACGCCTTCGCCGCCCATCTGCGTGAAGGTCGCGGTGTTGCGGCCCGGCATCCAGGTGACCATGTAGTGGCAGCCGATGCCGCCCACGGCGCGCGAGCCTTCGGGCACGCGCGTGGAGGTGTTGTGCGGGCAGCCGGAGCAGAACCAGGGCGTGCGGTCCGCGCCGCCGGCGGCCTTCTCCTCGGCCTTCAGCGCGTTCTCCTTGGCGTCGATCACGGCCACGCGCGCGTCCAGGCGGGCGGCGATGTCGGCGTCCACGCCCAGCTTCTTCAGGCGCTTGGCGATGGCGCGGGCGATGATGGCCGGCGTCAGGTCGGCCTGCGGGCGCAGCAGCCAGTTGCCGCTCGGGTTGGGCAGGCCCCACTCGCCACCCGACTGACCGTCGTCGTCGAACTTGCCCAGCACGTGCGGGCGGACGTCGGAGCGCCAGTTGTAGAGCTGCTCCTTGATCTGGTACTCGATGACCTGGCGCTTCTCCTCGATGACCAGGATTTCCTGCAGGCCGGTCGCGAAGTCGCGGGTGATGTTGGCCTCCAGCGGCCACACCACATTGACCTTGTGCAGGCGGATGCCCAGACGGCGGCAGGTGTCGTCATCGAGGCCCAGGTCATGCAGCGCCTGACGGGTGTCGTTCCAGGCCTTGCCGGAGGCGATCAGGCCCAGGCGGTCGTTCGGCGTGGCGATGACGTTGTAGTTGAGCTTGTTGGCGCGCACATAGGCCAGGGCGGCGTACCACTTGTGGTCCATCATCCGCGCTTCCTGGTCCAGGGGCGGATCCGGCCAGCGGATGTGCAGGCCGCCGGCGGGCATGGGGAAGTCGTCCGGCGTGATGATGTTGACGCGGTCCGGGTCCACGCTGACGCTGGCGCCCGATTCCACGATCTCCTGGATGGTCTTCATGCCGGACCACAGGCCCGAGAAGCGGCTCATGGCGATGGCATGCAGGCCCATGTCCAGGATGTCCTGGACGCTGGACGGGAAGAACACCGGGAAGCCCGCGGCCTTGAAGACGTGGTCGCTCTGGTGGGCGGCGGTGGAGCTCTTGGAGATGTGGTCGTCCCCCGCGATGGCGATCACGCCGCCATGCTTGGACGTGCCGGCCATGTTGGCGTGCTTGAAGACGTCGATGCAGCGGTCCACGCCCGGGCCCTTGCCGTACCAGAGGCCGAAGACGCCGTCGAACTTGGCCTTCTCCTTGAAGAGGTCCAGCTGCTGCGTGCCCCAGACGGCGGTGGCGCCGAGTTCCTCGTTGACGCCGGGCTGGAACACGATGTTCTGCTTGGCCAGGTGCTTCTTGGCGGCCATCAGCGCCTGGTCGTAGCCGCCCAGCGGCGAGCCGCGGTAGCCCGAGACGAAGCCGGCGGTGTTCAGGCCGTTCATCGCGTCGCGCGTGCGCTGCAGCATGGGCAGGCGCACCAGGGCCTGGACCCCGCTCATGAAGGCGCGACCGCGGTCGAGCGCGTACTTGTCGTCGAGGGTGACCTTTTCCAGCGCGCGCAGGATGTGTTCGGGCAGCGGTGCGTTCATGCGAGGGGGACTCCGAGAGGGGGTGCCGAAGAGGGGACGGACCAGATCCAGCAGCACCTCGCATCAGGAGGCGCTTGCGCGTGCGGCTTGTGGCCGCCGGACCTTCCGGGGGATGGCTGCAGTATGGGCCGGGGAGGGAGTGTAGGGAAAGAGGGGGTGTCTGTCTTTTCTAACTTTGCGCGAAGTTTGCTTTGATCGACAAAATTGTTTCCTAACAAGGCCAAATAGAGAATTATTGAAATCACTTGAAGGGCCTTCAAGGGAATTCCCGTGTCTCAGGACGCTGGCGCGCCGGCGCCGGGGTCGGACGCTGCCGCATGCGCGAGGCGGTCGGCCCAGGCGGGGGGGGGCCATTGGCCGGACCGCCCCTCGACGGCTGAATCGAGGCTCAGGTTTTTGGCAACCTGCAAGATCTTTCAGGTGTCTGTCCCGCGAAGATGGGATAAGGTGCGAGGACTCGAACAAGAGGGACCGCCCGACACAGGGTGGCCCTCACGGCTGAAGAGAAAGCAACGAGGATCGCGCGGTGCATCAGGCACTGCTCGGGGAGAAGTGAAGAAGGCCCGGCCCATGATGGGTCGGGTCTTTTTTTTGTCGGCGGCATCGTGCGAGCTGTCTGCCTGAGCCATGCCGGGTGGCTGCAAACTCCATTTGGGAAGGTCTGCCAGGCCCCAGGTCAATCAGACGGACGCCGGCCCTGCGGATGGGCGACGAGGATAAGGATGGACCAGAAAGCGGCGCGGCTGACGATGCTGTTCGCGCTGCGCGACTTGTGGACGGTGCGCCGACCGTTGATGGGAATGCAGGGATGAGTGCGCACGCGATGCGTCACGAGGGCGCCTTGGCGACGCATGGCGCCGAAATTCGGCCTGAATCCAGCCCGGCAATTGCGCGTTCGCGCACACGTTCCGAATGCAGATCAGGACAGTCGGTCCTTCAGTGTCGGCGGGGGTGGATTTGCTGACTTTCCTTAGGCATCGCCACCCCAACGGGGGGTGTTGTGTCACTTCGATACAGCTCTTAAACTCATTGTCAATGAATTTATGGGTATATCGAAATATCACGGCAGCCATCGCTGGAGGGCGGCGATTGGAGGGGGCCTAACGAACGGTCCCTCAAATGAGGCGATCCCCTCAATAAGGCTTGCAGACAGATGTGGGTTTGCAGCTGGTGGGCAAATCCTGCTGGCGTCATATCATTTCTGGATGCGGGCAAAATAATATATCGCAAGAGCGGGGTCGTTATGTTCCATGCATCAATGGAAGTTTTGGGGGGGAGTATTTTGAGCGAAATCAACCAACAAGAAGTCGCCACGGTCTGCGAGCTGTCCGAACAAGAAGTCGGCGAAGTGTCTGGCGGTTCTTGAGCAGGCGCAGCCATCGGCGGTATGGCCATGATCAGCACTGGTCCTGTCGGCATGATTGGCGGCGCGATCATCGGCGCCATGCTGATGTAATCAGACATGCGCATGGGAATCCGCCGCAAGGCGGATTCCTTGCATTTGACGATATGCATTTCCGTGCGCATTGGAAAAGCATGAGTGACTCTGTATGCGGCCCAGTATTTTTTTAGGCGTGTTGAAAAATTGCTGCAGGCATGTCAAAGACTGGGCTCGGGAGCTTTTTGGAAAGGCGCCTGAACGAGTTCTTCCTCATGATTGGTTCAGTCCATCTGAAATGCTCAGCTATGCCGAGCTGAAGAAGGCCTCATCCGCCTTACAGAATGTTGATAGATCCAGTTGGAAGGACTTGAGTCTTGACGGATATGTTGCAGCAATTGCAAGCGAGGGAAGTATTCTTGCCAAGCAGTTGCTGTGCAAGAGAATAGTGTTTGGGCAATCCGCCGAAGATATCAAGGCCTACAAAAGCTGGCATCGCAGCGTGAGTGGTGAGGCTGCAACTTCAACGAAGCTTCGATGCAAGCCGCTTCTGGAAATTGATCAAGATCTGGTGCCGGCCCTCTTTCAGGGAAACCTCCCCAATATTGAGGTCACGACGCGGCTGGTCACGATCTATGTCGGAATCCTCGTTTTCAGTGCCTCGACCTTGCTTGGAGGTGCTCCAGCGCTTGGGGCGGTCGGCGCGCTGCTGGCCTTTTTCTTATATGCAACGGTAACGGTCCGCAGCTCCGCCGACTATGGTGCCTGGAAGCGCCTGCAGGGCGCACTGATCTGCCTGCTCAACGTCGCCGAAGACTTTACCCGGCCAGATAGCGATCACACCTTTTTGAGCCCTGTGAGGTCGGGCAGCTGGACATCCGCCATCGCGAACGTTCGCAAGAGAATCTCACCCTCTCTCACCAATGGAATTCCTTTCCTTGGTGATTACATTCAAATTCTCACCTTGCGAAATCAATGGGAGGCCTCCAGGCAACTATCTATTGTCCGGGATAATGCCTGCCTGTTCAGATCTGCCTTCGAGTTCGTCGCGAACGTGGAGGCGGACTGTCTGCTGTATGGTCATATCAACAGCAACGCTGCCAGGGTGTGTTGGCGCGAGGAGTCAACAACACTCACCGGCTTCAAGTTTGATGCCCTATTGACGCCGGGTGAGCTGGAGGGCGATCCAGTGTCACTGGAATGCACCGGCGCTGGAGCACTCATTACTGGTGCCAACGGCGCCGGGAAAAGCACGCTGCTCCGAGCACTTGCCATGAACTTCGCTATTGGAAACTCGCTGGGCTTTTGCTATGCGAAATATGCCCGCATTCCGAGCATGCCGGTAAGAACCAGCATGGTGGCCGAGGATGATGCTCGTGCTGGCCTGAGTCTGTACATGGCAGAGATGCAGAGGGCTAGCGAAATCTTGGCGGACGTACAGGCGCAGCCATGCCTGTGCATTTTTGACGAAATTTTCAAAGGCACAAATCATGCGGAATCCGTCGCCTGTGGCGCGGCGATTCTTCGATTCTTGGAGAACAAGGCCCTCACCATCGTCTCTTCGCACCACGTTGTCCTTGCTGAGTACCTTTCAAAAAGGTTTGATCGTCTATGTGTCATCAAGGGGAGCAATCGGACTCTCGAAAGAGGCCTAATCAGCAAGACTAACGGAGTCTTGATGATGCAGGCATTCAATATTCCAGTCTCAATCATCTCGGATGCGAAATCCATATCGGACGGCTTTGCGAAAAGTATGACTGCGCTTGGGTCAATGGCATCGCCACTGCCGTGCGCCTAGGGGAGGTCTTTGGAGCCCCAGGTCAATCAGACTGCAGACCGGCGCCGGCCCTGACGACGAACGACGATGGCAAGGAGGGACCCGATCACACTCGGCCTTGAGCCGCTGCCCAGGAAGACTCGCGCGAGAAGGGTAAAGGTTGAAGGACGGCAACGTGCGCTGGCGCGCAGCCATGCGCCCGGGCAGGCGCCGCGCGCCCGATCCTGCGCGCGAATTGCATCAACTGCTGGCGAAAGCAGGGAGGCTCAAGGCCAGCACCTGGGTCACGGTCGAGCGTCCGTTTCGTGAGGTCAAGCAGCAGTTCGGCTACGCCCAGGTTCGCAATCGCGGGCCGGCCAAGTACACGGCGCGGATGACAATGCGGTTCGCGCTGGGCCATTGGTGGATGGTGCACCGACCTGCGATGCCCCACGTGGGCGCCTTGGCGACGCATAACGCCGACAATTGGCGGAGATCCAGCTCGGCAACTGCGCGTTCGCGCACACTGTAGAACTCAGACCGCGACAGTCGGCACTGCAGCGTCGGCGGACGGTGTTTTTCGGACATTCCTTAGAACGATATTCAGGAGGAGAACCATGATTGGTGCCATCAGACACATGACCGTCGTGCAGGTGCTCGGCCTGCTGGCGGTGCTCGCCGCCGGCAAGTTCGCCTGGGACCGCTTCCAGCCCGGCGGGCCGGCGGTCATCAAGGAACCGGTCTACGCCGAAATGCATGTCGACGTGGTGGTCCAGGGGCGCACCCTCGAGCAGGTGGTTTTCGTCAAGACGGCGAGCTACGGGGAGTGCGAGAAGAACCGGGACCAGCTGCAGCAGCTCTTCGGCAAGGTCTCCGTGCCCATGACCGTCAAGTCTGCCGACTGCACTCGCCAGCTCACGCCCCGCCAGCTGGCCCTGTTCGACGACCTGCCCACGAACGTCACCTACCTCAGCATGGGCCGCGGCGCGCGCGCCGAGCGCGAGATCCGGATGATCGTCTGGGGCGTCTCGGTGGCGGAAAGCAACCTGCTGTGCGACGGCATGGTGCGCTCCTACGAGGGCAAGCACCAGGGCAAGGTGGCCTGCATCCGGGCGCTGGAAACCTGAGGGCCCATGAGCGTCGCCGCGACTGGCCGCACAGGGCTCCGGGTATTCCGGATGCCGCATCGCGGCTGCGGCCCAGACAATCTCAGCGCCCCCGTGTGGCCGAGGCCGGCTTCCGGCCCCCGGCATGCGCGGGCCTCCACTGCAAAGCCATCGCACCGTGCGTGACACCCTATTCCGACCCGAAGTGATGCAGGCCCGCTCCGTCCAGTGGCTGGGCGGCATCCGCATCGGACGCCCGCCCAGCTTCGCCTGGATGACGGGTATCGCCCTCGTCCTGCTGGCCGGGCTCGTGGCCTTCGCCCTGCTGGGCCAGGTGAGCCGCAAGGCCCGCGTGTCGGGCGTGCTGCTGCCCACCGGCGGGCTGATCGGCATCACCGCGCCGCAGGCCGGCTCGGTGGCCGAACTGCTGGTGAAGGAGGGCGAGGAGGTCCGCGCGGGCCAGCCGCTGCTGAAGATCCGCACCGAGCGCCGCCTGGCCCAGGGCGACGTCGCCCTGCTCAATGCCCAGGCGCTGGCGCAGCGTCGCCAGAGCCTCGACACCGAACGCCTCCTGCAGCAGCAACAGGCCCGCCAGCGCACCGATGCCCTGAACGACCGCCTGCGCAGCCTGCAGGCCGAGGAGCGCCAGGCGCAGGGCGAGCTCGACTCCAGCCACCAGCGCGCCCAGCTGGCGCAGAAGAGCCTCGACCGCTTCAACGAGCTGGCGCGCAGCGGCTATGTCTCCACGGCCCAGGTCCAGCAGAAGCAGGAAGAGCTGCTGGACCTGCAGATGCGCGAGCGCAGCGCCGAGCGCAATCTCCAGGCCCTGCAGCGCGACGCCCAGGCCGTGCGCGCCGACCTCGCCGCGAACGAGACCAATCTGCGCACGGCCCTGGCCCTCGTCGACCGCAACCTCGCGAGCCTCGCCCAGGAATCCAACGAGAACGAGGCGCGCGGCGCCGTGCTCGTGCAGGCGCCGCAGGACGGCCGCGTGGCCACGCTGTCCCTGCATGCGGGGCAGTCGGTGCTGGAGGGGCAGGCGCTGCTGAGCCTCGTGCCCCGGTCCGCCGCCGGCGCGTCGGACGAAGCCCTCGAGGCCCAGCTCTTCGCGCCCAGCCGCACCAGCGGCTTTGTGCAGCCCGGCCAGCAGGTGTGGCTGCGCTATGCCGCCTACCCCTACCAGAAGTTCGGCATGGCGCGCGGCCGCGTGGTGTCCGTCAGCCAGGCGCCGCTGTCCGCCCAGGAGCTGCCCTCGGGGCAGAGCCAGTCGCTGCAGGCCGCGGCGCAGGCCAGCGAGCCGCTGTACCGCATCCGCGTGGCGCTGGACCGCCAGGACATGCAGGCCTACGGCGCGAGCCTGCCGCTCAAGCCCGGCATGAGCCTGGATGCCGATGTCCTCCAGCAGCGCCAGAAGGTCTGGGAGTGGGTGATGGAGCCCATCCTGGCCGTGTCCGGTCTCGCTCCCCTCGTGAACACGCCGGATGACGGCAGCTCCCCGTCTGCGAAAGCCGGGGCCGCGCGATGAAACTCTTCCTGCAATCCGAAGCGGCCGAATGCGGCCTCGCCTGCCTGGCCATGGTGGCCAGCCACCACGGCCATGGCCAGGACCTCGGGGACCTGCGCCGCCGATTCCCCGTCTCGCTGAAGGGCGCCAAGCTGGCCAGCATGATCAGCCACGCGGGCTCGATGGGCTTCTCCGCCCGGCCGCTGAAGCTGGAGCTCGACCACCTCGGGCAGCTCGCCCTCCCGGCCATCCTGCACTGGGACCTCAACCATTTCGTGGTGCTCAAGAAGGTCGGCGCCCGGCATTGCACCGTGCTGGATCCGGCCATCGGCGAGCGCCGGCTGACGCTGGCCGAGATGTCGGCCCACTTCACCGGTGTGGCCCTGGAGCTGACGCCCAACGCCGACTTCAAGCCCGAGCAGCAGGCGCCGCGGCTGTCGCTCGGCTCCCTGACGGGCAAGGTCACGGGCCTCAAGCGCTCGCTGCTGCAGATCCTGGCGGTGGCCGTCGTGCTGGAGGTGTTTGCCGTCATCGCGCCGCTGTTCAACCAGCTCGTGGTGGACGAGGTGCTCAGCAGTGGCGACGCCGAACTGCTGGGCGTGCTGGTGCTCGGTTTCGGGCTGCTGCTGCTGATCCAGTCCGCCCTGTCCCTCGGCCGCTCCTGGATGGTCGTGCTGCTGAGCCAGACGCTGGCGCTGCAGTGGCAGTCCAACGTCTTCGCGCATCTCGTCCGCCTGCCCACCAGCTTCTTCGAGAAGCGGCACCTGGGGGACATCACCTCCCGCTTCAGCGCGGTCAACGCCATCCAGCGCAGCCTCACCACCGCCGCGATCGAGGCGGTGCTCGACGGCCTCATGGCGCTCATCGCGCTGGTCATGATGCTGCTCTATTCCGTGCCGCTGGCCGCGGTGGTGGTGGTCGCCGTGCTGGCCTACGGCGCCCTGCGCTGGGTGTCCTACCGCCCCTTCCGCGACGCGGCAGCCGAGCGCCTCGTGATCGCCGCCAAGGAGAGCACCCACTTCCTCGAGACGCTGCGCGCCATCACGCCGCTGAAGCTCTATGCCCGCGAGGACGAGCGCCGCTCCCGCTGGCAGAACCTGATCGTGGACGTGCAGAACCGCGACGTGCGCACGGCCAAGATGAGCATGGCCTTCCAGACGGCCAACACGCTGATCTTCGGCCTGGAAAACCTGGCCGTGCTGTGGCTGGGCGCGCGCACCATCCTGCAGGGCCAGCAGAGCCACGCCGTCTCGCTGACCGTGGGCATGCTGTTCGCCTTCGTCAGCTACAAGACGCAGTTCACGGGCCGGGTGGCCAAGCTGATCGACTATGCCGTCGAGCTGAAGATGCTGTCGCTGCACGGCGAGCGCCTGGCGGACATCGTCCTCGAGCCCCCCGAGCAGGACGACGTGCCGCACAGCGAGCTGGACCACCTGCCGCCGTCGCTGGAGCTGCGCAACGTCTCCTTCCGCTATGCCGAGGGCGAGCCCTGGATCCTCCGCGGCGCCAGCTTCCGGATCGAGGCGGGCGAGAACGTGGCCGTCACCGGGCCGAGCGGCGCGGGCAAGACCACCCTGCTCAAGATCATGCTGGGCCTGCTGCCCCCGACGGAGGGCGAGGTGCTCTACGGCGGCGTGCCGGTGCGCCATCTGGGCGTCCGGAACTACCGCCGCCAGATCGGCACGGTGATGCAGGAGGACGCCCTGCTGACCGGCAGCCTGGCCGACAACATCAGCTTCTTTGACAGCCACCCGGACATGGAGCGCATCCAGCAGTGCGCCGCGCTGGCCCAGCTGCACGAGGACATCTGCCGCATGCCCATGGGCTACCAGACCCTCGTGGGCGACCTCGGCTCGGGCCTGTCCGGCGGGCAGAAGCAGCGCCTGCTGCTGGCCCGGGCGATCTACAAGCAGCCCCGCGTGCTGGCCCTGGACGAAGCCACGAGCCACCTGGACCTGGCCAACGAGCGGGCCGTCACGGCGGCGCTGAGCCAGATGAAGCTCACCCGCCTGGTCATCGCCCACCGCCCCGAGACCATCGCCGGCGCCCAGCGGGTGGTCCAGGTGCGCGACGGCCAGGTGCTGGAGCTCGCCCGCCAGGTGCCCAGCGGCATCCCGGACGGCACCGCCGCGCTCTGAGGGGCGCGCCGGCTCCAGTAGGATGGGGCATCCGTCGTCAGCCCCCGTCCGCGCCATGACCAAGACCAACGCCTCCCTCGCCGCCCGTGGCCGCCTGCCTGCGCAGGAGCTCGAGGATCCGCAGGGCGACCGCCTGGACCGCTGGCACGTGGCCATCCTGGCGGAGCTGCAGCGGGACGCGCGCCTGTCCAATGCCGAGCTGGCCAGCCGCATCGGGCTGTCCACCGCGCCCACCTGGCGCCGGGTGAAGTGGCTGGAGGAGCAGGGCTACATCACCGGCTATCGTGCCGAGCTCGATCGGCGCCGCCTGGGCCTCGGGGTGCTGGCCTTCGTGCGCCTGGACGCCGACCGCAACAACGCCTCCGCCACCAAGGTGCTGGAGGAGGCCATCCGCCAGCTGCCCGAGGTCACCTCCTGCCACTACATCTCGGGCGCGGGCACCTTCGAGCTGCAGGTCCTCTCGACGGACCTCGACGCCTTCAGCCGCTTCACCATCGACACCCTGCTCAACCTGCCCAACGTCAAGGATGTGCACACCAGCTTCTCGCTGGGCGAGGTGAAGGCCGGTGGCGGCGTGCCGCTGGGGCATCTGAAGCCCTGAAAGCCAGGCGCCCGCACGCTGCCGCGCGGTGGCACACCATGACCTTTCTCATGCGGTGAAACGCCAACTGGCGCGCAGGAAGGTCATGTGCAGAATGGTCAGTGCACCAGCTAACCGGTTAGGTGTGAAGTTCGAAGGGCAGTCGATTTCTGCCGATTTCTGGAGAACTCAAATGACCATCAAGAACGAGATGAAGCAAGAGGAGTCCACCCGCATCCTGGCCTACGTGGCCTCCCGCGTGTTGACCGAGACGGAGATGGAACAAGTCGCGGGCGGCCTGAAGAAGGCCCCCGGCGTGACCTACCCCGGCGTGTACGGCCAGGGTGGTGACGGCACCGACTACGACGATTGATCGGGTGTCCTGATCCGCAGGCAGGGCCCGGCCTGGCGCCGGGCCCTGCCATTTCTGAACTTCACGTCCGGACTTCACATCCGAACTTCTCCTGTCAGGACACACCATGTCTTTGCTGATTCTGGGTTCTCGTGGCGATGTGCACGTCCAGGCCGTCCAGTGGGCCCTGCAGGGCCAGGGCGCGACGGTGCAGGTGTTCGATCCGGCCGGCTTCCCCTCGCGTCGCGCCTTGACGCTGGCCCTGGGCGGAGCGGGGGAGTCGCTGCTGGACGAGCTCCTGCCGGGCGAAGGCCTCGATCTGCGCTCGGTCCGTGCCGTCTGGGCGCGCCGGCCCTTCCCGGCGGCGGATCTCTCCGCCGTCCACCCAGAGGACGCCAGCATCGTGCGGCATGAGGCCGACGAGGTGCTCACCGGCCTGTACAACCTGCTGGACGTCGCGCTCTCGGAGCAGGCTGTCTGGATGAATCCGCTGCCGAGCCGTCTGCGCGCGCGCTCCAAGCCGGCCCAGCTGCTCCTCGCGCAGCGCTGCGGCCTCACGGTGCCGGGCACGCTCATCAGCAACGACCCCGAGCGCATCCGCCGCTTTGCGCAGTCGCAGGCCGGCGGGCTCATCTTCAAGGCCTTCCGCCCGCTGGACTGGGCGGTGGACGCCGGCCGCCGCAGCCTGCCGACCACGGCCCTGACCCCGGCGCTGCTGGCCCAGACCCAGGCCATGTCGCTGTGCCCCGCGATCTACCAGCCGGAATTGCGCAAGCAGTTCGAGCTGCGCGTGCTCGTCGCCGGCGATCACGTGCGCTGCGTGCGGATCGACTCCCAGGCGGACCGATTGACGGCCACGGACTGGCGCCTGTATGCGCTTGGCGCCGCCGTGCCGGCCCAGCCGCATGAACTCGCGCCCGAGGACCTTGCTCGCATCCGCCGCTTCATGCAGGCGCTCGGGCTGCGCTTCGGCTGCCTGGACTTCATCGTCGATGCGCAGGGGCAGCTGGTCTTCCTCGAGGTCAACCAGCAGGGGCAGTTCCTGTTCATGGACTATCTGTGCCCGGGCATCGGCGCGCTGGAGGCGGTCTGCCAGGCCTTTGCGCAGCTGCTGGGCGTGACGCCGCCGGCGCACTGGCCAGGCATCCAGGACTACCTCGGCGCCGTCGGGGACCGCACGGCCATGATGGCCGCCGCCGAACCGGCCTGAGGCCTCGATCAGGGCCGCCCGGTGCCCGCGGCCGACTGTGGCGTGCGCTGGAAGGCGCTGCGGTCGAAGCCGAGGGCCGCGGCGCGGTCCAGCAGGGCGTCGAGCCGGGCCTCCGGCAGCTGAGGCTCGCGCGCCAGGACCCAGGCGTAGCGCCGGTTGGGGGCGCCCACCAGCACCTCGGTGTAGCCCTCATCGAGCGCGAGGATCCAGTAGTCGCCGTAGAAGGGCCAGAAGAAGGTGACGCGCAGCTTGGCGTTGCCGGAGTCCGGCACCACCTTGGCGTGACCGCGGATGTCGTCGATGCGCCCATCCGCCATGCGGCAGCGGTTGAGGACCTCGATGC
This sequence comes from Burkholderiaceae bacterium, assembly GCA_041912595.1. GTDB lineage: Bacteria > Pseudomonadota > Gammaproteobacteria > Burkholderiales > Burkholderiaceae_C > Roseateles_B. The sequence continues at coordinate 72,441 of JAYRMR010000015.1, forward strand.
GCTCGCCGTCCTGGCGGTAGTTCGCCTGCGTGTCCGCCACGCACTGGCGCTGGAAGCGGTTGGGCAGCAGCGCGATCTCATACCAGCGACCGGTGTAGCGCGCCAGGTCCACCTGTGCCACGGTGGGCAGGGGCGCGTCCTCGGCGTGGGCGGCGGGCGTCAGCCCCAGGACCAGGGCAGGCAGGAACAACACAGTGGCGATCAGCGAACGCATGGGGACCTCCGTCAGCACAGGGTGCGGATGCTAGGGCAGGGCGCATGCCCGTGCCGGCGCTCGGGCATCGGCCGCTCAGGAATGGGTCTCCCACGCCCCTGCCAGCCCCTGCAGATGCTGGAGAAAGGCCTGGGCCAGGGGGCTCAGCCGCTGGCCCGGCAACCACATCACGGACCAGGCGGACCGCACCGGGAAGTGGTCGGCGCGCAGCACGGCCAGGCCCTCGCTGGCGGGATCCGCGGCAAGGGCATGGCGCGAGACCAGCCCGATCCCCATGCCGGCCGCCACGGACTGCTTCACGGCCTCGTTGCTGCCCAGCTCCAGCCGCACGCGCGGGCTCAGGCCCAGCTGCTCGAAGTGCGCGTCCCCGGCGAGCCGCGTGCCCGAGCCTGCCTCGCGCAGGATGAAGGGCTCGTCCTGCAGCCGCGGCGGCCGGATGCGCGCTCGGCCGGCCAGCGGGTGTTGCAGCGGGGCGATCAGCACGAGCGGGTTGTCCAGCAGATGGGCCCGCTCATGAGGGACGCCGCGGGGCGGGATGGACAGGACATACAGATCGTCCTGGTGTGCGCGCATGCGCTGCAGCACGCCGTCGCGGTTGAGCACCTGCAGGGCGATGTCCACCTGCGGATGCTGCGCGCAGAAGGTGCCCAGCATGCGCGGCACGAAGTACTTGGCGGTGCTCGCCAACGCGATGCGCAGGCGCCCGTGCTGCAGGCCGCGCAGCCCGGCCAGGCGCTGCTCCAGAGCCTCCCATTCGGCCTGCAGCGCGCGGGCGGTCACGAGCACCGCCTCGCCCGCCTCCGTCAGCTGCAGGCGCTTGCCGAACTGCTCGTAGAGCGGCAGGCCGGCGGCCTCGGCCAGTTCCTTGAGCTGCATGGAGACCGTGGGCTGCGTCACGTGGCAGGCCCGCGCCGCGCCGGTGATGGAGCCGGTCTCGGCCAGGGCCAGCAGCAGCTTCAGCTGGCGAAAGGTGGCATGCATCGATAAACCTCGATGGAAAGCATCAGGACAATTGATTTTCCATGATCGACCGGAATCCCTAGCATCCCGGTCTCATGAATGCCCTGCTTGATCCCGCCCTGCTGTTCTTCGTCCTCGGCCTGTTCGCCGGGGTGCTTCGGTCCAACCTGGAGGTGCCGGCGCCGCTGTCGCGCTTCCTCTCCCTCTATCTGCTGATGGCCCTAGGGCTCAAGGGCGGCTTCGCGCTGCACCAGACGGGCCTGAGCACCACCGTGGTGGCCGGCCTCGGCTGCGCCATGCTGCTGGCGGTGCTGGTGCCCCTGCTGGACCTGCCCCTGCTGCGGCGCTGGCTGCCGCCCTTCGATGCCCTCGCCGTGGCCGCCACGTATGGCAGCGTCAGCGCGGTCACCTTCGTCACCGCCAACCACCTGCTCGAGGTGCAGGGCACGCCCGCCGGCGGCCACATGGCGGCGGCCATGGCGCTGATGGAATCGCCGGCCATCATCCTGGCGCTGATGCTGAGCCAGCGGGCCCGCGCCGCCACGGCGGGCGGCACGGTGAGCGTCGGCGGCGGCGCGCTGGCCCTGGGCGGGCGGGCGCCGTCCGCCCCCGGCGGCGGGCACTGGCGCGAGGCGCTCACCGAGGGCGGCACGCTGCTGCTGCTCGGCGCCCTGGCCATCGGCTGGATCACCGGCCCCGCCGGCGCGGCCGCGATGAAGCCCTTCACCGGCGAGATCTTCAAGGGCCTGCTCGCCTTCTTCCTGCTCGACATGGGCTTGCTCACGGCCCGCCAGCTGCCCGGCCTGCGCGGCCTGCCGGCCTCGCTGTTCGCCTACGCCCTCGGCATGCCGCTCCTGCACGCGGCGCTGGCGCTGCTGCTGGCGAGCCTGGCCGAGCTGCCCGTCGCCGACGCCATGCTGCTGGCCGTGCTGGCGGCGAGCGCGTCCTACATCGCCGTGCCCGCGGTGCTGCGCCATGCGGTGCCGGAGGCGCGTCCCGCGGTCTACATCGGCCTGTCGCTGGGCGTGACCTTCCCGTTCAACCTGCTGCTGGGCATTCCGCTGTACCAGGCGGCCGCCAAGGCCTGGCTGGGCTGACGCGGCGGGCGGCCGGGCGCGGGTCATGACCGCGTCACGGGGCGCCGCTAGCCTGCCCGCATGCGCGATCCCGCCTCCGCCGCCCGTTCGTCCCCACCGCCTTCGCCGCCTTCGACGCAAGAGGCCGGGCCGGGCGCGCCCTACGGTGCCAGCGCCCACGGCGTGATCTGCGCCTACCGCTTCGATGCGGCAGGCGTGGCGCAGGCCCTGGGCGACGAGCGCCTGCCGCCGATGCCGATGCCGGATGAGGGCGCCGGCTTCGTCTGGCTGCACATCAACCTGAGCCATGCCGGCGCGCTGGAGACGTTGCGCCGGGCCGGCGCCCTCGACGAGGACCTGCTCGCCGCCATGCAGCAGGGCTCGCGCGCCACCCGCATCGAACGCCTGGGCGAGAGCCTGTTCGCGGTGGTCAACGACGTCACCTTCGACTTCAGCTTCGACCCCGACGACATCGCCACCCTGTGGGCCCATGTGCGCCCGGGCTGCGTGCTGACGGCCCGCCGGCAGCCGCTGCGCTCCATCGACCGCCTGCGCATGGCCGTGAAGCGCGGGGAGCGCCTGGCCTCGCCCGTGGCGCTGCTGGACCACCTGCTGCAGGACCAGGCGGACGAGCTGCAGGTCATCGTGCGCCGCACCGCCGACCGCATCGACGACATCGAGGACGAGCTGCTCCAGGGCCGCCATGCGCGCCATGCGGCCGAGGTCGCGCACCTGCGCCGGGTGCTCGTGCGCCTGCAGCGCCTGCTCGCACCCGAGCCGGGCGCGCTGGCTCGCATGCTGAGCCACCCGCCGGCCTGGGTCACGGGCGAGGAGCGTGCGCAGCTGCAGCGCGCCAGCGAGGAGTTCGCCCTCGTGCTGCGCGACGCCGCCGCGCTGCAGGAGCGCATCAAGCTCATGCAGGACGAGACCGCCGCGCGCCAGGCCGAGGAGAACAACCGCAGCCTCTTCACGCTGACCGTCGTCACGGTGCTGGCCCTGCCCATCAACCTCGTCTCGGGCCTGCTGGGCATGAACGTGGGCGGCATCCCGCTGGCGGACCACGGTCATGGCTTCTGGATCATGCTGGCGCTGATCACCGTGCTGACCCTGCTCGCCGCGGTGCTGGTGCTGCGGCAGGTGCGCGGGCCGCGGGACTGAGCGGCCGGCGCGCCGCGTGATGGGCGCATGACGGGCACATCGTGGGCGCATGCGGGGCACATGACGGGCACATGACGGGCGCCGTGCCCCGGTCGGCGCTGCCAGCTCTTGCAGGTCCCGGCCGGTGGTCAAGGCATCGTCACATGCGCTGGCGAGCATGCGGGCTTTCCACTTCCCCCGCCCTCACGCCATGAAAGCCCCTCTGTTCCTCGTCAGCGTCCTGACCCTGGCCAGCAGTGCCCAGGCCTTCAACCAGGAGACGCACAAGCGCATCGCCATCGACGCCGTGCGCTACATGCAGCGCCATGCGGACACCACCAGTTTCGCGAAGCTGCAGGCCGGCCTGACCCGCGCCGGCTACACGCTGGAGCAGTTCGCCGAGCAGCTGGGCCAGGGCGCCTATGACGTGGACGACTTCGCCGACACCTACCTCTGCGGCGCCATCACCGGCGACTGCCAGCTGGCGCCCGTGTGGGGCCTGGGCAAGGGCATCGTCAACTACACGTCGTACTGGCACTTCCAGAACCACACGCAGGGCCCGGACGTCCACGGCAATCCCTACGGCGGCTACAACTACAGCAAGCTGACCGTGTCCGGCGACATCGACAAGCTCGCCGCCGCCTGGCTCGTCGGGGACCACCTGGACGACGGCAAGGGCGGCATGAAGGGCCTGTTCGGCGATGGCAGCAAGTACGACAGCTTCGGCCTCACCGAGCGCAACTACCGCCAGGGCGGCAGCTCCAGCCCGGCCCAGTACGCCGACTTCGAGAAGATCCCCTTCCAGCCCATCGACAACCTCGGCCAGTACTGGTGGAGCCAGTTCCTGGCGCGTCCGAGCGTGCAGACGCTGGGCTTCGTGATGCACACGACGGACCTGCTGCAGCCGCATCACACCTGGACGACCTCGGCGCTCAACCACACCGGCTGGGAGACGTGGGTGAAGGACTACTACGACCGCGAGGCGCTCAACGACGACGCGCTCGTGGGCGCCGCGATGGCCAGCTTCACGCCGCTGGCGCCGAGCGCCACGGACATCCGACCGCTGCTGCGCCAGGGCGGGGCCCTCTCGTATGCCCGCGGCGGCGTGGTGCTCTCCAGCACGGACCACAACGACCGCCGCCGGGTCGGGCGCATCGTGGTGCCGCATGCCATCGCCATGGTCGTGCACCTGCTCAACCGGGCGGCGGAGCGGCTGTGACCCGCGCCGGGTTCCTGGCGCCGTGGCGGGCGCTGCTGCTGGCCGGCGCGGCGCTGATCGGATCACCGGGCGCAGCGCAGGCGGCCCCGCTGCCGGCGGGCGCGGCCCTGCGGGTCGAGGGTCAGCTCATTCCGCGTGGTCTGGCCGAGGACCTGCTGGAGATCGCCCGTCGCGAGCAGCCGGACCTCGCGCTGCCGGACCTGCTGCAGCGCCTGGCGCTGGAGTGGCTGCTGGGCGAGGAGGCGCGCCGGCAGGTGGGGGATGAGCGGCTCTTCGCGGCCCGCCGCGTGGCCTTCGATCCCGCCGCGATGGTGGAGCGCCAGTGGCAGTCGATGGCCTGGCAGCGCTGGCCGGAGGCGCTGGCGCAGGACTGGGCAGCCTGGCAGCGGCAGGCCCGCGTGACGGCGCCCGCGTCCGACGCCGCCTGGCAGCGCGTCCTGGCGCCGGCCGCGAGGGCGGGGCTGGCGCCCGTCGCCCGCGTGACGGAGGCCCCCGCGGGCGCCGCGCAACTGGTCCTGCTGCGCTGGTGCGACGGCGTCGGCTGCCGTGCGCCGGCCCGCGTGACGCTGGCCCAGGTCTGGCCGTCCCTCAATGTGCAGGGGCGCACGCAGATCCTCGACGGCGACCGCGACTTCGCCCGCGCGCAGGCCCGCCGCTGGCTGCAGGACCGCTTCACGCGCGACTGGGCGTCCCGGCCCGGCCGCTGGGACGCCGAGGGCGCAGAGGCGCTGCAGACCTTGCTGTGGGCGCGCGTGCGCTGGCAGGCGCGGCTGCGCTGGGAGGGGCTGGATGGCGATGCCCACGGCGCCGCCGCCGGTGATGACGCCGTCGCTCGCCTGGCCCTCGGCCCGATCGCCGATGCCGACATCGAGCAGTACTGGCGCGATCACCCGGAGGAGTTCCGCCGCATCAGCCGCCTGGAGGGATGGCGGGCCCGTTGCGCCGATGCCGCCTGCCGCGAGGCCGTCGAGCCGCTGCTGCGTCGGCAGGCCGGGCTGGCGGCACTGCAGGGCGCCGACATCCCGGGGCTGAGCGTGCGCGCGGTGCAGTGGACCGCGGAGGATCCGGCCGCGCCGGCGACCGGCGATCAGGCGCTCGACGACTGGTCGCTGGCGCTGATGGCCGCGACGCCCGTCGGCGCGCCCGGCCCGGCGCTGCGTCACCCGGGCGTGGAGGCGCGTGGCTGGGAGTGGGTGCAGGTCCAGCGCCGCGAGGAGCGCCTGCAGCCGGTGGACAGCGAGACGGTGCGCTACGGCGCCACGCAGGCGCTGCGGCAGGCGCGTCGGCAGGCCGCCTGGCGGGCGCGGCAGGAGCAGCTGCTGGCGGGCGCGCAGCTCCAGTGGGCGCCGGACCTCCCGGCCCCCTCGCGCAGCCCGCTGCTGGGACTCGAGACCGCAGGAGGACATTCGCATGACTGAGACCACCCCCGCGCGCCGCCTCTGGGTGTGGCCGATCCTGTCCTTGCTGGCCGTCGTCCTGCTGGGGCTGGGCGCGGCCTGGCTGGCCGGCTGGCCGACGGCGGCGCCGTCCCATCCCCTGCTGTCCTTGGAGGGCCCGGCGCGGCCCGCTCTGCCGCCGGCTTCGGCCGCGCAGACGGAGCCTCTCGCTGCGGCGCCGTCCGTCGCGCCGGTGCCCCCGGTGATCGCTTCCGCTGCGCCGCCGCTGGAGCCCGCCCACTGGCATCTGGCGGATACCCGTCTGACGGGTGACGAGCGCGCGCCACCGCTGGTGCGCGCGCCTCAGGCCCTGCCCACCCCGCGGTGGCAGCTGGACGATCCCGCCGCCTACCTCACCCGCGAGGCCCAGGAGCATCGCGCCGTGCAGCAGGCCTTCGTCGAGGCGGCCGATCGCGAACTGCCCGCGCTGCGCCGCCTGCTGGAGCAGGCGCGCGAGCAGGGGCTCTCGCCCGAAGGGATCGCGAAGGGGGAGGAGAAGCTGCGGCGGATTGCCGAGCAGCGCGACGCCATGCGGGCGGCGCTGGCGGCCGAGCCGTCGCCCTGAAACCGGCCCTGAGCCCGGCCGTCAGCGCGGCCCCGAGCCCGCTGCGGCTCAGCGGCTCGCCAGCACCTGCGGGCAGGCGGCCGGCTGCTTGCCGGGGGGCACGACGGTGAAGGGCATGCCGGCCCAGGGCGTGCCCTTGCCACAGTCGGGGCCGGACTTGCAGTCGCAGCTCTTGGCCTTGACGAGCTGGTCCATGACCTGGGCGTCTCGGCTGCCGGGCTTGACGGTGCGGTTGGCGAAGCTCAGCTGCAGGGCGTCCTCGGGCACGATGCTGTCCTTGGCCAGCGGCTGGCCGAGCACCGTGCGGGCGTTCAGCGCCTCACCGGCGGCGACGGCGCGCGAGGCCGTGCGCTGCTTCTTGAGGTAGGCCAGCGCCACTTCCATGGCGGCGTGCCCCCGCGCGGCGGAGACGCTGAAGGGCTTGCGGAAGGCCGCCTCGTAGGCCGCCGCGACCTCGCTCCAGCGCGACTTGTCGACCGGCAGCGCGGGGCACAGGCCGGCGTCGTACTTGTCGGACACGGGCGTCTCGAAGTCGATCCAGCAGGCGCTGGACGCCGTGACGCGCAGGCCGGTCTGGGAGCGCAGCTTGGCCGCGATCTCCTCGGCGGCGCCGGCACCGACGCGGCCCAGCTGGATCAGGCCGTCATGGCTCTTGAGGCGCTCGGCATTGGCCGAGACCATGGGGATATTGGCCGTCTTGAGCATGGCCGGCACTTCGCCCAGCACGCAGAAGCCGCCGATGACGAGGTCGACCTTGGCCGCCACATAGCCCTGTGCCGCGGCCTGCGCCTTCTTGGCATCGCAGCCGCTGTCCTTGATGACGAGCTTCGGGGCCGGCTGCAGGGAGCTGGTCTTGAGGGCCAGCGTCATGCCGTCGCGCATGTCTTCCGCCTGCGCGGCGCTGGGCCAGGATTCCGGGAGGATGGCGCCCACGCTGAGGCCCTGCGCCTGCGCAAGGCCGGAGGCGGCCAGGGCCAGACCCAGCAGTGCGGCCACGAGCGGACGTGCCGGATGAGCGGGTGTGTGGTTCAGCATGGGTTCCCTTCGACGTTCTATGTTTCGCGGCCTTTGCCGTTCTCGCGGTTACGGAACGACACGACCTCAGGCGCCCCTGCATGCTATGCAAGCCGGTGGCCGGCGCGTCTCGGGGAAAGCGCGCAGAAGCGATGGGCTGCGCGCCCTAATTTCGCGCAGGGCGACGTATTGCACAGAGTTTTCATGCGCGTGTCGCACAGGCATGGCTGGAGGCCCGGCGCCAGGAGGGCGGCCGCGAGGGCCGGCGTCAGGGTTTGCACTTGGGTGGCCCGGCGCCGTGGTGGGGCTCATGGCGCCCCAGGCCGCCCCAGGCCGTCACAGGCCGCGCCGGCCTCGACGGCGGCGCGCGGAGGGAAGCGGGCCCGCCGTCAGCCCGGCACCTGGAACATCAGCCGCTCGGCCAGCTCGCGTTGGGGCGTGCGCAGGGCGCCGCTCTGGCGCAGCAGCTGCAGGACCTGGTCGCAGCGCGGCGCGGCCGCAGCGCCGGCCTGCGGGCCCCACCAGTGCGCCAGCATGCCGGGCGCAAGGCCACCCAGGCTGCGTCGCACGACCTCCAGCTCGACGGCCGTGGGCTGGTTGCTCGCGCGGCGCTCCTTGGGGGCGTTGACGGCCTCCTGCAGCCAGCTGCTGCTGCTCACCTGCACTTCCAGCGGCAGGAGCCGGCGCAGGATCAGCTGACCGGCGAGCAGGCCCTGGCAGGCCTCGGGGCTTTGGGCCTTGGCGGCCTTCAGCTCGGCCTCGACCTGCTGGACCAGCTTGTGCCGCTGCACGGGCCGCAGCTCGTGGACCATCGTGGCCATCTGCTCGGCGACCACCATGTAGCCGGCCGTCTGGACGGCGTCGTCGGGCAGGCCGGCCTGGCGGGCCGCCTGCATGCGCTGGGCCGCCTGCTCGATGCTGCCGGTCGTTCGGCCTTCCAGGGCATACCAGGCCGGGTTCGCGTTCAGGGCCTCGACATAGGCCCGCACCGGGCTTTCGGTGCCCATCGGCAGGAAGATGTCGAGGGTCTTGGGCGGCTCGGGGATCAGCGCGTGGCTGATCAGCTCGTCCATCGTCGGGTACCACATGCTGCGGGACGGCGTCTTCAGCGTGCGGGTGATGAAGTGCTCGGGCAGGTTCAGGTTGCGGTAGGTCTTCTCGAGCTCCTTGTTGGCCAGCTCCTCGAAGACGGGGTTGTAGGTGCCCGTGGAGGCGCGATGGAAGCCCAGCCGGGCATCGGGCATCAGCTGGCGCTTGGGCGCGGCCAGGAAGAGGATCGTGCAGGCGCTCTCGCAGTGCTCGACCACGGTGGTGCTGGCGCCGGAGCGGCCGGCGATCATCTCGGCCATGCGCTCGGCCTCGTAGACCCGGCCGCCGGGCGACTGCAGCTCGAAGCGCTGCAGCTGCGGCTGCGCCTTCAGGATGGCGTCCAGGCGCGTGGCGTCGCCCATGCCGATCGGCCCTTCCAGGCGCACGGTGCTGCCGTCCTCGGCCACATGGAACTCGGTGCGGCCGATCGGGTCGATGCCGCGCGCCATCTGCCAGTACTCGCCGAACTGCGGCAGGAAGCCCACGAGCAGCGAAGCCGCGATCTGCAGCATGCCCAGGCCCATCAGCAGGCGGGCGCCGTAGCCCCACAGCGCGGAGCCGTTGCGGTCCAGGTAGCGGCCGGCGGAGCGCCAGGCGCCCACCACGCACCAGGTGTGCAGCGCCAGCATCAGGGGCCAGCCGAGCATCACGGCGATGGCGCCGGCCTGCAGGTGCTCGCCCTTGGCGCCGATCCAGCTCATCAGCCCGGTGATGAGCATGGCCATGGGCGTGGACAGCAGCAGGTTGTTGATCCAGAAGCTCTGCACGAGGCTCTGCTCGCCGAGCCAGTGCCGCTGGAGGTAGCCCGTCTCCTCGGGTTCGCCTTCCACCCGGGCGCGGCGCCACACGACCTGGGTGCCGGCCAGGCGGTCATGCCAGCTCTGGCCGCGCGCATCGGCCGCGGCCCACCACAGGCCGAGCCCCAGCGGCAGCAGGGATACCACGGCCCCGACCCAGCGCAGCGCCGTCTGCTTCAGCGTGGGCTTCTCGCCGGTGTAGAAGTCCACCACGCGGATGCCGCTGAACAGCATGCCGAAGCTGGCGCCCTGCCAGGTCCAGAAGCCGATGAAGTACAGCGCCGGCAGCAGCCAGTTGGCGAAAAGGCTGACCGGGCTGAAGTCGTCGAGCCGGCTGACCAGGCGATGCTGGCTCACCCACAGCAGGGGCGCGCCGAGCATGATCAGCAGGGCGGCGTCGATGCAGAAGGCCTGCACCCGCACCGGCAGCGTGGCGGGCCAGAGCTTGGGCCTGGGTTTGAAGCGTGGATCCATGTCACTCCCTCGGCGCCGGAGCCTCATGCCCCGGCCGCGCAGCCCCGGGAGTGTACGCAGGCGGGACGGGTGTCAGCCCTGGCGGTCCGCCGGACCTTCGACGCGCATGGAGTAGTCCACGGCCTTCACGTCCTTGGTGAGCCGGCCGATGGAGATGCGGTCCACGCCGGTGGCGGCGATCCAGCGCAGCTGGTCCAGGGCCACGCCGCCGGACACCTCGAGCAGCGCCCGCCCGGCGTTCAGGGCCACGGCCTCGCGCATCATGGCCTCGGTGAAGTTGTCCAGCAGCACGCTCCGGGCGCCGGCCTCCAGGGCCTCGCGCAGCTCGGCGATGGACTCGACCTCGATCTGGATGTCCACGCCGGCGTCCAGCGCCTGCGCGGCCCGGAGTGCGGCGCCCACGCCACCGGCCGCGGCGATGTGGTTCTCCTTGATCAGGATGCCGTGGTAGAGCGCCAGGCGCTGGTTGGCGCCGCCGCCCACGCGCACGGCGTACTTCTGCGCCAGGCGCAGCCCGGGCACCGTCTTGCGGGTGTCCAGCACGGCGCAGCCGCGGGGGTTCGGGCTGGCACCGGCGATGGCGTCGACGTGCTGGCGCGTGAGCGTGGCCGTGGCCGACAGCAGCTGCAGGAAGTTCAGGGCCGGCCGCTCGGCGCTCAGCAGCGCGCGGCCTTCCGCCACGATGTGGCACACGAGCGTGTCCGCCTGCATGCGGGCGCCTTCCTCGTAGCACCAGTCGATGCGGCTCGCCGGGTCCAGCGCCCGGAAGACGCCCTCGAACCAGTCCCGGCCGCACAGCACGGCGTCCTCGCGGACGCGCACATGCGCCTTGACGGCACGCCCGGCGGGCACCAGCTGCGCCGTCCAGTCGCAGCGGCCGATGTCCTCGAACAGGGCGTCGCGGATGTTGCGCTCGCGCGCCTCTTGCAGGGATTCGTCGTGGTCGAACATGGCAGGGTCAGGAACAGCGGTGCAGGGCGCGGCCGTGGCGCCCGGGAATCATTCGGCAGGCCCGATTGTCAGGGCGATGGCGCCCAGGCCGGCGATCTCGCCCTCGAGGCGGTCGCCCGGCCGCACCGGGCCCACGCCGTCGGGGGTGCCGGTGTAGATCAGGTCGCCCGGCTTGAGGTGATAGAACTGGGAGAGGTTGGCGACGATCTCCGCCACGTTCCAGATCATGTCCGCGAGGTCGCCGCGCTGCTTCGGGGCGCCGTTGACGGCCAGGGTGATGGCGCCGGCGTCCATCGGGCCGCACTCGGCCACGCGCACCAGCTCGCCGAGCACGGCGGACTGCTCGAAGCCCTTGGCGACGTCCCAGGGCCGGCCGGCCTTCTTGGCTTCGGCCTGCAGGTCGCGGCGGGTCATGTCCAGGCCGGGCGCGAAGCCCCAGATGGCGGCGCGCGCGACCTCGGGGCTCACCCGGAACACCGGCGCGCCGAGGGCGATCACCAGTTCCATCTCGTAGTGGTAGTCCTGCGTGCCGGGCGGGTAGGGCACGGTGGCGCCGCTGTGCACCAGGGCGGAGGCCGGCTTGGTGAAGTAGAAGGGCGGCTCGCGGCTCGGGTCTCCTCCCATCTCGCGGGCGTGGGCGGCGTAGTTGCGGCCGACGCAGAAGATGCGGGAGACGGCGTAGCGGCGTTCGGTGCCGCGCACGGCGGCGCTGGGCTGCTCGGGCGGCGTGAAGATGTAGTCGCTGTTCATGGCGCAGGGCGGCTTCGACGAAGCCCGCAGCATACAAGCCCGCCCCGCCCGGCGCGAAGCCCTTGGCGTGACCGCCGGCATGGTTTAGGGTTGCGCCCATGTCACGACCGCCCCCCCTCCGGACGGCCGCCCGGGTCTCCCTGGCCGCTGGGCCCACACGCCTGCCCGCACCCCAGCCCACCTCCCTGCCCGCTGCCTCGTTCACGCGGCCGCTTCCTTCGCCGTCCGGGCGGGGACTGCGCCGCCCGTTCGCGTCGCTCCAGCCACTCGCCTGCGCCGGCCTGGCCGTGCTGGCCCTGCTGGGCGGCTGCGCGAGCCGCGCGCCGCTGCCATCGCCCGGGCCGGGCGTCCCGCGCGCGCCGGCGCCGGGTTCGGACCGCGACGGCCCGGACGCGCAGGTGCCGCCCAATCTCGCCCAGGTGCCCGATGCCGAGCCGCGCCTGGAGCCGATCCGCAAGGGCGGCCCCAACAAGCCCTACGAGGTGGCCGGCCAGCGCTACGAGCCCATGACCGACGACGGCCCGCTGACCGAGCGCGGCCTGGCGTCCTGGTACGGCCGCAAGTTCCACGGCCGGCCGACCTCCAGCGGCGAGCTCTACAACATGTACGCCATGACGGCGGCCCACGCCACCATGCCCATCCCCAGCTACGCACGGGTGCGCAACCCGGCCAACGGGCGGGAGGTCATCGTGCGCATCAATGACCGCGGGCCCTTCCATCCCGGCCGCATCGTCGATCTCAGCTACACCGCCGCGCTCAAGCTGGACGTGCTGCGCGGCGTGACGCCGGTGGAGGTCGAGCGCATCACCTACGACGACATCCGCACCGGCGCCTGGCAGCGCCGGGACGACGCCACGCGGCTGGCGCAGGCGCGCGACGGCCGTGCCGGGGCGCCTGTCGTTTCGCCTGTCGTGTCGCCCGCCGTGCCGGCCCCGGCGGCGGTCCCGCCGATCGCCCAGGGCGGCGCGGGCCTGCCGCAAGACCTGACCCCGCCGCCCGTGCCGCGCGCGGCCGCCCTCGACCCGCCCTCGGCCCAGGCCGCCGCGGCGCCCGCCATCCCCGACGGCGGTGCCGCGCCGAAGGCGGCCAGCAAGGGCTTCTGGGTGCAGCTGGGCGCCTTCTCCCGCATGGACGGCGCCGAGGCCTTCCGCCAGAAGCTCAGCCAGGAGCTGGACTGGATGGCGCCGCTGCTGGCGATCTTCAAGGAGGCGCAGATCCACCGCCTCCAGGCCGGGCCCTATGCCAGTCGCGAGGACGCCCGCAGCGCCGCCGAGCGCATGCGCCAGGCGCTGGCGCTCACGCCTGTGATCGTGGAGCGACGCTGAAGCGCAGGGCGTGCACAGGCCCTGTTCCACGCCGGGTCGCAGCGCTACAGTCGGCTCACAGGGCATCGCCCCGGGGAGCTTTCTCATGCGGTTCGGCAGCATCAAGAGTCGTCTGGTCCTGTTCTCTGGCCTGCTGATCGTCCTGCTGGGCATCAGCGGTGGCTGGAGCCTTCATGCCCTCGGGCGCGTGAACGCCGCCATGGAAACGGTCTACAACGACCGCGTGGTCCCGCTCAAGCAGCTCAAGCAGATCTCCGACGCCTACGCCGTCAACATCGTGGACACGACCCACAAGGTCCGCGCCGGCTCTCTCGACATGGCCGCCGGGTTGCGCCTGCTGGACGAGGCCGAGCGCAGCATCGCCAAGTACTGGAAGGCCTACAACGAGACCCTGATCGAGGGCCACGAGGCCGAGCTGCTGGCAAAGGCCAAGCCGCTGAAGGGGGCGGCCGAGGCCGCCGCGACCCGGCTGCGGGACATCTTCACCCGCCAGGACCGCGAGGCGCTGGACGCCTTCGCCGCCAAGGAGCTCTACCCGGCGATCGACCCCTTCACCGGCGCCGTCTCGGAGCTCGTGGACGAGCAGCTCACCGTGGCCGAGCAGGAATATGCGACGAGCCAGGCCACCTACCGGCGCTCGGTGCAGATCGTGCTGCTCATCTTCGCGATCGCCCTGCTGGCGGCGGTGACGCTGGCCTGGCGCACGGTCATGGCCATCATGCGGCCGCTGCGGGAGGCGCTGCGCCTGGCGGACGCCATCCGCGAGCGTGACCTCAGCCAGCAGTCCACGCTGCAGGAGCACAACGAGATCGGCCAGCTGCTGCAGGCCATGCGCGAGATGCAGGAGGGGCTGGCGCAGACGGTGCGCGAGATCCACCGCAGCGCGGGCACGGTCTCCGATGCTTCCGGCGAGATCTCGCAGGCCAGCCACGACCTCAGCGCCCGCACCGAGATCCAGGCCTCCGCCCTGGAGCAGACGGCCGCGTCCATGGACGAGATGGCCGCCGCCGTGAAGAACAATGCCGCGTCCGCCGAGCAGGCCAATGCGCTGGCGCACGAGGCCTCGGGCACGGCCGAACGCAGCGGCGAGGCGGTCGGCCGGGTGGTCAGCACCATGGACCAGATCAACAGCAGCTCCAAGAAGATCGCGGACATCATCGGCGTGATCGACGGCATCGCCTTCCAGACCAACATCCTGGCGCTCAATGCGGCGGTGGAGGCGGCGCGGGCGGGCGAGCAGGGCCGCGGCTTCGCGGTGGTGGCCGGCGAGGTGCGGGTCCTGGCCCAGCGCAGCGCGCAGGCTGCCCGCGAGATCAAGACCCTGATCGGGGACAGCGTCGCGCATGTCGAGAGCGGGGCCGTCGTGGCCGCGGAGGCCGGCCGCACGATGGCCGAGCTGGTCACGCAGGTGCAGCAGGTGACGGCCATGCTGGGCAACATCTCCACCGCGACGCGCGAGCAGAGCGCCGGCATCGCGCAGGTCAATGTGGCGATCACGCAGCTGGACACCAACACCCAGCAGAACGCGGCCATGGTGGAGGAGTCCTCCGCCGCCGCGACGAGCCTGGCTCAGCAGGCCCAGGCGCTGGCCGGCATCGTGAACTCCTTCCGCCTGCGCTGACGCCGCCTCAGCGGCCGCCGGTGACGTCCAGCAGGGCGCCCGTCGTGTAGCCGGCGGCATCGGACAGCAGCCAGACGATGGCTTCCGCCACCTCCTCGGCGCGCCCGAGGCGCTGCATGGGAATGCCGGCCGCGGCGGCGGCGAGCTCGTCGCCCATGCCGCTGTCCGCGTGGATGTCGGTCTCGATGATGCCCGGGCGCACACCGTTCACGCGCACGCCCTCGGTCGCGATCTCGCGTGCCAGGCCGATGGTGAAGGTCTCGACCGCCGCCTTGCTCGCGGCGTAGTCCACATAGAGCCCCGGCGAGCCCAGCAGCGCGGCGCGCGAGGACAGGTTGACGATGGCGCCACCGTCACCGCCGTGCGCGCGGCTCATGCGCCGCACGGCCTCGCGGGCGCACAGCATCGTGCCCATCACGTTGACCGCGAAGATGCGCTGCCAGCGCGCCGGGCTCATCTCCTCGACGCGGGCCCGCGGCGCGACGATGCCGGCGTTGTTGACCAGCCCCGTGAGGCGCGCCTGGGGCCCGAGCTGCGCGTCCAGCCGCTCGAACATGCCGAGGACCTGCGCGGTGTCGCCCACATCGGCCTGCAGCAGCGTCGCCTGGGCGCCCAGCGCGCGCACCTGTGCCGCCACCTGCTCGGCCGCGGCGGCGTCGCGGTGGTAGTTGAGCGCCACGTCGTAGCCCTCGCGGGCGCAGCGCACGGCGGTGGCCGCGCCGATGCCGCGGCTGGCGCCGGTGATCAGGACGAGTTTTCTCATGGCACCCATTGTGGGGTCAAAGACGATACCAACGGACGGGGTCCGCGGGGCGAATCTCTGGGAAGATGGGCGCACTTCAAGCCCATGCCCGCCCGGCCTTTCGCCTGCCGCCCATGATCGAACTGGACTCCAGCACCCTGCTCCTGGTCAACGCGCTGTTTGGCGTGTTGGCCGTGGGGGTCTGGCTGGTGCTGGCCTTCCCCTTCCGCATTGCCCGGCGGGCCTGCCTGCTGCTGGCGATGGCGCAGACGGTGATGCTGCCCACGCTGGTGGCTGGCCCGGGGCCGTTCCGCGAGCTGTCCGGGATCTGCCTGCTGGTGGCGCTGGGGCTGCTCAGCCTGAGCCTGCGGCAGCTGCTGCGCCTGCGCCAGCAGCGGCTGGATCTCCTGGGCCTGCTGGCGCTTGGCCTGCTGGCTGACCTGGCGCGGCTGTCTGGCCTGCCGGCCCCGATCGCCCTGGCGCTGACCTCCCTGTGCATGGCCGCGCTGGCCCTCCTGGCCGGGCGGGATCTGCTCCTGGGCAGCCTGGGCCTCGACGGCTGGCTGCGGGTGGGCCTCGTCGCCCCGTATGCGGCCATGACGGCCTATCTCCTGCTGCGCGGCATCGCCCTGATGGAGCCGGACCAGGCGCCGCAGTGGCTGCTGCGCGATCCCCGCCAGCATGCGGGCCTGGCCGCGGCCTGGCTGGTGCTGGCGATGGCGATCTCCGGCGGGCTGGTCGCGCTCGTGCTGAGCCGGCTCATCCAGCGCATCGAGGCCCTGACGAGGCACGACCCGCTGACGGGGCTTTTCAACCGGCGCGAGCTGCGCGAGCAGCTGGCCCGCCAGCAGGCGCGGGCGCAGCGGGGGCATGTCCATGCGCTGCTGATGCTGGACCTCGACCACTTCAAGCGCATCAACGACGAACTGGGCCATGCCGCGGGCGATGCCGCGCTGTGCCATGTGGCGCGCCTGCTGCGTGCCGCCGTGCGTGAGCAGGACTGCCCGGCGCGCTATGGCGGCGAGGAATTCGCGCTGCTGCTGCCCGACACCACGATGGCCGGCGCCATGGTCCTCGCGGAACGCCTGCGCGAGGCCCTGGCCACGAGCGTGTGGAGCTGGCACGGCCGCCATTGGCCGCTGACCGCGAGCTTCGGGCTGGCGCTCTCCAGTGCGGCGCCGCCGTCCCGGGGGTGGGTGCCGCCCGCCAGCGCCAGCGAACTGCTCGTGGGCGAAGCCCTGGTCGATGCCGCCGACCGCGCGATGTATGTGGCCAAGGGCAAGGGCCGCAACCAGGTGTGCCTGGCCCCGTTGCCGGGGAGCGCGCCATGCTGACCGTCAGCGCCCAGACCCTGCTGGCCGCCACGGTCCTGATCCTGCTGATCGCCAGCCTGCTGTGGGGCGTCTTCGCCTATGGCCTCAAGCTGCAGCCGCAGGCCTCGCGGGCGATGGCGGGGGCGAATGTCTTCCTGGCGATCGCCCTGCTGCTCAGCGGCCTGCGGGGCGAGTTGCAGCAACCCTGGCTGACCGTCTATGCGGCTGATATCGCCGGCACGGCGTCCTTCGCCCTGCTCAGCCTGGTTCCGGCCTGGATGGACGAGGGCCGTCCGCCCTGGCGCGCGCCGGCCGTCCTGATGGCCCTGGCCGTGGTGCTCCTGCCGGGCTTTGCCCTGGGCTGGCCGCTCCATCTGCACACCACGCTGCTCTATTGCGTGCAGGCGCCGCTGCTGGCGCTCGCGACCTGGCATGCCTACCGGCTGGTGCGCCGTCACACGCGCCGGGCCTTCGCGCTGGCGCTGAGCCTGCCGCTGGGGGCGCTGACGCTGCTGCTGCTGGTGCGCGCCGTCGAGCCGCTGCTGTGGCCGGGCAACACGCCGGACCTGCGCGCCGGCAGCGGCTTCAACGTCGCCTGGCTGTGGGCCGGCCTGCTGCTGGGCATGGTGGTCAACGCGGTCGTGGCCTTCCTGGTCCTGGCGAAGCTCATCCTGCACATCCGCAGCCTGACGCTGTGCGACCCGCTGACCGAGACCCTGAACCGCCGCGCCATGGGGCAGGCGATGGAGCAGGCCCATGCCCGCTGGCGGCGAGGGGAGCCCTATGCCCTCGTGCTCCTGGACCTGGACCACTTCAAGGCGCTCAACGACGTGCTGGGCCATGGCGCCGGCGACCAGGCGCTGAAGGACCTCGTCACGGCGCTGCGGCCTTGCGTGCGGGATGTCGATGCCCTGGGGCGCTGGGGAGGCGAGGAGTTCGTGATCCTGCTGTGCGACACGGACCTCGCGGGCGCCGCGCTGGTGGCGGAGCGCATGCGGGCGAACCTGGAGGCGCTGCCCTTGCGCTGGGGGCCGGACCAGCGCCCGCTCACGGCCAGCTTCGGCATCGCGGCCGTGGAAGCGCAGGACGCCAGCCCCGAGACCCTGCTGCTGCGCGCCGACGAGGGCCTCTACCGGGCCAAGCAGCAGGGGCGCAACCTCGTCCAGGCGCCGCGCTGAATCGGGCTGCAGGACGGCGCTGGCGTGTTGGTGGCGGCGGTCGCGCCACCAGCGCGCTCGATCAGGCCAGGGCGACGCGGTTGCGTCCGAGGTGCTTGGCGCGGTACATGGCCGCGTCGGCCCGGCTGATGAGCAGGTCCGTCGAGTAGGGCGGGGCGCTGGCCAGGCCGATGCTCAGCGTCACCACGAGGCCGGGGGCCAGGTCTTGCCAGGGGTGGGACTCCACGCTCTGGCGCAGCCGCTCGCAGACTTCGAAGGCGCGATCGGCCACGGTGTCAGGCAGCACCGCCAGGAACTCCTCGCCCCCGTAGCGCAGCAGCAGGTCGCTGCCCCGCGTGTTCTCGCGCAGGAGCTGGGCCAGGTGCTGCAGCACGGCGTCGCCGATGGCGTGGCCATGCTGGTCGTTGATCTGCTTGAAGTGGTCGGCATCGATCAGCGCCAGGGTGAGCGCGCGCTGCTGCTGCTCGCAGTCGATCATCAGCGCCGGCATGCGGGCCTCGAGGAATCGGCGGTTGCCCAGGCCGGTCAGCGGGTCGCGCTGGACGTGGGCCTCCAGCTCCTGGGTGCGGGCGGTCAGCACGCTGACCTTCTGGTGGGCCTGGTCGGCGGCGGCACGGGCCTGCTCGGCCTCCAGGCGGCTGACGAAGAAGCGCGACTGCGCCATCAGCTGCGCCACGCTGCGACGGCGCTCCAGGCGCTGGAAGGCCTCGAGGTGGTGGAGGGCCTCGTCGAGATTGCCTTCGGCCTTGGCGCAGCGGTAGGCCACGCGATGCAGGCGCAGGGCCTGGTAGCTGTTGAACAGCACGGTCGTCTCGTCCTGGACGGCCAGCACATGGGTCCAGGCGCGCGCGAGGTCGTCCTGGGCCAGCGCCAGTTCAGCGAGGTTGCAGTGCACGCGCCCGGCCAGGGCATCGAACTGGCGCGCCTGGGCCTGGGCCAGCGCCGCGCGCAGATAGGGCTCGGCCTCGCCCAGCTCGCCCATCAGCAGGAGCACCTCGCCAAGGTTGCTGTCCGTCAGGGCGAGGGCATAGAGCTCGCCCAGCTGGCGCGCATGCGGGCGGACCTCGCGGCCGTAGTGCAGGGCCCGCTGCAGGGCTTCCTGGCAGGCGCTCTCATGGCCGCTGTCGCGCATGAGGTGGTACTCGCCCAGCGCCGTCGTGCAGAGGTTGTTCAGGGTGATGACGCGTTCGTAGGCCGTGGCCTCGTCCCGGGCCAGGGCCGCGGCCTCGTTCATCAGGCGCTCGGCCTGCCACGGGTCGCCCATGCGCTCGAAGCAGGCACCCAGCGCATTGAGGGCCGCGGCGAGCACGCGCTTGTCCCCCAGGGCTCGGGCCAGCTCGTGGCCCTCGTTGGCGCAGTTGAGGCCGGTCTCGAAATCCCCCAGCTCGGAGGCCGCCAGGCTCGTCCAGCGCAGCAGCTCGCACAGCTGGGCGCTGGGCCCCAGCGGTCGCATGAGCGTCTGGACTTCCTGCGAGAGCTCCAGCATCTCCTGCAGCTCGCCGCGCCGGTAATGGAAGTAGACGCGCAGCCGGCCGGCCTCGATCTGCTCGGCCAGGAAGCCCAGCTGGCGGGCGTGGGCCCAGGCTTCCGTCGCCCGCGCAAGGCCCAGCTCCAGCGTGGCCTCATGCTGGGCATCGCGCGCCTCGGCGAGGCACTGGGTCAGCTGTTCGGTGAGACGTTCGGGGAGTACGGTGGGCATTGGCGGCGTCGGCTTCAACGGCAATGAAGCGAAGCCGGCAAGGGTAGCCGAAAGTTCCGGCCCGACCGCGTGCTGAGATCACGTTTGCGTGCCTGTCCCCTTGGCCGGCACACCGCAGATGGCCACCACCGCCATTACGTCACTGAGCGTCACCGAACGTCACCGAGCGCTGCTGAACGCGGCGGGGGAGCTACGGCGCTGCGAGTGTCACCCGCAGGACAAACTTGCCGAACTCAATCCGAGCCCGAGCCCGAACCCAAGCCCGAACCCGAGCCTGAACCCCGTCCCTGGGGAGCGCGAACCGGACTTGCGAGCTGGACGAGCCCGCCGAGCATGCCCGATCTCGCCGACCGACACGGCGCGGATCGGGCCCGCACCCGCCCCGATCGCGCCGCCGACGCCGCGCTCAGCGGTGCGTGGGCATCATGAACTCGGCGCCCTTGGCCATGCTGGCGGGCCAACGCTGCATCACGCTCTTCTGCTTGGTGTAGAAGCGCACGCCTTCCTCACCGTAGGCATGCATGTCGCCGAACAGGCTCTTCTTCCAGCCGCCGAAGCCGTGCCAGGCCATGGGCACCGGGATCGGCACGTTGATGCCCACCATGCCCACCTGGATGCGGCGGGCGAGTTCGCGGGCCACGTTGCCGTCGCTGGTGAAGCAGGCCACGCCGTTGCCGAACTCGTGGGCGTTGACGAGGTCCACGGCCGTGGCGAAGTCCGGGACGCGCACGCAGGCGAGCACGGGGCCGAAGATCTCCTCGCGGTAGATGCGCATGCCCGGGGTGACGCGGTCGAACAGCGTGCCGCCCGTGAAGAAGCCCCCTTCATGCCCGGCGACCTGATGGCCGCGGCCATCGACCACCAGCTCGGCGCCCTCGGCCACGCCCAGGGCGATGTAGTTCTCGATGCGCTCGCGGGCCTCGCGGGTCACGATGGGGCCCATCTCGGCGGCCGGGTCCATGCCATTGCGGATCACGAGGCTGCGGGCA
The DNA here is from genome assembly GCA_041912595.1 of Burkholderiaceae bacterium. GTDB lineage: Bacteria > Pseudomonadota > Gammaproteobacteria > Burkholderiales > Burkholderiaceae_C > Roseateles_B. Next base: position 92,990 of record JAYRMR010000015.1, read on the forward strand.
CGCTCGGCCAGCTTGGGCATCAGACGGTCCGCGGCGTCGCCGACCAGCACGGCCACTGAGATGGCCATGCAGCGCTCGCCGGCCGAGCCGTAGGCCGCGCCGATGAGGGCATCGACGGCCTGGTCGATGTCGGCATCGGGCATCACCACCATGTGGTTCTTCGCGCCGCCCAGGGCCTGGACGCGCTTGCCCTCCGCAGCGCCGGTCTGGTAGATGTACTGCGCGATGGGCGTGGAGCCGACGAAGCTGAGCGCCTTGACGTCCGGGTGGTGGAGCAGGGCGTCGACCACGGTCTTGTCGCCCTGGACCACGTTGAAGACGCCGTCCGGGAGGCCGGCCTCCTTCAGCAGCTCGGCGACGAGCAGGCTGGGCGAGGGGTCGCGCTCGCTGGGCTTGAGGATGAAGGTGTTGCCGCAGGCCAGGGCCACGGGCGCCATCCACATCGGGACCATGAAGGGGAAGTTGAAGGGCGTGATGCCAGCAACCACGCCCAGGGGCTGGCGCAGGGTCCAGTTGTCGATGCCGTTGGAGACCTGCTCGGTGTAGTCGCCCTTGAGCAGCTGCGGGATGCCGCAGGCGAACTCCACGACGTCGATGCCCCGCGCGACCTCGCCCTGGGCGTCGCTGAAGACCTTGCCGTGCTCGGCGGTGATCATGGCGGCCAGGGTGTCGCGGTGCGCATGCAGCAGTTCGAGGAACTTGAACATCACGCGGGCGCGGCGCAGGGGCGGGGTGTCCGCCCAGGCGGGGAAGGCGGCCTGCGCGGCGGCGACGGCGGCCTGGGCGTCTTCCACGGTGCCCAGCTGCAGCTGCCGCGCCACGGCGCCGGTGGCCGGGTTGAAGACGGGCTGGCGGCGGTCGCCGCGGGACGCCACGTGCTGGCCGGCGATGAAGTGGCCCAGGTCGCGGGCATCGGAGTAGGGAAGGGTGCTCATGGGAACTCGCTTCGGGAAGGCTGGGGAATGCGGCCAGTCTAGGGAGCGCTGCCGGCCCTGCCTAGCCCGCGAGGCTGACTTCATTGTTCAGTTTGATGAACAATCGAGGCGTCTGACTTCTGCCGCCGGGAGCCGCCATGACTGCCTCGACCCCTGCCTCGACATCTGCCTCGACCCCTGCCCCGCCTGCCGCGCTCCGCCCCCCGGTCCGCGAGGAACAGCTCTGGGTGCAGCTCCAGGCGCTCGTGGCCGTGGCGCGCCTGGGCAGCTTCACGCAGGCGGCGCAGCGGCTCGGGCTCTCCAAGGCGGCCATCAGCCAGCGCATTGCCGAGCTGGAGCGGCACCTCGGGCAGCAGCTCGTCCAGCGCAGCACGCGCTCGGTGCGGCTCAGCGACGCCGGCCGGCGCCTCGTCGAGCAGGCGGAGCCGGGGCTGCAGCTGCTCAGCCGCAGCCTGAGCGAGGCGCTGGAGGCCGCCGGCACGCCGCGGGGCCTGCTGCGCGTCACCGCCCCCGTGGCGCTCGGGCGCCAGCACATCGCCCCGGCGCTGCCCGCCTTCTTCGCGCGCTACCCGGAGATCCGCATCGAGCTGGACCTGTCCGATCGCCTCGTCGCGCTGGCGCAGGAGGGCTTTGACCTGGCCATCCGCCACACCAGCCGGCCGCCGGACACCCATGTGGCGTTCAAGCTTTGCGCGTCCCAGGCCCTGCTGGTCGGCAGCCCGGCCTACCTCGCCCGCGCGGGGCGGCCGCAGCATCCGGCCGAGCTGGCCGCGCACGCCTGCCTGCCCTACCTGCGCTCGGGGCCGGCGCAGTGGTTCTTCGCGCGCGGGCGGGGCGAGGCCGTCGAGCGCGTGCGGGTGCCGGTGCAGGGCCCGCTGCGGGCGGGGAACAGCGAGGTGCTGCGTGAAGCGGCGCTGGCGGGACTCGGCCTGGCGCTGCTGCCTGATTTCAGCGCGGGGGACGCCCTTCGCCAGGGGCTGCTGGAGCCGGTGCTGCCGGCGTGGCGGCCGGTGGACTTCTTCGGCGAGGCCATCTACGCCATCCACCCGTGGAGCGGCCACACGCCGCAGCCCGTCCGCCTGCTGGTGGATCACCTGCGGCAGGGCCTGCGCGCCGGGTTCGACGGCGTGCCCGCCTGAACGGCGCGGCGCAGACGGCGATTCCGCATCCGCCAAAAAAAACGCCCAAGCACTTGCGTGCTCGGGCGGATAAGTCCTTGGGTAAGGACGTCGTTGGGATCCGTGCTGGCCTCTCGGCCGGCATGGGTGCAACTCTAGGGTTGGCCCGGGGGGCTCGCTATCCCTACTTGGTGGGATGAACCGCGTCTTTGGCAAGCAGATGTTTCAAACCCCCTCAAACCAGTGGGTGGCCTCGGTCAGGGCTGCTTCGTCCGCGCGGATCGCCTCGGGTGCGCCGCCTTGGCCCCACAGGGCGCCCTGCCACTGCATGCCCAGGAATTCGGCGCACAGGCGCGTGCTGTCGATCATGGGCTGGGCCTTGGCGCGGTCGCCGCTGGTGCTCACCAGCCACAGCCGCCGGCCGGCCATGCGGGCCTTGAAGTCCAGGCCGGGCACGCGCATCCACGCGCTGAAGTGGTCCAGGTAGAGCTTCACGGGGGACGGCAGGCTGTACCAGTAGACGGGCGCCACCAGCACGAGATCGGTGGCCGCGAGCGTGGCGTCGAGCAGCAGGCGCCCGTGGCCTTCCGGCAGGGGATAGGTGCCGATGTCGTGCCGGTGGTCGACGAAGGGTGGCAGCGGATGCTCAGCCAGACGCAGCCAGTGCTGCTCCACGTCCGCCGGCAGCGCGGCGGCCGCGGCACGCGCGAGGGCCTCGGTGTTGCCCATGACCCCGGCGACGCGGGTGCTGGCGTTGAGGAACAGGAATCGGCGGGCGCTCGTCGGGGTGTCGCTCATGGCATCGCGGAAGAGGGAGGAGGAAGCCGCGCGGACGGTGCGCCGCCGCGGCCGGACGGGGCCCGATTGTGCGATGCCGTCGTGGGCCGAGACGTCGAGCACGTCAAAAGCCCGGCGCCGCGGGCCTGGGCCGGATAATGCGGGCATGAGCACCTCCAAGCCGCGCAAGCCCTCGTCGTCCCACCCGTCCTCGTCCGGAGGGGGCCAGCGGAGCCGGCGGCCCACCGAAGGCGGTCCGCAGTCGCCGGCCACGCCGCGCGGCGCCCGCCAGCCCGGTCCCGCGGCCCGGCCGGCGCCCGCTGCGGCCCGGCGCCCGGCGCCCGCCCCCTCGCCCGTCCCGCAGGCCCGCCCCGACGAGCCGCTGTCCGAGCAGGACATG
>JAYRMR010000016.1:0-92277 GCA_041912595.1 Burkholderiaceae bacterium
TCCATGCCGGAGCGGTTGGTCCAGACGTTCTTGCAGGTGACGGAGCAAGTGTGGCAACCGATGCACTTGTCCAGGTTCAGCACCATGCCGATTTGTGCGCGAACTTTCATCGCGGAACTCCTTGTCTTTCAGATCGCTGAGTCAGTTCCGAAGGCCTCGGGAGAGGACGCTTCGTCAAAAGGAAGGAAGGAGCTAGCAAACCGCGCCCTCCCCCGTGCCGTCGAAAACTGGATGTCCATGGGATGAGCCTGGCGGGTCAGGCTGCGTGGTGGCCCGACTCCTCGTCGAGCCAGTCCACCTTGGCCATCTTGCGCACCAGCACGAATTCATCGCGGTTGGTGCCGATCGTTCCGTAGTAGTTGAAGCCGTAGCTCAGCTGCGCGTAGCCGCCGATCATGTGCGTGGGCTTGGTGACGATGCGGGTCACCGAGTTGTGGATGCCCCCGCGCGTGCCGGTGATCTCGGCGCCCGGCGTGTTGATGATCTTCTCCTGCGAGTGATACATGAGCGTCATGCCCTGGTTCACGCGCTGGCTGACCACCGCACGCGCCGCGATGGCGCCGTTGCTGTTGAAGAGCTCGATCCAGTCGTTGTCCTCGATGCCGGCTTCCTTGGCGTCCTCTTCCGACAGCCACACCACCGAGCCGCCGCGGTTGAGCGTCAGCATCATGAGGTTGTCGCTGTAGGTCGAGTGGATGCCCCACTTCTGGTGCGGCGTGATGAAGTTCAGCGCGATCTCCTTGTGACCGTTGGGCTTCTTGCCCTGCACCTCGTACAGGGTCTTGAGGTCCACCGGCGGGCGATAGCTGCTGAAGCCCTCGCCGAAGGCCTGCATCCAGGGGTGGTCCTGGTAGAACTGCTGGCGGCCCGTGAGCGTGCGCCATGGGATCAGCTCGTGCACGTTCGTGTAGCCGGCGTTGTAGGACACCTTCTCGCTCTCGAGGCCGGACCACGTCGGCGAGGAGATGATCTTGCGCGGCTGCGCCTGGATGTCGCGGAAGCGGATCTTCTCGTCCTCGCGGTGCAGCGCCAGGTGGGCGTGCTCGCGGCCGGTCTGCTGGGACAGCGCGTCCCAGGCCTTGACCGCCACGTGGCCGTTGGTCTCGGGTGCCAGCATCAGCACCACCTCGGTGGCGTCGATGTCGCTCTCGATCTTCGGCATGCCCTTCGTGACGCCTTCGTCGCGCACCAGGCCGTTGAGTTCACCCAGCTGCTCGACCTCGGTCTTGGTGTCCCAGCCGATGCCCTTGCCGCCGTTGCCCGCCTTGTTCATCAGGGGGCCGAGGGCGGTGAAGCGCTTGTAGAGATTCGGGTAGTCGCGCTCGACGACCGCGATCTGCGGCGCCGTCTTGCCCGGGATGAGATCGCACTCGCCCTTCTTCCATTCCTTCACGTCGAAGGGCTGGGCCAGCTCGGCGGGGCTGTCATGCATCAGCGGGGTCAGCACGACTTCCTTCTCGACGCCCAGGTGGCCGACGCACAGCTCGGACACGCGCTTGGCGAAGCCCTTGTAGATCTCCCAGTCGCTGCGGGCCTGCCAGGCCGGATCCACCGCGGTGGACAGCGGGTGGATGAAGGGGTGCATGTCGCTGGTGTTGAGGTCGTTCTTCTCGTACCAGGTGGCCGTGGGCAGCACGATGTCCGAGTAGAGGCAGGTCGTGCTCATGCGGAAGTCCAGCGTGACCAGCAGGTCCAGCTTGCCCTCGGGGGCCTGGTCGTGCCAGACCACTTCCTCGGGCTTGGCGTCGCCCTTGCCCAGGTCCTTGCCCTGCACGCCGTTGGTCGTGCCCAGCAGGTGCTTGAGGAAGTACTCGTGGCCCTTGCCGGACGAGCCGAGGATGTTGGAGCGCCACACGAACATGTTGCGCGGCCAGTTGTCCGGATGGTCCGGATCCTCGCAGCTCATGCGCAGCTGGCCTTCCTTCAGCGCCTTGACGGCGTAGTCCTTGGCATCGAGACCCAGCGCCTGCGCCGTCTTCACGACCTCGATCGGATTGGTCTGCAGCTGCGGCGCGCTCGGCAGCCAGCCCATGCGCTCGGCACGGACGTTGTAGTCGATCAGGCTGCCGCCGAACTTGGACTTGTCGGCCAGCGGCGAGAGCACCTCCTGCACGTCCAGCTTCTCGTAGCGCCACTGGTCGGTGTGGGCGTAGAAGAAGCTCGTGGAGTTCATCTGGCGCGGCGGGCGGATCCAGTCCAGCGCGAAGGCCAGCGCGGTCCAGCCGGTCTGCGGGCGGAGCTTCTCCTGGCCCACGTAATGGGCCCAGCCACCGCCGGTCTGCCCGATGCAGCCGCACATCATCAGCATGTTGATGATGCCGCGGTAGTTCATGTCGCAGTGGTACCAGTGGTTCATCGCGGCGCCGATGATCACCATCGAGCGGCCGCGGGTCTTGTCCGCGTTGTCGGCGAACTCGCGGGCCACGGTGGTGATCTGCTCGCGCTTCACGCCGGTGATGTGCTCGGCCCAGGCCGGGGTGTAGGGCTTGTTGTCGTCGTAGCTCTTGGGGCAGTCATCGCCCAGGCCGCGGTCGACGCCGTACTGCGCCACCTGCAGGTCGAACACGGTGGCCACCAGCACCTCGCCGGCGTCCTCGTGCTTGCCCAGCTTCAGGCGCTGCACGGGCACCTTGCGGGCCAGCACGTCCTGCTGCTTGTTGGCGGTGAACTGCGGCGACTCGATGCCACCGAAGTAAGGGAAACCGACCTCGGCGATCTCGTGCTGCGGCTCCTTGGCCTCCAGCAGCGAGAGGCGCAGGGTGACGTCGCTGTCACCGCGGGCTTCCTTGTTCTCGAGGTTCCACTTGCCGAGGTCGTCGCGCTCGCTCGCACCCCAGCGGAAGCCGATGGAGCCGTTGGGCACCACGACCTTGCCGTCCTGGTCGAAGGCCAGCGTCTTCCAGTCCGGGTTGTTGTCCTGGCCCAGCTTGCCGCCGAAGTCGCTCGCGCGCAGGTAGCGGTCCGGCACCAGCAGCGTGCGACCGTCCGGCGTGGTGGTCTTCTTGAGCTGCACCAGCAGCGGCAGGTCGGTGTAGCGGCGGGCGTAGTCGTCAAAGTACGCCGAGCGCTTGTCGAAGTAGAACTCCTTGAAGATCACATGACCCATGGCCATGGCGATCGCCGCATCGGTGCCCTGCTTCGGGTGCATCCAGATGTCGGCCAGCTTGGAGATCTCGGCGTAGTCCGGCGTGATGGCGACGGTCTTCGTGCCCTTGTAGCGGACCTCGGTGAAGAAGTGCGCGTCCGGCGTGCGGGTCTGGGGCACGTTGGAGCCCCAGGCGATGATGTAGTTGCTGTTGTACCAGTCCGCGCTCTCGGGCACGTCGGTCTGCTCGCCCCAGATCTGCGGGCTGGCCGGCGGCAGGTCGCAGTACCAGTCGTAGAAGCTCATGCACACGCCACCCAGCAGGCTCAGGTAGCGGCTGCCGGCGGCGTAGCTGATCATGGACATCGCCGGGATGGGCGAGAAGCCGATCACGCGGTCCGGCCCGTGCTTCTTGACGGTGTAGATGTTGGCGCTGGCGATGATGTCGTTGACTTCCTCCCAGCTGGCGCGCACGAAGCCGCCGAGGCCGCGTTCCTGCTGCCATTCACGGCGGGCGTCCTGGTTCTCGACGATGTTGGTCCAGGCGTCCACCGGGCTCTTGGCCACGGCGCGCGCGGCACGCCAGTGCTTGAGCAGCGAGCCGCGCACCATGGGGTACTTCACGCGGTTGGCGCTGTAGAGGTACCAGCTGTAGGACGCGCCACGGGCACAGCCGCGCGGCTCGTGGTTGGGCAGGTCCGGGCGGGTGCGCGGGTAGTCCGTCTGCTGGGTTTCCCAGGTGACGATGCCGCCCTTCACGTAGATCTTCCACGAGCAGGAGCCCGTGCAGTTCGTGCCGTGGGTGGAGCGCACGATCTTGTCGTGGGCCCAGCGGTTGCGGTAGGCGTCTTCCCAGGTGCGGTCCTCGCCGGTGACGCGGCCGTGGCCGTCGGCGAAGTCCTCCCGGGGCTGGGCAAAGTAGCTCAGTCGGTCGAGAAAGTGGCTCATACGATGATCCTGTGGTTTCGGGGTGCGGCCGGCGTCCGTGGAGGGAAGCCGGCCGGCGTGTAGGAGGAGTGACGGGGCCTCAGGGGTTCTTCACGTAGGCCTTGGGGCGCAGGTAGAACCACCAGTTCAGAACCAGGCACACGGCATAGAAGACCGAGAAACCGTAGAAGGCGAGCTGCGGCGTGCCGGCCTTGATCTGCTGGCCGATCAGCACCGGGGCGATGAAGGCGCCGTAGGCGGCGACGGCCGAGGTCCAGCCCAGCACGGGGCCGGCCTGCTGGCGGTCGAAGATGAAGCCCACGCTGCGGAAGGTCGAGCCGTTGCCCACGCCGCTGGCGGCGAAGAGCAGCACGAAGAGGCCCATGAACATGGGGAAGTACTGCTCCGGCGTGGCCGAGCCGTAGGCCTGCATCATCACGTAGCCGACCGCGGCCGAGGCCACGACCATGATGGCCGAGATGACCTGCGTGACGATGGAGCCGCCGACCTTGTCCGAGATCCAGCCGCCGATGGGGCGCACGGCGGCACCGACGAAGGGGCCGATCCAGGCATAGGTCAGTGCGGACGGAGCGTTGGGGTTCTTCACCGTGTGCTGCAGGACACCGGCGGCGTCCGGCGCGTGGATGAAGCCGAAGATCACCGTGATGGCCAGCGGCAGGGCCATGGAGAAGCCGATGAAGCTGCCGAAGGTCACGACGTACAGCGCCGTCATGCTCCAGGTGTGCTTGTTCTTGAAGATCTCGAACTGCTTGGCCACGTTCTCCTTCATGGTGCCGAAGGCGGCCAGCTTCATCACCAGCAGCGCGGCAATGATGTCCAGCGGGATCGCGACCCACATGTTCAGGAGGCCCAGACCCGTCGGCGCCGGCAGATAGAGGTACAGCATGCCGATCGAGGGCACGAAGGCGAGCGAGTACAGGTAGGTGATCTTCAGGAAGGCCGTGAAGGGCGAGCCGCTGTTGGGCGTCACGGTCTTCAGGTTGTTCATGCCGAACCAGCACAGCACGGCCAGGGGCACCAGGGACAGCACCCAGGCGAAGCCCGCGTTCTGGATGTAGGTGGGCGTGCCCGCCTTGATCTTGCCGAAGATCCAGCCACTGTCCTTGATCAGCGCCTTGGCCTCGCCGCCGAAGGCACCGAACAGGCCGATGGTCATCACCAGCGGGATCACGATCTGCATGGTCGTGACGCCGAAGTTGCCCAGGCCGGCATTGAGGCCCAGGGCCGTGCCCTGCAGGCGCTTGGGGAAGAAGGTGCTGATGTTGGACATCGACGAGGCGAAGTTGCCGCCGCCCACGCCGGACCACAGGGCCATCAGCTGGAAGACCCACAGCGGCCACTCGGGGTGCTGCAGCGCGATGCCCGTGCCGATGGCCGGGGCCAGCAGCATGGCGGTCGTCAGGAAGATGGTGTTGCGGCCGCCGGCCATGCGGATCAGGAACGAGGCCGGGATGCGCATGGTGGCGCCGGAGATGCCGGCGATGGCCGTCAGCGTGAAGAGCTCGGCCTGGCTGAAGGGGAAGCCGAGGTTGAGCATCTGCACGGTGATGATGCCCCACATGCCCCAGACCGCGAAGCCGCACAGCAGCGCGGGGATCGAGATCCAGAGGTTGCGGTAGGCGATCTTGCTGCCCGTCTGGGCCCAGAACTGCTCGTCCTCGGGACGCCAGTCCTGGATGTCGGCGCCGCTGCCGCCCTGGGCAGCCGGCACGCCGGGATGGGTGGTGGTGTTCATGACAACTCCTGGAAAGTCGAGGCGGTCCGCACGCTCAGCGGGCGAAGGACTGCGAGATGGGCGACAGCGGGGCGTTCTTGCCCATCACCTCGGTCTTGCGGACTTCGGTCCAGTACATCCAGATCAGCGAGACCCACACCACGCCGTACATCAGCATGAAGCAGCTCGAGCGCACGCCGGTGGCGTCCATGAGCAGGCCGAAGAGGATGGGCAGGATGAAGCCGCCCAGGCCGCCGGCCAGGCCGACGATGCCGCTGATGGTGCCGATGTTGGCGCCGTAGTCGTCGCTGATGTACTTGAAGACGCTGGCCTTGCCGAAGGCCCAGGCCACGCCGAGGATGGCCATCAGACCGGTGAAGCCGTAGACGTTGAGGCCGAAGTGGAAGCTGCGGGCGCCGTTGACGGTCTGGATGGTGAAGTCGGTCTGCGGGTAGGACAGCAGGAACAGGCAGATCCAGCTCACCCACATCACCCACCAGGTGACGCTGTGGGCGCCGTACTTGTCGCTGAGCCAGCCGCCGATGGCGCGCAGCACGCCGCCCGGCAGCGAGAAGCAGGCCGCGAGCAGCGCGGCGACGCGGATGTCGAGGCCGTACTCGCCGACGTAGTACTGCACCATCCACAGGCTCAGCGCCACATAGCCGCCGAAGACGATGGAGTAGTACTGGCAGTACTTCAGCACCTTGGGGTCCTTCAGCGCCTGGAGCTGCGAGACGAAGCTGGCGTTGCTCACGACCACGTGCTTGTCATCGTGATAGCTGAAGAACCAGAACAGGATGGCCGTGCCCAGCAGCACCGCGGCATAGACGTGCGGCACCATGGCCCAGCCGAAGGCGACCACGAGGCCCGGGGCCACGAACTTGTTGACGGCCGCGCCGGAGTTGCCGGCGCCGAACACGCCCATCGCGAAGCCCTGGCGCTGCTTGGGGAACCAGCGGGCCACATAGGGCGTGCCCACGGAGAAGGAGCCGCCCGCCATGCCCACGAAGAGGCCGATGACCAGGAAGTGCCAGTAGGCCGTGGCGTAGGCCATCAGCCAGATGGGGATCACGCAGGCCAGCATCAGGCTGAAGAAGACGATGCGGCCACCGAACTTGTCGGTCCAGATGCCCAGCGGCACGCGGATCAGCGAGCCGGTGAGCACGGGCGTGGCCGTCAGCAGGCCGAACTCGGTGGCGTTCAGGCCCAGCTGCTTCTTGATGGGAATGCCGATGACGCCGAACATCATCCAGACCATGAAGCAGACCGTGAACGCGAGGGTGCTGACGATCAGCACCGAGAGCGCGCGGCCGCCAGCGGGCCTGGGCGCAGTGGAATCAGACATGGACGGGCTCCTTTTTTCCATGTCGCTACTGTGGCCAAAGGGGGCGCTCGCGAACATCCTTCAGTGGAGCCAAGCCGCGGGCTGCACAAGAACTAGCCGCCGCCGCGGCGCCCTAGTTCCGAAGGAGTAGCCCACCTGGAGAATGGCCCGCAGTTGCGTTGGATCAAGGTGCCCGGGCCAAAGTCACCCGCCGGGCGCTGTCAACAACCGTCACAAAGCGCATACGCAAGCGCCACTGACGCCGGCGGGCCTGACGAACAGAATTCTTTCCATGCCGCGAATGTTTCGCAGCAAGCAAAGGAGAGAACGCCATGAACGCCAAGCACATCACCCGCATCATCACGACCGCTGCCGGTGGCAGCCTGATCGCCCTGGCCAGCTTCACCGCCCATGCCGCCGACAAGGAGCAGGGCTTCTACATGGGCGCCGACGTCGGCCGCACCAAGCAGAACCTGAGCGCCGGCGCGCAGACGTCCGACCGCAACTCGGGCAGCCTGAACCTGTACGGCGGCTACCAGATCGACAAGCACTTCGCCGTGGAACTGGGCTACGCCGACCTGGGCAAGGCCAAGATCGGTGACACGAGCGCCAAGACCAAGGCCCTGAACGCCGACCTGCTGGCCGGCACGGCCCTGACGCCGGAACTGTCGGTGTACGGCCGCCTGGGCGCCGCCCGCTACGACCGCGACTTCAGCACCGGCGGCTCGGACCACACCGTGGGGTTCAAGCTCGGCGCCGGCCTCGAGTACAAGCTCAGCGAGCAGCTCTCGCTGCGTGGTGAAGTGACCCGCTACAACAACATCCCGACGGCGGATGGCCAAGGCTTCGGCCGCACGGCCAACAACGTGTCGGCCGGCCTGAAGTACCGCTTCTGATGCCTGAGTGACTGGGGGTCCGCCATCGGAATGCGGCGGACCTCAAGCCCTGACCCTCGATTGACAACGGTTGGCCGCTGCCCTCACGGGTAGCGGCGTTTTTTTTGGGCCTAGCCGATGCCGCGTTCGCTGGCCCACACGGCCACCTGCACGCGCGAGCTCAGACCGAGCTTGCGCAGGATGTGCTGGACGTGGATCTTGACCGTGGTCTCGGCGATGCCCAGGCGGCGCGCGATCTCCTTGTTGCTCGCGCCCTGCACGATCTCGCGCAGGATCTCGCCCTCGCGGGGCGACAGGCCGGCCTCGACGTCCGGCGCCACCCCCGTCTCCGCCAGTGCTGCCACCTGCGGCGCCGGCGCGGGCAGCGCACTGGCGCGCAGGGCGCTCACCAGCTTGGACATCATCTCGGGGCTCACGACGGACTCGCCCTCATGCGCGCGGCGCAGGGCCGCGGCGAGGTCCGGGCCGTCCATCGTCTTGAGCAGGTAACCGGCCGCCCCGCCGCGCAGCGCGGCGGTGAGGTCCTGCTCGTCCTCGCTGACGGTGAGCATCAGCACCTGGGCCTGCGGCAGCACTTCGCGCAAGCCGGGCAGCAGGTCCACGCCGCGCAAGCCGGGCATGTGGTTGTCCAGCAGCACGAGATCGGGCCGGAGTTCCTCCGCCCGGCGCAGGGCCTCGGCACCATCGGCGGCCTCGCCGACGATCTCCAGACCGTCCTCCTGGGCCAGCAGGGCGATCAGCCCGCGCCGGAAGAGCTTGTGGTCATCGACCACCATCACACGAATCACGCCAGTTCTCCTGCGGGCGATGGCATCTGGGCTGCCCTGGCTGCATTCTCGTTCGCCTGCAGGGCGGCGTCCTGCGTCAACGCGCCGGCGTCTAGGCCGGTGCGCGGCAGATCCAGCACCACGACCGTGCCGCCGGCCTCGCGCGGACGGACGCTCACCGTCGCGCCGATGCGCTGGGCCCGCTCACGCATGATGCGCAGGCCCACATGGGTTTCGTCGAAGCGGCCGTGCTCGGTGTCGAAGCCGCAGCCGTCGTCGCTCACCTCGAAGCGCCACGTCGGCTCCTGCAGCACCCGCACCTCCACCAGCTTCGCGCCGGCGTGCTTGCGGACATTGGACAGCGCTTCCTGCACGACATGCAGCACCTGGATCTGCTGGTCCGGTGGCAGCGGCACGCCGCTCCCCTGCACCACCAGCTGCGCCTGGATGCCGCTTTGCAGCTCGAACTTGGACAGCGTCGTGCGCAGCGCGTGCTCGATGTCCTCGTGCCCGGGGCGCGTGCGGAAGTGCAGCAGCAGCTCGCGCACGTCCGCGTAGCTCTCGCGCACACCGGTGTCGATTTCGGTCAGCGCGGCCTCGACGTCCTTCGGGCGCTGGCGCGCGAGGCCACCGCGCAGCAGCTGGACCTGGATCTTCAGGAAGGCCAGGGACTGCGCGATGGAGTCGTGCAGCTCCTGCGCCAGCAGGTTGCGCTCCTCGCTGACGGCCATCTCCCGGTCCCGGGCCGCGAGGCGCAGGTTGTCCAGCAGCGTGCCGAAGTGGCCCACCAGCGCGTCCAGCAGCTGGGACTCGGCCTCCGTCGGCCGCTTCTCGCCGTAGAAGAAGAGCTCCACCTCGCCCAGCGTGCGCGGGCCGCTGCGCATCGGCAGCGCGATGACCGTCTGGTAGCCGGCCTGCTCGCAGAAGCCGAGGGCCTGGCGGCCGAGCTGGCGGATCGGGATGACCCGCGCGCCGACCTGCGTCTGCAGGTGCTCGCCGCAGGCGCAGTCGCCCAGGTGCACGCAGCGCTCCGCCTCGCTCATGCGCTGGGGCAGGCGGGTCTGGCCGAGCAGCAGGAGGCGGTTGCCGTCCTCATTGGCCAGCCGCACGGCCGCGGCGTCGGCCCCGGCCACGCGAGCGATCTTGGCCGCAAAATCATTGGCGAGCTGCGCACGGTCGTCGCTGCCGTGGCTGGCCATCAGCGCGACGTCGTACAGGGCCGCCAGGCGCTCGTTCTGCTGCGCGAGGCTGGCCGTCTTCTCCGCCACCTTGGCCTCGAGGCCCTGGTAGGAGCGCTGCAGCGCGTCGGCCATCGTGTTGAAGCCCTGCGCCAGCGAGGAGAACTCCTCCACCGAGTTGCGCTCGTCGATGCGGGGCGAGAAGTCCCGCGCGGCCATCGTGGCCAGCCCGTCACGCAGGCGCTGCAGCGGCCGCACGATCCACACCAGCGTGCCGGACACGAAGACGACCGAGGCGCCCACCACCAGCACCACGAGGCCGAAGCACATGCCGCCCAGCAGCGCGGTGCGGGTGGAGATGGTGCGCTCGATGGCCGAGACGAAGCCGTCCACCGTGCTCACGAACTGGTCGGACTGCACGCGCAGCTGCGCGCGCTCACCCGGCTTCAGCAGCTGCTGGCGCAGCGGAATCCAGGCGGCGGCCACCTCGTTGAAGCGGTCGGCGCAGGCCTGGTTGTCGGGAATGAAGAGGGGGCGGCTCGGGTCGCCCTGGCGCAGGCTGGCCACCATGTCGTCGAACACCTCGACGCCGCCGGCCACCTCGTCGTGGTCGCCGCGTTCATGGGCCAGGGCGAGGCGGTACGTCATCATGCGCATCCGCCCGGCCTCGTTGATGGCGCCGGCGCCGCCCTCCAGCTGCCAGGACACCCACAGCGTGAAGGCGATGGCCGCCAGCGCCACCGTCAGAAAGGTGGTCTGGATGAGGGCGAGCTTGCCCGCCAGGCTCCGAAACAGGGTGCGCATGAGGCGCACGATAGAAGCGCGGCCTCCCGGCCGGCTTGACCAATGTCAAAGAAGGCCGGGACGGACGCCCGGCCCCGGGACGCCGTCGCCCGGAAAACGTTCCGCTGAACGCCCCGGACGGCCGCCCGCTTTACTGCGAGGCGCCGGAGGCCGGCGCGCTGGCCGCTTCGGGGGCCGAGGCCGCGGCCGGTGCCGAGGCGGCCGCGGAGGCCGCCGGTTCGGTGTGGCCGGCGCCGACGTCGTGCTTCTCGCCGCTCATGTCGATGTCACCCCCGCTCTTCATCAGGATGAACAGGGCCAGGGCAGCAAAGGCGATGAAGCCGACGACGAGTTTCCACATGGTTGATCCACCGGGTTTGTAAACGATGGCGGGATTCTGGCGACCTTCCCTGACAGCTGGCTGAGGCGCACGCGGGCCGTCTGGCCCCCCCCCTCAGCGCCCTGCCCGCCCTGCCCGCTCAGCCCAGCTGCAGGGTCACGTCGGCCTCGCCGTCCTGGCTGAAGCGAAGCAGGTGGGCCTGCGTGGCGAAGTCCAGCGCCAGCTCGGCGCTTGCACCGGGCGCCGCCCAGTACAGGCGCAGGCCGGTGGCGCCCTGGGCCTGCGCCTCGAAGCGCCCGCCGAAGGCCGGATGGGTGTTGCGCAGGCGGATCAGCTGCAGCAGCTGCTGCACGACGGGACGCTGGCACGCGGCCTCGATCTCGGCAGGCGTGTAGTGGTGGCGGTTGATGTCGCGGCCGGTGCCGCTGCGCGCCAGCAGCGCCATGTCGTTGAGGCCGGCGAGCAGGCCCACGTAATAGACCTGGGGCACGCCGGGCAGGAAGAACTGCAGCGCGCGGGCCAGCAGATAGCGGCGCTCGTCGCGGCCCATGGCGTCGAAGAAGCTGCAGTTGACCTGGTAGAGATCGAGGTTGGAGGCCGCCGCCCCGGTCGCCAGGCGGCTCTGCCCGCCGCTGGCCTCGTGGATGCGGTCCACGAGCGCGTCCAGCTCCTCGGGCGGCACGAGGCCGGGCGAACCGGCCCGGTCCGCGCTGTCGGCGCCGATGTCGATGATGCCGATGCCGTCGTGCGTGTCCAGCACCGTCAGCGCATTCGTGGGCCGCATGCCGATCCAGCGCAGCAGCGGCGCCGCGGTGCCGAACTCGAAGGCGTGCAGCACCAGCGGCGGCAGCGCGAAGTCATAGACCCAGTCCACCTGCCGCGCAATTTCGATCTGCCGCTGGTAGTAGGCATGGATCTCGACCAGCACCTCCAGCCCCAGCGCCCGGGCGCGGGCACTGAACTGCGCGATGAACTCGAAGGTCTCGGGCATCATGAAGCAGGACGCCCCCGCCTTCTTGATGGCGTAGCCGGCGGCGTCCAGCCGGATCATGCGCACGCCGCTGCTCGCCAGGCGCTGCAGGATGCCGTCGAGATAGGCCTCGCCCTGCGGATGCTGCACATCGATGTCCAGCTGCTTGGACGTGAAGGTGGTCCACAGGATCCTCTTCTCGCCGTTGTGCAGCGTGGCCGTCGTCAGCGGCAGGCCCGGGCGGGGGCGGTAGACCTGGAGCAGCTGCTGCTCGGTCACGCCGTCCGGGAACACCGTGTCCAGCGTCAGGAAGAGGCCCGCATAGGGCGAGGCGGCGCCCTTCGCGGCGTAGTCCTGGAACTGCGGCGAGTCGGCGGAGATGTGGTTGACGATGACATCCGCCATCACGTCCACGTCCGCCGCCAGGGCACGCACGTCCTCCCAGTCGCCGAGGCGCGGGTCGACGCGGGTGTGGTCGATGGGATCGAAGCCGGCATCCGCCCCGTCGATGGGATGGAAGAAGGGCAGCAGGTGCACACCGCCGAACAGCCCGGCCAGCGGGCCATCCCCCTGGGTGGAGAGCATCCGGCGCAGCAGCGGCAGGCCGCCGCCGCCCAGCCGGTCGACGTAGGTGATGAGTTGGACTTGGTTCTTCATGGGTACTGCATTCCCTGCGGGCGACGCCGCATGGCTCAAGATCGGGTGAAAGGGTCAGGTCTTGCCGGGTCAGGTCTTGCCTGGAGGCGCCGCGCCCCCGCGGGTCGACCGCACGCGAAGGACCGCCAGTGCCGCGCCCAGCAGCAGCACCCCGGCCAGCCGGATGACGTTGTCAGGCCGCCCCTGCAGCAGCGGGCCGTAGATCAGGGGCAGCGTCAGCATCTGGATCAGCATGGGGATCACGATGAACATGTTGAAGATGCCCATGTAGACCCCGGCCCGCTCCGGCGGGATGCTCCCCGCGAGCAGCACATAGGGATTGCCCATGATGCTGGCCCAGGCCAGGCCCAGGCCCAGCATCGGGATGAACAGCAGCGCCTTGCTGTGCAGCGCCGGCAGCGCGATCAGCCCGATGCCCGCCAGCGTCAGGCACAGCGCATGCACCTTCTGCGCACCGAAGCGGCGCGTGAAGGGCAGCATGGCGAAGGCCGAGAGGAAGGCGACGAAGTTGTAGAAGCCGCCGATCTGCCCGTTCACCAGGCCGGCGTCGCGGAAGCCCTGGGCGCTGGCGTCGCTGGTGCCGTAGAGCGTCAGCGCAAGGGACGGCACGATGTAGATCCAGTAGCACATCATGGCGTACCACTGCAGCAGCTTCATCCACCAGAGCTGGCGCATGGACTCCGGCATTTCCTTCACGGCCAGCCAAATCTCCGAAAGCGTCGCGGCCATGCCCCGCGGGCGGGCGCGCAGCGCGGCCTGCTCGGCCGGGCTCATCGGCAGCTCGGGCACGCGCCGCACGGACCACCAGACGGTGGTGAAGGACAGGGCCGCGCCGAGCACGAAGGCCACCACGGTGACCTGCGGGATGCCACTGGCGTTGAGGACATCCGGGTTCATGCCGCACCACACCATGATCGAGGGCGACAGATAGGCCAGCGTCTGGGCCAGGCCCGTGAAGGCGCTCTGGCTGAGGAAGCCCTGCGCGTGCTGGCTCTCGTCCAGGCGATCACTGACGTAGGCGCGGTAGGGCTCCATCGTCACGTTGTTCGCGGCGTCGAGGATCCACAGCAGGCCCGCGGCGAACCACAGCGTCGGGCTCATGGGCATCAGCAGCAGACCGAGGCTGCACAGCAGCGCGCCGATCAGGAAGTACGGCGTGCGCCGACCCCAGCGGCTGACGGTGCGGTCGCTCAGCGCGCCGATGACGGGCTGCACCAGCAGACCCGTCAGCGGCCCGGCCAGCCACAGCAGCGGCAGGCTGGCCTCGTCCGCGCCGAGGTATTTGTAGATCGGGCTCATGTTGCTCTGCTGGAGCCCGAAGCTGAACTGGATCCCGAAGAAGCCGATGTTCATGTTCAGGATCTGCCACAGGCTCAGGCGGGGCTTGCCGCTGGCCGTGGTCTCGGGAACGTGGCGTGCATTCATGCAGGGGCGACTCCTGTCTGCGCCAGCGCCTGCTGCCAGGGCTGGAAGAAGGGATCCTTGTCCGGGATGGGGCCGCGCTGGCCGCAGATGGCGGCGGCGTAGCCATTGGCCAGGTGCAGCGCCGGGGCGATGTCCAGGCCGCGCAGATGGGCGGCCAGGGTCATGGCGCTGAAGGCATCGCCTGCGCCGACGGTGTCCACGAGGGTCAGGTCTTGCCGCCCCGACCCTTCCGCCAGCACCTCGCCGCGGGCATCGAAGCAGGCATAGCCGGCCGCGCCGCGGGTGAGGATCAGGCGCTGCACGCCAAAGCGGCGCATCAGCGCCTGGACGGCCCGCTGCAGCTGCCGCGCGGGCTGCAGCGGATCCAGCGGCCCGCTGCCGAACCACTGGTGCACCTGCAGCAGCTCCGGATCGTTCAGCTTGAGCCAGTCGGCCTGTGCGAGACAGTCGGCGACGAGCGACGGCTCCGTGCAGCCCTCGCGCAGATTGAGGTCGAGATAGCGCAGGCAACCCAGCCGCTGGGCGTCCTGCAGCAGCGCCTGGATGGCCGCGCGGGAGGCGGGCGCTCGCTGCGCCAGGCTGCCGAAGTAGAGCACCGCCGGCGGCCGCCCCTGCAGCAGGGCCCGGGCGGCGGTGCCGTCCAGGTGGTCCCAGGCGGCGTCCGGGTGGATGCGGAAGGCGTGCGTGCCGCCCTCCTCCACCACGGACACGCGCCCCGTGGCGTGCGCCGTGTCGAACTGCAGCCCCTGCTCGTCCAGCCCGAAGCGCCGCAGGCTGGCCAGCACGAGGCGCGCGCCGGCGTCCGCCGCGCTGGCCCCGGTGCCCGGCCCCTGGTGCTGGCGGACGTGCTGACTGAGGCCCAGGCGCGAGACCAGCATCGCCGGCACGCCCAGCGCCGCCAGCGAGCGCGCCACATTGAGCGGCGCGCCGCCGGCGACCGGCTGCTCGGCGAACTCGTCGACGAGCGCCTCGCCGACCAGCATCACGCCCGAAGAAAGGACGGCGTTCATGCGGCGTCGGTCAGAAGTCGAACTTCAGCGTCGCGCGCAGGCTGCGGCCGTTCAGCGCGCGGGCGGCGTGGCCGTCGCCCTCGATCTCCGTGTAGGCCAGCGCGTTGAACAGGTTGTTGGCCTGCACGGACACGGTGGTCTTCGGGTTGATCTGGTAGCTCAGGAAGCCGTTGACGACCGTGTAGCCGCGCATGGTGATGGTGTTCTGGTCATCGCCATAGGACTTGCCGGAACCCACGAGCGAGGCGCCGAACTCCAGCGGGCCCATCACGTAGCTCGGGCTCAGCTGCCACACCAGACGGGCCTGGCGGCGCGGCGTCTTGCCCACGGTGCTGGCGTCGTTGGACGCCGAGATCGTGGCATGCGTGAACGTGGCACCGCCGCTCAGGCGCAGCTCGCCGAGGGTGTAGGCCGCCTCCAGCTCCAGGCCGTTGGCCTTGTACTTGTTGGCGGTGAACTTCTGGGTGGTGACCTCGTAATTGCTCTCGCTCGTGCGGGCGTTGAAGAGCGTGGCGAAGAGGCTCAGGCCGGCCCCGCGCCACTTCACGCCGGCCTCCTGCTGGTCGATCTCGTTGAGCGCGACGGGCACGGAGCCGTCCAGCGGGTTGCCGTACAGCAGGCGGTCGGCGCTGAAGGAGACGCCATTGCTTGCGCGGGCGAACAGCGAGGTGTCCTTGTCCAGCGCGTAATTGCCGCCCAGCGAGTAGCTGGTGTGGGCGACCTGGTAGTGGATGGTCTTCTGGCTCGCGGCGTCCCAGCGCTTGTTGGCGTTGTCACCCGACAGCGTGTAGCCGCTGGCCTTCTGCTCGTCGCGGCGCAGGCTGAAGTCCAGGTTCACCGGCCCCTGCTCCCAGGTCAGCGCGGCATAGGGCGAGGTCTGGGTGTACTCGACGTTGTAGGTGCGCGTGCAGCAGCCGCCCCAGGTCGTCCAGCCCTCGGCGATGGGGGCCGTCGACGGCTTGCCGTTGGCGTCCAGCACCTGGGCGTTGTTGCCGTCCATGCTCAGACGGTACTGGTTCCAGAACCAGGTCTGGGCCACGGTCTGCGAGCCGTAGAACAGGCCGCCGACCACGTTGAACTTGCCGGCGCCGGACTGGATCGTCTTCGTGAGCTTCACGTCGTTGAACGTGTTGCCCATGTCGTCGAGCGAGGTGTTGAACAGCGTGCCCGTGAAGCTGCCGGCGGTGCCGCCGTTGCCGTTGTCAGCGGGGAACAGCGCCATGAAGCGGCCGCTGTTGCTGCTCTTGCGGAACTTCTCGTCCAGGCGCAGGCCGGCGCCGAGGTCCAGGCCGGCCTCGAGGCCGAGGGCCTGGCTCTTCACGTGCAGGCCGTCGCGGGTGTTGCTGGAGGTCAGGCCGCCGTCCTTGTTGAAGGTCGTGTCGCGGGCGAGGCTCGGGGTGATGAAGAAGGCCTTGCGCGGATCGATGCCGGGGATCTCCTGGATCTGGCCGCCGCTGACCTTCACCGGCACGGGCATGAAGGACGGGGTCTTGTCGTCCAGCGCCTTGAGGCTCAGGCGGAGGAAGCCCTGGTCGAACTGCTGCGTGATGCTGGCCTTGATCTGGCCGCCGCTCTCGACGTTCATGCCCGTCGGTCGGCCGCCCTCGCCCACGCGTTGGTAGCCGCCCACGTGGAAGCTGGTGCCGCGGCCGAGGCTGCCACCGTAGTCGGCATCCACGCGCCACAGGCGGTTGCCCAGGCCGGCGCTCAGCCCGAGGCTGCCGCCCGACTCCTTGCCCGTCTTGCTGATGAAGTTGATCAGGCCGCCGGGCGAGTTGCTGGCCAGCGTGGAGGCCGAGCCGCCGCGCACCACTTCCAGGCGCTCGACGTTGTAGTCGGCCCGCACGAATTGGTCGGCGGTGCCGAAGGAGATGTCACCGAAGAGCAGCACCGGCAGGCCATCTTCCTGCATCTGCACGTAGCGCGAGCCGCCGGCCGAGAGCGGCACGCCGCGCACGGTGATGTTGGCATTGCCCTCGCCGCCGGAGGACTCCGAGCGCAGGCCGGGCACCGAGCGCAGGAGCTCGGCGGCATTCGTCGCGCCGATCTTGCCCATCTGCTCCGCATCGACGCTGGACACCGACAGGCTCTGCTTCATCTTGGAGACCTGGGTGGACGTGCCGGTCAGCACGACCTGGTCCAGCTTGAGGCCGTCGCCAGCCGCGGGGGCCGGGGCGGCCTCCTGGGCCTGGGCGCCGGTGCCCAGTGCCGCGAGGGCGGCGCAAAGGATCTGGAGGCGGAATCCCGCCTGCGAGGCATGGCGCCAGCCGCGGGCGCGCGAAAGTGAACGGTGCTGCATCTTGTCTCCTGAGTGCCCGAGGGGCTGCGGCTGTGGCGCCGCTGATCATGCGACGGTTCACCCGCCTGCGCCACATGGAGGCGTCAAGCACCAAAGGAGAACCGCTGGCACGATTGTGAACCGATGCGATTCATTTTGCAATCGATTGCATCTTCGGGAAAACGAGGACAAGCTCAGCGCCATGAGGGCTTGTAGTGACAATATTCACAACTTTCTATCGTTGCAATGCAATCCATTGCATTGAGGTCCAACTCCGGCGAATGGCGTCGGCGAATGGCATCGGTGCAGGCGGGCCGCACGGCACGCCAATCCCTCGGCGGAGGGCTCGCCTTCGCCGAGGGCCTCATCGCCGACGGTCCAGGACGGAGGGCGATGCGGCAGGGGTCTTCGCCAAGGGGTTTGAGTCATGGGCCCGCGAGACCTGTCAGCCCTGCCCCACACAGAGCGAGCGCGCCGCGGGCTGGCACACGCGCGGCCGTACCCAGGCCAGGGCCAGCAGGGCTCCGAGGGCCAGCCAAGAGGAAGCCGGTGCCGGCACCGTGGCGGGGCCCAGCCGCGCCGTGAACGTCAGCGAGCTCCCCTCGTCCAGCAGGAACTCGCCAGCCGTCGTCGCGAACGGCGCCAGGTCGTCCACGCCGACCGCCACGGGCCCGAGCGCACTGACGCCGTCAAAGCCTGCGATGCCCGGGCCCAGCACATCAATGCGATCTCCAACGAACTCATCCAGGAATCCCAGGCCCGAGGCGCTGTTGTTGACAAAGAAGCCGATCGCATGGAGCCCCTGCGCCGCGCCATGCCCGCTGACCGTCACCTGCAGCGACAGCAGGGGTTTACCCACACACCGCCCCCGATGGGCACGAGGGTGTCGGTGTTGCCGATCCCGGTGAAAACAAAGGCAGCGTCACGGAAGTCCTCGCTTCCCAGGTGGCCGCTGCCCAGGCCGGAGAGGCTGCAGGTGATGGGCACGGCGGCGGCCGGCAGAGCCGCCAGACAGGCTGCGCCGAGCGCCAGCAGGCGAAGAAGCGATAAGGGGTTCATGCGGTAGTCCTCAAGACAGAAAGTCGGAAGGGATGGCCGGACGTGGACGCGCAAGCCTCAATCGTTGCTGTCACCGCGACGCCGCGCGACGTGGTCCAGCGCACACGCCCGGCACCACACGTCGGCGTCCTTGACACCGGCGGGCAGCGCGTGCGCCAAGATGGCCGAGCGCAGCGTCGCGGCGGTCTGGACGGGATTGACGGCCGCTTCGGCCACACGCTGCCAGCTGTCGCCCAGGCGATCAGCGCGAAGGACCTGATCGTCGACGCCCTGCGTCCGCCCACCCGGGGCGCTTCCCGGGGCGCTTCCCGAGGCGCTTCCCGAGGCGCTTCCTGAGGACTCCAGGGCCGCCCGCCCCTTCTCGACCGGCACCAGGCGTTGCACATGCAGCGCATGGCCCGACCAGAACAGCACGGGTGCCGGACTCGCGCCCGGCCTGGCGGGCGGAAGGTCCATCCAGCGCACGACGCTCGTCTGCGCATGCCCGAGTACCAGGCGGTCGCGGCCGGCGGCGTCCCGTGCCGTCAGGGCAAAACGGGCGCCGTCCGCGGACCAGCGGACCGGGCCCAGCTCAGTCAGATCGGCATGGAGGCCTCCGAGCACCGGCCGGCCGTCCAGGCTCAACACCGGTGCCCGCGCCGACGCCCCCGTGAAGTGCGGGGCGCCCTCGACGAGCAGCACATGCCGGCCGTCCGGTGAGAAGGAGGCCCCGCGGCCGTCGTCCACGTAGTCGGCGACCACGGCGGCGCGGTTCAGGTCGAACACCAGGCTCTCGGTACTCGAGGGATTGAGGGAGCCGCTGACGACCAGGCGGTCGGTGCCCAGCCACTCCAGGGTCTCGACGAAGCGCATGCCGCTGCGCACCTCGCCGGCGGCCAGTGGCTGGATGGGCAGGCGCGCCAGCGGCTGGCCCTGCGGATTGATCACCACCAGCCAGGCCAGGGCGGTGCCCGGCTCGGCCTCGTCGATGTAGGCGATCCGGCCACCATCGCGCGACCAGGTTGGCAGCCGGGCCTTCGACGAGGCTGGGCCGAAGCACTGCAGGACGCCACCGTCGAGGCTCACGCAGACCTTGCCGTCCCGGACGGCCGCGATCCGCATGCCCGAGGGGGGCGGGGCCGCCGGCGGCAGGGCAGCAAGGCTGGTGCCGGCGGCAAGTGCCGTGGTGATCATGGAAAGCAGTCGATTCATTTGAATGCACTCCCTGGACAGGTGCTGCCAGACGCCCCGGCCCGCCCCATTGAAGAGATCCAGACAATAGCCCCGGACGGCGCCGCCCGTGTCGTTGGCCAGCAAGCCATTGCCTGCGCAATCGACATCGACCAGCACCTCGCGCCCCGGAATGACGGCGCGGTCCCGGGCCACGCTGCCGCCGGCCACGACCACCGTGCCGTCTGCGCCCGTCACGGCAGCGACAGCGGTCATGTGGCCCGTGGCCGGGCTGCCGTTGATATCGCCCCCAGCGTCCAGCTGCCCTCCTTGATGGCAGGTGCCGAGCCATCCGCGACCGCAGGACGCGTACTTTTCACGTTATCCGCGTCCCCAAATCCGGTCAACGGAGATGCGGAGGAAGCTCGTCCAGTCAACGGGTCTGTGCCGGATTCGCGGGCCCGGCAGGCGCTCGGGACCCGCCCTTGCCGCGCCGATGGCCCTGCCTCCCGGCGGGCACAGCGGTGACGGTGTGACGGTGTGACGGTGGGGGCCGCCGCCCGCGCCCCCGGGGTGCTCCGCGCGCCGGCGCGCTCGCCCGCAGGCTCAGATGCACCGGCAGCATGATGGGCGCCAGCCGCTCGCCCTCGAGCATCTTGAGCAGCGCCTCGACCAGCTCTGCGCCGGCCTTGGAGACCGGCTGGTGCACGCTGGACAGCGGGGGATCGCTGTAGGCCGCGAGGGCCATGTCGTCGTAGCCGATGACGGCCACCTCGTCGGGCACGCGGCGCCCCTGCGCGCGCAGCACCTGCAGGGACTGCAGCGCCAGCAGGTCGCTGCAGGCCACCACGGCATCCACCTCCGGGTGGGCCGCGAAGAAGTCCTGCATCTGCTGACGGGCCATGCTCACCTCGAAGGGCGCGGGCAGCTCCAGCGCAGGATCAGGCGGCAGGCCGGCGGCCCGCAGGGCCTGCCAGTAGCCCTCGCGGCGGTGCATGACCTCGGGCAGGTCGGCATCCCCGAGGAAGGCGATGCGGCGGCGCCCCAGCGACAGCATGTGCTCCGTGGCCAGGCGCCCGCCCAGCACGTTGTCGCCGCCGACGCTGCAGTAGAGCTGCTGCGGCAGCTGCGCGCCCCACACCACCACCGGCAGCTTGCGGGCGGCGAGCTCGTTGAGCTGGTCGTGGTGGCGCCACTGGCCGATGATCAGCAGGCCCGCGGCCTTGCCGGAATCGACGGCATGCGAGGCCTGGTCCAGGTGCTCGGCGTCCACGCGCTGCAGCAGCATGTCGTAGCCGCGGTCCGTCAGCGCGTCGGCGATCGAGCCCACGATGGACAGGAAGAAGGGGTCGGAGATGTGCTGCCGGGAGTCGGCGTCATAGGGCACGACGACGGCGATGGTGCGGTTCTTCTGCAGCCGCAGGTTCTGGGCACTGAGGTTGATCGAGTAGTTCAAGGAGCGGGCCAGGTCGGCCACGCGCTGCCGCGTCTCGGCATTCACCAGCGTGCTGCCGTTCAGTGCACGGGACACGGTGGACACGGACACACCGGCGAGGCGCGCGATGTCGGCCATCTGCAGGCGGCGTTGTTCGGCGCGTGGGACTTGCTTCTCTTCACTCATGGGCGCAAGCATACTGCGCCCGGGCGCGCCAGCCCGCAACTCCCCCCAGTCACGGGCCCTTCACCCGGCCCCGGCGCCCAGAAGAGCGGCCGATCCGTGAAGTCTTGACCAATATCAATCGCCAACCCTCCCTCCTTGCCCGTCGCCGCCACGGCACGCGCGCATGAAAAAAGGCGGCCCGAAGGCCGCCTTTGCGGGTCGAGGGGAGGCCCCTCGCGTCACGCGCGTCAGTCGCGGGCGTAGATGTCCACGTCCTTGGTCTCGCGCACGAACAGCATGCCGATGACGAAGCTCATGGCGGCCACGCCGATCGGGTACCAGAGGCCGTGATAGATGTTGCCGTTCTGCGCCACCATCGCGAAGGTGATGGAGGGCAGCAGGCCACCGAACCAGCCGTTGCCGATGTGGTACGGCAGGCTCATCGAGGTGTAGCGGATGCGGGTCGGGAACATTTCCACCAGCATGGCGGCGATCGGGCCGTAGACCATGGTGACGTAGATCACCAGCACGGTCAGGATGGCGACGACCATCGGCTTGTTCACCTTGGCCGGGTCGGCCTTGGCGGGATAGCCGGCGGCCTTCAGGGCGTCTGCCAGTTCCTTCTTGAAGGCGGCGATGCCCTTGGTGCTGGCCTCGTCGAACTTGTGCTCGGTGGCCTTGGTGGCGTTCAGCGAGTTCACGACCGTCTCACCGACCTTGACCTGGGCGACCGTGCCAGCGGGACCGGCAATGGTCTCGTAGCTGGCGGCCGACTGGGCCAGGGCGCGCTTGGCGATGTCGCAGGAGCTGGTGAAGTCCACTTCACGTGCCACCGGGCTGCCCTGGAAGGAGCAGGTGGCCGGGTCGACGGTCAGCGTGATCTGGGCCGAGGCCTGGGCCTTGGCCAGATCCGGGTTGGCTGCGTCCGTCAGGGCCTTGAACAGCGGGAAGTAGGTCACGATGGCCAGCAGCAGGCCCGCCATGATGATGGGCTTGCGGCCGATCTTGTCGGACAGCGAGCCGAAGACCACGAAGAACGGGGTGCCGATGATCAGCGACACGGCCACCAGGATGTTGGCCGTGGCGGAGTCCACCTTCAGCACGCTGGTCAGGAAGAAGAGCGCGTAGAACTGGCCCGAGTACCACACCACGCCCTGGCCGGCCACGAGGCCGAACAGCGCCAGCAGCACGATCTTCAGGTTCTTCCACTGGCCGAAGGACTCGGACAGCGGCGCCTTGGACGTCTTGCCCTCGGCCTTCATCTTCTGGAAGGCCGGCGATTCGTTCATCGACAGGCGGATCCACACGCTGATGGCCAGCAGCAGGATCGACACGATGAACGGCACGCGCCAGCCCCACTCGGCGAAGGCGGTCTCGCCAATGGCGGTCCGGGTGCCCAGGATCACCATCAGCGACAGGAACAGGCCCAGCGTCGCGGTGGTCTGGATCCAGGAGGTGTAGGCACCGCGGCGGCCCTGCGGGGCGTGCTCGGCCACGTAGGTGGCGGCGCCACCGTACTCACCGCCGAGCGCCAGGCCCTGCAGCATGCGCAGGCCGATCAGGATGACCGGTGCGGCCGCGCCGATGTGCGCATAGCTGGGCAGCACGCCGACGATGAAGGTCGACAGGCCCATGATCAGGATGGTGACCAGGAAGGTGTACTTGCGGCCGATCATGTCACCGAGGCGCCCGAACACCAGCGCGCCGAAGGGACGCACGATGAAGCCGGCGGCGAAGGCCAGCAGCGAGGCGATGAAGGCCGCGGACGGGTCCAGGCCCGAGAAGAACTGCTTGGCAATGATGGCTGCCAGCGAACCGTAGAGGTAGAAGTCGTACCACTCGAACACCGTGCCGAGCGAAGAGGCGAAGATGACCTTCTTCTCTTCAGCCGTCATCGGCGTGCTGGTCGACACTGCGGAGGCAGTCGCCATGTTTTGTCTCCTGGATCTTTCGTCTGAGGTTCACCACCCCGGTGAGCCTTGGGGCGACTGTGATCCCGTCCTCTGACCTCGATCTGACGCGAGCCTGAACGTTCGCTGACGAAACCCGTTGGAACCCGGAGGAGAAATTTCACATGGAGAAATTGAGGGCCGTCGCTCGGGAAAGCCCGCAGTCGACGTGTGCGGGCCTTGGCGAACGGGGGTCAGGTCTTGCCTGCCCCCTGCCCTACCCCTGCCGCCAGTGCGGCGCGGCGCTCAGCTGCCGGGCCGCGCCTGGCCGATGGGCAGGCGGGCGGCGTCGTCCCAGTCCGGCCCCTGGAACCACGGGTCGCCGCGCAGATAGGCCGCCAGCAGCTCGAGGCCGTCCAGCCCCCAGAAGAGCCGCCCGTCCACCCGCACCGTCGGCACGCCGAAGAGCCCGGCCGCCACGGCATCATCCGTGGCCTGGCGCAGGCGCTGCTTGACGGCGTCCGCCGCCGGGTCGAGCACGGGTGACAGCTGCGTCTGCAGGGCCTGCAGGCGCAGCGGCTCCAGCGGATCCCCGCCGCCTTCCCAGACGTGGCGGAACACCTGCTCCACCGCCCAGCGCGAGGGCGTCATCCCCTCGGGCGCCGTCGCCCAGCACAGGCGCAGCAGCGGTAGCGGATTGAAGGGATGGTGCTGCGGCAGCTGCAGCGGCAGGCCCAGGCGATGCGCCTCCCACAGCACCTGGCGGTAGGTCCAGTCGCGCTTGGCCGGGATCTCGGCGGGGCCCTTGTGCCCATGCGCCTTGAGGAAGCCGGCGAAGAGCACCGGCACGTAGTCCACCGTCACGCTCAGCCCCGCCAGCGCCTCGGGCAGGCGCGCGAAGGCCAGGGCCGCGTAGGGCGAGATGGGATCGAAGTAGAAGCGCAGGTGACGCATGCCGGACTCCTGGGAGGTGATGCTGCCGGGCCCGGCGGCTCAGACGCTGGGTTCGGCGGCCGTGAAGATGCCCTGCTCCACCAGCGCCTGGCGGCGTTCGGGCAGGCGGGCCAGGATCTCCAGGCGCGTGGCGTCGTCGGCCTTGGACCAGACGGTGATCTCCGGCACCGTGCGGGCGCAGCCCTCGCACCAGCCCGTCGGCGAATGGATGCGGCAGACGTTGGTGCACGGCGAGGCCACGCGGGGCGGCGGCGGCGGGGTCAGGGGCAGCGTGCTCATGCCGAGGCCTCCTGCACCACCTCGATCACCGGGGCGCCGGTGAGGGCCTGCAGCTCCTGCGGCGTCATCGGGAAGACGCCGTTCGGGTGCCCGGCGGCGGCCCAGATGCGATCGAAGCGCAGCAGCGAGGCGTCGATGTACAGCGCCGGCAGCGGCTGACCGGGCGCGGGCGCGAAGCCCAGCGGAGACACGCCGCCGATGGAGAAACCGGTGCGGGATTTGACGAAATCGGCGTCGGCGCGCCCCAGCGGGCCGGTGTGCGACTGCAGCTTCTTCTCGTCGACCCGGCGGTCGCCCGCGGCGATCACCAGCACAGCCCGGTCATCGGACCGGCGGCGGAAGACCACGCTCTTGGCGATCTGGCCGAGGCTCACGCCGAGCGCGTCCGCCGCTTCCTGGGCGGTGCGGGCGGCGACCTCCAGCCAGCGGGGCGGATGGGCATGGGAGAGGCGCTGGAGCGCGTCGCGCACGCGCTCGAAACCTTCGTGCGAGGGGGCGGCCGGCGTGGCAGCGGCCAGGGGCGTCGGGAGATCACTCATGGCCGCATTGTCTCAGCAGCCGGAAAGGGCGGCGCCCGCCGGGTGATCGGGCGGGCGCAGGCTGGCGCCAAGGAGGCGCGCGGCCGTCCGACAGCGGCGGGGCTTCAGTCGCGCCGGTCGCGGCGGGGCTTCAATCGCGCCGGTCGCGGCGGAGCCTCAATCGCGCCGGTCGCGGCGCGGGGCGTAGCGGTCGCCATCGCGGTCCCAGCCGCGGCCGCGGTCGTCACGGTCCCAGTCGCGGTCCCGGCCATGCCCGTGGCCATGGCCATGGTCGTGGTGGCGTTCCCAGCCGCGACGGTCGTGCCAGTCCCGCACCCAGCGGTCCTCGATGAACAGCACCGGCTGGCCACAGGCGCGGTAGCTGCCGCAGTAGCGACCCCAGTCCCGCACATGGTGCGGCGGCGCGTAGAGGTAGATGGGCGCCGGTGCCCGGTACACGCGGCGCGGGCGCTCGATCCACACGGGCTCGGCGTAGACCACGTCCGGGCGGTATTGCGGGCCGATGTCGATGCGGCCGTAGACACCGGGCTGGACGACGCTCAGGGAGATGCCGACGTCAGCGGCGCGCGCCGACGGCGCCAGCATCAGCGTGACAGGAAGAAGCGCGAGGGCGCAAAAACGGGCGATCTGCATAGGTGCCTCCAGTGTAGGCATCCAACGCTGCAGGACACCGGCGGGAGGACAGCGGCTGACAAGCGCTTACATGCCTTGCAAGACGCCAACAGGCCTCGCCTTCATGAATGCTTCACGCCGGGTTCACTCCTGGACCAGCTTGACGAGCACCTGCTGCTGCCAGTTCATCAGCATGAGGGTGCGGTCCTCGAGGTGCCAGCGCTGGACCTCGCCGAGCGTCTCAATCAGCCGGCGCTCCTGCGACATCCCTTGCGGGCAGGCCATCATCGTCGTGACCACGCGCTTGAAGGTCAGCCGTGCGCCGTCGATCGAGAAGCTGCCCATCAGGCGGTTGCAGCCCCCGCTGCCGCTGAGGCGCAGATGCGACGGATCCAGGATCAGATGCGGCGCCCGCTGCCCGCCGGCGGCCGGCCCGAGCGGCGCCCCGAGCAGCTCCTGCACCCGCCAGCGCACGCCGAACAGGCCCTGCAGCAGCGCCTGCTGCGCGCCGGCCGGCACCGAGGCGGCCTCGGGCGGCGCCGATGCGGCGTCCGCGACGGGACGCTCGGCGGCCGAGCCCGCCAGGGCCGTGGCCATCAGGCCGGCTGCGATCAGCCAGCGCCCGGGACGCGCGCCGAAGACGCGGACCGACCGGCGATGGCGGCGAACAAAGGCAGGGGTGCGCAGGCTCATCAGCGCATGTTAGCGGCCCTTCGGCATCGCGCGCGGCGCAGTCGCAGGCGCGGTCTGGTGGCTGCGCGGGCCAGCCACTGAAGTGATGCCGGGAACCCCCTACCTTGCGAGCTCTTACAGCTTGACCCTCTTTGAAACGACCACCTAATCTGCTGCGGCAAACGACATGCCTGGTCCCCGTGTTGCCCGGTCACCGGTCCTCGTCTGCAGGGTGATGCCGCGCGAAAAGCGCCGCAGGCCCTCCTCTCGAAACGTCCAGGCAATGAGGTTCCGCCCATGAACAGCCCTCGCCGGGGTCCCGACGCCAGAACAACGAATCCGCCGGGTCCCTTCGCCCTGGCGCCCCCCGCCGCCCAGCCGCTGCAACTGGCCCGCATCCTGCACGACGAGCTCTGCCAGCTCCTGTCCCTCGGGCTGGTCCATCTGGCCCAGGCCCGCCGCGAGCAGCCCGACACCGACCCCCTGCGCAAGGCCGAGCTGCGCGTGCTGGACGCACTGCAGTCCTGCCGCCGGCTGATCGAGCAGGTTCGCAGCCCGGCCATGCCCACGCCCGTGGCCGGCTTTGCCGATCTCGCCGCGGGACTGCACCGCAGCGTGCAGGACCTGGCCGACCAGCACCAGCAGCAGCTGGGCTTCAGCGCCCTGGGGCACACGGAGCAGCTGCCGCCCGGCACGGTGCAGACCCTGCTCGCCGCCAGCCGCGGCCTGCTGATCAACGCCTGCCAGCATGGCCGTCCGTCCTCGGCGCGGCTGCGTCTGGTGGGCGGCCACCGCCAGCTGCGCATCAGCGTGACCAACACCGCGCCGCCGGGCACCCTCCCCGGCGACACCCCCGAACGACGCCTTGCTGGCGGCCGCGGCCTGAGCCTCGTGCGCGAGCAGCTGTCCACCATCGACGCCCAGCTGCTCTGGCAACGGCAGAGCGACCGCGTCCACGCCGCCATCCTCTGGCCTGCTCCCAGGAGTGCCGCATGAAGTCCATCCGCCTGGTGATCGCCGACGACCACAAGCTGGTCCGCGAGGGCCTGGTCGCCCTGCTCGAACGCGAGGCCGACATCTGCGTGCTCGCCGAGGCGCGCGACGGCATGGAGCTCATGCGCCACTGCCGCGAGCTCGCGCCCGACGTCGCGCTGGTGGACCTGTGCATGCCCGGCCTCAACGGCATCGAGGCCATCCAGCACATGCGCAAGGAGGACTGGGGGCCGCGCTGCATCGCGCTGTCCGTCCAGGCCGACGCCGCCCAGGTGCGCCAGGTGCTCGACGCCGGCGCGCGCGGCTACCTGCTCAAGCACAACTCCTACGAGGAGCTGGCGCGCGGCGTGCGCAACGTCATGATGGGCCAGGTCTTCGTCAGCGGCGAGCTGATGGGTGCCCTGCTGCAGCCCCAGCTCACGCCCCCGCGGGACAGCCACCGCCTGACGCCGCGCGAACGGCAGATGGTGCAGCTGCTCTCGGAGGGCTACAGCGCCCAGGAGATCGCCGACCAGCTCCACCTGAGCGCCAAGACGGTCGCGACGCACCGCGAGAACGTCTTCGCCAAGCTGCAGATCCACGGCATTGCCGAGCTGACGCGCTTCGCGCTGCGCGAGGGCATCAGCAGCCTGGATGTCCACCGCAGCCGGCACTGAGCCGCCGCCGGTCAGGCAAGACCTGACCCCCAACTTTTCCGCGAACCTTGCATCGCCCCCGCCGGCCACGCCGCCGCCGGGGGCGATGTGCTTCATGGATCGCGCCGCGTCACGGGGCCGTTCTCCGCATCGGACCGAGGGCCCTCAGCATTTGACCTAGATGAATTCCGTGCCCTGCCGATGGCGGCCGCGCGGGGCGGGACCTAGATTTGCATCCTGCCCTCGCGCCCCGCCATGATCGACGCCGCCCTCACCCAGATCGCCAGCCAGCTGAACGTGCACCTGCGCCATCGCTTCCAGGTGAGCGAGGACCTGGCCGTGCTGTCGAACCTGCTCGAGCAGAACGGCACGCTCGTGCCGCTCATCGCCAACAAGCTGGTGCTCTTCCTCGTGGGTGTCGAGCAGGACGCCTACGCCCATCGCGCGATCGGCATGGGCCTGAATGCGCAGGGGCAGCTGCGTGGCGCCGAGCCGGTCTTCCTGAACCTGCTGATGATGTGCGCCGCCAACTTCAGCGGCAGCAACTACCCGGAGGCGCTGAAGTTCCTCTCCGGCGCCATCCACTTCTTCCACGAGCGCCCCGTGCTCGACCACCAGAACACCCCGGGGCTGGATCCGAGGCTGGACAAGCTCGTGCTGAACATCGAGAACCTCAGCAGCGCCGAGATGCACAGCCTGTGGGGCATCCACAGCGGCCGCTACCTGCCCTCGGTGCTCTACCGCATCCGCATGGTCAGCCTCAGCGGGCAGCACGTCCTGGGCCGCGAGACGCCGATCTCGCAGGTCGATCCCCGGTCCCTGCGAGGGCTCTCATGAACGCGCGCCTGATGAGCTGGCAGGCCCTGCTGGTGCTGCGCCTGCGCCATGGCTACTTCGCCGGCGGCCGGCCGCAGCGCCTGCGCCTGCGCGCGACGCCGGAGACCGCCGCCTTCGTGGCCCGCCACCAGCTCGTGGAACGCTGCGACGGCACCGAGCTGTGGCTGCATGCGCCCGCCGACCGGCTCGACACGCTGTGGTCCGAGCGCCTGCAGGCCGGCGGCCTGCCGCGGCGGCTGCAGTGGCAGCTGGAATCGACGGACCCGGACTACCTGCTCTACACCGACCGCCGCGCCCCGCGCCTGCTGGAGGCGCCGCTGATCGACGCCGGCGTCGCCACGCTGCAGGACCTGCCGGGCCGGGCGCCGGGCGAGCTCGTCGTCGAGCTCCGCCCCCGCCTGTGCACCTGGAAGTACCTGCTGATGGGCGACTGGGACGCCGAGGCCCCGCAGCTGGAGATCGCCGGCCAGCCCGACGCCTTCCGCCGCGACGAGGACGAGCGCCTGCCCGACGGCCGCACGGCCTGGGTCTTCCGCTCCCGCCGGCGCTGGCCGATGGGCGCGCTGGGCCCGCAGCACCTGGTTTTGAAGGACCTCGCAGGACGCCGCGAACGCATCCTGCAGGCCCGCCTGCCCCTGGCCGCTCCGCGCGGCCTGATCCTCGAGAAGCGCCATGGTCGCACGCGGCCAGTGAGCGAGATCTTTGTTCACCCCTAGGAGAGCCCTATGGCCGTTATGAAGACGCCAGGCGTTTACATCGTCGAGAAGAACGCCTTCCCCAACTCCGTGGTCGAGGTCGCGACCGCGGTCCCGGCCTTTGTCGGCCACACGGAGTTCGCGGACAACCGCAACAAGCCGCTGGCCCTGACGCCCTGGCGCATCAGCTCCATGGCCGAGTACCACCAGTTCTTCGGCGGTCCGCCCAAGCCCGTCTTCAAGCTGGAGGAGACCGCCGATCAGCCGGACTTCATGGCCCAGACGGTGGTGGACGATCCGTCCAGCAAGAAGGGCTACCGGATGACGCAGCTGGACGGCCCGGACGGCGGCAGCTACACGCTCTACCAGGCGCTGCGCCACTTCTACCAGAACGGCGGCGGCCCCTGCTACATCGTCTCCGTGGGCACCTACAAGCAGGAGCTCGATCCCGACCGCTTCAAGCTGGGCATCGACGAGCTGCTGAAGGAGCAGGAGCCCACCATGCTGCTGGTGCCCGAGGCCGTGAAGCTCAAGGAAGAGCAATGCACGGACCTGCAGCAGGCCATGCTGCAGCACTGCGGCAACCGCATGCGCAACCGCGTCGCCATCCTGGACGTCTACAACGGCCACAAGGCCCTCAATGACGACAACCCGGTCGGCAAGTTCCGCGACAACCTGGGCATCAACTTCCTGGACTTCGCGGCCGCCTACTACCCGTGGCTGAACACCACCGTCGTCGGCGAGAAGGACCTGAGCTTCGAGAACGTCTCCGCGGACAGCATCGACCTGCTCAAGTCCCTGATCCGTGCCGAGCTGCGCATCGCCAGCCCGCTGCCGGATGGCGTGAGCGCCCAGACCCGCGCCCTGAACGACGCCATCGACGAGATCAACGGCGACTTCGCCAAGCTGGTCACCGACGAGGCCGCCAAGCGCCCCAACGCCAAGCCGCTGACGCCCGACGAGCTGGCCGCCGGCATCCTGGCGCGCAAGGCGCTGCTGAACAAGACGCTGAGCCGCCACAGCTCGGTCTTCAACACCGTGCTGGCCGAGTCCCGCCGTCATCTCAACGTCATGCCGCCCAGCAGCGCCATGGCCGGCATCTACACCATGGTGGACAACACCCGCGGCGTGTGGAAGGCCCCGGCCAATGTGAGCCTCGCCGGGGTGACCTCGCCCTGCGTGAGCATCTCGGCCGAGCAGCAGGAAGACCTCAACGTCACGCCGCAGGGCAAGTCCATCAACGCCATCCGCAGCTTCATCGGCGAGGGCGTGCTCGTGTGGGGTGCCCGCACCCTGGACGGCAACAGCCTCGACTGGCGCTACGTCAACGTGCGCCGCACGATGATCATGCTGGAGGAGTCCTGCCGCCTGGCCGCCAAGGCCCTGGTGTTCGAGCCCAATGTGGCCAATACCTGGGTGACCATCAAGAGCATGATCAGCAACTTCCTCACGAGCGTGTGGAAGCGCGGCGGCCTGATGGGGGCCGTGCCCGAGGACGCGTTCAGCGTCCACGTGGGCCTGGGCGAGACCATGACGCCCGACGACGTGCTCGAAGGCATCCTGCGCGTCACCGTCCTGGTGGCCATGGTGCGCCCGGCCGAGTTCATCGAGATCACCTTCCAGCAGCAGATGCCCAAGTCCTGACCGGGACGGCATTCGACTGGCCGCAGGGCGGCGCGCTAGCCCCCCTGCCCCCAAGGCAACAAGCAATGGAGCAAAGAAATGGCTGATGACGGTTCCAAGCAATCCACCAATGTGTGGCCCTTGCCCAAGTTCTATTTCCAGGTGAAGTGGGATTCCGCCGTGCTGTCCTTCGAGGAAGTCTCGGGGCTGGACGTGGAGGCCCAGCCCATCGAGTACCGGCATGGCGACAGCCCCGTCTTCTCGGCGATCAAGATGCCGGGTCTCAAGAAGTACGGCAACGTGACCATGAAGAAGGGCGTGTTCAAGTCGGACAACAAGTTCTGGGAGTGGTTCAACCAGATCAAGATGAACACCATCAAGCGCGTGCCGGTCACGATCAGCCTGCTGGACGAGGAAGGCAAGCCCACGATGGTGTGGACGCTGACCAATGCCTGGCCGAGCAAGATCACCGGCACGGACCTCAAGTCCGAGGGCAACGAGGTGGCCGTCGAGACGATCGAGATCGTCCACGAGGGCCTCACGATCGCCAACGCCTGAGGTCGCGATGGCTGAGAAGCTCCCCGCCTGGATGCGTTCGGTCGCCGCCTTCGCGGCGCCCACGCCCCCGGCCGAGATGCCGGTGGCCTTCGCCTTCCGCGTCTCGCTCCTGCGCATGCCGGGCCAGCCCAATCCGGTCACGGCCTCGTTCCAGGAGGTGTCCGGCCTCGAGCACAGCCTCAATACCGAGGATGTGCCCGAGGGCGGGGAGAACCGCTTCGTCCACCAACTGCCCACGCAGCCCAAGCCGCGCCGGCTGCAGCTCAAGCGCGGCCTGGTGCAGCGCGACGGCAGCTTCGTCGGCTGGTGCCGGCGCAATCTCCAGGGCGGCCTGGGCGACCCGCTGCAGCTCATCGACGTGCAGGTGCAGCTGATCGACGCCGACCGCCGCCCGCTGATGGTCTGGGCCTGCAACAACGCCTACCCCGTCCGCTGGAGCGTCAACGGCTTCGAGTCCCAACGCAACGAGGTGGCCATCGAGGAAGTCGAGCTGGCCTACCAGACGCTGGTGAGCCCGTCATGAGCCTGGAAGTGCGACAGCTGGTGCTCAAGGCGACGGTGGCCGATGGCGCCGACGAGGACAGCGGCGACGATCGGCCGCACGCGTCCGGCGCGGCCCCGGAGGACGGCGCCACGCCGGCGCTCGACCCCGAGCAGCTCAAGCAGGAGATCCTCGCGGCCTGCCGCCAGTGGTTCCAGGACGCCCTGCGCCAGCAGCGCGAGCGTTGATCATGAGCAAGCTGCCCCTCACCATCACGCAGCTGGTGCCCAACAGCAACCCGCCGCAGCCCGACAAGAGCAAGCGCTTCAAGGTGCAGATCAACCCGTCGGAGTTCAGCCAGACGCGGCGGATCCGCTACAACCGCCAGCGCACGCAGGGCCAGAACAGCAACCCGATGCGCTTCAGCGCCATCGACCCGGGCACGATCACCTTCAGCCTGGTGCTCGATGGCACCGGCGCGGTGGGCGGCGACGGCCCGCCGGTGGAGGTCGTGACGCAGCTCGAGCAGCTCAGCCGCATCGTCTACAACTACGACAGCAGCGCCCACGAGCCGCACCACGTGCAGGTGGGCTGGGGCACGCTGATCTTCAACGGGCGGCTGCAGTCCTTCACGACGCAGTACACGCTCTTCAAGCCGAGCGGCGCCCCGCTGCGGGCGCGCTGCGAGCTGAGCTTCGTCGGCTTCGCGAGCAACACGCAGGCCAATCTCGAGGCCAACCGCTCCTCGCCCGACCTCAGCCATGCCGTCGAGGTCGTCGAGGGCGACACCCTGCCCCTGCTGTGCCTGCGCATCTATGGCGATGCCCGCTACTACCCCGAGGTGGCCGCCTTCAACGGCCTGCGGGAGTTCCGCCGCCTGCCGCCCGGCCTGCGCCTGCATTTCCCGCCGCTGAGCTGACGCCATGCCGCAGTCCCCTGCCATCGACACCGAAGGCCCGGTCCGGGTCACCGTCACCTGCGACGGCGCGGCCCAGGACGGGCTGCCGCTGATCTCCCTGAGCGTGCGCCACGCGCTCAACACGGTGTCCTGGGCCCGGCTCGTCCTGCAGGACGGCGACATGCCCGAGGGCAAGGTGCCGCTGAGCGACGGCGAGCTCTTCAAGCCCGGCGCCCAGATCAGCATCAGCGTGGGCTACGGGGACGACGAGCAGGCGCTCTTCAGCGGCATCGTCGTGCGGCACGGCTTCCGCATCCACGGCGACAACGACAGCCGGCTCGAGATCGAGTGCCGCCACACGGCCTGCAAGATGACGCTGGGCCGCCGCAGCGCCCACCACGTGGACCAGACGGACAGCGCCATCATCGAGACGCTCATCTCGGGCCATGGCCTGACGGCGGACGTCGAGGCCACCGCGATCCAGCACAAGACCCTGGCCCAGCACTACTGCAGCGACTGGGACTTCATGCTCGCCCGCGCCGAGCTCCTCGGCCTGGTGGTGCAGTGCGAGGACGGCAAGCTCGTGGTGAAGCCGCCCGCCTTCGACGCCGCCGCGGCGCTGCAGGTGACCTGGGGCACCGACCTCATCGAGTTCAGCAGCGACATCGACGCCCGCCCGCAGTGGACCGCCGTGCAGGCCTCCAGCTGGGACATCAGCAGCCAGGCGCTGCTCCAGGGCACGAGCCAGGAACCCGCCGCGGGCACCGGCCAGGGCAATCTGGACGGCAGCACGCTGGCGGCCGTCGCCTCCCCCGCCACCTGCGCCCTGCAGAGCTGCGCGCCCCAGGCCAAGGAGCTGCTCGACGCCTGGGCCAAGTCCGCCCAGCTCAAGGCGGTCCTGGCCCGCCACCGCGGCAGCCTCAGCTTCCAGGGTTCGGCGCTGGCAAGACCTGGCACCGTGCTCGAGCTCAAGGGCGTCGGCGCCCGCTTCAGCGGCAACTGCTACCTGAGCGCCGTGCAGCACGAGATCCACGACGGCAACTGGATCTGCCACGCCGACTTCGGCATGCCCGCCGACTGGCAGATGCAGCGCGCCGACGTCCAGGCGCCGCCCAACGCCGGCCTGCTGCCGGGTGTGCGCGGCCTGCACATCGGCAAGGTGGTCAAGCTGGACGCCGACCCGGACGGCCAGCAGCGCATCCAGATCTCCCTGCCCGCCCTGATGGCCGAGACCCCCACCATCTGGGCCCGGCTCGCCCAGTTCCACGCCTCCAACGGCTTCGGCAGCTTCTTCCTGCCCGAGGTGGACGACGAGGTGATCGTGGGCTTCTTCAACGACGACCCCTCGCACCCGGTGGTGCTGGGCAGCCTCTACTCCAGCAGCCGCCCGCCGCCCTACGAGCTCGCGGCCGAGAACAACACCAAGGCCATCGTCACGCGCTACAAGCACCGCGTGATCTTCGACGAGGACAAGAAGTCCATCACCATCGAGACCGCCTCGAAGAACACGCTGATCCTCGACGACGACGGCAAGCAGTGCGTGCTCAAGGACCAGAACGGCAACAGCATCACCCTGGACGCGGGCGGCATCACGCTGGACAGCGTCAAGGACATCAAGATGACCGCGAAGGCCAATATCCAGGGCGATGCCACCGCCGGCATCACGCTCAGCGCGCAGGCCAATCTCAAGGCCTCGGCCCTGAACATCAACGCAGAAGCCCAGGTGGGCCTCACGGCCAAGGGCAATGCCACGGCCGAGCTGTCGGCCGCCGGCCAGACGACCGTCAAGGGCGGTCTGGTCATGATCAATTGAGAGGCCCGCCATGCCGCCCGCCGCCCGCCTCACCGACCTCCACACCTGCCCCCAGCAGACCCCCGGCCTGCCGCCGATCCCGCATGTGGGCGGCCCGGTCATCGGCCCCGGCGTGCCGACGGTGCTGATCGGCATGCTGCCTGCGGCCGTGGTCGGGGACAACGCGGTGTGCGTCGGGCCGCCCGACTGCATCGCCATGGGCTCGACGACAGTGCTGATCGGCGGCAAGCCCGCCGCCCGCGTCGGCGACACCACGGCACACGGCGGCAGCATCGTGCTGGGCTGCTTCACCGTGATCATCGGAGGCTGAGATGAGCATCCTGGGCCGTGGCTGGAGCTTCCCCCCGCGCTTCGACGCCGACCAGCGCGCCGTGCTGTGCGAGGACGTGCCGGACATCGAGGAGAGCCTGCACATCCTCTTCCGCACCCGCCGTGGCGAACGCGTGATGCAGCATGCCTACGGCAGCCTGCTGCACCAGTTCGTCTTCGAGCTGACGAACGAGCAGACGCTCACCGAGCTGTGCAGCATGCTGCGCCTGGCCATCATGTACTTCGAGCCCCGCATCGAGGTGGAGACGCTGGAGGCCGTCGTCTCGCCCGAGGACTGGGCGCGCGTCGAGGTGCAGCTCGGCTACCGCGTGCGCACCACCAACACCCGGCACAACATGGTCTACCCGCTCTATCTGGAGCAGGCCAGCCATCCGGTGCAGGCCACCTGACGCGGGACGCCTGGCATGCACACCGGTTCGCAACAGGACACCCGGCTCAGCCCCGCGCTGCGCCCCGGTCACTTCCGGCCCGACGAGCTGAGCCTGGCCCAGCGCCTGCGCCAGCTGCTGCAATGGGCGCGGCAGCTGGACTTCGTCACGCTGCAGGGGCAGCCCGAGGGCCGCTGGTCCGACCTCCTGGAGCAGGACCTGAGCCTGCTGCTGGCCGAGCTCGCCGCGCTGCCGCTGGCCCAGTGGCAGGCCCAGGCCCTGCAGCTGGATCGCCTGTCCATCGCGCAGCAGCGCCGGCAGTGCCTGGCCCTGGCCCAGGCGATCAACCGCTGGCATGCCCGCCTGCTGGCCTGCCTCGAAGCGCCCGGCCTCCGCGCGGACGACCCGCTGCATGCCGTCTCCCGCCTGCTGCAGGACCGCCTGGCCGGCGTGCTCGGCCCCCAGGTGCAGCGCCTGCTCGCGGCGGGCGACCCGGGCCGCACTGCGCCGCTGCACTGGCATCCGCACTGGGGCCTGCCATCGGACGCCACGCGCGCGGCGGACGCGCCCCCGAGCGAGCTGCGCGACCACCGCCTGCTGTGGCTCTCGATGTGCCGCGTGCTGGCCGGGCTGCAGCAGGCCGCGCGCAAGGCCCTGCCCGACAGCCTGCGCACGCAGCACCACGAGCCCTCGACCGGCCTGCTGCTCGCAGTCACGCAGCTGCTGCAGCACAGCCGCGAGCCGCTGGACCGCTTCAACGAGCGCCTGACCCACCACTACTACGCCACCCGGCTCGGCCTCGGCCGCGAGCCCGACGCCCCGGCGCTCGTGCACCTGCTGCTGGAACGCCAGCCGCATGCCCGGCGCCCGGTGCAGCTGCCGGCGGGCACCCGCTTCGTGGCGACGCAGGACGGCAGCAGCCGCAGTGCCGAATCCCTGCACGAGCTCTGGCTGAGCCCGCAGAAGGTCACGCACCTGCTGAGCCTGCATCAGCCGCAGGACGAGGACATCTCCCCCGAGCGGGACTACGGCTACGCCACGAGCGCCGTCGCCTGGCAGGGCCGCACGCCCGCGCCGGAGACCCTGGCGGACGTCCCGCCGCGTGCCCGCCCGCCGCTGGGCGGCGGTGCGGACGCGGTGCCCGCCCGGCAGGGGCTCGCGCTCGCCAGCCCCCTGCTCCTGCTGCGCGAGGGGCGCCGCCACCTGCAGCTGCACGTGAGCCTGCGCGTGCCGCCGGGCTTCGAGGACGGCGGTCCCACGCCCGGCGCCCTGGCCTGCGCGCATCTGGCCCAGCGCGAGCGGCAGGAAGGCTGGCAGCCGGTCGGCGACGAGCCCGCCGCGGCCGAGTGGACGCAGTTGCTGCAGCGCCTGGACAGCGCCGCCCCGGGCCTTGCGGGCGCGCCCTGGCTGCAGTACCTGCTCGCGCGCTGCCTGCACGCGAACCGCCCCGAGACGCTGACGCCCTGGCTCGGCCGGCTCTTCGCCATCTGGCTGTGCGCCACGACCCGCCACCTCAGCCGCGATGCCCTGGCCCTGCTGCGCCGCCATGCGGCCCAGGTGCTGGTGGACTACGTGCCCGAACCCGGCCAGCACGTCGATGTGGACGATCCGCTGGCCCTGCTCTACTCCGAGCGCCCGCTGGAGCGATCGCTCATCTTCGACCGCGTCTTCCGAGGCGCCTGGTCCGCGCGGCTGAGCACCGCCGAGGGCTGGCTGACGCACGACGAGGTGTTCGCCACGCATGGATCCCAAGGGGAGCCGGACCCGGCGCCGAGCCCCGACGCCAGCCAGGCGCCGCTCAGCGATCCGAGCCGGGAGATCCCGGACCCGCCGCCCCCGGCGCGGGCCTGCGGCCTCGTCCTGTCCCTGCAGATCGGGTCCGATCAGCCGGCCGTCTGTGCCACCCGTGCGGCCGTCCATGGCGCCGAGTGGCCGGGGCTGCCGGTCCTGCAACTGACCCTGCAGAGCCGCTCGCGCCTCTTCGCGAGCAGCCTGCTGCAGCAGCTGCCGCTGGAGTCCCTGCAGCTCGAGGTCCGGGTGCAGGGGCTGCGCGCGCTCGAGCTGCACAACCAGCTGGGCCGCCTGGACCCGAGCAAGCCCTTCATGCCCTTCGGCCCGCTGCCGGAGCCGGGCGCCTATCTGATGTTCAGCCACCCGGAACTCGCGGGCAAGGCGCTGCAGTCGCTGCAGCTGCGCCTGCAGTGGCAGGGCCTGCCGCGCCGGCCCTGGGACGAGCACTACGCGGGCTACCCCGACAGCCCCTGGACGCCCCGCACGCTGCTGGCCCAGACCGCGGTCCTGGCCGACGGGCAGTGGCGGGACATCGGCGGCCCCGGCCTGCCGCTGTTCGGTGACACGACGCGCGGCCGCCCGGCGAGCGAGCAGACGCTGGACTTCGACGACACCCCGCTGCTGCGCCTGCACCGCCCCGCCGCCGCGGTGCCCGGCACCGGGCAGGACTACAACCTGCTCACCCGCCACGGCTACTTCCGCCTGAGCCTGGCCGGCTCGCCGCACGCCTTCGGCCATGCCGACTACCCTCGCCTGCTCACCGAGACGCTGACGCTCAACAGCCGCCTGAAGAAGCCGGCCCCCCTGCCCCAGGCCCCCTACACGCCGACGCTGGCGAGCGTCGAGGCCGACTACGCCGCCACGCAGCGCATCGCCGCCCACGGCACGGCGCCGCTGGCCGACGGCACGGAGATCCGCTACCTCGGCCCCTTCGGCTCGCAGGCGCTGCACACGCTCCCGCAGGCCGCGCCGCGCCATGTGCTGCAGCGCTGGCCCGCCACCGGTCAGCTGCTGATCGGCCTCGAGGGCGAGCCGCCGCAGGGAGCGCTGAGCCTGCTCTTCCAGCTGCGGGCCGAATCCGCCCGCGAGCCCCTCGGCCGCGAGCTGCCCCTGCTGCGATGGCAGGCCTGGTGCGGGGACGACTGGGCGAATCTCGAAGCCCACCGCGTGCTGCTGGACGGCACGCAGGGCCTGCTGCGCACGGGCGTCGTCGTGCTGGACCTGCCAGTGGGCATGAGCGCGGACTGCCCCGGCCTGCCGCCTGGCGCCTATTGGCTGCGCCTGCTCGGCGACGAGCGCCTGCCGCTGCTGGCCGGGCTGCAGGGCGTCTGGACCAACGGCCTGCTGGCCCGGCTGCAGGGCGCGCCGCTGCCGCGGCCGCTGGCGCCGCTGTCCATCCGTGCGGCGCAGGACGCGGTGCCAGGTCTTGCCACCGTGCGCCAGCCCTGGGCCTCCTTTGCCGAGCGCGCCGCCGAGCGTGAACCCGACTGGATCACCCGCATCGCCGAGCGCCTGCGCCACCGGGGCCGCGCGGCCATGCCCTGGGACTACGAGCGCCTCGTGCTGCAGCAGTTCCCGCAGGTGCAGCGCATCAAGTGCATTCCCGCCTCCGACCCGCGCGGCGACGGGCGGCTGACGCTCGTCGTCGTCCCCGCGCTGCCGGCCGGCATGGCGCCGGACGGGGCCGAGGCGCCCAAGCTCGACGCCGCCACGCTGGGCCTCATCCACCGCTGGGTGGCCGCGCGCATGCCGCCGGGCCAGCCGCTGCTGGTGCGCAATGCGAGCTACGAGCGCCTGCAGGTGCGCTGCAGCCTGCGCCTCAAGGCCGGCGAGCCCCGCGGCGAGCGCCTGCGCCAGCTCAACGACGCCCTGCGCGGCTTTCTCTCACCCTGGCGCGAAGGCGGCCCGACGATGCAGTTCGACTGGCGCCTGCAGGTCGACGAGGTCGAGGCCTTCCTGCGCGCGCAGCCGGGCGTGGCCTCACTCGGGCAGGCCTCGGTGCTGCAGATCGTGCGGGACGACAACGGCCGCCACACGCTGCGCGACACCGCCCTCGTGGGCCGCCTGCTCCGGCCGGCACGGCCCTGGAGCCTGGCGCTGCCCACGCGCGGCCATCTTCTCGAACTCAGCGAACACCCCAGCCCCCACGCACCCGCCAGCGGGATCGCCAAGCTCACCCTGGGTGGCAGCTTCATCATCGGGCAGGACACAGCATGACGAGCAGAAACCGTGAAACGCTGAAGAACTACTTCCGCGACGGGCAGCTGCCCACGCAGGACCACTTCCACGACCTCATCGACTCCATGCTCAACATGGCCGACGAGGGCTTCCGCAAGACCGTGGCGCATGGCGAGCAGATCTACGCGCCCGTCGGGCACGACGCGCTGCTGAGCTTCTACCGCGACCAGATGCCCGAGCAGGTGCTGTGGCAGGCGGGTCTGCACGCGCAGCGGGACCAGTTGCTGATCCACAGCCCCGGCCTCGGCAAGGACCCGCTGCTGAGCCTGGACCGCCAGCAGCGCGTGGGCATCGGCAACGCCAGCCCGGCCGACAAGCTCGACGTGAGCGGCCACGTGGCCGCGCATGGGCGGCGCGGCAACCACCCCTTGCCGGGTCCCGTCCTGGCCAATGGCAAGTGGCAGGATCTGACGGGTGACCTCGAAGGCTGCCAGGGCTTCGAGATCGTCGCGGGTGCCGGTCAGCCGGGCAGCGGCCACTTCAGCCTCATGCACGCCGTGGCGCTCAGCACCTACAACCCCGGCCGGGGTCTGCTGGGCTGGTTCCGTCGCCAGCGCGGCATCCGCACGACGCAGGCCTGGTGGGGCCGCCGCTGCGACCGCCTGCAGCTGCGCTGGTTCGGTAGCGAGGGCCGCCAGGCGAGCTACCGGCTGCAGATCCGCACGGCCTGCAACTTCGGCGACGCGCTGCGCATCCAGGTGCACCTGAGCCAGCTGTGGTTCGACCCGCACATGGCCGCCTGCCAGCCCCCGGTCCAGGCCGCGCCCGGAGCCCAGCCATGAGCGCCGCCAGCATCGCCCGCCATCGCGGCGACCGCCCGGACCCGCTGGGCTTCGACGCCCTGCGCGAACGCGGCATCGGCTGGGCGCAGCAGGCCTCGGGCCGCCTCTGGACGGACTACAACCTGCACGACCCGGGCGTCACGCTGATCGAGGCGCTGTGCTATGCGCTGACCGAGGACGTGTTCGCGGCCCGCCAGGACGTGCCGACCCTGCTGGGCCTCGACCCCCTCGCCGACGACGCGGCCTGGGAGCGCTTCGGGCTGTCCCACCGGGGCCAGCAGGAGCCCTGCCGCCCCTTGAGCGAGCGGGACTGGCAGCTGTGGCTGCGCCAGCAGCTGCCCCAGGCCCGCCAGCTGCGGATGCGGGCGCGGCTCGACGCCGACGGCCGCTTCACGGGCCAGTGGACGCTCAGCCTGCAGGACCGGGGGGATGACGCGCTGGAGCAGTCGGGGCTGCGCCAGCTGGCGCTCAAGGCCTTCTGGAGCCGGCGCAATCTGGCGGAGGACCTCGCCCATCCGCCGCAGTCGCTGGCGCCCCGCTGGGTCGCGCTGGCGCAGCTGCGGGTCTCCGTGACCGGCGAGCGCGAGCTGGCCGAGCTGCTGGGCGAACTGCTGCAGCGCTGTGACGACGCCATCTCCAGCCGCATCCCGGACAGCCCGGAGCAAGACCTGACCCCCGACGGCCTCGAGTTCTGCGACGGACCGCTGGGGCGCCCGGCGCATGAGGAGGAGCTGCAGTGGCTGGAGTCGCGGCACCCGGTGCTGCACCCGGCCGACCTTGCCCGACTGCTGGGTGAGCTGCCGGGCATTGCGGGCGTCGAGGACCTGCACCTCGCCCTGGCCGGCGAGGACGCCGAACGTGCCGGCAGCACCACGCTGCCGCAGGGCAGCCTGCAACGCTGGGGCATGGACTGGGCCCTGCGCCTGCGCTGGCCGGACCGCCCGCAGGACCTGGCGGGCTGGCAGGTGTTCAAGGACGGCGCGGCCATGCGCCTGGACCGCGCGGCCCTGCTGGGCCAGCTGCAGGAGTGGCGGCGGGTGATGTCGCTGCGTCGCGCCGGCAGC
This sequence comes from Burkholderiaceae bacterium, assembly GCA_041912595.1. GTDB lineage: Bacteria > Pseudomonadota > Gammaproteobacteria > Burkholderiales > Burkholderiaceae_C > Roseateles_B. Next base: position 41,235 of record JAYRMR010000016.1, read on the forward strand.
GGCGGCGAGGCGGTGTCCCAGGCCCTCGCCCAGCCCTGGCCCGGCTTTCCCGCGCCCGACACCCTGCCCCCGCTGCCGGACTGGCGGGACGACCACCTGCCGGCCACCGCCGCGCTGCCCCCGCTCTACGAGCAGGCGCTGCAGGCCGGCGCGGGCCACGGCCCGGGCTTGCGCGCGCAGTGGACCGGCTATCGCGCGCTGCTCGAGCAGGGGCTGGTGCAGGTGCAGGTGCAGCGCGAGCAGTTGCCGCGCCTCTACGCGCTCGATCAGACCGATCCGCGCAGCTACTGGCCCGGCCTGCCGGGCGAGGCCCAACTGCCGGGGGTGGACGCCCTGCTGCAGCAGCGGCGCGAGCGGCTGCCCCGGGGCGCCTGGATCGACGACGAGGCGCTGGACCGCCGCCACCGCCTCCTGGACTACCAGCTCGCCCTGCACGGCGAGCTGCTGGACCACAGCACGCTGCAGGGCTTGCCCTGCTACTTCGAGCCCCAGGCCTGGACGCATCACCTGCTGCGGCTCAAGCGCCGCTTCGCCCGGCGCCTGCCGCGGCTCACGCAGGAACGCCACGCGGGGGCGGACTACAGCCTGCCGCTGCTGGACCACCCGGACCACGCGCCCCCGCTGCAGGAGCGTCTGGCCCTGCAGCTGGGCTGCCTCGCCGGGCACAGCCGCCGGCTGAGCAGCGCGCTGGAGGCGCTGTTCGAGCAGGTCGTGACGCCCCAGGATGCAGTCGATGCCGACGACTCGGACCGTGAGCGCCCGATGCGCCACGTCCGCGAGGACGACGAGCGGCACCTGCGCCCGGTGCTGGAAGCGCAGTCCCGCGCCCGCCCGCTCGAGGGGCCGCCGCTCGCGGAGCGGCTCGCCGCGCTGGCGCACGTGCTGCGGCCGCTCGGCCCGGACCTGGACTGGCTGCAGGCGGCGCTTCACCCGCAGCGCTTCCGGCTGGCCGGCGAACGCGGCCCGCTGCTGCTGCTGGACGACAGCGGCCGCCATGCCTGGAGCATCGAGCTGGGCGAGCGCGGCCGGGACGAGGGTCCGGATGCGGCCTACACGCTGGCGCAGGCCCTGCATGAGCTGGCCTGCCTCATCCAGCTGCACTGCGAGGGCCTGCACCTGGTCGAGCCCCTGCTGCTGCGCCCCGTGGGCGAGGCGAGCGAAACGGGGGCCGCGCCGGACGTCGATCTCTACCTGGTCTGCACCGGCTGGACGGCCCGCGCGCGCGATGAGCGCTACCGGGAACTCGTGCAGGCGCAGCTGATGCGGGAGGCGCCGGCCCACCTGCGCTGCGGCCTGCTGTGGCTGGACGCCGGCGCCATGCGCGCCTTCGAGTCGATGTGGGCCCGCTGGCTCGGGCTGCGGCGCCGCTACTGCCTGGCGCTGCTGGCGGGCGCGGTCTCCCCTCGCCTGTCCGAGCCGCTCGACGAGGCCGGCAGCGCCTTGCTTGCGTGGCTGCAGGCGCAGGCGGCCCGCGGCGGGGAGCCGTCATGAGCGCGCATGTGATCGAGACGCTCAGCCTGGAGCTGCGGCACCGCAGCGGGCAGGCCGCCACCCAGGGCCACGCCTTCCACGAGCGGCTGCTGCGATTCCTGCGGGGCGACGGGCTGCGGCTCATCGAGCAGCAGTTCGACCTCTGGGGCCCGCGCCTGCGCGAGCCGCTGCTGCGACGCCTGGAGCTGGATCTCGGCTGTCTGCGGCCGGGGCAGGACGAGCAGGAATGGCAGCGGCGCCTGGCCCTGGCGCTGGAGGAGGCCTTGCTGCCGCTGGCCGTGATGCCGGATGGACGCGGGGTGGCGCAGCGTCTGCCGATGCCGTCTGCGGAACGGTCGCAGTCCCTGGCGCATTTCCTCGCCTATCTCGAGCGCGGCCACCTGCCCTGGCAGCTGGCCAGCACGCCGCAGGGCTCGCTGGCCCGCTGGCTCGCGTGGCTGGTGCAGCAGCAGGGGGGCGCCTTGTGGCGGGCCCTGGAGCGGCATCCGGCCGGGCCGCGCCTGCTCGAGCGCCTGCGCGGCATCAGCCCGCACGAGGGCCTGCAGGCGCTGCTGGCCCAGCGGGATCCTCACCTCGGCCGGCAGCTGGCGCAGCTGGACGAGCAGGCGCTGCTGCCCCTGCAGGCCAGCGGGCGCCTCAGCGCCTACGAACGCCAGCGCCTGCAGCAGGTGCTCCGGGCGGAGGCCCTGGACCTGCTGTGGGAGGCCCGCGGCCGCCCGCTGGGCGAGGCCCGTCGGGAGCGCCTGCGACGGGCGCTCCAGGCCCAGCTCAGCCAGGCGCTGGGCGCGGGCTGGCAGGCCCGTTTGCAGCCGCTCGCGCCACCTCGCGGCGAGCAAGGCCTGCTGCAGGAGCTGTTGCAGACGCCGGCCGGCCCGTCCCGCGGGCAAGACCTGACCCCGATCCTGGACGCGGACCGGGCGGCGCTGGACCTCGAAGCCACGGCGGCCGGGGCCGGCCGCGCCCCGGGCCGGGTCTGGGAGGCCGGGCTGCTGCGCCTGCGACCCTTGCTGGACGCGGGGCGCCCGCTGCAGGCGTCCCAGCAGCAGCGCCTGCTGCGCCAGCTGCGCCTGCTGGGCAGCCACCACGGCCCGGCGCTGGGCCAGCGCCTGCTGCAATGGATTCAGGCCGGCGCCGCGCGGCGCCGCTGGGCGCTGGCGCTGAGTCCGGCGCACTTCGGCGGCCTGCTCGGCTGCCTGGTGCCGATGCCGGCCTCGACGCCTTCGCCTCGCCCCGGTGAGCCGCTGCCGCTGGCCCCGGCGGCCCCGGCCGTGCACTTTGCGGAGTCCCTGCGCCAGGCGGCCCTGCGGCTGCAGCGCAGCGCCCCGCCGGGGCTGCGGCCCGGGCTGTCGCGGCTGCAGTCCCTGCTGATGGAAGCCTGCCTGGACGCCGCCGCCCGCGGCGAGCGCCTGCCCGACCACCACGCCGGCTGGCAACGCTTCTGGGACGCCGCCTGGCAGCGCTGGGAGGCGCCCGGCGCCTCACCCGAACGCGCCCTGGCCCGGGCGGGCACCGAGACGCGCGCCGGGGGCGAGGCCACGGCCACCTCCGCCTCGCCCTGGCTGCCCCCCGCGCCCGCCCGCCCCGAGCGCCAGCGGACGCCGGACGGCCCGCCCGCATCGCCCCTGGACCGCGCGCTGCAGGGTCTGGCCCGGCAATGCGAGCAGGGCCGCTGGCACTGGCCGCAGCGCCTGCGCCTGGCCCGGCTGCTCAGCAGCGAGCAGGCCTGCGCCCGCTGGCTGCGCCTGTTCGACGAGACCCGCCGCTGGCAGATGATCCGCGCCCAGTTCGGCGCCGCCACGCAGGCCCTGCAGCAGCGTGCCGGCCGCCTGCTGCGCTGGCTCGGGCAGACCGTGCAGGAGCCCGCCGCGGCCCTGGCCGAGCACTGGCGCCGGCTCACCCGCGCCCTGTTCCTCGACGGGCGCCCGGCCACGGCGGACGCCCTGCGCGACGCCTACCAGCAGGCCCCGGCGCCCACACCGCCGGAGCCTGCCCCGCGGCCCGCGCCGCCGGCCCCGACCGAGCGCGAACCCATCTGGGTGGACGACGCGGGCCAGGTGCTGCTGGCCGCCTATGCCGAGCGGCTGTTCAAGCACCTGGACCTTCTGGACCAGGGCCGCTTCCGGGACGAGAGCGCCCGTGCGCGCGCCGTGCAGTGCCTGCAGCGCCTGTGCCACGGCGAGCAGGCGCGGGACGAGTGCGACACCGTGCTCTCCCGCCTGCTGTGCGGCGCCGACCCGGCCACGCGGCTGCCCGAGGTGCCGCCGCTGCCGCCCGAGACCGAGGCCGTGCTGGAGCAGATGCTGCAGGCCGTGATCGCGCACTGGAAGGCGCTGGGGCGCACCTCGATCGCCGGCCTGCGCGAGACCTTTCTGCAGCGCCGCGGCCGCCTGCTGAAGGAGCGGCCGCGCCATGATGCCCCGCCGGCCTGGCGGCTGCGCGTCGAGAAGCGCGGTCTGGACGTGCTGCTGGACCGCCTGCCCTGGGGCTTCTCGACGATCCGCCTGCCCTGGATGGAAGGAGTGCTGCATGTGGAATGGCGTTGAGACCCCGCACAGCCTGGCGCTGTCGCAGGAGCTGGACTGGCTGGACCGGGTGCTGAACCTGCGCCTGGAGCAGCACTTCCAGCAGCGCAGCGAAGGCCTGGAGGCGGCCGAGCCCCCGCCCGCGCCGCCTGCGGGCAGCGAGCTGGGCCGCTGGGTCGACCAGATGCGACTCGGCCCCGAGGAACGCCTGCTGCTCGCACTGGCGCTCGTGCCGCACCTGCGGCCGGCGGCGCTGGACCTGCTCTTCATGCGCAACGAGAACCTGGAGCGCGGCTTCACCGAGTTCGGCGGCATCAAGGCGCAGGCGCACGGCGGCTTCCTGCCCACGGGCGAGACGGCGGCCTTCCTGATCGCCGGGGAGTCCCTCGCGCGGCGCGTGGCGATGCTGGAGCTCTTCGATCCCCGCCACCCGCTGGTCGAGCGCGGCTTCCTGCAACTGGACCTCCCGCCCCCGGGCGAGCCGCGTCTGAGCGGCACGCTGAGCCTCAGCAGCGAGGCCCTGCAGCTGCTGAGCAGCGGGCGCGCCGACCGGCCGGACTACAGCCTGCAGTTCCCGGCCAAGCGCATCGAATCGCCCCTGGACTGGAGCGACCTGATCCTGCCGCCCGAGGTGATGGACGAGGTGGAGCAGGTCTGCGCCTGGATGCAGCAGGGCCGCACGCTGATGGAGGACTGGGGCCTCGCCCGCGCCCTGAAGCCGGGCTACCGCGCCCTCTTCCACGGGCCGCCCGGCACCGGCAAGACGCTCACCGCCACGCTCATCGGCCAGCGCACCGGCGCCGACGTCTATCGCATCGATCTCTCGATGGTGGTGTCCAAGTACATCGGCGAGACCGAGAAGAACCTCGCCCGCGTCTTCGACCAGGCGGCCACGCGGCGCTGGATCCTGTTCTTCGACGAGGCCGACGCCCTCTTCGGCAAGCGCGGGGCCGTGAGCAATGCCAACGACCACCACGCCAACCAGGAAATCGCCTACCTCCTGCAGCGCGTGGAGGACTTCCCCGGCGTCGTCATCCTGGCCAGCAATCTGCGCAGCAACCTGGACGAGGCCTTCTCTCGCCGCTTTCAATCCATGATCTATTTCCCCATGCCCGACGCCGAGGCCCGCCTGCGACTGTGGCAAGGCATGCTCGGCGCGCAACACCTGGCCCCCGACGTCGACCTCATCGCGCTGGCCCAGCGCCACGAGCTGGCCGGCGGCGCCATTGCCAACGTCATCCGCCACGCGGCGCTGAGCGCCCTGCGCGACGGGCGCCAGCAGATCCGCCTGCTGGAGCTGCGCACCGGCCTGGCCAAGGAACTCCGCAAGGAAGGAAGGACGCTATGAGCCATTCCGGCCCCTTCACTGCGGCGGCGCGCCCCGCGCCCACCCGCCGACGCCTGTGGGCGCTGCCGGCCCTGGCCGGGCTGCTGATGGCCGGGCTGCCCGCCTGGACGGCCGCGCCCGCCAGCCCCGCCAGCGTGCCTGCATCGGCCAGCGAGACCGCCAAGGCCGCCAGCGCCTCGACGCCCGCCCTGCCTGCATCAGGCCCCGCCAGCGCGCCCGCGGCGGCCGAGACGCAGGCCGTGCAGCCCGCCGGCGTCATCTCCAGCATCGCGCTGCCGCCCGGGCCCGCCTGCCGCGCGCCGGTCAAGCCGCCCTGCGTCGATCCCCATCCGCTGAGTCTCGAGCGCCTGCCGGAGACGCTCCCCCGAGGACGCCAGGGCATTGCCTACCTGCGCGTCATCCAGGCCGAGGGCGGGCAGGCGCCCTATGTCTACACCGTCGTGGACGGCCAGCCGCCCGCCGGCCTCGAGCTCGCACCGCAGGGCCTGCTCCAGGGCACGCCCACGCAGGTGCAGCGCAGCCGCTTCGTGGTGATGGTGCGGGATGCGGTGGGGCGCCAGGCGCAGCAGGCCTACCTGCTGCAGGTGCTGCCGGCGCCGCAGAAGAGTGCCCCCGCCGCCTCCGCCGCCCGGCCGGCCTCGAGCCCGACGCCCCTGCAGCAGGTGGACCTCAAGCAGGTGGCCGGCAGCGGGCTGCCGCGGCCGGACATGATCGTCTACCAGCTCCAACCCGCGCAGCTGGACGAGCTCAAGACGATCTACACCCCGTCCGAGTCGGCGCCCGCACCCGCCGCCGATGGCGCGCCCCCCGGGTCGGGTGCAGCAGCTGGCACAACGGCCGCCACAACGGCCGCCACAACAGCTGGCACCCCGGCCGGCAACCCGGCCGAGCAGCCGACGCCCGCCGCCCCGCCCATGGACTGGAGCGAGGCCCAGCAGACCCAGCTCCAGCACTGGCTGGCGCCGGTGATGGGCGTGGAGTATCCGAGCCGCGCCCTCTTCCTCGCCGCGGTGAATGCCCTGGCCTGCGATCAGGTCGAGTCCCTGCTGAACATCGAGTCCCAGCGCACGGGCCGCCCGCGCGTCAAGCCGGCCCCCGGCGCCCGGACCTGCGAGCAGCGTCTGACGGAAGCACGGCAGCGGGCCGAGGCGCCAGAGAAGGCGGCCGCGAGCGGCGGCGCCGTTCCACCCAAGACGCCCGCGACCGCGGCGCCCCCGGCCGCTGCGGCCTCTGCCGCCAAGGGCGGCGCGGGAATGCCCACGGACGCCCTGCCGGAGTGGCTGCTGCCCGGACCGCTGGCCGTCTGGCTGGCCAAGGCGGCCGCACAGCCCCGCGTGCTCGACCCTCTGCCGCGGGCCGCCCCGGCCGCCTCCGCCGCCTGGAAGGCCGACGCCGGATGCGACTGCGTGAACGTGCGCGAGCGCCAGACGCTCTACGCCATCGCCCCCACGTGGCAGCCCGGCATCGACGCCGAGCCGCTCGACTACAGCCTCATCCACCGCCTGACGGCCTTCGGCTTCAGCCTGCCGCAGCTGCTGCAGCGCAAGGCCACGCCGCCGGGCGAGGACCCGGACCTCAAGCAGCGGCTCGCCTTCATCGAGACGGCGCGCCGGCATGACACCCGCATCGACCTCGGCATCTACCACCAGGACTGGCGCTTCCTCGACGACAGCCTGCCGCAGCAACGCGAGCGCTATGTGCAGCGCCTGCTGGACGACGTGCCGCACCAGGCGCGCCTGTGGCTCGATGCGCCGCTGCCCGGCTTCGCGGCGCGCTGGAAGGCCTATCTGCCGGGCTTCGGCAGCGTCCAGCGGCTGGGCGACGGGCTCACCCTCTACTTCGACAACACCCCGTCGGACGAGCAGAGCGCGGCCTTCCGCAACTTCGGCGAGTTCTACCCGCAGTTCGTCAAGCGCATGGCCGACGCGATGGGCGAGAACCCGCAGCGCAGCTACTCGCTCAACCTGCTGATCAACCTGGAGCAGATCAAGACGGGCGGCGCGATGTCCGTCGCGCGGCTGTTCGAGCTGCTGAAGGCCGTGGAGAAGCCGCAGGAGGTCAATGGCCGCATCGTCGAGACCAGCAGCGACTCGTACCAGCGCGGCAGCAATGTGGTGCTGCGCTTCCTCGTCTTCCTGCCCGAGCCGAGTTCGGACAGCAAGAAGCAGCTGCGCCGCCTGATCGAGGAGAGCCCGGCGCTCAAGGGCGCGGACCGGCGCATCTTCCTGCGCAGCGTCGTGCCCCTGCTGGTGCTGCCGCAGCGCAACCCGCAGCAGTACGAGGACGACGTCGTCTACGTCCAGGACAACTTCGATGGCATCGGCTTCTGGCCCGCGCCGCTGATCGACAGCCAGATCAGCGCCGAGCAGCGCCACACCCTGCGCCGCGTGTTCGTGACCGATCCGCCGTCCTCGCTCAGCGAGGCCGTGTGCGGCGTGGTGTGCCCGAACCGCTGGGCGCTGCGGCTGCTGCTGGAGCTGCTGCTGCTCGCCGGTCTGCTGACCTGGGTGGCCTTCCAGTGGAACTGCGAGTGGCGCGCGAAGTACGGCCGCCTCGCGCTGCTGGCGGGCATCCCGCCCGTCATCGTCGGCGCGGCGCTGCTGCAGTGCGACCCGGCGCTGGCCGGCATCCGCAACAGCAATGCGCAGCTCGTGACGCTGATCGCGATTCCCGTCATTGCGGCGCTCGCGGCGCTGCTCAAGCGAAAGGTGGAGAAGCCATGAAGGCCCATGATGCAAGCCGCGCGGCGGCAACGGCGCCCCGTGCGGCCGCCGCCAGCCACGACGACGGCCCGAGCTCCCCCGCGGCCGAGCAGACCGCCGCCCCCGACCCCTGGTCCGGCCAGCCGCTGCAGCGCCGGCAGCAGGCCCGGCTGGCGCAGCTCAAGGCGCCGGCCGGCGGCCCGGGCGGCGGCGGTGCCCCCATCCAGCGCAAGGGCCGCATCGATCTCGACAAGGTGCCCGAGGGGCAGCGCGAGGGCGTGCGGCTGGAAATCGAGAAGCTGAAGAAGGCCAAGCGGGACGACAAGGACCAGCGCGCCCTGACCTGGCTGCAGCAGACGAATGGCACCACGGACCAGAGCTACAACGATGACATGGCCGGCATCCGGAAGCGCTACGAGGAAGGCATCCAGGGCCTGGGCAAGAATCTGCCGAAGGAGGCCTATGTCCACGGCGATGCCTACTACGGCGAGCAGGTCGACAAGACCGGCGTGTACAAGCGGGGCGACAACAAGAAGGAGTACGTGAAGGACTCGCGCGGCACCTTCATCCCCCGCTACATCCGCCGCGAGCTCAACCGCAACGACCCCAAGACGGGGGACCTGAAGCCGACCGGCATCAGCACCTACGGCGAGCTCTCCAGCGAAAAGAACATGGACACCACCGGCCTGGAGGGCACGGCCGGCATCAGCTGGCCGCACCGGGAGTTCATGCAGCAAAGCGGCGGTGGCGGTGGCAACCAGTTCGCGTTCAGCCATACGTCCACGCAGCGCCCCATCCTCAGCAACAGCCACACGAGCTTCGGCGAACACGACAACGGCGCCATCCTGACCGACCTGTCCAAGCTGGACCCTGGCAGCTTCCTGGCCCAATGGCAGCTGGACCCCGTCACCGGGCACAAGGTGCCGCTGGCGCCGGGCGTGCATTCGGCGCTGGGCTTCAAGGAACTGGACCGCGGACCGACCAAGCCAAAGCTGCCGGGCACCACGCCCGAGGTGCGGGACGAGGTGGTGCGGCGCAGCGGCTATCGCAACATGGAAGTCGTCAGCGCCACCGTCCCGGAAGGTGCGATCGCGAAACGCTGGGACGGCATCGACGGCACGCGGGACACCTATGTGAAGAGCGGCGGCACCTCCAATCGCGGGAAGCAGATGGTGGAGGAGCGCAGGAAGCTGGAGAAGTAGCGCCCGGCGTGTCCCCGCTCGGGACCTTTCGGGAGGGCGCCGGTGGCGCCGCGAAGGACGAGGAAGGAGAGGCCATGAAGTCGACAGATCGAAGCCGGGCTGGCACGCGGAGCGGCCCTCGGCAGGCGGCGGAACATGCCGGCGGCAACGCGGGCAACACGGGCAACGGTCGCGCCACCGACGACAGCCCGCGCCAGCAGCAGCAGGGGCAGCGCATCAGCCAGCTGCGCAGCCAGGACGGCGGACCCGCGCCAGCGGCGGCGGCAGCAGTGTCGGACCAGGGCCTGCCGGAAGCGCTGCGCGCCGGCATCGAATCCCTGTCCGGCATGGACATGTCCGGCGTGCGGGTCCACACGAACTCGAGCAAGCCCGCCGCGCTGCAGGCCCATGCCTACGCCCAGGGCCAGGACATCCACCTCGGCCCCGGCCAGGAGCAGCACCTGCCGCACGAGGCCTGGCATCTGGTCCAGCAGGCGCAGGGGCGCGTGCGACCGACGGTGCAGATGCACGGTGGCGTGGCGATCAACGACGACCACCGCCTGGAGCAGGAGGCCGACGTCATGGGCGCACGGGCCCTGCAGATGAAGCCCAAGGCCGTGGCGGCCTCGCCGCGGCAGGCCGCACAGGCACAGGCGATCGGCCAGACCCGGGGCGAGACGGCCCAGGCCGTCCTCACCGACCACGGCGTGGCCCAGCTCGACGGCAAACGGCGCAGGAACAAGGCCCGTCACAAGGCCAAGGCACAGGAGGCCCGGCGCTCGGCGGCCATTGACCGACGCGATCAAGGCATGCCGAGCACCCATCCGGACCCGGTGGTGGCGGCCTCCCTGGACAAGCTGGATCGCCTGCAGCCCCTCAAGAGCCGGGCGCGCAAGAAGCGTCTGGCGAATTACCGGAAGGCCGGCCAGCCCAGCGTCGTCGAGGCCGGAGCGGGTGAGGGTCGCTTCTCCAGCGCCTTCGCCGTGAAGTACGGCGACAACTATGCGGCCACGGACATCGCCCCGAAGGCCGGGCCCAACGGCTTCCTCTCCATCGCGAAGAAGCAGGGCCTGCAGTCGCGCTTCGGGGTGGACGCCAATGCCCTGGGCAATCACTTCCAGCCGGGCTCGCTGGACCACGTGGTGGGAGCCAACCCCTTCGGCGTCAAGGGCGTCGGCGGTGCCAGCTACGGCCTGAAGCAGGAGAACCCGGGCGCCACCGGCAAGGCCAAATGGAGCACCGACCCCCGCTTCCTGAACAGCGCCAAGCCCCTGCTCAAGCCCGGCGGCAGCGTCGAGATGTACGGGCGCAGCAACGTGATCCGGGACGCGAAGCTGAGCCACCTCCCGATGGGCGGGCTGCGCGGGGAAGAGGCCCGCCAGGTGTCGGCCAAGCGCGACAAGATCAAGGCCAAGTACCGGGGCGAGAACGCCAACCCCTACATGGCCGTCAGCCCGGACGAGCTGCACGGCCTGGCCAAGCAGACGGGCTATCGCGTCAAGGTCAAGCGCGCCAAGCAGCCGAAGAACACGGTCCAGGGCGGCAACCCGGACACGCGCTCGGGCGACAGCGAACGCCGCGACACGGGCCTCAAGCCCTTCAACACGCATTTCAGCTTCACGCCGCAGGAGCAGGGCTACGAGTCCGATGAGGACGACCCGCGCGTGGAGTACCTGTCCGACACCGAGTCGGACTGGGAAGACTGAGGCCGGCGGCCCTGACACGCAGCCTCGACCCTTGAACAGAAGAGGAGCAGCCCCATGAAGAGCCATCGCACCCAGACCGCCTCAGTGCCCCAGCATCAGGCGGCCGCCGATTGCGCGAGCCCGCCCGCCCGACAGACGGCCCAGCTGCTGGCCGAAAGCCCCCGGCAACAGCAGCAGGGGCAGCGTCTGGCGCAGCTCAAGGCGGCGGCCGAACCGACGCTGCAGCTGAGCCACCGAGGCGGCAAGGGCGGCGGAAAGGGCGGCGGAAAGGGAGGAGGCAAGGGCGGCGGCAAGAAGGGCGGCGACAAGCCGAAGGTCTCCGCGGCCGAACAGCGCGCCAGGCGGGCACAGAGCAAGGCCGACCGGCAGGCCAACAACGCCGCGAAGTACTCACCGGACTTTGTGAAGGGTCAGGAGAAGGCGATCGGCTCGAAGGCGACGCGCGAAATCAACAAGCGCGTCAAGGGCCATGCCTCCCAGAACAACACCAAGGGCCAGAACGCCGCGACCCAGAAGTCCCTGAACGAGGCCAAGGAGGCCACGAAGAAGGCCAAGGAGGAGGCACGCGCAGAGAAGGCCCGCAAGGAGAAGGACGTCGATGACTGGAAGAAGCACTTCCATGACGACCGGCGGGACGGCGGCGGCGCCAGCGGGGCCAGCGCCATCCTCGTGGATGGCGCGCACTGACGTGGCGGGGGCGCGGGCGCGCGCCCCCCCCCCCCGCGACCCGGAACACCCCGACCTGCCTCACCAGCTCGTCAGCCTGGGACTTCAGGCTGCTGGCCGCGGCCGCCATCTCCTCGACCAGCGCCGCGTTCTGCTGCGTGGCCTGGTCCATGTGGTGGACGGCCTCACCGACCTGCGTGACGCCGTTGGCCTGCTCCTCGCTGGCGGAGGAGATCTCGGCCACGATGTCGCTGACGCGCTGGATGGCCCCGACGACCTCGTTCATCGTGCCCCCGGCCTGATCGACCAGGGCCGTGCCCTTCTCCACCCGCTCCATGCTGGCCCCGATCAGACCCTTGATCTCGCGGGCGGCCTCGGCACTGCGCTGCGCGAGGTTGCGCACCTCGCCGGCGACGACGGCAAAGCCGCGCCCCTGCTCGCCGGCGCGGGCCGCCTCGACGGCGGCGTTCAGGGCCAGGATGTTGGTCTGGAAGGCGATCCCGTCGATCACGCCGATGATGTCCCCGATCTTGCGCGAGGCCTCGTGGATGCCGCGCATGGTGTGGACGACCTCGCCCACCACGGTGCCGCCGTCGCGGGCCACCGTGGACGCCTGCTGCGCCAGCTGGTTGGCCTGCCGGGCGCTGTCGGCGTTGTGACGCACCGTCGAGCCCAGCTCCTCCATGCTGGACGCCGTCTGCTCCAGCGAGGCCGCCTGCTGCTCCGTGCGCGCCGAGAGGTCGTGGTTGCCGGAGGCGATCTCCGACGAGGCATTCGCCACCGACTCCGCCCCGCTGCGCACCTGCCCCACGAGCGTGGCGAGCTTGGTCTGCATGCGTTCCAGGGACTCCAGCAGCGCGCCGAGCTCGTCATCGGCATGGGCGCCCACTTCGCCGGTGAGGTCGCCGTCGGCAATGTGCTCGGCGAGCGCCGAGGCCTTCTGCAGCGGCGTGATGATGGCGTTGAGCAGGCGCACGGCCACGATCAGGCCCGCCACGACGCCCAGGGCCAGCACCGTCCAGTTCAGCGTGACGCCGCGGCTCAGGGCCGCCTGGAGATGGCCGCTGTCGGTGATCTGCATCTGCACGAGCCCGCCGGCCAGCTGGCCGACCGCCGCCTGGTGTGAGGCCGGTGTCCCCGACTGCGAGGACAGCGCCGCCTCCAGCAGCGCTCGCTCCTCCCGGGCCTCGACCAGGGCCTTGAGCTTGACGACGGGCTCGGTGTCCAGCGACGGCATCGGTGCCGACGTCGCCACGGCCAGCTTGACCTGCGTCTCCCAGGCCTGGGCCAGCGAGAGCCGGAACGCGCGGGCGTCGAGCCGGCTGTTGTAGTGCTGGATCTGGCCGAGCTGGTACTGCCCGACCAGGGCGACGAGGGCCAGCAGGCCCAGCATCAGGCCGAAACCGAGGGTCAAGCGCTTCTTGAGCGTCCACTGCATTGTTTGCTCCAGCCTCGTCCCAATTCGAGGCGAGCCCCAAGGCTAGCGACTTTGCCTGCCGGCGCAAGCGAGGTCCGGTGCCCCGTTGTCAGGGCGCCGCAGGCCACGAGCCGGCGCCCGCGCCGCTTGCCTGATCGGCATTTGTCCGAGCCGAAATCCGAATTTGACGGATAGGCAGTGCCGAGGGCCGCGCGCCACACTGCGCCACCCGCGCCCCCTGACCCAGGTGGAGTCCCCATGCACGACGGCGTTCTGCCCATCCCCTGCCCTCCCTGCCCCCCCTGCCACGCCCGCACGACCCAGCCGCCCCGCGCGGCTTGGGGCGGGCGGCGGCTGTCGCCCGCGGGGCTGCTCGGCGCGCTCGCCCTGAGTGCCTGCACCACGCTCGCGCCGCCGCCCGCGCCGCCCGTGCGCGTGGACCCGCCGCCGATGCTGCCGGACGTCGAGACGATCGAGCGCAGCGAAGGCGACGGCGTGGGCGGGCATCCCGTCAGCCTGCCGGACTGGCACGAGCGCATCACGCAGCTCGCCCAGCAGGAATGGACTCTGTGGGGCCAGGTGCGCTGGAAGCTGCAGACGGACGAGCTGGAGCGGCCGCGCGGCCTGGCCAGCCCGACGGAGGCGGAGCCGGCCTTCACGAGCCGCGTGCTGCATTACTGGTTCGCCATCGGCGCCGCCGAAACCCAGCAGCGGCTCGTCTACCCGGACGGCTCGATGCTGCCGTGGTCCGCGGCCTTCATCTCCTACCTGGCGCGCACGGCCGGGCTCAGCGCGCAGCAGTTCCCGCCGAGCGCGGCGCATTGGAGCTACATCCGCGCGAGCCTCGAGCAGCCGCGCCGCAGCAGCTTCGAGGCCCTCGACGCCGCCCTGGCCCGCCCGCAGCCCGGGGACCTCATCTGCGCCCCGCGCGAGGCCGCCATCCAGCGCCTGGGCAGCTTTGCGCAGCTCCAGCGCCTGACGCGCCAGGAGCGCGAGCGCAGCTGGCCCTTCCATTGCGATCTGGTGGTCGAGGTGGCGTCGGAGAAGGTCGGCGCCATCGGCGGCAATGTGCACGAGCGCGTGGTGTGGACCGAGGCGGCGCTCGACGCCGAGGGCCATCTGCTCTCGCATCCCGAGCGCCCCTGGATCGTGGTGCTGCGGCGGGCCCTGGACCCCACGGCGGCCGGCCCGTCTCGCCCTCGCCCGCGGCCCTGAGCCTCACCATGGATGACGACCTGACGAGCCCCTCCCCCGGCTCCCGCCTGGGCGCCCTGCTGCTGCGCTGGCGCAGCCTCGTGGGCATTGCCTCGGGCATCAGCGTGATCGTGGGGGCGATCATCTCGGTCGGGCAGTTCCGCGAGTTCGTGGACAACTCCGTCAAGGGCGACATGTCGCGCCGGCTCGCCGCGCTGTCCCACGTGAAGGAGTTCTTCGCCGAGGATGCCAAGATCGCCCGGCGCGCCCACCGCTTCCTCGACACGCACTGGCGCGAGATCCAGCCCCGGATCCACGAGAAGATCGAGGCCGCCGGCGGGGGCGAGGCGTTCTACCTCTCCGACGAGATGGCCGACTACGCGGCCGTGCACTACCACTACGAGCAGCTCGGGGCGCTCGTGAAGCTCGGCTATATCGAGTTCACGCTGGTCTACGAGATCATCGCCTTCCCCGACGACTACATGGACCGCACCGCGCCGCTGCGCCAGGCGCTGGCCGCGAACTGGAAGGGGCCGGGCAAGCCCTTGAACGACCTGGGTTCCAACATCCAGTGGCTGCGGGCCTGCTACGAGTTCAGCCGCAAGCTGCCGCCGGGGAAGGAGCCGGGGTGCCCCGGTTGACGGCGGGGCACCCCGCGCGCCCGCGCCGGCCGTCCTTGCCCGGCCGCGCCGCTGTACCTGCCGGGCGGCTGACACAGCACGTCGGGCGCGGCGCCCACTTGTGTATTGGCGTTGCGCACCCCCGCCCCTAGGCTTCGACCCATCGCCCCTGGGCCCCGTCGAAGCCAGCACCATGTCCGACCTCCTCCCCCTCATGAGCTACTGCCTGCTCATGTCCAGCACCCCCGGCCCCAACAACGTGATGCTCACGAGCTCCGGCGCGCACTTCGGCTACCGGGCCACGCTCCCGCAGATCCTCGGCATCCTGATGGGCGGCTTCGTGCTGACGATGGTGTGCTGCCTGGGCCTCGGCCAGCTCTTCCTGGCCTGGCCGCTGGCCCAGCAGGTCCTGCGCATCGGCGGCGCGCTGTACCTGCTGTACCTCGCCTGGAAGCTCAGCGGCGCGACGCTGGCGCAGGCCGGCGCCCTCCCCCGCCCCCTGGGCTTCCGGCACGGGGCGCTGTTCCAGTTCGTGAACCCGAAGAACTGGATCAAGGCCGTCACACTGGCCTCGGTGTTCATGCCGGCCGGCCTGCCGCCGCTGTCGGCCGCCCTGCTCGTCGGGCTGATCAGCACGCTGATGGGCTTCCCGGCCATCTCGATGTGGGCGCTGTTCGGCGTGGCCATCCGCCGGCTGCTGGAGCGCCCGGCCGTGATGCGCGGCTTCAACCTCGTCATGGCCGGATCGCTGGCCGTGCTGGCGTTCAGCTTTCTCCGCTAAGCTCGCCGCGTGATCCCGCTCAACCGCCACGCCGCCCAGCCCCTGGCCGACCAGATCGAGTCCGGCCTCGCCGGCCTGATCGAACGCCGGCAGCTCCCGCCCGGCGCCCGCCTGCCCTCGATCCGTGCCCTGGCCACGCAGCTCGCCGTGAGCCCCAACACGGTGGTGCTGGCCTACGACCGGCTGGCGTCGGCGGGGCGCATCGAGTCCCGCGGCACGGCCGGCTACTACGTCTGCGAGGCGCCCCTGATGGAGCGCGACGAGGCCTGGCTCGAAGCCGGCGACGCGCTGGAGGGCGTGTGGCTGGCGCAGCAGGCCAATGACCAACGACCCGGCGTGCTGCTGGCCAGCAGCGGCGCCCTGCCCCCGGCCTGGCTGGAGGACGCAATCCCCGCCGCGGCCGTGCAGCGCGGCCTGGCGCGCTCCAGCGCCGGCATGGCCTCGCGCTGCCCGCCCCAGGGCTTGCCGGAGCTGCGCGAGCGCATCGCCCTGCTGCTGCGCGGCCAGGGCATCGCGGTGGACGCTCACCGGCTGATGACCTGCTACGGCGGCACCCACGCGATCGACCTCATCTGCCGCAGCTTCCTGCGCGCGGGCGACACGGTGCTGGTGGAGGACCCGGGCTACTTCCTGATGTTCGACCGGCTGCGCCAGGAGGGCGTGACGCCCATCGCCATCCGCCGCCGCCCGGACGGGCTGGACCTCGAGCAGCTGGAGGCCGCCTGCCGCGAGCACCGCCCGCGCCTGCTCTTCCTGCAGCCGGTGCTGCACAGCCCGACGGGCTGGGGCAGCAGCCCGGCCAATCTCTACCGCCTGCTCGTGCTGGCGCGGCAGTACGGCGTGCTGATCGCCGAGGACGACGTGCACGGCCACTTCCACCCGGGCGCCTCGGGCACGTCAGGGCCGCCCAGCCGCCTCGCGGCGCTCGCGGGTCTGGAGGGCGTCATCTACTACTCCAGCTTCTGCAAGGTCATGAGCCCGGCCCTGCGCATGGGCTACATCGCTGCGGAGCCGGCGCTGCTCAAGCCCCTGCTGCGCGCCAAGATCTGCTCCGTGCTCAGCAGCGCGGCGCTCAACGAGTACGTGCTGCTGGAGGTGCTGATGGCCGGGCGGCTGCGCAAGCACCTGGACCGCCTGCACGGCCGGCTGCTGCAGGCGCGCATGCAGGCGAGCCGCCTGCTCGGCGAGGCCGGCCTGCAGCTGGACCACCCCGGCGAGGGCGGCCTCTTCCTGTGGGCCTCGGTGCCCGAGGGCGTGGACGTGGACGAGCTGGTGCAGGACGCCTGGCGCAACAAGATCCTGCTGGTGCCGGGCGCCACCTTCTCGGCGCTGAAGACGCCGGATCCGCACATCCGCTTCAATGTGGCCTTCAGCCAGCAGGCCCGGCTCGGTGACTACCTGCGCAGCCGGCTCCAGGCGCTCAGCGGCGTGCAGGACGTGCTGCAGCGCGCGGCGCAGCGCTCCTGACGCGGCCGGCGCCCCGCGCGATCAGCCCTTGAGCAGGTCGGGCAAGACCTGACCCTTCTCGGCCGCCCATTGCTCGAGGAGCGGCAGCAGCGGGCCCAGTCGTTCGTCCACGGCGTCGCGCACCGTGTCCACCAGCACCTGCGTCTGGCGCTCGATCTCGATGTGCAGCGGCGCGCCGACGCCCTTCTCGCCGAAGGTGGTCATGCGCAGGGTCTCGGGGATGAGCCAGACCTCGAACCAGCCCGAGCCGTCGCGCGCGCGGCCGGCCTCGGCCACCGTGAGGCTCGCCCCGTTCACCGCGATATAGCCCTTGGCGAAGACGTAGCGCATCCACGGCGCCGGCACGGCGATGCGGATCACATGGTTGTTCTCGGGCTGGCGGATGGTCTCGACCGTCGCCATGAAATCGACGTGGCCGGAAAGCGGGTGGCCGCCGATCTCGGCGTTCTCCTTCGCGGCCCGTTCCACGTTGATCCGGCTGCCGACCTGCAGCGCGCCGAGCGTGGTGAGGTTCAGGCTTTGCTGCATGACGTCGAAGTCCGCGCGGTCGCCCTCGTGCAGGGCGACGACGGTCAGGCAGACGCCGTCGGAGGCGACGCTGGCGCCGATCTCCAGGCCCTCGCAGAAGCCCGGCGGGAATTGCAGGGTGAAGCTGCGCAGGCCGGGACGGTCCTGCAAAGCGGCCACCTGGGCCACGCCTTGAACAATGCCTGTGAACATCGGGAACGCTCGAAATGCAGGCACCGCCCGGAGGCGGTGCGTGGGGTCAAAGAGGCCCTGAGCTTACCAGCTGACCTCGCGGTCGGGCGTCGCGCCGATCTTGTGGATGGAGAGGTCGGCGCCCTCGAATTCCTCCTCCTGGCTCAGGCGCAGTCCCACGAAGCGCTTGAGCAGGCCGTAGACCACGAAGCCCCCGACCAGCGCCCAGCTCACGCCCATCAACGTGCCGATCAGCTGCGACCAGAAGCTCACGCCGCCGATGCCGCCGCCGGCCTGCGTGCCGAAGAGGCCGCAGGCGATGCCGCCCCAGGCGCCGCACAGGCCGTGCAGGGGCCAGACCCCGAGGACGTCGTCGATCTTCCAGCGGTTCTGGGTCAGCGTGAACATCTTGACGAAGATGAAGCCCGCCACGCCGCCCGTGATCAGCGCGCCGTGCGGGTGCATGACGTCCGAGCCGGCGCACACGGCCACCAGGCCGGCGAGCGGGCCGTTGTAGGCGAAGCCGGGGTCGTTGCGGCCCATCAGCACGGCCACCAGCGTGCCGCCCACCATGGCCATCAGCGAGTTGACGGCGACGAGGCCGGAGATCTTGTCCAGCGTCTGCGCGCTCATCACGTTGAAGCCGAACCAGCCCACGGCCAGCACCCAGGCGCCCAGCGCGAGGAAGGGGATGCTGGAGGGCGGGTGCGCGCTGATGGCGCCGTCCTTGCGATAGCGGTTCATGCGCGGGCCGAGGAGGATGACGGCGCCCAGGGCGATCCAGCCGCCCACGGCATGCACGACGACGGAGCCGGCGAAGTCATGGAACTCGGCGCCGAACTGCGCCTTGAGCCAGCCCTGGATGCCCAGCGCCTGGTTCCAGGCCACGGCCTCGAAGGCGGGGTAGACCAGACCCACGATGACCGCCGTGGCCATCAGCTGCGGGCCGAAGCGCGCGCGCTCGGCAATCCCGCCCGAGATGATGGCGGGGATGGCCGCCGCGAAGGTCAGCAGGAAGAAGAACTTGACCAGCTCGTAACCGTTCTTTGCGGCCAGGGCCTCCGCGCCGGTGAAGAAATGGACGCCGTAGGCCACCGTGTAGCCCACGAAGAAGTAGGCGATGGTGGAGACGGCGAAGTCCACCAGGATCTTGACCAGGGCATTGACCTGGTTCTTCTTGCGCACCGTGCCCAGCTCGAGGAAGGCGAAGCCGGCATGCATGGCCAGCACCATGATGGCGCCGAGCAGGATGAACAGCGCGTCGGCACTTTGCTTGAGGGTCTCCATGAGCGTCCTTGGGGCGTTGCGGGAAGCCGGGCCCGCACCAGCGCAGACCACCGCGCACCAGGAACGCAAGAAGGATGCCCACTTTGGGGCGCGGGGCATCCCACCGCGGCGCACCGTTCAGGTGCACATCGGGGCGCGGCCCGCCCCAGCTTGGCGCACGCCGTCGCGGCGCGCACCAAGTGGGCACAGGCGCTCAGCCGCCCTGGAGGGCCTCGAACTGCGCCGGCTTGAAGCCGAGGCTCAGGCGCCCGTCCCCCCAGTCCACCAGCGGACGCTTGATCACGCTCGGCTGGGCCAGCATCAGGGCCTGCGCGGACGCCGCGTCCACCACGGCGGCGCGCACGGCCTCGTCCAGCTTGCGCCAGGTCGTACCGGTGCGGTTGATCAGCGGCTCCCAGCCCAGCGCGGCCTGCCACTGCGGCAGCAGCGCCTGCGGCACGCCCGCCTTCTTGTAGTCGTGGAACTCGTAGGGCAGCCCCTGCTCGTCCAGCCAGCTGCGGGCCTTCTTGACGGTGTCGCAGTTGGGAATGCCGTAGACCTTGATCATCTGATCCTCTCTTGAACGTATGGCGAGCCGGGGCCGTTTGCAGGGCAGCGGCTACCATGCACCCATGATTCCCTGGCTGGCCCCCGATTCCCTGGATTTTCCCCCGGTCCGGCAGGCACTCGGCGCGAATTCCGAAGCCCCGGGCCTGCTCGCCGCCGGCGGGGACCTCTCGCCCGAGCGGCTGCGGGCCGCCTACGCCCGCGGCATCTTCCCCTGGTACGGCCAGGGCCAGCCCATCCTCTGGTGGAGCCCGGACCCCCGCATGGTGCTGCAGACGCGGCACTTCAAGCTCTCACGCTCCCTGCGCAAGACCCTGCAGCGCTTCCGCCAGACGCCCGGCTGCGAGATCCGCGTGGACAGCGCCACGCCCGAGGTCATCGCCGCCTGCGCGGGCAGCCCCCGCGAGGGGCAGAGCGGCACCTGGATCCTGCCCGAGATGCAGGCGGCCTACCGGGCCCTGGCGCGCGCCGGCGTGGTGCACAGCGTCGAGACCTGGATCGACGGCGAACTGGCCGGCGGGCTCTATGGCGTCAACCTCGGCCGCATGTTCTTCGGCGAGTCCATGTTCATGCGCCGCACCGACGCCTCCAAGATCGCCCTCGCCGCCCTCGTGTGCCTCTGCCGCCGCCATGACATCCCCTGGATCGACTGCCAGCAGAACACCCGCCACCTGAGTTCGCTCGGGGCCTTCGAGGTCCCGCGCGAGGCCTTCGAGGCCCATCTGCAGGCGAGGGTTGCTGAGGAGGCCCCGCGCGATTGGGCCTATCATCCGAGCCTCTGGGACCTGCTGGATCCGCCGGCGGCGCCCCCTGACCACCGCCCGCCTGACCGGCCTGACGACCCCTAGCCCCTGCCGCCACCGTGACGCATCCCAAGGAACTTCCGCTGGCCGAGCTGCAGTTCTACGCGACGGCACCCTATCCCTGCAGCTACCTGCCGCAGCGCATGGCGCGCTCCCAGGTGGCCACGCCCAGCCACCTGATCCATGCCGATGCCTACTCCGGCCTCGTCGAGGCCGGCTTCCGGCGCAGCGGCATGTTCACCTACCGTCCCTTTTGCGAGGGCTGCCAGGCCTGCGTGCCCATGCGCATCCCCGTGGCGGACTTCAAGCCCTCGCGCAGCCAGCGCCGCGCCTGGCAGCAGCACCAGGGCCTGCAGGCCCGTGTGATGCGCCTCGGGTTCTCCGAGGAGCACTACCAGCTTTACCTGCGCTACCAGGCCGGCCGTCACAGCGGCGGCGGCATGGACCACGACAGCGTCGACCAGTACTCGCAGTTCCTGCTGCAGTCCCGCATCAACTCCCGCCTCGTCGAGTTCCGCGAGCCTCAGCCCGACGGCAGCGCCGTGCTGAAGATGGTCTCCATCCTCGACATCCTCACGGACGGCCTCTCGGCGGTCTACACCTTCTACGAACCCGAGCCCGACACCAGCTACGGCACGTACAACGTGCTGTGGCAGGTGGAGCAGGCGCGGCAGCTGCAGCTGTCCTTCCTCTACCTCGGCTACTGGATCGCCGAGAGCTCCAAGATGGCCTACAAGGCGCGCTTTCTGCCGCATGAGCTGCTGGAGCGGGGGCGGTGGCGGCGGGTGGAGCGGGTGTGAGGGCGCCGGCACGCGGCTCCGTGGGCGCGGCACCCTGACCGGGTGAGATGGCGGCGCCCAGGCCGTGGCGGTGCTCAGCAATGAGGGCTAGGGCTTCTTGTGGCCCGGAGCGGCCTGGCGAATCGGCGAATTCGCTGCCCAACAACCATCGTTCAACGTCTGCCGCCACCGACCGGCGGAGCCGGTCCGCTGGAAGGATGGACTAGCGATCGATTCTCGTCACCACCGTCTTGACCCCATCCTTTGGCGGTCCGTAGCGCCGCGTGACGGTCGCGCCTTTCATGAATGGAATGGTCTTCAGAATTGGCTCGATGGCCCTGTAGAGCCTATCGGCATTGGCTCCGTACGCATAGAAGGTCCCGCTGCTTCCATCAACAGCGACTTCGTGTCCGTCCATTTCACCGGCATTTGCTGCAGCGATCGCGGCTTCAAGTCGATCCTCGGCGCTGTACAGAGCATCCAAGTTCGTACTTCCATACTGGAAATTAACGATGACAGCGTGTTCTTCTGGCGGCTTTGCCGGCTGAGCCGACGAGGACATGCCCAGCGTTGCGGCCAATGACAAGAGTAGCTTCTTCATTGATTGCTATCGTTGGAACTGAGCCGCAAGCAGCGGCTTGCCGAAGCGAGCTGGCCCGAGCGACTGCTCAGACATCAGGTCTGGCTTGCATGACGCCAGTACCTTAGCGGCCCTGCCAGCCTCTTCTGGCCGCTTCCCCAGCACCCACGGATAGGAGGGACCCAAGGTGACCGTTGAATTCTGTCCGACCACCTTCTGTCCGACCACCACGGCGTGGAGTAAGTAGCGCTGCCCTTCGAGGTCCGCCCTTAAGCTCTTCGTTGCAAAGTAGCCGCCGCCAAATTGGTATTGCACCTTTCCCGGCGCGGCCCAAGCAACGGGGTAAAGAACCTGCTCAATCTCCAGGTCCACTTCCGCCCGTCCACACAAGGTCAGGAAACCACCGGAAACCGCCGGCTCCCCTTTGCAAATCGGGGGCACCTTGGCCGTAACGAAACGGACCTTCTTCGTCTTCGCGATGAACACATGCGTCGCTGCACATATCTCCTCTTCGAAGGTGGCCGCAGGAGGCGGCGTCGTCGCAACTGATGACCCTGCGAGGATCGAAAGCAGTGCAAGTGCCGCAGCAGCAAAAGTACGTCGCATCTGATATCTAAAGTTTGAATTCAGCCGAGCCGCCGGCGGAACTGGCGCAGGTGGACTGCGATGAACGGCTCGTCGTGGTCATGGTTGCCAAAGAAACTGAGCCGCAAAGCCAAAGCCAGCGAACGCCACGGCCAATGCCGTGACCTTGGACGCAAGCACCCCCGCGCCCTGTGTGGGGCTCGCAGCCTCCGGGTTGTCGAATCCTCCAGGCCTCGAATCCTCGACCATGGCAATGGCCCCGTTGACCAGCATCGCGGACGACACCCAGAGCGAGGCTGCAATCCATCTCGCGGGTGTCAACGCCGCGAGCAGCCCGCCGATGGCGAAGGCAATCCCAAGGTGGACGAGCGCGGGGCGCAGTTCCATGAGGGCTAACGTTGAAGCTGAGCCGTGAGCAGCGGCCTGCCGACGCGAGTCGGCTCCAGCGACTGCTCCGGGCTCACGCCCGCATACCAACCCATATGACCGCCTCCGTAGATGCCGCGACAACCGGCGAAAGTACCTGGGGCCAGAACTGGCCACCCTGCAAATGCTCCGCTGAGTGATCGTGATGCTGCCGCTCGTCCTCGATGATGGATGAGATGGCCTCGACCGCAGCATCGTCGTTGCCTCGCAGGAGCTCTAGCTGGTGCTCTAGATGACGCAGGACCACCCGCTCGACCGCTACTGTAGTTGCGGCAATGGCTTTGCGGCCCAGGAACCCGGTACTGAGACCAAGAACGAAGCCACCCAGCGCGCAAAGCCAATAGCTGCGGCACCGCCGCTGACCGCGGCGCTGAAGCTCTGCCCAGAACACAGCGCGATGCCGCTTCTCGTGGGCCTTGAATTCTTCGAGTTCATTGACCATGTCACGCGCAGTGATCCAGGCGGCAATGATTTGTCCGGTGTAGATGCAGATTGCGCCATGCTCGCCCGCATGGTTCACCTTCAGGATGCGAGCGCCCAGCGTCGAATCCGCACGCACGGGAGTTGGGTCTTCCATGAGCTTTAAGCCGTTATGGGGATCCAACCTCTGCCCCACAACATCGTCGCCATCCGCACAACAACATCGAGGCAAGCTCTCTCAAGTCGTTGATCCATCGACGACTTCTCCCCATCTGCAGTGGCGCCGAGGGTACTAAAGAAATCGACAAATGCGGCACGGGTTACAACGGAGGCGGCGCATCCTGACCTCCAGGCTGATGGGGCGACGAAGCAGCCGCCAGCGACCGCCCGCTCCGGGTCACCCGCCGTCATCACCCCCCGCACAAACCCCTAGCCGCTTCCCTCCGCGGCCCCACTGGATGCAGACCAGTTCAGCCCTCATCGCTGTGCGATTCCCGCATCTGATCTCACACTGGTCATCAACCTTACACGGGGTTACCGTGGTACTAGGTGTTTGTATCAATGTTTTTGCATAAAGTGGTATCTAAAGTGCATACCACTACAAGACTACTAGTGGTACTGGTCTGGTAGCTGCGGACGGGTCGTGTTGTTGAGCGCCCCGTCTTCCTCGGGCGCGAGCAGCGCCCAGCGCAAGATCAGCAGCGCACGTTGAACGCAGGAGACCCGTTCATGTTTGCAAGCGCAGTACCTCATGGCGTCCAGGCCATGGCATCCCCCTTCCGCGGACGGTTCCGCGGCGCCTCCTCCTTGAGGACCACCCTCGCGGCCCTGCCGCTCATCCTGGCCGCCAGCCAGGCGCACGCCGTCAGCTGCGCAGGCCTCGCCGTGTGGAACAGCGCGACGGCCTACACCTCCGGGCAGCAGGTGCAGGAATCCGGCAAGGCTTACAGCGCCAACTGGTGGACGCAAGGGCAGTCGCCCGCCGCGAACTCCGGCAGCTGGGCGGTCTGGAAGCCCCTGGGCACCTGCGATGGCGGTGGCGGCGGCGGCACCGATCCGGCGAACAAGCCCCCCGTCGCGGCCTTCACCGGCAGCGTGGACCGCCTGAGCGTCTCGTTCGACGCCAGCACGTCCAGCGACCCAGACGGGCAGATCAGCGCCTATCAATGGACCTTCGGGGACGGCAGCAGCGCCACGGGTGCCAAGGTCACCCACGCCTACGCGGCCTCGGGCACCTACGCCGTCAGCCTCAGCGTCACGGACAACAAGGGCGCGACGAACGCGAAGTCGCAGTCCTTCACGCTGGCCGTCGTCGTCAAGGACCCGGCCACGGGCAAGTACGTGCTGAAGCAGTCCGACGTGCAAGCCACCGAGGCCAGCCTCACGAACACCGCCCTCTTCCGTGCCGTGAAGGCCTCCATCGCCACGCGGGACAACGCCGTGGTGACGGCGGTCGCACCCGGCCTGGCGAGCAATCCGGAGAACGTGAAGCGCGTCGAGAAGCTCCTGCCGGCCAGCCAGTGGGAGTACCTCTTCCCGCTGCGCGACAAGTCCTACACCTACACCGGGCTGCTGCAGGCCATCGCCAAGTTCTCGGGCGTGTGCATGACGTACACCGACGGCCGGGACTCCGACGCCATCTGCCGCAAGAGCCTCGCGACCATGTTCGCGCACTTCACGCAGGAGACCGGCGCGCACGACCCCAACAGCCCGACGCCGCAATGGCGCCAGGCGCTGTACTTCGTGCGGGAGGCGGGCTGCAGCGAGTCCACCTACGGCTGCCCCTACAACAACGAGTGCCTGCCCACCACCTGGCAGGGCCAGACCTGGCCCTGCGGCAAGGACGCCCAGGGGCGCTACAAGCAGTACTTCGGCCGCGGCGCCAAGCAGCTCTCGTACAACTACAACTACGGCCCCTTCTCCGACGCCATGTTCGGGGACGTGAAGGTCCTGCTCAACAACCCCGAGCAGGTGGCCGACACCTGGCTGAACCTGGCCTCGGCCGTGTTCTTCTTCGTCTACCCGGCCTCGCCCAAGCCCAGCATGCTGCATGTGGTGGATGGCACCTGGAAGCCCAATGCGGTCGACACGGCCGCCGGCATCAAGCCGGGCTTCGGGGCCACGACCAACATCATCAACGGCGGCATCGAGTGCGGCCAAGGCTACGAGAAGCCGCAATCCGTCAACCGCATCGCCTACTACCGTGAGCATGCGGCAGCCCTGGGCGTGCCCATCCCCTCCACCGAGGAACTGGGCTGCGCCAACCAGAAGTCCTTCGCCGTCGGCGGTGCCGGCGCGCTGGACATCTACTGGGACCAGGACTGGTCCTACCACGCGGAAATGCCCGAGGGCAAAGCCTTCGCCTGCAAGCTGGTCGGCTACCAGACCGCGTACTTCTCCCTGAAGGCCGGGGACTACCAGCGCTGCGTCGAGAAGTACTTCGACGTCGTCGTGAAGCCCTGAGCACCCCAAGAAGAAAAAGCGTCCCCGGGATCCTCTCTCCCTGACCCTCGCTCCCCGACTGCCGGACCCAGGCCTCGCGCCTGCGGTCCTGGCTTCGTGCACCCTTTTCACGAACCCTCAAGGAATCGCCATGCATCAACGCACGGTCCTGGCGCTGCTGATCGGCAGCAGCGTCCTCCCCGCCTTCGCCTACAACTGCACCGGCGTGCAGACATGGAACGCCACGACCGCCTACACGGGCGGCGCCGTCGTCCAGCAGTCCAGCCAGGCCTATCAGGCCAAGTGGTGGACGCAGAACGAGAGCCCCGCGCTCAAGTCCGGCCAGTGGGACGTCTGGAAGCAGCTCGGCGCCTGTGACGGCACGGTGAACCAGCCGCCCGTGGCCAGCTTCACCGCGAGCAGCAGCGGCCTTGTGCTGAGCGTCAATGGCGGCGGCTCGACCGACCCGGACGGCAGCATCGCCAGCTACGCCTGGACCTTCGGCGACGGCAGCAGCGCCACGGGCGCCACCGCCAGCCGCAGCTACGCCGCCGCCGGCACCTACACCGTCACCCTGACCGTGACCGACAACAAGGGCGCGAGCAGCAGCAAGAGCCAGTCCGTGACCGTCACCAGCGGCACCGTCAACCAGCCGCCCGTAGCCAGCTTCACCGCGAGCAGCAGCGGCCTCGTGCTGAGCGTCAACGGCAGCGGCTCGACCGACCCCGACGGCAGCGTCGCCAGCTACGCGTGGACCTTCGGCGACGGCAGCAGCGCCACGGGCGCCACCGCCAGCCGCAGCTATGCCGCCGCGGGCACCTACACCGTCACGTTGACCGTCACGGACAACAAGGGCGCGACGAACAGCAAGAGCCAGTCCGTGACCGTCACCAGCGGCACGGTCAACAAGCCGCCCGTCGTCGCGCTGAGTGCGCCGACGGACGGCAGCAGCGCCAATGACGGCGCGGTGCTCACCGTCTCGGCCACGGCCTCCGACCCGGACGGCAGCGTCGCCAAGGTCGCGTTCTACGACAACGGCGTGCTGATCGCCGAGGACACGAGCGCGCCCTTCAGCATCAGCTGGACGGCCCGCGCCGGCGTGCATGACCTCACCGCCCGCGCCACGGACGACAAGGGCGCCACGACCGACAGCGCCGCCGCGCGCGTCACGGTGAACGGCACCGCCACCGGCGACGAGAAGTGCCGCCCGGAAGGGCTCTACACCACCCCCGGCACCACGCCCGCCTACTGCAAGGTCTATGACGACCAGGGCCGCGAGCTGATGGGCGCCGACAAGCCGCGCCGCATCATCGGCTACTTCACCAGCTGGCGCACCGGCAAGGACGGCACGCCCGCCTACCTGGCCAGCAACATCCCCTGGGGCCAGCTGACCCACATCAACTACGCCTTCGCCCACATCGACGGCGCCAACAAGCTCTCGGTGGGCAACACCGCGGACGCCAACAACGCCGCCACCGGCATGACCTGGCCCGGCGTGGCCGGAGCCGAGATGGACACGACGCTGTCCTACAAGGGCCACTTCAACCTGCTGAGCAAGTTCAAGAAGCAGTACCCCAAGGTCAAGACGCTCGTCTCCGTGGGCGGCTGGGCCGAGACCGGCGGCTACTTCGACGACACCGGCAAGCGCGTGGCCAGCGGCGGCTTCTACACGATGACCACCAATGCCGACGGCAGCGCCAACACCGCGGGCATCAACACCTTCGCGGACTCGGCCGTGGCCTTCCTGCGCCAGTACGGCTTCGACGGCGTGGACATCGACTACGAGTACGCCACCAGCATGAAGGACGCCGGCAACCCGGATGACTTCACCATCAGCAACGCCCGCCGGGCCTCGCTGATGAAGAACTTCGTGACGCTGATGCAGACGCTGCGCGCCAAGCTCGACGCCGCCGGCCAGGCCGATGCCCGCCACTACATGCTCACCGTCGCGGCGCCGGCCTCCGGCTATCTGCTGCGCGGCATGGAGACGTACCAGGTCACCAAGTACCTCGACTACGTCAACATCATGAGCTACGACCTGCACGGCGCCTGGAACCAGTTCGTGGGCCCCAATGCCGCACTCTTCGACGACGGCAAGGACAGCGAGCTGACCGCCTGGAGCTACTACACGGCCTCGCAGTACGGCCGCATCGGCTACCTGAACACCGACTGGGCCTACCACTACTTCCGCGGCGCGATGCCGGCGGGCCGCATCAACATCGGCGTGCCCTACTACACCCGCGGCTGGAAGGACGTGACGGGCGGCACCAACGGCCTGTGGGGTTCCGCGGCCCAGGCCGACCAGACCAAGTGCCCTCCCGGCACGGGCGGCGGCACGGTGCAGAAGTGCGGCGCGGGCGCCATCGGCCTGGACAACCTCTGGCATGACCTCGACGTCTCCAGCAAGGAAGTGCCGGCCGGCTCCAACCCGCTGTGGCACACGATGAACCTGGCGGCCGGCAAGAGCGGCAGCTACATCGGCGCCTACGGCCTGAACCCGGCCACCAACCCGCAGGACCAGTTCGTGGGCAGCTACACCCGCTTCTACGACGGCACGCTCGTGGCACCGTGGCTGTGGAACGCCACCAAGAAGGTCTTCCTGTCCATCGAGGACGAGCAGTCCCTCGGCGTGAAGGCGCAGTACGTGGCGGACCGCGGCATCGGCGGCGTGATGTTCTGGGAGCTGGCAGGCGACTACGCCTACGACAGCGCCAAGGCCGAGTACGGCATGGGCAGCACGCTGACCACGCTGCTGTACAACAAGTTCAAGACGGCCTCGCCCTACGGCAACCGCCTGACCTCGGCGGCCATGCCGGCGGAAGCGATCGATGTGCAGTTCAGCATCGGCGGCTTCGCCCTGGGTGATGCCAACTACCCGATCAACCCGACGCTCACGATCACCAACAAGAGCGGCCAGACCCTGCCCGGCGGCACGGACTTCAGCTTCGACATCCCGACGGCCATCCCCGCCTCGCTGACCGACCAGACGGGCTTCGGCCTCAAGGTCGTCACCGATGGCTCGAACGCTGCGGGCAACAACATCGGCGGCCTGAAGAACGAGTTCCACCGCGCGGCCTTCAAGCTGCCCAGCTGGCAGACCCTGGCCCCCGGCGCCAGCGTCGCCATCAAGCTGAACTACTACCTGCCCATGCCCACGCCCAGCAACTGGATCGTGAGCTTCGGCGGCAAGAGCTACGCCCTGCAGCAGGAAGCACGGCGCGGCACGAGCAACGTTTCCGTCACCGCCCTCAAGGCCGCCGGCAGTCGCGGTCGGGCCCAACAGCCCTGACCGGGGCATCCCAGGGATCCTGAAGCACGGGCCTGCCGCCCTGCCCTCATGGCAGCGGGCCCTCCCCTCGAACTCACCTCTCCTTCACACATGAAACACCTTCCCACGCTCATCGCCCTGGCTGCCGGCCTCGCCGCCGGCAGTGCCCAGGCCTACAACTGCACCGGCGTGCAGACCTGGAACGCCACCACCGCCTACACCGGCGGCGCCGTGGTCCAGCAGAGTTCGCAGGCCTACCAGGCCAAGTGGTGGACCCAGAATGAAAGCCCCGCGCTGAAGTCCGGCCAGTGGGATGTCTGGAAGCAGCTCGGCGCCTGCGACGGCGGCAACACCGACACCACCCCGCCCTCCGTGCCCGGCAGCCTCGCCGCCAGCGGCATCACCGCCAGCAGCCTCACCCTGAGCTGGGCCGCCTCCACCGACGCCGGCAGCGGCGTGGCGGGCTATGACGTCTATCGCAATGGCGCGCTCGTGGGCTCGCCCACCGGCACCAGCTACTCGGACACCGGCCTCAGCGCCAACACCACGTACAGCTACACCGTCCGCGCCCGTGACAAGGCCGGCAACGCCTCCGCCCAGAGCAGCGCCCTGAGCGCCAAGACCAGCAGCGCCGGCACCTGCGCCACCGCGCCGGCCACGCCCACGGGCCTCAGCGCGCCGTCCAAGTCCAGCACCGGCGTGAACCTGAGCTGGAACTCGGTGCCCGCCGGCGCCAACTGCACGGTGCAGTACCGCGTGCTGCAGGGCTCGGCCCAGGCCGCGCAGGGTGCCGCGACCACCGCCAGCATCAATGGCCTGACCCCGGACACGGACTACAGCTTCAGCGTGCAGGCCGTCAACGAGGCCGGCGCCTCACCCGCCTCGCCCGCCCTGACCGTGCACACGGACAAGGCCACCGTCGGCGGCAAGAACGTGCTGGGCTACTTCGCGCAGTGGGGCATCTACGACCGCAAGTACTTCGTCAAGAACATCGACACCAGCGGCTCCGCGCCGCTGCTCACGCACATCAACTACGCCTTCGGCAATGTGCGCAACAACAAGTGCGAGGTCGGCCTGACGGTGCCCGTGAACGAGGACACCGGCGTGGGCGGCGACGCCTTCGCCGACTACACCAAGTCCTTCGACGCAGCCTCCAGCGTGGACGGCAAGGCCGACGCCTGGGACGCCCCGCTGCGCGGCAACTGGGGCCAGCTCAAGCGGCTCAAGGCCAAGTACCCGAAGCTCAAGGTGCTGATCTCGCTGGGCGGCTGGACGTACTCGCGCGGCTTCTCCGAGGCCGCGAAGCCCGAGAACCGTGCCGCCTTCGTCAAGAGCTGCGTGGACGCCTACATCAAGGGGGACCTGCCGTCCGTCGAGTACGCCGGCGGCACGGGCGCGGCAGCGGGCCTGTTCGATGGCATCGACATCGACTGGGAATACCCCGCCGCCTGCGGCCTGGCCTGCGGCAAGCCCGAGGACACGGCGAACTTCACCGGTCTGCTGGCCGAGTTCCGCAAGCAGCTCGACGCCATCCGTCCGGGTCTGCTGCTGTCCATCGCGGCGCCGGCCGGGGTCGACAAGATCCGCATGATCGAGCCGGACAAGTTCCATCCCTATGTGGACTTCATCAACGTCATGACGTATGACTTCCACGGCGGCTGGGAAGGCACGACGGGCTTCCACTCGCCGCTGTACGCCAACAGCAGCGATCCGGCGACGGGTGACGTGAAGTCCTACAACACCGACGCGGCGCTGCAGGCCTTCCTGAACAAGGGCGTGCCGGCCAACAAGCTGCAGATCGGCATCGGCTTCTACGGCCGCGGCTGGACGGGCGTGGCCAACGTCAACAACGGCCTGTACCAGGCGGGCACTGCGGCGCCGGGCAAGTACGAGAAGGGCATCGAGGACTACAAGATCCTCAAGGCCCTCGGCTACCCGAGCTACACCGACCCGCAGAGCCGTGCCCAGTGGATCTACAACGGCACGACCTTCTGGAGCTTCGACACCCCGGCGCAGATCACCGAGAAGATGAGCTACGCCAAGAACAAGGGCCTGGGCGGCGCCTTCTTCTGGGAGTTCAACGGGGATGACAGCCAGGCGACGCTGCTGAAGGCGATCAGCAATGGCCTGAAATGAGGGGGTGAGCCCCTCGCCCAGTGTCGTCGGGCTGAACGCCGACGACGCTGGGCGGTCCCCCGAGGGGACAGCAAGACGGGCGGCGTTGAGCCGCCCGTCTTGCTTTGTGGGCCGGCTTGGGGCGGCCCGGCGCTCGGCCCATTGGGGCTGCGCCCCTTGCCCCGCACTCGGTGGCCTTGCGCGCGGCATGAGGCCGCAAGCAAGGTCGGGCTTGGCGGCTGGCAGGCCGATCCGCCGCCCCTCTCGTCCTCAGGTCCGCAACGACGGGGGCGCGGGATCGAGTTCCAGGCAGTCGAGGACGTCCTCGGCGAGGGCCAGGCAGCTGGTCAGGCCGGGGGATTCGATGCCGAGCAGATGCACCAGTCCGGCATGGCCGTGGCGGGCGGGGCCGTCGAGCTGGAAGTCCAGGGCGGCATGGCCGGGGCGGTGGAGCTTGGGGCGCACGCCGCTGTAGGCGGGCTGGAGCGCATCGTCAGGCAGGTCCGCCCAGAAGCGGCGGATGGCCTGGGTGAAGCCGGCCATGCGATGCGGGTCGACGGCATAGTCCAGGGCCTCTGGCGTCTGGCCCTCGGGAAGCCACTCGACGTCCGGGCCGAAACGGGCCTGGCCGCCAAGGTCCAGGGTGAGATGCACGCCCAGGCCATCGCCCTCTGGCATGGGATAGATCAGGCGAGCAAAGGGCGCGCGTCCCTGCAGGCCGAAATAACTGCCCTTGCAGAAGGCGGTGGTGAGGCCCGGCGGGAGGCCGGTGGAGGCCTTCGCGAGGCCCGTGGCCCACAGGCCGGCGGCGTTGACGAGCACGCGGGCGCCCAGCTCGCTGACCTCGCCATCGCTGGACTGCACGCGCAGCACGTGCAGGCCGTCCGGCGCGGTATGCCAGCCGAGCACGCGCGCCTGCAGCAACACCTGACCCCCTGCCGCCTCGAGGTCCGCTTGAAGCGCCAGCATGAGGGCGTGGCTGTCGACGATGCCGGTCGAGGGCGACAGCAGCGCCGCCTCGGCACGCAAGGCGGGCTCGAGGGTCCGCGCCTCGGCGGCACCGAGCCAGTGCAGGTCCTCGACGCCATTCGCGCGGGCCTGGGCCGCCAGGGACTCCAGCGCCGCACGCTGGGCGGGCGCGGTGGCCACGAGCAGCTTGCCGCAGCGCTGATGGGGCACCGCATGCGCGTCGCAGTAGGCGTACAGCAGGTCCCGCCCCCGCACGCAGGCGCGAGCCTTGAGCGATCCGGTCGGGTAGTAGAGCCCGGCGTGGATCACCTCGGAATTGCGGGCGCTGATGCCCTGCCCGATCGCGCCCTCGCGCTCGAGGACCAGCGTCTCCAGCCCCGCGCGGGCCAGGGCGCGCGCCACGGCCAGGCCCACCACGCCGGCACCGATCACCAAGGCTTGCACTGTCTCCATCCGGCCATTCTGCCCCGGGCCGCAGCCCCGTCCGGGCGCCGACTTTGTCACACCCGGCGGCGATTGCTGGCGCGTCCGGGTGTTTTTCCCGTCGCCAGGCCCTTGTCACCTCCAGGACACTGCTTCCCGGGACAGCGCCCCGTCTGATCTTGACAGGCCTGCCGTCCCCGCCAGCCGGACCGGCACAGGTCCGCCGGACGGCCCCCGAGGGCGCCCCGCCGATGCCGACGACACGTCGCACGAGACGGAGCGAGGGGCGGTCCGGTCCATGCAAGCGGATGCGAGTCCGCCGCTGGCATCAGGGAGCCCGCCGGGCCAGACTTCCGCTGCCAGGGAGTCGGCCCACGTGACCATGCCTTGGGCGTGGCCCCGAAGCAGGAATCGGCAAGCGAGATGAACGACAAGAACATGAGTGAGGAATCCCGCCGCGTGCTGATCGTCGACGACAGCCGCGCCATCCAGGCCATCATCCGCCGCATCCTCCAGGATGGCCGCGAGCTGGGTCGCCTGCAGATCCAGACCGCCAGCGACGGCGCCGAGGCGCTGGAACGCATGGACGACTTCAAGCCCGACCTCGTGGTGTCGGACTGGCACATGCCCGGCGTCTCCGGCATCGAGATGCTGCAGACGCTGCGCCAGATCGGGCACGGCCACGTGCCGGTGGGCTTCGTCACGACCGAGACGAACGCCGTGTGCCTCACCCAGGCGCGCAGCAACGGCGCGGCCTTCGTCGTCCACAAGCCCTTCGACGACGCCACGCTGCGCCGCGTGGTGCATGACTCGCTCTACGGCCAGTCGGCCCTGCGCGAACAGGGCGCGCCGCGCAAGTCCGGCGGTGCCGAGGCGGTGGTGCCGGCCGCCCCGATGCCCGGTGCCGTGCAGTCCCTCGGCCTCGCCCAGCAACAGCTCCATGCCCTGCTCTGCACGCGCAGCTTCGATCTGCTGAAGTCCGACAGCCGCCACACCTTCGAGCAGTTCCCGCTGCTGGTGGGCCTCTATGGTTGCACCGGCCGCAAGACGGCCTACGCCGTGGGACTGATGGACGCCACCGCCGTCGCCATGATCGGCGGCATGGCCCTGGCCCTGGGCAAGCAGGAGATCCTGAAGGCCATCCACGCCCGTCAGCC
Source organism: Burkholderiaceae bacterium (assembly GCA_041912595.1). Taxonomy (GTDB): domain Bacteria; phylum Pseudomonadota; class Gammaproteobacteria; order Burkholderiales; family Burkholderiaceae_C; genus Roseateles_B. The sequence goes on from JAYRMR010000016.1 coordinate 74,829, forward strand.
CGGCGCCCGCATGGTCGAGGAGGCCGGCCGCTACCTGCGCAGCATGGCCGGCGTGCTCACCAGCCCCGGTGCCGGCAGCGAGGCCCAGCTCGGCAGCGCCCGCCTCGCCCCCCAGCCCTTCGACAAGCTGCAGCAGGTGCTGCAACAGCACAGCGCCCGCACCGACCTGCACCTCACCCTGCCCCTGCTGGGCAAGGAGGCCGGGACGGGGCATCTGTGCTTCCTGCTGGTGTGAGGCGCCCGACGCTCAGCCGTGCCGGGGTGACGCCAGCCAGCAGGCACTTACCGCCGCGGCATCCGCGCTGAAGTCCTGCTCCGCGATGCGCCGGGCGACCTCCTCGGGCGCCAGGCATTCGAAGGCGCTGACCTCGCCATCCTGGTTCACCGGCACGAAGTCCGCCGGCAGTGCAAGCTCGAACACGTGCAGCCACTCGTCGTGCCAGCCTTCGGGCTCGACACGCGCCGTGCGGATCAGCCCGCGGTGCTGCAGCGGCTCGCTCAGCGCCCTCGGCACGCCGGCCTCCTCCCACAGCTCGCGTCGGGCGCAGTCGAGCGGATCCTCCCCGGCGGGCAGGCCGCCGGCGGCAAGGTTGTCCAGGCGGCCGGGATCGGTGGCCTTGTGCAGGGCCCGGCGGCCGCACCACAGGCCGCCCGAGGGCGTCAGGCCGTTGATGTGCACGGCCTGGCTCGTCAGGCCGAAGAAGCGGTAGGCCGCGCGCTCAAGCTCGAAGAAGACCGCGCCCGCCGCGGGCGCCGCCGCGAGATCCTGACCCGGCCGCGGCAGGCGGCAGCGGTAGCGCTCCTCTCGCCAGCCCCGCACCAGGCCGGCCTCGCGCAGGCGCAGTGCCAGGGCCGCGAGCCAGGCGCTGCGGGCCTCCGCCCCCGCCTCGCCGTCCGGTGCACCGCTGCGGCAGGCCCAGCACCGGCCCTCACCCGGCACCGCCTGCCCGACGCCCCACCCTGCGAGCAGATCCCCATGCGCCGGCGCCAGCCAGCCGATCGCCTGCCCGTCCAGCTGCCAGCGCCACCAGTCCGCGGGCGGACGCGCGGGGGCGGCGTGCATCGTCGCCCGGCCTGCGTCAGAAGTGGAGGTGGAAGTGAGAGCGGAGGTGCCCGCGTCGTTCGCCGTCATGGGCTTGCAGCATGCCAGAGTGCGGGCGTCGCGGAAGGCGCGGAGGTCGCAACCGTCGGGCCGGCCTGCACACACGCACGCACGCCGCCGCGGCGTCGCCAAAAGAAAAACCCCGCAAGCCTCTCGACTTGCGGGGTGATCTTGGTGGGCGGTGCAGGGTTCGAACCTGCGACCCCTGCCGTGTGAAGGCAGTGCTCTACCGCTGAGCTAACCGCCCGGTAAGCGTGTGACGACAACAAGTACAGATCTTCCAGAATGCTTCGATTCGATCGCCGAAGCCGTTGCAACCTGAGCCCGAAGGCCCGACCGCTTGTTCTGGTGGGCGGTGCAGGGTTCGAACCTGCGACCCCTGCCGTGTGAAGGCAGTGCTCTACCGCTGAGCTAACCGCCCGATCAATCTGTACGAAGCAGCCCGTGCTACCGGGATGCCGCTGTCTGTCTGATCTTGTTGCCGCTTTGTCTTGCGAACTCGGCGTCAACAAATATCGTTAACCGGGAAGCCCACGATTATGCCACGAGTTTTTCTAGGCGAGCAATAAAAAGCTGAAAAACTTGCAGGCGACCGTCCTCAGGCGGCGGGCGCGGCCTCTTCGGGGGCGGCCGTCTGCCAGACCCGCTTGCCGCCACTCGCCTTGTCGAGGTCGGCCAGCACCTGCTCGTGCGCCGCCAGTTCCTCGGGCGTGGCCGCGAGCACCGGCAGGCTGAAGCGGCTGAAGTCGACGGCGGCCACGCGCGTGTCGCCCCCCTCCTGCCCGCTGCTGCCGTGGTCATCCATCAGCAGCGCGTCCTGCCCGCGGGTCAGGCGGATGTAGACCTCGGCCAGCAGCTCCGAGTCCAGCAGCGCGCCGTGGAAGGTCCGGTTGGAGTTGTCCACCTCCAGCCGCTTGCACAGCGCGTCCAGGGAGTTGGCCTTGCCGGGGAACATGTCGCGGGCCATCAGCAGCGTGTCCCGCACGCCGCCGACGAAATCCGTCACCAGCGGGCGGCCCAGGCGCTTGAGCTCGGCGTTCATGAAGCCGATGTCGAAGGCCGCGTTGTGGATCACCAGCTCGGCACCGCTCAGGAAGTCCACGATCTGGTCCACCACCTGGGCGAACTTGGGCTTGTCCGCCAGGAACTCGACCGTCAGCCCGTGGATGCGCACGGCCTCTTCGTCGATGTCCCGCTCGGGGTTGAGGTAGAGGTGCAGGTTGTTGCCGGTCAACTGGCGGTTGACCATCTCCACGCAGCCGATCTCGATGATGCGGTCGCCGGCTTCGGCGCGCAGGCCGGTGGTTTCGGTGTCGAAGAAGATTTGACGCATGGCGGCGAGTTCAGGAAATCAGGCGTGGGGTCAGGTCTTGCTGCTGCGGCGGGTGGACCAGGACCAGACGGCCAGGCCGGCCAGGATCATGGGCAGGCACAGCCATTGTCCGCGACTCAGGCCGAGCGCCTGCAGACCCAGGTAGACGTCCGGCTCGCGGAAGAACTCGATCACGAAACGCTGCAGGCCGTACAGGAACAGGAAGGCGCCGGAGATCTGCCCCGTGAGGCGCGGCTTGCGGGCGTAGAGCCACAGCAGGCCGAAGAGCACGACGCCCTCGCCAAAAGCCTGGTAGAGCTGCGAGGGATGGCGCGGCTCCAGCGTGGGCGACTGCGGGAACACCATCGCCCAGGGCAGCGAGGGGTCGGCCGGGCGGCCCCACAGCTCGCCGTTGACGAAATTGGCGATGCGCACCAGCCCGAAGCTGAAGCCGACGCAGGGCGCGACCAGGTCCGTCACCTCGAAGAAGCGCCAGCCCCGGCGCCAGGCGAAGATCGCCAGCGCCGCCGCCACACCCAGCAGGCCGCCGTGGAAGGCCATGCCGCCCGTCCAGACCTTGAAGATCTCCAGCGGATTGGCGAGGTAGTACTCGGGCTTGTAGAAGAAGACGAAGCCCAGGCGGCCACCGAGCACCACGCCCAGCACGCCGTAGAACAGCAGGTCATCGAGGTGCAGCGTCGTCCAGGGCTGGTTCACGAGCCCGGGTTGGCGGATGCGCCAGCGCGCCAGCAGCATGAACACGGCAAAGCCGGCCAGGTAGGCCAGGCCGTACCAGTGCACGGCCAAGGGGCCGAGACGGAGGGCGATGGGGTCGAACTGGGGATGCACCCACATGGCGTGGTCCTCGGAGGTCCAGGATTGATCAGGCGCGCATCATAGTAGGCCGGACCGGCCCCGGCCCATGCAGGGCGCGGCGGCTCAGTCGGACTTCGGGGGCGGCGAGGCCAGGGCGGCCAGCGAGCGCCGGACCTCCTGCTCGTTGCGCTGGTGCAGCGGGCTGCCCGCCAAGTAGCGCTCGTAGGCGGCGCGGGCCTGGGCCCGGTCCCCGAGGCCCTCGTAGGCGTTGCCCAGGCGCTGGTCCAGGGGCAGAAGCTCGGCGCCGTCGAGCCGGCGGGCCTTCTGGATCCAGTCGATGGCCTCGTCGAAGCGGCCCTGGTCCTGGGCCAGACGGGACATCAGATAGGGCCCGGTGGCCTGACGGGGCTGGTCGCGCATCAGCTGCTCGTAGAGCTTGCGGGCGCGGTCCCACTGCTTGTCCTTGACGAAGTGGCGCCCGAGCTGCCCGTAGGCCACGCGGGCGTCGAAGGCCAGCCGCAGGTCGTTGCCGATGCGCAGCGCCTTGAGTTCGCGCTCGGCCTCGGACCAGTCTTCGTCCCCCACCGCCACGAAGATGCGCAGCATGCGCGCCTGCTCCGGGCTGCTGCGGCGCCAGTCCTGCTCCAGGCCGCGCGCCTTGCTGTGGCTGCCGCCCGCCAGCATGGGGACGGCCATGTAGTACTGCACCAGGGCGCTGCGGATCTCGTAGCTGCGCGGATCGAGCTCGAAGGCCCGCTGCAGTTGCTCGCGGATGCGCCCGTTGAGGCTCAGCGCCTTGAGCGCCCCGCCCTTCACCGCCTGCACGCCCAGCAGCGAACCGAGCGCGTAGTGGCAGGGTGCGAAGTCCGGCTGGCGCTCGACGCAGGCCTGCATCTGCCGCAGCGAGGGCTCCAGCTGGTCCACCCGCCCCCATTCCAGCAGCGACAGCGCCAGCGCGATCTGCGCCTGGACGTCGTTCGCATCGGCGGCCAGCCGGGCCTGGGCGGCGCGCTCCAGCTCCACGGACTGCCCCGCGGCGAAGAGGTTTTGCAGGGCCGCGTCCGTGAAGACCGCGGCATGGCCGAGCGACGCCCCACTCAGGCAGAGCGCGGCCAGCAGCGGGCGAAGCAGGGCGATTCCGGGCAGGGGCGAACGGGGAGCAAGGCGCAGCATGGGCGTGATGCTAAGGCCAGCGGCGAAGCCCTGCTCGCGGCCCCGCCTTGCAGCGTTCCGGCATCGAGACTCAGCCCAGCTCGGCCAGACGCTTGCGGGCGTCCTCCGCCAGGCGCCGGCTGGGGGACTTGCCGGCCAGATAGCGCTCCAGCGCGGCCTTCGCCTGGGGCTTGTCGCCCTTGGCCTGCAGCATCAGCCCGAGGCGGTAGTCGATCGGCAGCGCCCGCGCGCCCTCCAGGCCGCGCGCCTGCTCGAAGGCCCGGGCGGATTCGTCCCAGCGCTGCTCCGCGGCGGCCACGCGGGCCAGGCCGAAGAAGCCGTAGGCCGACTGCGGCTGCGTCTTCGTCAGCGGCTCCAGCCAGGCACGCGCCTTGCCCGGTTGCTTGTCCTGCAGATAGGACAGCCCCAGGGCCAGCCAGGCCTGCGCCCAGGCCTTGTTGAGCGCGACATCGCGGCCCGGCGTGAAGGCCTTGATCTCGCGTTCGGCGCCCGCCGTGTCGCCGTCGTTGTGCAGCAGCCGGGCGCGCAGCAGCTGCGCCTGCTCGGGCTGGCTCTCCCGCACCTCGTCGGCCAGGGCACGGGCCTTGCTGGTCGAGCCCCCGGCGATGCCCGGGGCCATCAGATAGAACTGCTGCAGGGCGTCGCGCGCCTCGTAGGACTGCGGCTCCAGGGCCAGCGCCTTCTGGAAGGCGTCCTTGATGCGCCCCGTGAGCGTCATCGCCTTCATCATGCCGCCCGCCATCGCCTGCGAGCCGAGCACCTGCCCGAGCACGAAGTGGCAGACGGCGGCGCGCGGATGGCGCTCCACGCACTGCTGCAGCGAGAGCGCCTGGGCCTCCAGCTTCGCGGCGTCCGCGTCCTGCATGGCCAGCAGCGCCGTGGCGGCCAGGCCCTGAGGATCCGTCGCATCGGTCTTGAGCCGGGTGCGGGCCAGCGCCAGCAGCTCGTCGTCCTGATCCGCCTCCAGCGCCTGCTGCATCGCGGGGTCCTTGAAGACGGCGGCCTGCGCGTGGCCGGCCAGGAGCAGCGCGGCCGCCAGCATCAGCGGTTGCCACAGGGGGCGGGGCGTGAATCGGGTCATGGGGTCTCCTCGCAGGGGTAGTCGGCGTTCAACGACGCCCGGCGGCATCCGTTGACCGCCGGCGCTCGCGCGGGCGATCTGCGCCCTGGCCGCGCATTCTGCCGTGCAGCGCGGCATGACTTCCGACAGTCAGCGCCCGGCGGGGCGATGCGCAAACCCGGCGACGACCTCAGCCGCCCGCCGGCCCGCGCAGCGCCTGGCGCACGTGGGCCACGAAGCCCTCGACGACGGGCGCTGCCGGGGCGCGCCAGATCAGGCGCGTCTCGCAGCGCGGCAGGCCCGGCATGCGCAGCGCCCGGTAGCTCACGCCCGCCCGCTGGAGCGCCATCACCGAGCGCGGCACCCAGGCGACGCCCATGCCCGAGGACACCAGATTGACGATGGTCTGCATCTGGATGGCCTCCTGCGCGATCTGCACCCGCCGCCCCTGCGCCGCGTAGAAGCCCAGCACCGCGTCATGCAGCGAGGGGGCGATGTCCCGCGGGAAGATGATCAGCGGCGCGTCCAGCAAGGCCTTGGGCGTGGCGCCGCGCACGCCGTCCGCATGGGCCAGCACCATAGGTTCCTCGGCCAGCCCCAGGGACTCGAAGCCCGCCGGCGCCGCGCCCGGCGCGTGGATCACGAAGCCGGCGTCCAGCTCGCCCCGCTCGAAGGCCTGCAGCTGCACGTCCAGCGTCGCCTCGCGCAACTGCAGGGCGACCTCCGGGAAGCGCTCGCGGAACTGCCGCAGCCAGGCCGGCATCTCGCCATAGCCGACCGTCGAGACAAAGCCCAGGCGCAGCTGCCCGCGGATGCCTGCCGCAGCGGCGCGCGCCAGCTCGGGCAGCGCTTCCGCCTGCGCGAGCAGCGCCTCGGCCTGCGGCAGCAGCGCCGCGCCGGCCGCGCTCAGGCGCACGCCGCGCCGGTTGCGCTCGAACAGCGTCACGCCCAGCGCCTGCTCCAGCTTCTGCATGGCCAGGCTCAGCGGCGGCTGCGTCATGTGCAGGCGCTGCGCGGCACGCCCGTAGTGCAGCTCCTGGGCCAGCACGCTGAACTGGCGCCAGGTGCGAAGCTCGATCATGACAAAGCCCCTCCTGTGATACATGCCATGAATCAAATCATGGCGGGATATATATTGGACACGATATCTCCTCCTGCGCATACTGCCGTCAGCATCCGGCGCGATCGCGCCCTTCCCTGACGGAGACCCCATGAGCTACAACCGCCGCTCCAAGAACATCACCGAGGGCGTGGCCCGCGCGCCCAATCGCTCCATGTACTACGGCCTGGGCTACAAGGAGGAGGACTTCGGCAAGCCCATGATCGGCGTGGCCAACGGCCACTCCACGATCACGCCGTGCAACAGCGGCCTGCAGCGCCTGGCCGACGCCGCCGTCGAGGGCCTCAAGGCCGCCGGTGCCAATCCGCAGATCTTCGGCACGCCCACCATCAGCGACGGCATGGCCATGGGCACCGAGGGCATGAAGTACAGCCTCGTCTCGCGCGAGGTCATCTCCGACTGCGTCGAGACCTGCGTGGGCGGCCAGTGGATGGACGGCGTCATCGTCATCGGCGGCTGCGACAAGAACATGCCTGGCGGCATGATGGGCATGCTGCGCGCCAACGTGCCGTCGCTGTACGTCTACGGCGGCACCATCCTGCCGGGCAAGTACAAGGGCCAGGACCTCAACATCGTCAGCGTCTTCGAGGCCGTGGGGCAGTTCTCCGCCGGCAAGATGGACGAGCGGGACTTCTGCGAGATCGAGAAGCGCGCCATCCCCGGCAGCGGCTCCTGCGGCGGCATGTACACCGCCAACACCATGAGCTCCTCCTTCGAGGCGCTGGGCATGAGCCTGCCCTACTCCTCCACCATGGCCAATGTGGAGGAGGAAGTCGTGGAGAGCGTGAAGAAGGCGGCGGCCGTGATGGTCGAGGCCGTCAAGAAGGACCTCAAGCCGCGGGACATCGTCACCAAGAAGGCCATCGAGAACGCCGTGGCCGTGATCCTGGCGACCGGCGGCTCGACCAACGCCGTGCTGCACTACCTGGCCATCGCCCACGCCGCCGAGGTGGACTGGACCATCGACGACTTCGAGCGCATGCGCAAGAAGGTCCCGGTGCTGTGCAATCTCAAGCCCAGCGGCCAGTACCTCGCCATCGACCTGCACCGCGCCGGCGGCATCCCCGCCGTGATGAAGGAGCTGCTCAAGCACGGCATGATCCACGGCGATGCCCTGACCATCACCGGCAAGACCGTCGCCGAGAACCTGGCCGACGTGCCGGATCTCTCGCCCGACCAGGACGTCATCCGCCCCGTGCGTGACCCGCTGTACGCAGAGGGGCATCTGGCCATCCTCAAAGGCAATCTCTCGCCGGAAGGCGCCGTGGCCAAGATCACCGGCCTCAAGAACCCCGTCATCACCGGCCCGGCCCGCGTGTTCGATGACGAGCAGTCCGCGCTGGCCGCCATCATGGCGGGCCAGATCAAGGCGGGCGACGTCATGGTGCTGCGCTACCTCGGTCCCAAAGGCGGTCCCGGCATGCCCGAGATGCTGGCGCCCACCGGCGCGTTGATCGGCCAGGGCCTGGGCGAGAGCGTCGGCCTCATCACCGACGGCCGCTTCTCGGGAGGCACCTGGGGCATGGTGGTCGGCCATGTGGCGCCCGAGGCCTACGAGGGCGGCACGATCGCCCTCGTGCACGAAGGCGACCGCATCACCATCGACGCCCACCAGCTGCTGCTGGAGCTGCATGTGGCGGAGGACGAACTGGCGCGCCGCCGTGCGGCCTGGACGCAGCCCGCGCCGCGCTACACCCGTGGTGTGCTGGCCAAGTTCGCCCGCAATGCCTCCAGCGCCAGTGCCGGCGCCGTGCTCGACAAGTTCGACTGACCCTCGCCACGCGGGGCCGGGCGGCCCTGACGTGCAAAAGCCCTGCCGGCCGACGCCGTCAGGGCTTTTTTGATGGGAGGGCGTCCCGGCGCGATTTCAGTGACGCTGGCCCGGCTTGTCGCGCCCCAGGGCCTCCATCGTGCGCTGGCGCCGCTTGCGCTGGCGGTCCTCGAGGCGGTCCATGGCGCGGCGCTGCGTGTAGCCCGAGCCATCCGCCCAGATCCACCACACCACGGCCAGGGCGAAGGGGCTGAGCACCACGACCCAGCTCCAGCCGGCCACGAAGCCGACGTCCCCCATCTTCAGGAGCACCAAAATCAAGCCCAGTCCCACAAACCACATGGATGGATTCCTTTCCTTGTCTTTGACCCCACGCAAGAAGGGCTCACCTGCTGCGTGGGACCGCGGCCCGTAGAATGGGCCGCGCCGGTTCTGCCTCGCACTGTAGAGCAGTTTGAGCCCAGGACCACGCCCCATCCCTGACGCTTGTTTCGAGAGGAACCCATGAAGTCCAAGCTGATCGCCGTCGCCGCCCTGGCCGCCGTCTTCGCTGCCCCCGCCTTTGCCAACCAGGAACTGGCGCAGAAGAAGAACTGCATGACCTGCCACGCCCTGGACAAGAAGCTCGTCGGCCCGGCCTACAAGGACGTGGCTGCCAAGTACGCCAAGGACAAGGACGCTGTGAAGAAGCTGTCCGAGAAGATCATCAAGGGCGGCTCCGGCGTGTGGGGCCCCGTGCCCATGCCCGCCAATGCCGTGACGCCCGCCGAGGCCGAGACGCTGGCCAAGTGGGTCCTGACCATCAAGTAAGGTCCCCCCCTACGCGCTTCGCGCGCCCCCCAGGGGGCACTCACGGCTGCCCGGCGGAGCCGGATCAGCGTGAGTCGCTCTGAGCGAAAAGGCCCGGCTGCTGTGTAGCGGGCCTTTTCTTTTTTTGGGCGGAGCGTCTTGCTGCGTTGGCCTCCTGCGACGAGGCCCGGCTGCAGTGCAGCGGGCCCTTTCTTTCTGCGGGGAGCGTCTTGCTGCTTTGGCATCATGCGACGAGGGCCGGCTGCTTCGCGGCGGGCCTTTTCGTCTCTGCATGCAGCGCCTTGCTGCTTTGGCATCGTGCGACGAGGGCCGGCTGCGGTGCAGCGGGTCTTCTCACCGCCGGCGCGGGCATGGGTGTTCGACGCAGCGCTCGCTGCATCGCCCGGCCGCAGCCCCGCCCGCGGCCGGGCGCCTTGTGGGGTGCCGAGGCGCGCAGCGGGCCGGAGCAGCGCGCGGCAGCGCGCATCGTCCTCTGACTGGGCGCGTTTGTCCGAGCGCAATGAGCGCAGCGAATGGAGCGAGTTACGCGCCCGCTCCGGACCGCGAGCACCGCAGGGGAGTCGGTCCGCAGGGCCGGCCGCCCCACACAGCGCCCGGCCGCGGGCGGGGCTGAGGCCGGGCCGCGCCCACCTTCGCATCGCCCCCGACCATCGCCCCCAGCACCAGGCACCAGGCGCCAGGCACCAATCAATCACGTGTCCATAAAAAAGGCCCGCAATCGCGGGCCTCGGGGACGCAGCAGCGCGGCGCTCAGTTGGTCTGCGCCAGCTGATCCAGGATGGCCGGGTTCTCCAGCGTGCTGGTGTCCTGCGTGACGGCCTCGCCCTTGGCGACGGAGCGCAGCAGGCGGCGCATGATCTTGCCGGAGCGGGTCTTGGGCAGGTTGTCGCCGAAGCGGATGTCCTTGGGCTTGGCGATCGGGCCGATCTCCTTGGCCACCCAATTGCGCAGCTCGTTGGCAATCTTCTTGGCCTCCTCGCCGGTCGGGCGGGGACGCTTCAGGACCACGAAGGCGCAGATGGCCTCGCCGGTCGTGTCGTCCGGGCGACCGACCACGGCGGCCTCCGCCACGAGCTCGGTGCAGCTCACCAGCGCGGACTCGATCTCCATCGTGCCCATGCGGTGGCCCGAGACGTTCAGCACGTCGTCGATGCGGCCGGTGATGGTGAAGTAGCCGGTCTTGGCATCGCGGATGGCGCCATCGCCTGCCAGGTAGTAGCCCTTGAGCTCCTGCGGGTAGTAGCTCTTCACGAAGCGGTCGGCATCGCCCCAGATCGTGCGGATCATCGAGGGCCACGGCTTCTTGACCACGAGGATGCCGCCCTGCCCGTTGGGCACGTCATTGCCCAGCTCGTCGACGATGGCGGCCTGGATGCCCGGGAAGGGCAAGGTGCAGGAGCCCGGCACCAGCGGCGTGACGCCCGGCAGCGGCGTGATCATGTGGCCGCCGGTCTCGGTCTGCCAGAAGGTGTCCACGATGGGGCAACGGCCGCCGCCCACGTGCTGGTGGTACCACTCCCAGGCGGCCGGGTTGATGGGCTCGCCCACCGAGCCGAGCAGGCGCAGGCTGCTGAGGTCGTACTGCTTCGGGTGGATGGCTTCGTTGCCTTCGGCCGCCTTGATGAGCGAGCGGATGGCCGTGGGCGCCGTGTAGAAGATGCTGACCTTGTGCTTCTGGATCATCTGCCAGAAGCGGCCGGCGTCCGGGAAGGTGGGCACGCCCTCGAAGACGATCTCGGTGCCGCCCAGGGCCAGCGGGCCGTAGGTGATGTAGGTGTGGCCGGTGACCCAGCCGATGTCGGCCGTGCACCAGAAGATGTCGTCCGGCTTGAGGTCGAACGTCCACTTGGTGGTCAGCGCGGCATGCAGCAGATAGCCGCCGCTGCTGTGCTGCACGCCCTTGGGCTTGCCGGTGGAGCCGGAGGTGTAGAGCAGGAAGAGCGGATGCTCGGCGCCCACCCACTCGGGCTCGCACTGCGTGGACTGGCCGTCCAGCACCTCGTGCAGCCACTGGTCGCGGCCGGCCGTCCAGCCGATGGCGCCGCCGGTGCGCTTGTAGACGATCACGTCCTTCAGCGTGGGGCAGCTGTTGTCCGCCAGGGCCTCGTCGACGATGGATTTCAGCGGCAGATGCTTGCCGCCGCGGACCTGCTCGTCGGCGGTGATCAGCAGCACGGCGCCGGCATCCTGGACGCGGTCGCGCAGGGACTGCGCCGAGAAGCCGCCGAACACCACCGAGTGCGTGGCGCCGATGCGCGCGCAGGCCTGCATGGCGGCCACGCCTTCGACCGACATCGGCATGTAGATGACGACACGATCACCCTTCTTCACGCCGCGCGCCTTCAGCGCATTGGCCAGCTGCGAGACCTGGGCCAGCAGCTCGCGGTAGCTGACGCGGTTCACGGTGCCGTCGTCGGCCTCGAAGATCAGGGCGGTCTTGTCACCCAGGCCGCGCTCGATGTTGCGGTCCAGGCAGTTGTAGGAGACGTTCAGCGTGCCGTCCTCGAACCACTTGAAGAACGGCGCCTGGCTCTCGTCCAGGGTCTTGGTGAAGGGCGTCTTCCAGGTGATCAGCTCACGGGCCAGGCGGGCCCAGTAGCCGGCGTAGTCGGTCTCGGCCTCCTTGCACAGGGCCTCGTAGGCCGCCATGCCCGATACGTGCGCCGACTGGGCGCTCGCCTCGTTGGGGTAGTACAGCGTTGTCTCCTGCTGATTGCTCATGGCTCTGATCTCCTTGGCGGATGCAGGCGCATCCTGTTTTTTGCGCTGCACCAACTGTGCGTTTCGTCACTGACGACGCGCTGACTCTTATAGAAGTGTTCTCGGGCATTCTGCCGCCGCTCCTCCCCGGCAGCGGGTCCGGCAGGGCCGCTCGATTCACAATGCGCCCGCGATCGTCTCACTAGAATCGGCGCCGATCCCACCTGGAAGTTACCAATGAGTTCCCAAATGAATCGAAAGCTGGGCCCCCTGCCCGCCCTCATGTTCGGCAGCCGCTGGCTGCAGCTGCCGCTGTACCTCGGCCTGATCCTGGCGCAGGCGGTCTACGTCTTCCAGTTCTGGACGGAGCTGGTGCACCTGATCGAGGCGGCGTTCGGTCACCAGGAGGCGCTCATCACGCTGGTGAAGAGCATTGGCTACAAGGCCGCCCCCATCAAGGATGCCGCCAACAACATCATCGGCTACGAGCCCATCGCCAAGCTCAACGAGACCATCATCATGCTGGTCGTGCTGGGCCTGATCGACGTGGTGATGATCTCCAACCTGCTGATCATGGTGATCGTGGGCGGCTACGAGACCTTCGTCTCGCGCATGAACCTGGAAGGCCACCCGGACCAGCCCGAATGGCTCAGCCACGTGAACGCCTCGGTGCTGAAGGTCAAGCTGGCGACGGCGATCATCGGGATCTCGTCCATCCACCTGCTCAAGACCTTCATCAACGCGGACAACTACAGCGAGAAGACGCTGATGTGGCAGACGCTCATCCACATCGCCTTCCTGCTCTCGGCCATGGCCATCGCCTACACGGACAAGCTGCTGTCCAGCGCGCACGGCTCGCACTAGGCGGACAAGCATTGAGCGTCGACGCAGATGCACCAAGGGGCCCCGCGGGGCCCCTTTTTTCATGCCGGCCCCGCGGGGCCACTTCGTCATGCCGGCGCTGCGGCGCCCCTTCTTCATGCCGGCCCCGCGGCGCCCTTTCGTCATGCCGGCGCCGCGGCGCCTCAGCGCGCCTGCCGCGCCAGGATCCATGCGCCCAGCGCGCCGGACAGCAGGCTGCCGCCCAGCACGCCCAGCTTCACGTGGGTCTCGTAGCTCGCATCCAGGCCCGCGAAGGCCAGGCCGCCGATGAAGAGGCTCATCGTGAAGCCGATGCCGCACAGCACGCACACGCCGAAGAACTGCCCCCAGCTGGCGCCGCTGGGCCGCTCGGCCAAGCCCAGGCGGATCAGCAGCCAGCTGCTGCCGAACACGCCCGCCGCCTTGCCCAGCAGCAGTCCGAGCGCGATGCCCAGCGAGATGGGATGCGCCAGGTCCTGCAAGCCGATGCCGGCCAGGCTCACCCCGGCGTTGGCGAAGGCGAAGACGGGCAGGATCAGGAAGGCCACCCAGGGGTGCAGGCCATGCTCCAGCTGCTCGGCCGGCGAGTGGCCGTTGCCGTCGTCCATGGGGATGAAGAGCGCCGTCGCCACGCCCGCGAGCGTGGCATGCACGCCGGACTTGAGCACGCAGACCCACATCACCAGGCCCACCAGCACGTAGACGTCGGCCCGCTTGACGCCAGCACGGTTCAGCGCCCACAGCAGCAGGAGCGAGCCGCCGGCGCCGGCCAGCATGACCAGCGAGAGCTGCTGCGTGTAGAACAGCGCGATCACCACGATGGCGCCCAGGTCGTCGATGATGGCCACGGCGGTGAGGAAGACCTTCAGCGAGGCCGGCACCCGCGAGCCCAGCAGCATCACGATGCCCAGCGCGAAGGCGATGTCCGTGGCGGCCGGGATGGCCAAGCCGTTCAGGGCCTCGCGGTGGGCGTGGTTGAAGCCCGCGTAGATCAGCGCCGGCACGACCATGCCCCCCAGCGCCGCGACGGCCGGCAGCACCGCCTGCGCCCGCGTCTTGAGCTCGCCGACGACGAATTCGCGCTTGATCTCCAGCCCCACGAGGAAGAAGAAGATCGCCATCCAGAGGTCATTGACCCAGACCAGCAGCGGCTTCTTCAGCACGAGCCAGTCCCCGCCGATGCGGACCTCGCCCGGCAGCGCATTGAAGGCCTCGTAGGCACCGGCCCAGGGCGAATTGCTGATCACGAGTGCCAGCACGGCGGCGATGGCCAGCACGATGCCGCCAGCGGATTCGCTGGCGAAGAAACGGCGCAGTCCCGGGGTCACGGGGTCCTCCTGATGAATGGGTCAATGAACGGCTCGATGAACCGATGATGGCTGACGAGGCGACTGCGGGTTTTCCAGGCTTCGTTACACTGACACCCCGTCAGGCGCCGCAGCCCACCCGGCTTCAGCGCCATGCAAGCCAGCCCCGGCATGATGCCGCAGTTTCTGTCGCGCATTCCCCGCCAGCTCCCCACGCACGGACTCAAACCATGAGCAGCTCCTCCACCGCCACGATCCGCTACGCCGACCTCGTCGACAGCGTCGCCGCCGCCCTGCAGTACATCAGCTACTACCACCCGGCCGACTACATCCAGCACCTGGCCCGCGCCTACGAGCGCGAGCAGAGCGCCGCGGCCAAGGACGCGATCGCGCAGATCCTGACCAACTCGCGCATGTGCGCCGAAGGCAAGCGCCCGATCTGCCAGGACACCGGCATCGTCAACGTCTTCCTGAAGATCGGCATGGACGTGCGCTGGGGCGACTTCCCGGGCTCCATCCAGGACGCCATCAACGAAGGCGTGCGCCGCGCCTACAACCACCCGGACAACAAGCTGCGCGCCTCGGTGCTGGCCGACCCCATCTTCGAGCGCAAGAACACCAAGGACAACACGCCGGCGGTGGTCTTCATGGAAGTGGTGCCGGGCAACACGGTGGACGTGATCGTCGCGGCCAAGGGCGGCGGCTCTGAGAACAAGAGCAAGGTCTACATGCTCAACCCCTCCGACAACATCGTCGACTGGGTGCTCAAGACCGTCCCGACCATGGGCGCCGGCTGGTGCCCGCCGGGCATGCTGGGCATCGGCGTCGGTGGCACGGCCGAGAAGGCCGCGCTGCTGGCCAAGGAAGCCCTGATGGACGACATCGACATGTACGAGCTCCTGCAGCGCGGCCCCCAGAACAAGCTGGAAGAGCTGCGCATCGAGCTGTATGAGAAGGTCAATGCCCTGGGCATCGGCGCGCAGGGCCTGGGCGGCCTGACGACCGTGCTGGACGTCAAGATCAAGACCTTCCCCACGCACGCGGCCTCCAAGCCCATCGCGATGATCCCCAACTGCGCGGCCACCCGCCACGCGCACTTCGTGCTGGACGGCTCCGGCCCCAGCTACATCGAGCCGCCGAGCCTGGACCTGTGGCCCGACGTGCACTGGGCGCCGGACTACAACAAGAGCAAGCGCGTGGACCTCAACACGCTGACGCCCGCCGAGGTCGCCAGCTGGACCCCCGGCCAGACGCTGCTGCTCAACGGCAAGATGCTCACCGGCCGCGATGCCGCCCACAAGCGCATCCAGGACATGCTGGCCAAGGGCGAGAAGCTGCCCGTGGACTTCACCAACCGCGTCATCTACTACGTCGGCCCGGTCGACCCGGTGCGTGACGAGGTCGTGGGCCCCGCCGGCCCGACCACCGCCACGCGCATGGACAAGTTCACCGAGATGATGCTGGCCAACACCGGCCTGATCGCCATGATCGGCAAGGCCGAGCGCGGCCCGGTCGCCATCGAGGCCATCAAGAAGCACAAGTCGGCCTACCTGATGGCCGTGGGCGGCTCGGCCTACCTCGTCTCCAAGGCCATCAAGGCGGCCAAGGTGGTGGGCTTCGAGGACCTGGGCATGGAAGCCATCTACGAATTCGACGTCACCGACATGCCGGTGACGGTGGCCGTGGACGCCGGCGGCACCAGCGCGCACGAGACCGGCCCGGCGGAATGGAAGGCCCGGATCGGCAAGATCCCCGTCACCGTGGTGTGACCCAGGGAAAACCCCGAAACTTCATCGAGTTTCGGGGCCTCGCCCCAGGCCGTCGCGGTGCGATGGCCTTTTTTCATGGGCCCGCGGCGCGGGAAATCTCAAGCAATTGCTACAGGAAGTCGCATTCCTGCCACCCGCATGCCACGAGCGGCCGCCAGCCTTTCTAGAATGGCGCAGCTTTTTCGAAAGGCCCCCATGATTCAACGCAGAAACCTCCTCATTGCCGGCGGCCTCGCCCCCTTCCTGGGCGCCTGCTCGCGCCTGCCGGACACGGTCAAGATCGGCGTGGCACAACCGCTGAGCGGCCCGCTGGCCGCCCTGGGCAAGGACATGCTCGCGGGTGTGCAGCTGGCCGTGAAGGAGCTCAACGACGCCCACTTCTCGGTCAAGAACCAGAACATCACGCTGGAAGTCGTCGCGCGGGATGACAAGTCCGATGCCGCCACCGGCAAGAAGGTCGCTCAGGAGCTGGTCGATGCCGGTGTCGTGGCCGTGATCGGTCACCTGAACTCGGGCGTCAGCATCGAGGCCGCCCCGGTGTATGCCGCCGCCGGCATTCCGCAGCTGGCGATCTCCACCAACCCGAAGTACGGCCAGCTGGGCCTGGCCACCACCCTGCGCCTCGTCGCGAATGACGACCTGCAGGCCAAGGCCATGGCCAGCTACGCGCTCGCCAACCTCAAGGCTGAGCGCTTCGCCCTGGTCGACGACGGCACGCCCTACGGCAAGTCCCTGATCGCCGGCGTGCAGTCCCTCTTCAAGAAGAAGGGCAAGGAAGCGGCGCTGACGGCCTCGCTGGACGCCAAGACCACCACCTTCGACGACCTGATCGCCAAGATGGTGGCCGCCAAGATCGACGGCGTGATCACCACGCTGGCCGACTTCCAGGTCGAGGCGCTGATCAAGGGTATGGCCAAGGCCGGTCTGAAGGATGCCGTCCTGCTGGGTGGCGACACCATCAAGACCAATCTGCTGCCCAAGATGGACATGCCCATCCGCGGCGTCTACTCCACCTCGCCGGTGATCGAGCCCTACGAGTTCAGCGCCGGCCGCAGCTTCGAGACCCGCTTCGCCGCGGCCACGAAGCAGGAAGTCGTCTACGGCGCCCACTACGCCTACGACGCCGTCCACTCCATCACCCTGGCCATGATCCGTGCCGGCAGCGCCGCGCCCGCCAAGGTGCTGGCCGCGATGAAGGAGCTGGACCTCCACGGCCCGGTGACCGCCAGCCTGCGTTACGACGCCAATGGCGAGCAGGCCTTCGGCACCATCAGCGTCTACGCCATCGAGAAGGGCCGCTGGGCCTCGGTGATGCGCACGCGCGACTGGGACTGAGCCTTCCCTGCCCCCAAGAAACGCGACCCACGGGTCGCGTTTTTCATGGGCGAGCCCGACGACGTCAGGTCTGTCTTGCCGCGCAGTGTGGCCCAGGGAGCGCCTCCGCCGAATGCCCCCCGCCAGACGCGGCCGGCGTTCGCTCATCGCCCACCTCCCCGCGCCTCCCCCAAATTCCGTCAAGCCAGCGTCGCACGGCCACTTTTACACTGCGCCACCCCTGAAGAAGCGGGGGGCCCGCGCCCGGCCCCCCCCCCGCCCGGGCAAAAAATTTTTCGCGAACAACCAGCCAAAAAAGAAAAAACCCGGTGTT
>JAYRMR010000016.1:92287-95047 GCA_041912595.1 Burkholderiaceae bacterium
TCGGGCACGCCGGGGTGGCCGGGCCTCTTTGCCCGGGCGCCACCCTTGACGCCGGGGCGCCCGGGCGCGGGGCCGCCACCGGTCCGTTCCAAGACTTTTGACTCGAACACCATGCAAAACCTGAATCAGCGAGTTCTTCTCTCCAGCGTGCTGGCCCTGGCGGCCGTCCTGTCCGCGTGCGGCGGTGGCGGTGGCAGCAGCGGCAGCAGCAACAGCGGCACCCCCACGCCGAGCAACCCGACGCCCATCGCCGCCACCATCAACGAGGGCAACTACCTGAACGCCGTGGCCCTCACCGGCCTGGCCGCGGACCGGCTGGACGACGTCAACACGATGATCGCCTACCTCTACAGCGCCGTGATCGCGACCCAGGGCCTCCCCGGCAGCTATCCCTGCCCCCTGGGCGGCAGCGTCACCGTCGGTCTGCAGAGCAGCACCTATACCTTCACCGCGCAGGGCTGCCGTTTCGCCAGCTACACCGTGCAGAGCGGCACCATCACCGCCACCGGCGCCAGCGCCAGCCAGGTGAACGGCGTGTACTACCTGATGGGTGGCAACTTCGTCTTCACCGACGTGGACTACCTGAGCCAGTCGCAGGCGGGCAACCAGGTCATGAACGGGCAGTTCAAGCTGACCCGCAACGGGGATCTGAGCCTGGACGCCAGCGGCCAGGCCAGCGTGCGCCGCAACGGTCGCACCGACACCTACACCCAGCTGCAGGTCCGCACCGGCACGCCGGACACCCGCACGCACGAGGTGCAGATCGACAAGCTGGCCTTCCGCCTGGAGACCCCGCGCTTCCCGCTGGCGCTGACCGTGGCCGGTGACAGCCGCACGGGCACCATCACGGCGACCGACAGCTCGAGCATCACCTTCACCCAGCAGGCGACGGCCTACAAGTACGAGCTGCGCCGCACCACCGGCGCGACGCCGTTCTACACCGCCACGCTGGCCGACAGCGACGCCGCCTTCAAGGCCGCGCTGGAGGAGATGCTGAAGTAAGCCCTGCCGCCTGATGCACCACCCGCTGCGGATAGGGGATCTCCACCCCCATCCGCCGCAGGGTGCGCAGGATGCTGAGGTTGACCTCCGAGCGCACGCCGCCCTGGCCGTTCTCGGGGTCGCAGATCCAGAAGACGATGGTCAGCTCCAGGCCGTCGGCGGCGAAGTTGCTCAGCT
This sequence comes from Burkholderiaceae bacterium, assembly GCA_041912595.1. GTDB lineage: Bacteria > Pseudomonadota > Gammaproteobacteria > Burkholderiales > Burkholderiaceae_C > Roseateles_B. The sequence goes on from JAYRMR010000016.1 coordinate 93,467, forward strand.
GCACGGTAGGCACCGGCTCCTTGAGCACACGCGGCACCTCGGAGACGGCCTCCACGAGCGCCGGCATCACGACGTCGAGGTCCGCCGCGTAGTCGACCTGCACGATCGTCGAGATCAGCACCTTGGGGTCGGCCAGGGAGGAGTTCTCGACGCGCGTCGTGATCAGCGTCTCGTTGGGCACGATGGCCTCGCGGCCGTTCAGGGCGCGGATGACGGTGTAGCGGGTCTTGATGTCCGAGATGCGGCCCTCGAAGTTGTCGACCTTGACCATGTCCCCGATGCGCAGCGAGCGCTCGGCGAGGATCACGAAGCCCGACACATAGTTGGCCGCCAGCTTCTGCAGGCCGAAACCGATGCCCACGCCCAGCGCGCCGCCGAGCACGCCCAGGGCCGTGAGGTCGATGCCGGCCGCGCTGAGCGCCACCAGCAGGCCGATGAAGAGCAGCACGGCCCGCGTGAGGTTCACGGCGATCTTGCGCAGCGAGAGGTCCGTCGTCGCGTTGCGCAGCAGCCGGCCCTCGATCACGGCGGACAGCCACAGCGCCAGCACCATCACGAAGACGGCGGTCAGGCTGCCCTCGATCATGGCGCGCAGCGTGACCTGCGTGGAGCCCATCTTCCAGGAGATGTTCTCGAGCTCGTCCATCACGGCCGGCAGGATGCCGGTGATCCACAGGATGGAGCCGCCCCAGGCCAGCCAGGAGACGCTGCGCTCCAGGAAGCCGACCCAGCGGGAGTCCGGCATGGCCGCGCGCAGCACGCGGGCCGTGAGGCGGATCAGCACCAGGGACACGAGCACCGGGATGATCAGCTTGAACACCGCCGACTTGATGCCCAGCAGCGGCAGTGCCCGCCGCGCCGCGAAGGCCGCCACGAGCGCGAGCACCGGGAACAGCACGCCATCGACCACGTGGTTGCCGAAGAGCACCGAGGCCGGACGCTCGGGCGCGAAGCGCTTCAGGCGCGACACGATCAGCCAGGACAGCGCCAGGCAGCCCAGCATCAGGCCCAGCTCCGTCAGGGCCGACACGGTGGCGAAGGAGGACAGCAGGCGCTGCACCTCTTCGAAATCAAGGGATTGGGTACTCATGCACTCACTTCAGAAACACCAAGGGCGGCCTGCGGCCGCCCCAGATTCAAGCACAGATGCAACACCGGTCGGGCCGCACCCCGGATCAAGCGACACCCCCGGATCTGGCGCTGCCGGCCCCAGGGGCTGATTCCTCGACGGCCTGGCGACGCCCGGACGGGGGCGCTCAAACCCCGGTCAGGACGCGCAGATGCGTGCCGACGCTGCGCGCCAGCGCCCCGAGGTGATAGCCGCCCTCCAGCACCGAGACGATGCGGCCCTGGCAATGGCGGGCCGCCATGTCCTTGATCCGCAGGGTGATCCATTCGTAGTCGGCCTCGACGAGCCCGAGCTGGCCGAGGTCGTCCTCGCGGTGGGCGTCGAAGCCGGCCGAGACGAAGATCATCTGCGGGCGGAAGCGCTCCAGCGCGGGCATCCACATGGCCTCGATCATCTCGCGGATCTCCCCGCCCCGCGTGTAGGCCGGGATGGGCACGTTGACCATGTTCTCG
>JAYRMR010000017.1:0-93827 GCA_041912595.1 Burkholderiaceae bacterium
CAACCTGAAGCTGCGCTACCGCGTGGCCATGGAGTGCCGCAAGTACCTGGACGAGCAGGGCTTCATCGACATCGAGACCCCGATGCTCACCAAGAGCACCCCGGAAGGCGCCCGCGACTACCTGGTCCCGAGCCGCGTGCACGACGGCATGTTCTTCGCCCTGCCGCAGTCGCCCCAGCTGTTCAAGCAGCTGCTGATGGTGGCCGGCTACGACCGCTACTACCAGATCACCAAGTGCTTCCGTGACGAGGACCTGCGCGCCGACCGCCAGCCCGAGTTCACCCAGATCGATATCGAGACCTCCTTCCTGACCGAGGAAGAGATCCGCTCGATGTTCGAGGGCATGATCCGCCACGTCTTCCAGAAGGCCATGAACGTGGACCTGGGCGAGTACCCGGTCATGAAGTACGCCGACGCCATGCACCTCTACGGCTCGGACAAGCCGGACCTGCGCGTCAAGCTGCAGTTCACCGAGCTGACCGACGCCATGGGCGATGTGGACTTCAAGGTCTTCTCGACCCCTGCCACGACCCCGGGCGGCCGCGTGGTGGCCCTGCGCGTGCCCGGCGGTGCCGAGCTCTCGCGCGGCGAGATCGACAGCTACACCGAGTTCGTCAAGATCTACGGCGCCAAGGGCCTGGCCTGGATCAAGGTCAACGAAGTGGCCAAGGGCCGTGACGGCCTGCAGTCGCCCATCGTCAAGAACCTGCACGACGCCGCCATCCAGGCCATCCTGACCCGCACCGGCGCGCAGGACGGCGACATCCTCTTCTTCGGCGCCGACAAGGCCAAGATCGTCAACGACGCCATCGGCGCGCTGCGCCTGAAGGTCGGCCACAGCGAGTTCGCCAAGGCCAAGGGCCTGTTCGAGGACCGCTGGGCGCCGCTGTGGGTCGTCGACTTCCCCATGTTCGAGCATGACGAGGACGAGAGCCGCTGGAATGCCGTGCACCACCCGTTCACCGCCCCCAAGGACGGTCACGAGGACTACATGGCCACCGATCCGGGCAAGTGCATCGCCAAGGCCTACGACATGGTCCTGAACGGCTGGGAGCTGGGCGGCGGTTCGGTGCGTATCCATCGCGCCGAAGTGCAGGCCAAGGTCTTCGAGGCCCTGAACATCAGCCCGGAAGACCAGCGCGTCAAGTTCGGCTTCCTGCTGGACGCCCTGCAGTACGGCGCGCCCCCGCACGGTGGCCTGGCCTTCGGCCTGGACCGTCTGGTGACGCTGATGACCAAGGCCGAGTCCATCCGCGACGTGATCGCCTTCCCCAAGACCCAGCGCGCCCAGTGCCTGCTGACCGGCGCTCCGAGCAATGTGGACGAGAAGCAGCTGCGCGAGCTGCACATCCGTCTGCGCAACGCGGCGGCCGCCACGAACGCCTGATCGATGTACGGATGCCTTGGGCATCAGGTCTGGCAAGGGCAGCTCAGGCTGCCCTTTTTCATCTAAGGCTGCGCCGCGATGCGCTGGGTCGGATGGGCTTTGCCCGCGGCTCCTGCGCGTGATCCGTGGTCAAGCCCCAGGTACGAACCATGGAACTTCCGCTCACCCTGCTCGCGGCCCCGATGCTGTCTTTCCTCATGGGCATGGTCTGCGCCCGACTCCGGGCCCCATGGATGCGGATGAGTGCTGCCGTGCTTCTGCCGGTGCTGGCGATTCCCTGGCTGTACTGGGCCGTTTTCATCGCCCCGGAATCTGGATCCAGGCAGCAAGAGCAGATCTTGTGGGCGCCCTTTGTCGTGGTGCCCGCCGTCGGCTTCGGCGTGCTGGCGAGCATCTGTGCCGTCCTGTTTTCTCGCGCCAATCCCTGGGTGTGGAAGGGCACCTCACGCTCTTGAGCTCCGGCTTGGAATCCTCCACCACGTCTTCAGCCATGTTTCGTTTTGCCGTCATCGCCGCCGTGATCCTCATGAGCATCTTGCTGATGGTGTCCACGTTCTTCAGCGGCCTGCGCGATACCAGCCTGCTAGGCTTTGCCCAAGCCGCCACTGGCGTGCTGGTGACGCTGCATCTGCTGCGTGCCCTGCGCAGGGGCAAGGTTCCGCCTGGCGGGCAGGCCGCCGCCAGCAACCCCCACAAGAACGCCCGGGCGATTGCGCTGGGCTTTGCTATCGCCATCGTCGCCCCCATCCTCGTCCTCTGGTGGATCACCACGTCCGCAGGCCCCAGGCAACTTCAACTACGCTCCCCTGGGACCCACACGACACGCCCGCACGCCCCTCAGCCAGTTCCGCTTCAGGATGGCCGGCTACAGCCTCAAGTGGCTGTTGGGTCTGGGCATGGTCCTGGGTTTGGCATGGCTGGCGGCCCCGCCGCTCCACCACGCGTCGCTACCGGGACTGCTGATGTTCCTGTACATCGGCTTGCCGCTCGGCGTCGGCATGGCTTTGCTGGCCTGCCTGGGCAGCTTTCTGCTGGGCTTGTGGTCCCATGTGTCCGAGCGCTCCGCCGAGGACGCGAGACGCATGAAGCGGATCAACGTCACCACGGCGGCGCTGCTCCTGTCTCCCCTTCTTGCCTTCGGCCTGTACCAGTGCGGCTCAGCCCTGCTGACCGGGCAGGTCCTGGCGCTGAGCAAGTCCAATCTACGTCTTGTCGCCTGGGCCATCAGCGTCTCCCGGAAGAATAGGGCTGTACTTGAAGAGTTCCCCTATGACGAGGTCGTCAAACAGATGGCCGGGCGAGACGCCTGAACAACCACTCGAGGCGACCGCCGGGATCTAGCTGCCGCAGCCAGCTGACAGTTCCCATCCCATCACTCGAGCCCATCGGCACCGTCAAGCCCACGCTCGCGGTTCGGCTTCCCGCCAGGCCGGCCAAATGGGCTCAGTGCGCAGGTGCGGCTGGGGAGGATGGATACTTGCGCGGCTGACGGGCCACCGCTCTTCGAAGCGCAAGACCTGTCCCCCTGACCCGGCCCTGAGCCCTGACTCCACGACAAGAACACCATGCACTCACGACTGTTTGTCCTGCTCGCCTCCCTGGCGATTTCCTCTCCCGCGCTGGCCGACGAGTCCTGCGCGACCCGGGCCGCGCGGCTGCTCGCGCAAGGCCAGACCGCCGAGCTGGCCGCGTGGTTTCAGGGCTCGGACGCCTCGGTGAGCCAGGGGCTGGTGCATCTGGCGCAGGACCTCGGTCGGCTGGACGAGGTCACGCCCCTCGCGCAGCTGTCCGAGGGGCGCACGCGGCAGCTGAAGGTGTCGGCGCCGGGGCTGGCGTCCGACTACAGCTTCCAAGGCAGCTGGGCCGCCGCCCGATCGCAGCACCTGGGCCGCGTCGAGGTCCAGGCCTCGGTGGCGCCGGGGGCCGGCTGCACCCTGCTGGCCTTGCAGGTGATGGTCCGATAGGCTGGGCCCCATCGCCGATTTGCCGGGAGCCCGAGCCATGCACCGCTTTCTGACGGCCAGCCCCTTCATCGACTGGGAGCACCCGGACGTGCTGGCGGTGGCGCAAGGCCTGGCCGCCGGGGCGGATTCGGACCGCATCGTGGCCGAGCGCTGCTTCGAATTCGTGAGAGACGAGATCCGCCACAGCTCGGATTTCCAGCTCAACCCGGTGACCTGCAAGGCCTCCGACGTGCTGCGCCACCGGACCGGCTTCTGCTACGCCAAGAGCCACCTGCTGGCCGCGCTGCTGCGGGCCAATGGCATCCCTGCCGGGCTCTGCTATCAGCGTCTGGCCGCCGACGACAGCGGTGCCCGCTTCTGCCTCCACGGCCTGAACGCGGTGTACCTGTCCGATGTCGGCTGGTATCGCCTGGACCCGCGGGGCGACAAGCCCGGCCTCGCCTCCCGCTTCTGCCCGCCCGAGGAAGTGCTGGCCTACCGGCCCGTGGGCCCGCAGGAACAGGACTGGCCGCAGATCTTTGCGGAGCCCCTGGCGCTGGTCACGGGCGTCCTGACGCGCTGCGAACGCTACGAGCAGGTGCTGGCGGACTTGCCGGATGTCGAGCGCCTGCCTGCGGGAGCCGGGCGTGACGCCGGCTTCGTGATCTCGCCGCGGCACGGACTGCCCCTCCTCACCCCGTCGCTGTGCCTGAGGCATCTGGGGCCGCAGGACGCCGCGCCGATGATGCGGCTGAATGCGGAGCCCAGCACGCGCCGCTGGCTGCCCTCGCATGTCTATGCGGACCTGGCGGAGGCCCGGGCCCGGATGGACACGCTGATCGCCTGCTGCGAGGATCCGGGCCACCCCGCGCAGGGGCCCTATGTGCTGGCCGTGGAGCGCCGGGCGGATGGCGTCCTGCTGGGGCATGTGGGCTTCAGCCCCTTCGAGGACGAGGTCGAGGTGTCCTATGCCATCGCCGAGGCGGCACGAGGCCAGGGCCTGGGCACCGAGGCGCTGGTGAGCGCCTGCCGCTGGGCCGCGCGCACCTTCGGCCTGCGCCAGCTGCTGGCCCTCACGGAATCCGCGAACGTCGACTCCTGCCGGCTCCTGGAGCGGGCCGGCTTCGTCCGCATCGAGGAGACGTTCATGCGCTTCCAGGGCCAGGAGCAGCGCGTCAGCCGCTTTGGGTGGCGCGCATGAGCCGCATTCCAGAGGCGCTGCAGGACTACTGGCAGGCCTTTGCCGCCGCCGTGGGCGGTGTGGACGAGGCGCGCTTCTACGAGGCCTGCACCTTCGGCGACAGCGAGGCGCTCGCCGATGAGCTGGCGGCGCTCGTGCTGCGGGGCATCAAGCGCGGGACGGCCAGCTCGGTGTGGTCGGTCGAGGCCCAAGGCAAGCCGCTGCCGAAGCCGGGCGACCTCAGCGTGATGCTGGACGGGGCCGGCAGGCCCCAGGGCGTGATCGAGACCCGCTCGATCGAGGTGATGGCCTTCAAGGACGTGACGGCGGCCTTCGCGGCGGTGGAGGGCGAGGGCGACGGCTCGCTCGCCTTCTGGCAGGAAGCGCATCGCGCCTACTTCACCCGCGAGGCCGAGGCCGCGGGCCGGGTGTTCACCGAGGACATGCCGGTGTACTGCGAGTGCTTCGACCTGGTGTACCCGCGACCCATCGGCCCGACGCAGGAGCGCTGAGGCCGGCAGCGCGCCAGGCGCCCTGGCGGCGGGGGCGTCCCCCATCCCCGGGGTGTAAACATACATTTGGTAAAGAATTCCACCGCCCGGGCGCCTGAAAATCCGGGCCCTGATTCACAAGAGATTCAACCGGGGAGCTCCACATGACGATTCGACACCTGCCCACGCTGGCCCTCGTGCTGCTGCTGGCCGCCTGCGGCAAGCAGGGCGCCAAGCTGGGGGAAGGCAGCTCCGAGATCACCGGCTCGGCCGGCGCGGCCGGGGCCCACCAGGCCAGCAAGGAGCTGGTGAAGTGCGACGCCCCGGTGGCCACGCTGGCCCTCGTCGAGAACCCCAACGGCTACACCGTCTCCGGCAGCTACAACCTGCCCAGCTCGCCGGTGCCGCTGATCCGCCTGCTGGCGCAGCAGAGCGGCTGCTTCCGCGTGGTGGACCGCTCGGCCGGCCTCAAGGCGACGATCAAGGAGCAGGAGCTCAAGGACGCCGGCATCCTGCGCAAGGAAGGCAACACCGTGCACAAGGGCCGCGGCTACGAGGCGCAGTACAGCCTCACGCCCAGCCTGACCTTCAGCGAGCAGAACGCCGGCCGCGAGGTCGGTGGCCTGATGGCGCAGATCCCCGTGCTGAACAAGTTCGTGGCGGCCGCCGAGCAGGTCAAGCTCAAGGAAGCGCAGGTGGCCCTGCTGCTGACGGACAACGAGACCACCGAGCAGCTGGCCGCCGCCACCGGTTCCGTCCGCGTGACGGATCTGGGCATGGGCGGCCTCGTGGTGGGCAAGCTGGGCGGCGCGGGCGGCGCCGGCTGGGCGAACAGCAACGAGGGCAAGGTGATCGCCGCGGCCTTCCTGGACGCCCACAACAAGCTGGTCGTGCAGGTGCGCGAGCTGGCCGCCAAGGACCTGCCGCCTCCCGTGGCGACCAAGCACGGCAAGACCTGACCCTCGGCCGGGGATTCGCCGGGCGTGCGGCGGGGCCCGCGGGCGCGCCGCACAATGCGTCGGTCCGCCCCTCCTCGGCGGTCCCAGGAGCCGCGCCATGCCTCTCGTGACGATCACCGTCCGTTCGCCCAAGACGCCCGCGTTCAAGCGCCAGGTCCTCGATGCCGTGCATGCGGCGCTGGTGTCCGTCGGCGTGCCGGAGGCCGACCGCTTCCAGCGCGTCCTGGAGCTCGGCCCCGACGACTTCCTCTTCGACGCCCACTACCCCGACACCGCGCGCCCGCGCGGCGAGGACTTCGTGCTGGTCGAGCTGCTGTGGTCCGTGGGGCGCAGCGTCAAGGTCAAGCGGCAGCTGCTGGCCGAGCTGGTGGCGCGCTGGGAGGCGCTGGGCCTGGACCCGGAGCAGCTGATGCTCGTGATCCAGGAGACGCAGTGGGAGAACTGGTCCTTCGCGGGCGGCCGGCAAATCCACGTCTGAACGGCTGGTGTGCGACCCGGTGCGGGACAGCCGCGCCGGCGCTGGGCTATGCTTTCGGGCATGTCTGCCAGTCCCGCCGTTTCCCCTGCAGCCGCGCCGGCCACTGCCCCCGTGACCGAGGCCGGGCCCCGACCCTTCAAGATCCCCGAATCCGTGCTCGTGGTGATCCACACGCCGGATCTGGAGGTGCTGATGCTGGAACGCGCCGACCGCCCCGGCTTCTGGCAATGCGTGACCGGCTCCAAGGACAGCCCCGACGAGGCCCTGGACGCCACCGCCCGGCGCGAGGTGCAGGAGGAGACGGGCATCGAGGTCGGCACCCCCGCCGTCCCCCTGGTGGCCTTGCGCGACTGGGCGCTGGCCAATGTCTACGAGATCTATCCCGTCTGGCGCCACCGCTATGCGCCGGGCGTGACCCGCAACACCGAGCACGTCTTCGGCCTCACCGTGCCGGCCGGCACGGCGGTGCGCCTGGCGCCGCGCGAGCACCTGCAGTACCGCTGGCTGCCCTGGCGCGAGGCGGCCGACCTGTGCTTCTCGCCGTCCAACGCCGAGGCCATCCTGCACCTGGCCCGCTTCCATGAGGCCGGCGCTCCGGCCCAGCCCGACGAGGAGACCCGCTGATGCGCCCCGGAGGCTTTCGCCATTCCAGCTTCGAGGCCCAGCCCGGTTCGCCGGCGGGCGGCGCCGGCCCCGCCCGGCTGAAGGTCGCGACCTACAACATCCACAAGGGCGTGCGCGGCATGGGGCCGGCCAAGCGCCTGGAGATCCACAACCTCGGCCTGGGCGTCGAGGCCCTGGAGGCGGACCTCGTCTTCCTGCAGGAGGTGCGGCACTTCCACCACCGCGAGGCGCGGCAGTTCGACCACACCTTCTTCGGCTGGCCGGACGAGGGGCAGGCGGAGTTCCTCGCCCCGACGGGCTACCAGGTGGCCTACCGCACCAATGCCGTGACACGCCACGGCGAGCACGGCAACGCGCTGCTGTCCCGATTCCCGCTGGGGGACATCGGCCATCACGACGTCTCCGATCACCGCTTCGAGCAGCGCGGCCTGCTGCATGTGCCGGTGCGCTGGCAGGGGCAGGAGCTGCACGCCGTCGTCGCGCACCTGGGCCTGATGCACAGCAGCCGCGTGCGCCAGGTGCAGCGGCTCGCGGAGTTCATCGACGCCCATGTGCCGGCCGGCGCGCGGCTGATCGTGGCGGGGGATTTCAACGACTGGGGCGAGCGCCTCGACCCCGCCATGCGCGAGTGCGGCCTGCAGCGCGCGGAGGACCCGACGGGGCGACCGCGCCCGGCTACCTTCCCCTCGCGCGTGCCCGTGTTCGCGCTGGACCGCGTCTACACCCGCGGCCTCAGCTGCACCCGGCTGAAGGTGCCGCGAGGCAGCAGCTGGGCCCGCATGTCGGACCACCTGCCGCTGCTGGCCGAGCTGGCCCTGGCCTGAGCCATGCCGGCCCCGGCGGACTTCGGTCACCAGCTCACCTGGCACGCGGTGCCACGACCGCAGTTCAGCGGCGGCAACGAGGTGCGCCTGCTGCAGGGCGGTGACGCGCTCTTCCCCGCGCAGGAGGCGGCCATCGCTGCGGCGCGGCACGAGGTCTGGCTGGCGACCTACATCTTCCATCACGACGAGGCCGGCGCGTCCCTCGTGGCGGCGCTGCGCGGGGCCGCGGCGCGCGGCGTGCGCGTGCGCGTGGTGGTGGACGGCTTCGGCTCCAAGGCCAGCCTCGGCTGGCTGCGGGAGCGGCTCGAGGGCAGCGGCGTGGCGCTGGCCATCTTCCGGCCCATGGACCGCTGGTGGCGCTGGCTGCAGCCCGGGCAGCTGCGGCGGCTGCATCAGAAGCTGTGCGTCGTCGACGGCGAACAGGCCTTCGTGGGCGGCATCAACATCATCGGCGACCGCATGGACCTGAACCATGGCGCGCTGGACGAGCCCCGCCTGGACTTCGCCTTCGGCCTGCGCGGCCCCGTGGTCGAGCCGGTGCACCAGGCCGCGCGCGCGGTCTGGACGCGCGCCTGGCTGGGCCGCGACTTCGGCGAGGAGCTGCTGGCCCTGGTGCGCAGCCCCGAGCCCCTGCAGCGCGTGCGCCGGCTCTTCGGCCGCCTGCGCATGCCCGGCCGCGAGCCGGTGGTGGCCGAGCAGGCCCTGCCGCCCGTGGCCGCGGCCTTCGTGCTGCGGGACAACCTCCGCCAGCGCCGCACCATCGAGCGCGCCTACATCGAGGCCATCCGCGGCGCGGAGCAGGCGGTGGATCTCGTCACGCCCTATTTCTACCCGGGCCGCGCCTTCCGCCGCGCGCTGCTCGGGGCGGCCCGGCGCGGCGTGCGCGTGCGCCTGCTGCTGCAGGGCAAGGTGGACTACCGCATCGCCGCCATGGCCGCCCATGCGCTGTATGCCGAGCTGCTGAGCCGCGGCATCGAGATCCACGAGTACACGCAGGCCTTTCTGCATGCCAAGGTCGCCGTCGTGGACGGGCGCTGGGCGACGGTGGGCAGCTCCAACATCGACCCGCTCTCGCTCCTGCTGAACCTCGAGTCGAACGTGGTCGTCGAGGACGAGACGGTGGCCGGCGAGGTGGCGGCGGCCTTCGAGGCGGCGCTGGCGGGCGCCGTGCGCATCGCCGACGAGCAGGCCGTGGGCACCGGCCTGCAGGCCGTGCTGCGGCGCGGGCTGGTGGCCTGGGCGGCCTATGTCTACCTGCGCGTGGCGGGCGCGACGGGCCGGTACTGACGCGCCCCGGGCGGCGCGATGGCGCTCAGGCCTTGCAGACGTCCTTGCACTTGAGCCGGATCTTCTCCTCTTCCTTCTCCTTCAGCGGCTTGCCCTCGTCCTTGGCGCGGCGCGTCAGGACCTCGACGCAGCGTTCGTAGCAGGCCTGCGCGTCCCATTCGGCGCTGGCGCTGAGGGCGAAGGCCAGGCAGGCGCTCAGGAGGAGCAGGGATCGCGGGGAGGGGCGCAGGCGGGTCATGGGCAGGAGATCCGTTGAAGTGAGGGGAGGGGTCGCCGTGTCAGGGCGCGGGCCGCCGGGGCAGGGGGGCGAGCAGCGCGTCGATGTCGGCCGGCCGGAATCCGACGAGGTGGCCGCGCGGCGTGACGAGCAGCGGCACGGCGCCGGCGGCCAGGTGCCGGTACTCGCTCAGCGCCTGCGCGTCCGTTGCGATGTCCAGGTCATTGAAGGCGATGCCGGCCGCCTGCAGATGCCGTCGCGCCGCGGCGCAGGGCGGGCAACTCGGAGTGCCGTAGAGCGAGACGGGCGCCGCCCTGCCGGCCAGCAGCACGGCATGGTCGGCCGGGACCACGGCGGACAGCCCGCGCTTCACGAGGCGTGCGGCCCACTGCCCGGCGGGCACGGCGAGGCCCAGGGCGGCGAGGTACAGCAGCACCGTCGGCGCCGCGCGGCGTCGATGGCGTCCATGGCGCCCACGACGCGCATGGGCGACGGGCGTGCCGGGCTCGCTCACGGCTTGAGCTCCAGCTGGAGTCCCAGGCGTGCGTCGCTGGGGCGGCTCACGCGGCGCAAGAGGGCCGGCGCGCCCTCGGACTGAATCAGCTCCTGGCTGATGCTGTCGCGCTGCCGCAGATTGCTGGCCTGCAGGCGCAGGCGCAGCGTCGGGCTGAAGGTCCAGCTCAGGCTGGCGCCCAGCTCTTCGCGGCGGGAGAGGAAGACGCGGCGGTTCTCGCCAGCCTGCGTCCACAGCCCGGGCGTCCAGCTGGCGTCCACGCTCCATTCCAGCGGACGCGTCTTGAGCTTCTGCTTGAGCCCCAGCTTGAAGCTCCAGGGCGATTGCTCGGCCAGATGGTTGTCCGGGCCGCTGAGCGTCTTCAGGCGCGAGCGCGCGAGGTTCAGGGCGCCGCGCCATTCCAGAGGCTGCACGGTCGGTGGCCAAGCCGCGAGCTTGCCGCGGGCCTCGATGCTGAGCCCGTAGCTCCAGGCCTCGCCCAGATTGACCGGCCGCTGCACGTAACGCCCCTCGGGGGCCCAGGGCGTCTGGAGGCGCAGCAGCGCCTGGCCGATCACCTCGTGCAGGCGCCGGCCGAAGGCCTCGAGCGTCCACCGCTGGTCGCCATGCGTCGAGTCGAAGCTCAGGTTCACGCCCTCGGCGACCTCCGGCCGCAGCGCCGGATTGCCGATGCTGTCCGCCGTGTCCGGCGTGTTCGGGCCGCAGGGCAGGTGCGCGGGGCAGGGGGCCAGCGGGTTCAGCTGCGGTCGCGCGGCGAGCTGGTGGGACTCCGGTGCCTGGAAGCTGCGAGCGAGCGAGAGGCGCAGGCGCTGCGCCCCCTGGGCATCGAGCTTCCACGCGAGATGGGCCGACGGCGAGCGGATCGAACTGCGGCTCTCGGACGACAGCAGGCCGTCGAGCTGCCGCCAGCGGCGCTGCTCGTGGCTCAGCCCCAGGTTCAGGGCCCAGCGTGGGCCCAGCGTCCATTCGTCCTGCACAAAGGCGGTCAGGCTCTGGTCGCGGACCTCCCGCTCGGGGCCGAAGAGGGCCAGCGTGGGATCGGTCTGCCCGTCCTGCTGCTGGTCCAGCGCCTGGTGCTCCTGCCACTGGAACCACGTCGCGCCGGCCTTGAGTTCGTGGGCCTCCGCCCAGCTGCCGCTCCAGTCCAGCTTGGCGCGCAGCTGATGGCGCCGCTTCTGCTCGATGCCGGTCCGCAGCATCCGGGGGCCGTCGTCCCATGCGTCGCTGCGGCGGCTGCGGCGCTCGGTCAGCATCCGGGCGGGGACGAGTTCGAGGTCCAGTTCCTGCTCCGAGGCCAGGGTGCGATGCCATTTGACCGGCAGCTCCAGCACGCGCAGGCTGGCCGCGCCGCTGCTCTGGCTGCTGTCCGGGCGACGGTCGGAAGTGCTGCCAACACCGTGGCCGAGGCTGCTGCCGGCCGGGGCGGCGTCGCGCAGGCCTTGGCGCTCCAGGCCGGTCTGCATGAGGAAGATCGAGGGCTCGGCCTCCCATCGCTCGCCGTCGCCGCGCGGCCAGCTCCAGGCGCTGGCGGCGCTGAGCGAGGCGCTGCTGTCCATGCCGCGCTCCTGGGTCCGCTGCAGGGGCTGCCCTGTGCTGGCGGCTCCGAGGGAGAGGACTTCCGTCTGCACCAGGTCCGTCTGACGCCGGCTCAGGGAGAGGCGGTTGGCGAGGCGCCAGCTGGCGCCGTGCGGGCTGAGCGTCTGGCTGGCCGCCACGTTCATGTCCATGCCCGCGCGGCTGCCGCCGGCGCCCACGCGCCAGCTCTCCTGGCCGCTGCTCAGGCCCGAGCGCGTCACCACATTGATCGTGCCCGCCACGCCATAGGGCCCGAACTCGGCCAGGCTGCCCTTGACGATCTCGATGCGCTCGACATGCACCAGGTCCATCTCCAGCGGCGGTCGGCCGGCCGGCGGCGGGGCGCCGTTGATCAGCACCTGCGTGTAGCCCGGCAGGCCCAGCAGCCCCACCCGGCCGTTGCCGGAGACGGTGACGCCCGGCTCCTGCTTCAGCAGCTCCTGGACCTGCGTCTGGCCGCTGGCCTCGATGGCCCGGCGCCCAATGACGCGCTTGCCGGCGAGGACATCGCGGCGCTCGGCGGCGTCCTCGGCGCGGCCATGGACTTCAACCTTCGGGAGGTCCTGGCGGGGGCGCTCCTCTTGCGCCTCCGCCACGGCTGGCGCCATCAGCAGCCAGCACAGGGCCTGCAGCCCCGCGGCACGGTGGATCGACACGGCTTCTCATGGAATTTTTATGGCCGCGGAGTATATGCGTCAGGCGGGTCAGGCAGATCGGGCGCGCGGGACGACGGGCGCCCCGCCCCTATCGTCAGCGCATCAGGACCTGGGCATCGAAGTGGTAGCGCGCCAGGCCCGGGTTGAGCACGCGGCTGTAGCGGCGGAAGTCCAGTTCGGCCAGACCCTTGCCGTGGCGGGCGAGGAAGCGTGTGGCGTCCTGCGCGCTGAAGAGCATGAACATCCCCTGCTGCTGCATCAGGCCCAGGTCCTTGAAGTCCCGGCCGTGGTGGTAGTCGTGGATCATCACGAGCGCCCAGGCGCCGCACAGGAAGTGGCCGCCGGCCAGCGCGCTGAGCTCGCCGCGGATGCGCGCCTGCATGGCCTCGGCGGAGGTGTTGATCGCGGAGAGGAGCAGCTGCCGCCCGGGCTCCCGCTGCAGCTTGCGCGCGGACTGCATGGCGCCGAAGGCCATCTGGTCCGACCCCGCCCACAGCAGGCGGGCCGCGGGGTAGGCGGCCAGCAGCTCGGTCGCGACCTCGGCGGCCTGCTCCTTCCTGAAGTCCCCGAAGCCGACGCGATCCAGCACCACGTCGGGCTGCTCGGCCACCGCGCGGCGCATGCCCTCGGTGCGGGCGATGGAGACGGGCGTGGAGCGGTCGCCGGCAATGGCGATCAGGTGCAGCTTCCCGTCCGGCGCCTGCAGACGGCGGCGGCGTCCCTGCTCGATCAGGGACCGCGCCGTGAGATAGCCGGCTTCCTCGGCATCCGGCTCGAGGCTGCCGATCAGCAGCGGCAGCCCCTCCCGCGGCGCCCAGGCCTGGCGCTCCTGCGGCAGCAGGCCGCTGAAGGCGGCGAAGGTCTTGATGCCGGCGGCCGCCAGGATGCGGGCGCTCTCGACGAGCACGCCCTTCTCGTTGGCCACCACCACGTAGTCGGGGCGCCGGGCCGGCGGGCGCGCCGCCAGCTCCCGGGCGAGCTGCAGGGCGCGGACGGGGTCGCGCTCGGCGAACTGCTGCTCGAAGGGCTGGCCCAGGCTCCGGGCGGCCTGCTGCATGGCCTCGCCGGCGCTCACCCAGTAGGTCTCGTCATGCAGGCCCGGGTTGATGAAGGCCACGCGCTGGGCTTGGGCAGCCAGCGCCATCAGGCTGCAGACGAACAGGAACAACAGGGCACGCATGGCATCGGGACAAGGGGATACCCGGATTGTCCGCCGCCCGGCGTCTTGAGTTGCATCAAGTTACAGATGCACCCCCGGCGGCTGCGCCGCACTTCACGAAAAACGGCCCCGCCCCCCTCAGGCGAGGGGGCGGGGCCGGGGCCGCCGGTCGGCGGGGTTCAGGGCAGGACGTGCAGCTGGCCGACGCGGCTCGCCAGGGCCGACAGCTCGCCGCCCTCGACCAGGGCGAAGGCGCGCTCGATGTCCGGCGCCAGGTAGTGGTCCGTGGGCATGGCGCGGCAGTCGCGACGCACCAGGGCGTGGGCCTGCTCCAGGGCGCCGGAGCTCTTCAGCGGGCGCAGGAACTCGATGCCCTGCGCCGCGGCCAGCAGCTCGATGCCGATGATGTGCGCCGTGTTGTCCAGCATCGGGCCGAGGCGGCGGGCGCCGAAGGTGGCCATCGAGACGTGGTCCTCCTGGTTCGCGCTGGTGGGCAGGGAGTCCACGCTGGCGGGGTGGGCCAGGCTCTTGTTCTCGCTGGCCAGGGCGGCGGCGGTGACGTGGGCGATCATGAAGCCCGAGTTCAGGCCGGCGTTGGCGGTCAGGAAGGGCGGCAGGCGCGAGACGCCGGCATCGATCAGCATGGCGATGCGGCGCTCGGCGATGGCGCCCACCTCGGCGATGGCGCAGGCCAGCGCGTCGGCGGCCAGGGCCACGGGTTCGGCGTGGAAGTTGCCGCCGGAGACCATGTAGCTCGTGCCATCCTCCTGGGCAAAGACCAGCGGGTTGTCCGTCACGGCATTGGCCTCGCGCAGCAGGACGTCACGCACATAGCGGGACTGGTCCAGGCAGGCGCCCATCACCTGGGGCTGGCAGCGCAGGCAGTAGGGGTCCTGCACGCGCTCGTCGCCTTCCTTGTGGGACGCGCGGATGGCGCTGCCCGCCAGCAGCTGGCGGTAGGCCTTCGCGGCCTCGATCTGGCCGGGCTGGCCCCGGACCTCATGGATGCGCGGGTCGAAGGGACCGTCGCTGCCGCGGGCGGCGTCCAGGCTCAGTGCGCCCGACACGATGGCGGCGGCATAGACCGTCTCGAAGCGCAGCAGGCCTTCCAGCGCCAGGGCGGTGGAGGTCTGGGTGCCGTTGATCAGGGCCAGGCCTTCCTTGGCCTGCAGCACCAGCGGCTGCAGACCGGCGGCCAGCAGCGCCTCGCGGGCCGGGCGGCGCTCGCCGTCCACCAGCATCTCGCCTTCGCCCAGCAGGGCCAGCGTCATGTGGGACAGCGGGGCCAGGTCACCCGAGGCGCCCACCGAGCCCTGGCTCGGCACATAGGGCACGAGGCCGGCATTGAAGACGTCGATCAGGCTTTGCACCACCTCCTCGCGCACGCCCGAGAAGCCCCGGGCCAGGGAAGCGGCCTTGGTGGCCAGCATCAGGCGCACGACGCTGGGCGCCAGCGGGGCGCCCACGCCCACGCAGTGCGAGCGGATCAGGTTGAACTGCAGCGTGGCGAGGTCGTCCTTGCTGATGCGGGTGGAGGCCAGCTTGCCGAAGCCGGTGTTCACGCCGTACACGGCAGCATCGCCGGCGGCATGGGCCTGCACGATGGCGGCGGAGCGGCGGATGGTCTCGCGCGCGGAGGCGTGCAGGGCGATGCGCACGCCGCCGTGACGGATCTGGCGCAGCTGGTCCAGCGTGAGCTGGCCGGGGGTCAATTCGAGTTGGGTCATGGTGTGAGGGGCTGGGTGTCCGGTGGGGCGAGGGGTCAGGTCTTGCCTGCCCCTCGAACGAAGCGATCGCGCCGGGGTCAGAGCATGGGCATGTGGAGGCCGCGCTCCTTGGCCGCCTGCTTCGCGATGTCGTAGCCGGCGTCGGCATGGCGCATCACGCCGGTGCCCGGATCGTTGAAGAGCACGCGGGCCAGGCGCTTGTCGGCGGCTTCCGTGCCGTCGCAGACGATGACCACGCCGCTGTGCTGGGAGAAGCCCATGCCCACGCCGCCGCCGTGGTGCAGCGACACCCAGGTCGCGCCGCCGGCGGTGTTCAGCAGCGCGTTGAGCAGCGGCCAGTCGGACACGGCGTCGGAGCCGTCCTTCATCGATTCCGTCTCGCGGTTGGGGCTGGCCACGGAGCCGCTGTCCAGGTGGTCGCGGCCGATGACGATCGGGGCCTTGAGCTCGCCCTTGCGGACCATCTCGTTGAAGGCGAGGCCGGCGATGTGGCGCTGGCCCAGGCCCAGCCAGCAGATGCGCGCCGGCAGGCCCTGGAAGGCGATGCGCTCGGCGGCCATGTCCAGCCAGCGGTGCACGCGGGTCTCCTCGGGGAAGAGCTCCTTGATCTTGGCGTCGGTCTTGGCGATGTCTTCCGGATCACCGGACAGCGCCACCCAGCGGAAGGGGCCACGGCCTTCGCAGAACTGCGGGCGGACGTAGGCGGGCACGAAGCCGGGGAAGTCGAAGGCGTTCTTCACGCCCTGGTCCAGCGCGACCTGCCGGATGTTGTTGCCGTAGTCCACCGTGGGCACGCCCATCGATTGGAAGTCCAGCATGGCCTGCACGTGCACGGCGCAGCCGCGGGCGGCGGCGGCCTTCAGCTCGGCATGCTTCGACGAGTCGGCGGCGGCGGCCTTCCACTGCTCGACGGTCCAGCCGGCGGGCAGGTAGCCGTTGATCAGGTCGTGGGCCGAGGTCTGGTCGGTGACGATGTCCGGCTTGGGCGCGGTGCCGGCCTGCACGCGCTTCACCAGCTCGGGCAGGATCTCGGCGGCATTGCCCAGCAGGGCGATGGAGATGGCCTTCTTCTCGGCCGTGTACTGGCGGATGCGGGCGATGGCGTCGTCGAGGTCCCGGGCCTGCTCGTCCACGTAGCGGGTCTGCAGGCGGAAGTCGATGCGCGACTGCTGGCACTCGATGTTCAGCGAGACGGCGCCCGCGAAGGTCGCGGCCAGCGGCTGTGCGCCGCCCATGCCGCCCAGGCCGGCGGTGAGCACCCAGCGGCCTTCCAGCGAGCCGCCGTAGTGTTGACGACCCGCCTCGGCAAAGGTCTCGTAGGTGCCTTGCACGATGCCCTGGGTGCCGATGTAGATCCAGCTGCCGGCCGTCATCTGGCCGTACATCATCAGGCCCTTGCGGTCCAGCTCGTTGAAGTGCTCCCAGGTGGCCCAGTGCGGCACGAGGTTGGAGTTGGCGATCAGCACACGCGGCGCGTCGGCATGGGTCTTGAACACGCCGACGGGCTTGCCGGACTGCACCAGCAGGGTCTCGTCCTCGTTCAGCTCGCGCAGCGTGGCGAGGATGGCGTCAAAGCATTCCCAGTTGCGCGCGGCCTTGCCGATGCCGCCATAGACCACGAGCTCCGCCGGGTTCTCGGCGACGACCGGGTCCAGGTTGTTCTGGATCATGCGGAAGGCGGCCTCGGTGAGCCAGCTCTTGCAGTGCAGGGTGGTGCCGGTGGGGGCGCGCACGACGCGTGCTTGTGAGGACATGGGAGTCTCCTGGTGGGGTCGTTCGATGCCGGCGCGCCTCGGCGGCCGGGCCTGGAATGTGGCGGACTCTAGTTGTCTATACAAGTAAAGTCAACTACCATCCCGGCCATGGCAAGTCCTGCAGTTCCTGCTTCCAGCGGCCCCGGTCCGCAGTACCTCAAGGTCAAGAACCACCTGCGCGAGGGCATCGCCAGCGGCCGCTGGGTGCCGGGGGACCTGCTGCCCTCCGAGGCCGAGCTCTCCGGCCAGTTCGGCCTCTCCCGCATGACGGTCAACCGCGCGCTGCGTGAGCTGCACCAGGAGGGCCTCGTCGAGCGCGTGCAGGGCGTGGGCAGCTTCGTGGCGCAGATCCACCGCATCTCGTCCACGCTCACGGTGCGGGACGTCCACGACGAGATCGCCGAGCGCGGCCACCGCCACGAGGCCCGCGTGGTGAGTCTCTCGCGCATCAAGGCGGACGAGGCGCAGGCCGCGCTGTTCGGCCTGAGGACCGGCGCCGCGCTGTTCCACAGCCTGATCGTCCATCTGGAGAACGGCGTGCCCATCCAGGTGGAGGACCGCCTCGTGAACCCGGCCTCGGCGCCGGGCTACCTCGAGGTCGACTTCACGCAAACCACGCCCACGCACTACCTGCTCGAGGCGGCGCCGCTGTCCGAGGCGCGCTACACCATCGAGTCCTTGCTGCCGGGCGAGCAGGACGCCAAACTCCTGGGCATCAGCCGGCGCGACCCCTGCCTGGTGGTCAAGCGGATCACCTTCAGCCGCGGCCAGCCCGTCACCCATGTGCGCCTGACCCACCCGGGCTCGCGCTACCTGCTGCAAGGGAGGTTCGAGACATGAGCTGGAGCATCATCTGCGCCGAGGACGTCAGCCCGCAGCGCTGGAAGAACGACGGCGGCTGGACGCGCGAGCTGCTGGCCTGGCCGCGTGCGGCCGACTGGTCCCTGCGCGTCAGCGTGGCCGACATCGAGGCCGACGGCCCCTTCTCCAAGTTCGAGGGCGTGGACCGCTGGTTCGCGGTGCTTCGCGGCGACGGGGTCCGGCTCTACGAATACGAGCTGCGCGTCGATGACGAGCTCTTGCACTTCGACGGCGCGCTCGGCCCGGACTGCACGCTGATCGGCGGCACCACGCGGGACTTCAACCTGATGCACCGGCGCCGCAGCGGGCGGCTCCTCGTGACGCCCGCGGCCACGGCAATCCGGCCCGAGGGGCGCTGGGTGGGGCTGTTCACCGGGCGGGGCGGGCTGCTCGAGCACGGCGCGCGCGCCATGCCGCTGCGACCCATGAGCCTGGCCTGGTGCGAGAGCCCGGCCAGCCAGAGCTGCGTGTTCAACGGGGGCGAGGCGGGCGAGGGCCAGGCCTGGTGGATGCAATGGAGCGAGAACGCATGAGCAAGACGACGCTGTGGACCGGAGGCCGTCTGGCCACGATGGCCGACGCCGGACCGGACGGTTGGGGCTGGATCGAGGACGGCGCGATGCTGTCCCAGGACGGCCGCCTGCTGTGGGTGGGCGCTCGCGCCGACCTGCCGGACGACCTCGCGGGCACGGCGGACCACGTGCAGGAGCTGGCCGGTGCCGTCGTCACGCCCGGTCTCATCGACTGCCACACGCACCTGGTCTACGGCGGCCAGCGGGCGCATGAATTCGAACTGCGCCTCAAGGGCGCGAGCTACGAGGATATCAGCCGGGCGGGCGGCGGCATCCGCTCGTCGGTCACGGCCACGCGCGAGGCCAGCGAGCATCAGCTCTACGCCCAGGCGGCGCACCGTGCGCTGGCGCTGATGGCGGAGGGTGTCACGACGATCGAGGTGAAGTCCGGCTACGGCCTGTCCCTGGCGGCCGAGGCCAAGATGCTGCGCGTGGCGCGGCGCCTGGCCGAGCTGGGCCTGGACGTGCGCACCACCTACCTCGGCGCCCACGCTATCCCGGTGGAGTTCCAGGGCCGGCCGGACGACTACATCCAGGCTGTGTGCGACTGGCTGCCCAAGCTCAAGCGCGAGGGGCTGGTGGATGCGGTGGACGCCTTCTGCGAGGGCATCGGCTTCACGCCGGCCCAGACGCGCCGCGTCTTCGAGGCCGCGAAGGCGCTGGGCCTGCCCGTCAAGCTGCATGCCGAGCAGCTGTCGGACCAGGGCGGCACGGCGCTGGCCTGCGAGTTCGGCGCGCTGTCCTGCGATCACCTGGAGTACCTCTCGGCCGAGGGCATCGCCGCCATGAAGGCCAGCGGCACGGTGGCGGTGCTGCTGCCCGGCGCCTACTACTTCCTGCGGGAGACGAAACTGCCGCCGGTGCAGGCGCTGCGCGAGGCGGGCGTGCCGATGGCGATCTCGACGGACCACAACCCCGGCACCTCGCCGACGCTGTCGCTGCTGCTGATGCTCAACATGGCCTGCACGCAGTTCCGCCTGACGCCCGAGGAGGCGCTGCGCGGCGTCACCGTGAATGCGGCGCGGGCGCTGGGCCTGGGGGACCGGGGCCAGCTCGTGGCCGGCCAGCGCGCCGACTTCTGCCTGTGGGACATCGAGCATCCCAACGAGCTCGCCTACTTCTTCGGCCGCAATCCGCTGCGCCAGGTCGTGCGGGGCGGCGTGCCCCGCGGCGTCGCACGTTCCTGATCCTCCGCCTTCCTCCGAGCCTCTCCATGACCGCACCCTTCCGACTGCGCCAGGGCCGCACGCCCCTGATCATCTCCATGCCGCACGTGGGCCACGAGATCCCCGAGGACCAGCAGTCGCGCTACGTGCCGCGCGCGCTCGCCAGCGAGGACACGGACTGGCACCTCGAGCGGCTCTACGGCGCGATCGCCGAGGAGCTCGGCGCCAGCCTGATCGTGCCGCGCTACTCGCGCTACCTGATCGACCTGAACCGGCCGCCCGAGGACACGCCCATGTACCCGGGTGCGTCCAACACCGAGCTGTGCCCGACGCGCTTCTTCACCGGCGAGCCGCTCTACCAGGACGGTCAGGCGCCCGACGCGGCCGAGAAGGACCGCCGCCGCCAGCACTACTGGCTGCCCTACCACCGCGCGCTCACGGCGGAGATGAACCGCGTGAAGAGCCTCCACGGCTTCGCGCTGCTCTTCGATGCGCACAGCATCCGCTCCGAGCTGCCCTGGCTCTTCGAGGGCCGGCTGCCGGACCTCAACCTCGGCACGGCCGAGGGCCGCAGCTGCGATGCCGCCATCACCGCCTCGCTGGGCGCCGTGCAGGCCGCGCAGCAGGACTACACGCAGGTCGTGAACGGTCGCTTCAAGGGCGGCTTCATCACCCGCCACTACGGCCAGCCGGCCCAGGGCTGGCACGCGGTGCAGCTGGAGATGTGCCAGTCCTGCTACATGAGCGAGACCCCGCCCTACGCCTACGACGAGGCGCTGGCGGCGCGCGTGCAGCCGCTGCTGCGCACGCTGCTGTCGACCTATCTGCAATGGAAGCCCGCGGCATGAGCGCCGGCGCCCTGTACTTCGCCCCGCAGGCCTGGGTGGACGGCCGCTGGCAGTCCGAGGTGCTGATGCGCGTGGACGAGCACGGCCACTGGGCCGCCGTGCAAGCCGGCCAGGCGTGCCCGCCCGAGGCCGTCCGCCTGGCGGGACCGGTGCTGCCCAGCCTCGTCGATGCGCACAGCCATGCGTTCCAGCGCGCCTTCGCCGGCCTCGCCGAGCAGCGGGACAGCGACAGCGACGACTTCTGGTCCTGGCGCGACCGCATGTATGGCGTCGCCCTGCGCATCACGCCCGCGCAGCTGCAGGCCATCGCGGCGCAGCTCTACCTGGAGCTGCTGCGCGGCGGCTACACGCAGGTCTGCGAGTTCCACTACCTGCAGCACCCGGCGGACGGCAGCGCCTACCCGGACGAGCTCGCCATGAGCTGGGCCCTGGCGGACGCCGCGGCCGAGGCGGGGCTGGGCCTCACGATGCTGCCGGTGCTCTATGCCCACGCCGGCTTCGCGCAGCCCGCCCTGCGCGAGGACCAGCGCCGCTTCCGCACCGATGCCGACTGGGTCTGGCACGCCAGCCAGCGCCTCAACGCGGCCGGGCGCCCGCTGCTGAACGCGGGCGTGGCGCTGCATTCGCTGCGCGCCGCCCACGCCGCGGATATCCGCGCGCTGCAGGCCCGGGTGGGCGATACCGATCTGCCCATCCACGTCCACATCAGCGAGCAGCAGGCCGAGGTGCGCGACTGCCTGGCCGCGACGGGGCGCCGGCCCATGGCCTACCTCTGCGAGGACTTCCAGCCCGACGCGCGCTGGCACCTGGTGCATGCGACGCACAGCACGCCCGAGGAGATCGCCGCCGTGGCCGCCAGCGGCGCCAGCGCGGTGATCTGCCCCACGACCGAGGCCAATCTCGGCGACGGTCTCTGCGACCTGCGCGGCTGGCTGGCGGCCGGTGTGCCGCTGAGCCTCGGCTCGGACAGCCACGTCGGCCGGGGCTGGGTGGAAGAGCTGCGCTGGCTCGAGTACGGCCAGCGCCTGGGCCTGCAGCAGCGCAACGTCGCGGCGCAGCCCGGCGTGCAGGCGTCCACGGCGGCCCGGCTGTTCGAGGCCGTGCGCCGGGGCAGCGCTGCGCCCGCCGGCCTGCGGCAGTGGGGCCTGGAGGTGGGCGCCCGCGCCGACTTCCTCGTGCTGGACCCGGCGGCGTCCGGCCTGCGGGGCCTGCCCGCCGCGGCGACGCTTGACGGCCTCGTCTTCGCCAGCCAGGGCGAGGTGCTGCAGTCGGTCTATGTGGCCGGGCAGCGTCGCCTGCATCAGGGGCAGCACGAGCGCCAGGGTGTGATCGGCGAGCGATTTGAAGCGGCGATGGCGGCACTTTGGCGCAAGACGTGACCCCCTGGCACACAACACCTCGCTTGTAAGCCGGCCCCGAGGCCGCTACGCTCGGGATTCCCATGATCGCCCGGGGGATTCCATGCTGTCGCTCAGGAATTACACGATCCGCGTCCGGCTCTACGTGCTGGCCGTCCTGGCCGTCGTGGCCATGCTGGTGATTGGAGGCAACGGCCTCTGGAGCCTGGCCAGCGCCAAGCGGCAGTTCCAGCACTACGTCGGCAATGACGTCGAGACCCTCACGCAGCTCGCCAGCGTGCGCGCCGGCATCGGCAACCTGCGGCGCTACGAGAAGGATCTGCTGATCAACCTCGTGGACGCCAAGGCGGTGAGCAAGTACCGCGGCGAATGGGAAGAGACCTTCGGCAAGGTCACGAAGGGCCTGGACGCCATCGAGCGGCTCGACATCGCCCCGGCGGTGAAGAAGATGCCCGCCGAGATGCGCAAGTCGCTCGGCGACTACCGCAGCGGCTTCCAGGGCATCATCGAGCGCATCCAGCGGGGCGAGTTCCCCGACACCGCCACGGCCAACCGCGCCACCGAGCCCATCAAGGGACCGGTCCGCGCCCTCGACCAGCAGCTGGCCGAGATGACGAAGCTGGTCGACCAGCACGGCGAGGAGGAGGTCGTCCGCCTCGACCGCGAGGAGCAGCACATCCGCATGGCCCTCACGGGCGTGATGCTGGTGAGCATCCTCATCATCGGCACTTACACGCTCTTCAACATCCGCTCCATCCTCGAGCCCCTCAGCCTGGCGGTGAGCACGACGGAGCGCATCGCCCGCCAGGACCTGAGCCAGTCCATCCGCGTCAACGGCGCCGACGAGACGGCGCAGATGATGCAGGGCGTGAGCGGCATGCAGGACGCCATCCGCGACGTGGTCTCGGGCGTGCGCAACGCGACGGACAGCATCGCCACGGCGTCCAAGGAAGTGGCGGCCGGCAGCCATGACCTGAGCCATCGCACCGAGCAGGCGGCCTCGAACCTCGAGGAGACGGCCTCCGCGATGGAGGAGCTGACGGCCAGCGTGCGGCACAACGCGGACTCGGCCCGCCAGGCCAATGCGCTGGCGCAGGAAGCGTCGGCGGTGGCCGAGCGCGGCGGTACGGTCGTGGGCGAGGTGGTGGCGACGATGGATCGCATCAGCGCCTCCTCGCGCAAGATCAGCGACATCATCTCGGTCATCGATGGCATTGCCTTCCAGACCAACATCCTCGCGCTGAACGCGGCCGTCGAGGCGGCGCGGGCGGGCGAGCAGGGCCGGGGCTTTGCGGTGGTGGCGGCCGAGGTCCGCAACCTGGCGCAGCGCAGCGCCGAGGCGGCCAAGGAGATCAAGGGCCTCATCACCAGCAGCACCGAGAGCGTGGAGTCGGGGGCGGCGCTGGTGGCGCATGCCGGCCAGACCATGCAGGAGATCACCGCCGCCATCGGGCGTGTGAGTCACATCGTCAGCGAGATCAGCCACGCGACGTCCGAGCAGAGCTCGGGCATCAATCAGATCGGCACGGCCATCTCGCAGCTGGACCAGATGACGCAGCAGAACGCGGCGCTGGTCGAGCAGTCCGCCGCCGCCGCGCAAAGCCTGCAGCACCAGGCGGACGAGCTGGCGCAGACGGTGTCGGTGTTCAAGCTGGCCTGAAGGCCGCGCGGGGTCAGTCCTTGCCTGCCGCCCGCCGCACGAAGGCACGCAGCTCCTGGGCCATGCGCTCGCGGCCGTGGCGCTCGATGTACATCATGTGGCCGGCCTCGTAGTAGCTGACCTGCACGCGGTCCTGCTGCGCCTCGCGCAGACCGAGGTGGGACAGGCTGTAGTCCCCCGCGGCGTGGGGCGTCGCGAGGTCGTAGTAGCCGCTGGCCACATAGACCTGCAGTGAGGGGTTCGCCTGCATGGTGCGGCGCAGGGCGTCGCCGGCGGCGACGTAGCGGTTCTCGTAGCCCTTCCAGCCCCAGGTCTTGTACAGCGGCGCATGGACGAGGTAGGGCGCATCGCTCTGGTAGCCGAGCTGCTCGCGCAGCAGGCGGTTGATGCCCACCGCGTAGGCGCCGGTGAGGTTGTTCATGCTGGGGTCGTCCTGCGCGTGCTCGCCGGCATCGTCGCGGTCCTGGCCCGTGAAGCGTGCGTCGATGCGGCCGACGGTGAGGCCGCGCTCGCGCAGCAGCTCCTTGAAGAAGCGGTTGTCCTCGATGCGCAGGCCGCAGCGCTGCACGAAGCCCGGGCTCAGGCCGGTGAGGCGCGCCAGCGCCGCGCCGATGCGCGTGCGGGCCTCGGCGTCCAGGCGGCTGCCCTGCATGAGTGCGCTCCAGTACTCCCCCACCGCGAAGCGCTCGGCCTCGGCGACGACGTCCTTCAGCGGACGCTGCTGCAGGTCCGCGGGCAAGGCCTGGTGGTACCACGCCGTGGCGGCATAGCCCGGCACGAAGAGGGCGTAGGGCAGCTCGTTGCCGTGGTCGAAGGACAGCGTCTGGTAGTCCAGCGCCATGGAGACGAGCATCACGCCGTTGAGGTCGACGTCATGGCGCTCCTGCAGCAGGCGCGCCAGGCCGGCGGCGCGCGTGGTGCCGTAGCTTTCGCCGATGAGGAACTTGGGGCTCGCCCAGCGGCCGTGGCGGCTGAGGTAGAGGCGGATGAACTCGGCGACGGCGTCCTGGTCCCGCTGGTAGTCGTGGAACTCGCTGCCCTTCTCGCCCGGGTGCATGCGGGAGTAGCCGGTGCCGACGGGGTCGATGAAGACGAGGTCCGACTCGAGCAGCAGGCTGGCGTCGTTCTCGCACAGGGCATAGGGCGGGGCGCCGCAGTGGCCGAGCTCGTCACAGGCCACGCGCTGCGGGCCCAGCAGGCCCAGGTGCAGCCAGACGCTGCTGGAGCCGGGGCCGCCGTTGAAGCAGAAGGTGATCGGGCGCTCAGGGGCCGGGGCGTCGCTGAGGGTGTAGGCGATGTAGAAGAGCTGGGCCTGGGCCTTGTCCTCCTGGACCTTGCCCTGCTCGTCGGTGCGCTGCGCCTCGCGCAGCGTGAGTGAGCCGACGGTGGCTTCGTAGCGCAGCGGGCGCCCCGCCAGCGTCGTCTCGTGCGGGGTCCGGACCAGAACTTCCGGAATGTCCGGGGCCGCCGCCATGGGGCGTGCCTCCGGTGCTGCAGCTTGGGAACTGACCATGCGCTCTCCGTGTACGCAATGCCGATAAA
Organism: Burkholderiaceae bacterium; assembly: GCA_041912595.1. GTDB lineage: Bacteria > Pseudomonadota > Gammaproteobacteria > Burkholderiales > Burkholderiaceae_C > Roseateles_B. The sequence goes on from JAYRMR010000017.1 coordinate 24,783, forward strand.
GTCGCGAGCATGCCGATTTCCGCGACCCCTGAAATCCCGCTCTTGCTGGGGCTTGACTTCTCGTCCACGCCCAGCCGCCGCAAGCCCGTGGTGCTGGCCTGCGGCGAACGGCGCGGCGCCATTGTGCGCCTGCAAGGCCTCGAACGATTTGCCGAGCTCGCGGCACTGCGTGAGCGTCTGTGTCAGGCGCCCGCCTGGCTCGGGGGCTTCGACCTGCCCTTCGGGCTGCCTCGCGAGCTCGTGCAGGCCCTGGGCTGGCCGCAGCAGTGGCCGGCGCTGATGGACCATTTCTGCGCCCAGCCGCGCAGCGAGCTCAAGGCGCAGTTCAAGGCCTTCATGGCGCCCCGGCCCGTGGGGGGCAAGTTCGCCCACCGCGCCTGCGACGGGCCGGCCGGCGCCTCGCCCAGCATGAAGTGGGTCAATCCGCCGGTGGCCTGGATGATGCATGCCGGCGTGCCCGTGCTGCGCGCGGCCGAGGCCACGTTCCCGGGGCTGTGCGCCGGGCGGCCGGAGCGGGTGGCGCTGGAGGCCTACCCGGGGCTGCTGGCTCGCGAGCTGATCCAGCGGCGTTCATACAAGAGCGACGATGCCGCCAAGCAGACGCCCGAGCGCCTGATCGCGCGCAAGGACCTCGTGGAGGCGCTGGAGCAGGGTCGAAGCCGCCTGGGCCTGCGGCTGAAGCTGAGCCATGCGCAGCGGGATGCGCTCGTGGACGACGCCAGCGGCGACGCGCTGGACGCCGTGCTGTGCCTCGTGCAGGCGGCGTGGGCGAGCGGCCAGCCGGGCTACGGCCTGCCGGACGGGATCGATCCGGTGGAGGGCTGGATCGTCACTGGCTGAAGCCGCGCGCGGGCGCGGGGCGGCGGGCGTCAGGCGGGTCTGATGCGACGGTGAGGCGGACGTGAGCCGGGCATGGCGCCCTGGCGCCACGCCCGCGCGCCTCACTTGCGCATCAGCGTGGACTTGCCGAACAGCGATTCGATCAGGTCCACCGCCAGCGTGGCGGTGCGGTTCTTCTCGTCCAGGGCGGGGTTGAGCTCCATCACGTCGAGGGAGCTGAGGCGGCCGGTGTCGGCAATCATCTCCATGCAGAGCTGGGCCTCGCGGTAGGTGGGGCCGCCGGGCACGGTGGTGCCCACGCCGGGCGCGATCGAGGGGTCGAGGAAGTCGACGTCGAAGCTCACGTGCAGATGGGTGTTGGCGTCCAGCGTGGCCAGCGCCAGCTCCATGGTGTGGCGCATGCCCATCTCGTCGATGTAGCGCATGTCGAAGACCTCGAGCTCCTGCTCGTGCACGAAGCGCTTCTCGCCGGCGTCCACGCTGCGGATGCCGATCTGGCGCACCCACTTCGGGCTGATGGCCGGGTGCTCCTTGCTGAAGCCGCCGATCTCGATCAGCTCCTTCGGGCCGAAGCCGGCCAGGCAGGCGACGGGCATGCCGTGGATGTTGCCGCTGGGGGTCAGCTCGCTCGTGTTGAAGTCGGCATGGGCGTCCAGCCACAGCACGCGCAGCTTCTTGCCCTGCTCCTTGCAGTGGCGGGCCACGGCGCTGATCGAGCCCAGGCCCAGGCAGTGATCGCCGCCCAGCAGGATGGGCATGCGGCCGGTCTTGAGCTCGGCGTACACGGCGTCGTGCACCGCGCGGTTCCAGGCCGCGACTTCCTGCAAATGGCGGTAGCCGTCCACCGGCGGCAGCCAGGGGTTGTAGGGGCCGGTGAGGTTGCCACGGTCCACCACATGCACGCCATGGCTCTCGAGCGTGGGGCCGATATTGGCCACGCGCAGGGCTTCGGGGCCCATGCTGGCGCCGCGGGCGCCGGCGCCGATGTCGGTCGGCGCACCGATGAGGGAGACGTTGCGCAGTGTGGTCATGGCATCCTCTTCAGGGAGTTCAGTCGTGGGGGGTGAGGTCGTACTCCGACTCGAGCAAGGCCCATGCCTCCTCGGCGGAGTCGACGAAATGGAACAGCTGCTCGTCGCCCGGGCTGATCATGCCGGTCTCGATCAGCAGCTCGAAGTTGATCAGGCGGGACCAGAAGTCGCGCCCGAACATCAGGATGGGGCGGCGGCGGCACTTGCCGGTCTGGATGAGGGTGAGCGCCTCGAAGAGCTCGTCCAGCGTGCCGAAGCCGCCGGGGAAGCACACCAGCGCCACGGAGCGCATCAGGAAGTGCATCTTGCGCAGCGCGAAGTAGTGGAAGCGGAAGCACAGCTCCGGCGTGATGTAGGGGTTGGGGTGCTGCTCGTGCGGCAGCACGATGTTCAGGCCGATGCTCTTGCCGCCGACCTCGTGCGCGCCGCGGTTGCCGGCCTCCATGATGCCGGGGCCGCCCCCCGTCACCACGTAGATCGGGTTGCCACGCGTCATGCTCTCGCGCGTCACGATGCTGGCAAAGCGGCGGGCCTCCTCGTAGAAGCGGCTCATCTGCAGCTGCATCTGCGCCTTGCGGAGCGTGGCGGCGTCGCCCAGGGCCTGCGCCTCGCCCAGGCGGAGCTCGGCCGTGGCCTGATCCGGGATGCGCGCGCTGCCGAACATCACGATGGTCGCCTTGATGCCCTGCTCCTGCTGCACCAGTTCGGGCTTGAGCAGCTCCAGCTGCATGCGCACGGGGCGCAGCTCGTCGCGGAGCATGAAGTCGTCGTCGGTGAACGCCAGGCGATAGGCGCTGCCGGGGCCGTCGTAGTCCGGCGCCGGGCGGGCCTGGACCTGTCGGGCTTCGTCCTTGGCCGAGGGGAAATTGCGGGCGGTGAGTTTGTTCTTGTGCTTGCTCATGCGGTCTCCCGTGGGGCGGCGCGGGCTGAACTGTAGTGCAGCCGGGTGGAAATTTTGTTTCCTGAATCGCCGCTATTGAGTGGATTTGTTGTGTGAAAAGTGGGCTATGCGGTCCCGCAGCACGCGCATTCGGGGTCGCGCTGCAAGAGGATCTCGCTCCAGCGCATCTGGCGGGCGTCCAGCATCTGCAGGCGGCCGGCCAGGGAACCGGGCATGCCGGCCAGCAGCTTCAGCGCCTCAGCCGCCTGCTGGCTGCCGATGATGCCCACCAGCGGCGCGAAGACGCCCATCAGCGCGCATCGCACCTCCTCGAACTGCGCATCCGGCGGGAACACGCAGGCATAGCAGGGCGTATGCCCGGTGCGGCTGTCGTAGACGCTGATCTGCCCGTCGAAACCCACCGCGGCGCCGGAGACCAGCGGCTTGCGGTGCTTCACGCAGGCGGCGTTGACGGCGTGGCGCGTGGCGAAGTTGTCGGAGCAGTCCAGCACCACGTCCGCCGCCTGCACCAGCACGTCCAGCCGGGCGGCATCGGCCCGTTCCTGCAGCGTGCAGACCTTCAGCTCGGGGTTGATCGCGTGCAGCGTGAGGGCTGCCGACTCGACCTTGGGCTGGCCGATGCGGTCCTGCCGGTGCACGATCTGGCGCTGCAGGTTGGTGAGGTCCACGGTGTCGTGGTCCACCAGGGTCAGGGTGCCGACCCCGGCCGTGGCCAGGTACAGGGCGACCGGGGAGCCCAGGCCGCCTGCGCCGATCACCAGCGCGTGCCCGGCGAGGATCCGGGCCTGCCCCTCGACGCCGATCTCGTCGAGCAGGATGTGCCGCGAGTAGCGCAGCAGCTGTTCGTCATTCATGGGGCAAGCATAGCGCCGCGCCCAGGCGTCCTCGCAAAGAAAAAGACCCGCCGGCGGGGCCGGACGGGTCTTGCGGGGCGCGTGCTGCCGGCGGCTTATTCGCCGGTCTTGGCCTCGGCCTTGCGCTCGGTGGCCGTCTTGGAGGCGATCACCGGCTTGCCCTTGAGCTGGTTGAGGGCCTGCTGCAGCGGGAAGTCCTCGGCCGAGCCGAACTCCGGCAGCGGCTTGATGGAGTCCTTGTTCTTGGCGTACTCGGCTTCCAGCTTGGCGCGGGCTTCCTCGCGGGCCTTGGCGCGGGCGTCGTCCTTGTCCTCGGGGCCGTTCTGCAGATGCTTCTCCAGATCGGCCTCGCGCATGCGCAGGGCGGCGAAGACATTGCCCTCGGCGGTCTCGTCCAGCATGACGTCGGGCACGATGCCCTTGGCCTGGATGGAGCGGCCGCTCGGGGTGTAGTAGCGGGCCGTGGTGATCTTCAGCGCCGTTTCCGAGCTGAGCTGGCGCACCGTCTGCACGGAGCCCTTGCCGAAGGTCTGGGCGCCCATGATGACGGCCCGCTTGTGATCCTGCAGCGCACCGGCCACGATCTCGCTGGCGGAGGCCGAGCCTTCGTTGACCAGCACCACCAGGGGGATGTTCTTGAGCGATTCCGGCAGCTTCTTCAGCGGGTCGGAGCCGCCGCGGCGCAGGTAGTACTCGGGGTTGGCCTTGAAGCTGGCCTTGGACTCGGCGATCTGGCCGTTGGTGGAGACCACCTCGACGTCCTTGGGCAGGAAGGCGGAGGACACCGCCACGGCGCCTTCCAGCAGGCCGCCCGGGTCATTGCGCAGGTCGAGCACCATGCCCTTGAGCTTGGGATCCTGCTTGTAGATCTCCTCGACCTTCTTGACGAAGTCGTCGACGGTGCGGTCCTGGAACTGGCTCAGGCGGACCCAGGCGTAGCCGGGCTCGACGACCTTGCCGCGCACGCTCACCACCTTGATCTCCTCACGGGTGATCGTCACGGGGAAGGAGCGGTTCTCCAGCTTGCGGAAGATGGTCAGCTGCACCTTGGTGGCGGGCTCGCCGCGCATGCGCTTGACGGCCTGGTCGAGGGTCAGGCCCTTGACGGCGGTGTCGTCGATGCGGGTGATGAGGTCGCCGCTCTTGAGGCCGGCGCGGAAGGCGGGCGAGCCCTCGATCGGGGAGACGATCTTGACCAGACCGTCTTCCATGCCGATCTCGATGCCCACGCCGACGAACTTGCCGGAGGTGCCTTCACGGAATTCCTTGAAGCTCTTCTTGTCGAAGAACTGCGAATGCGGGTCCAGGCCGGAGACCATGCCGGCGATGGCGTCGTTGATCAGCTTCTTCTCGTCGACGGGCTCGACGTAATCGGACTTGACCATGCCGAACACGGCGGCCAGCTGCTGCATCTCGTCCAGGGGCAGCGGCGAAAGGCTGCTCCGTGCGTTCGCCTGCAACTGCATGGTGGTCAGGGCCCCTGCCACGGCCCCGAGGGCCACCCATCCGGCGACTTTCAGTTTGGCACTCATGATGCGAGTGTTTCCTATCGGTGAGATCCAGTCAGTTCACCGCGCCTTGCGGGCGCAGCGCCCCGTGAGGGGACGTTTCAAGTATAGGTCCCGCCCTGCGTGCGACCGCAGGAAGAGCCCGCTCCGAAACGCCTGTTTCAGGGGTTTACGCCGCCTGGGACGTGGGCTGCGCGCGACGCTGCCTCACCTGGCGGCCCCTTCGGACCGCCCAGCTGCCGGATTCCCAGCAGCCATGGGGCTTTGCGCGCGCCGCCCGCGACCTGCTCGACGGCTTGGGACCCATGGTGCGCCCGGTGCGGGCGCCGTGCGGAAAGTCAGGGGCGGGCGAGCGTTGAAAAACGCACGCGCCGGGCTCGCTCACCACGGTCGGTGAGGCCCGTCGGGCAGCGCGGGCGGGCGCTCGTGGGGCGTCGATGCGCCGGTGGCGGCAGGGTGCATGTTCCTGGGGCACGGCGCCAGGCGGCGGTCGCCTCAGCGTCCGCCGTCCTAGCGGGCACCGTACTTGAAGCGGCCATGGAGCTTGTGTGTCGCCTCCACGCCCCGGGCCACCACCAGGACGACGAGGGTGGCCAGGATGACGTTGCCGCCACCGCCAAGCTCGTCGCCCAGGCGGTTCATGACCGTCGTGATGAAGCCGAGGCAGGCGCAGATCATGGCGATGACCGAGGCCGTGCGGCTCCAGGTGCTGCGGATGAAGTGGGCGCACAGCGCGAAGACCACGGCGTCGATCAGGATCCATGGCGTCAGCAGCAGACCGGCCACGGCCTGGAGGGCCGCCACCACGAACAAGGCCCGGGCGCAGTCGCGCGCGGCCAGTTCCGCGTCCTCGCGCGTGCGCATGGGGGCCAGCAGGCCGCCTCTTCTCGTGTCTCCGGCCATGCCGGTCTCCCTCCATCTTTTGGCAAAGCTCGCGTTGTACGCGAGTGCGACGGCGGGTTCATCCGGGAAATCGAGGGCCCGCGGAGCACGCCATCGCGGGCCCCGGCCGGCGCGCCGGGCAAGCGCTCTGCCGGTGACGGGCGCCAGCGCCGGTGGGCGGATGTCAGGGGCGGGGGCTGCGGGGGGGGGGGCCACTGGTCCTCCGACAGGGATAGAAAAAGCCTACTAAGTAGCTGTCAGTTAACGTCTCGTCGATCGTTTGGGGCTGGCTGTTCCCCGATTTGTTCCCCGGTTGGTAATGAGAAGGCGCCCGCCAATTGGGACTAGCGGGCGCCTGGTTCACCAGTGCGTGTGGAACATCAACACGATCCCGACCAGACCCTGCAGGGTCGGTATTGCCGGGCGTATAGCCACGAGTACCTCGACAGCGACGTCGAGCTTCTTGCGCCACTTGGGCTTACGAGCAGTCAAACGCATCTCCTCAAAGATGGACGTTGCAAGAGCCGGCGACGATACTAGGCGGGTCTCGACAAAGACCGCTGGGGTCACCTCCGGCGACGGGCGCTTCAGCCCGGGCAAGACGGCCTGCGCTAACAGGCCGTTTTTGCTTTTCTGGGAGAAGCTGCAGCCATTGTGCTGTGGCCCAGCTCGAGCCCGCAGCTGCCTGCTCCGGATTTGGGCGCTTCTCTAGCCCTTTCGCCCTGGCTCTTGATGCTCAGCTCCTGCGCTTTCCTGGGCGCGCGGTGAGGTTGTTGAGCGTGTCGACCTGGGCGATGTAGCAGCAGAACGCCGTGAACTTGTTGAAGGCCATCTGGGTCTACATCGGTGCACGTGCCCCACGTCGACCTGGACTGGCAGCCGATATTCGTGCTGCGCTCTTGTAGATGTTGACGAGGTCCAGATGCACCTTTTTGATCATCTCCTTGTTTCATGTGGGCCGCTTGGCTGGAATAAGTAACGCCTTGGCAACGCCGGGGCGGGTGCGTGGCGTTGGCTTCAGATCGGCGGAGTCTGGGAACTGGGTAGACCGGTAGCAAGGCAAACTCACTAGGCAAAGCCGGGGATCGTTAGGAGCGAGAAGGTACTGAATTCATGGGCGGAGCTTTGATTTGCTGATTAATCAAACAATCAAAGATGGTCTAAGTTGTTGTTCCGAAAGAGAAATATCCCCCCATTTGCTGCTGAATTGAATTCATAGGGGGGAAATTTTCTGCGCGTGGGAGACAGGGCCGTCAGGAGCCGGAGTCGGCCCAGCCTTTCACCTCCCCCTCCCTCCGCGAGCGGTCACCCACGCAGCCCGTTCCGTCTCAAGATCGGTCCCGCTCTGGGCATGCCCCTCCTCAGATCGGAGGACACCGGCTGACTTCTCAGCACATGTCAGGGTCTCGGCGCCTCGTCCAGGCCCCACCGTGTCCTGAAAACTCAGGAGACCCCCCTTGCCAGGAAGCCGACTTGGAATAAGGGGCCTGCTCAGTTTTGATCAGGCGGTGCCATTCCCGGGGATGAGTCCCTCGCGCGCGTGCGCGCACACAACGGGTGGCGGCCCGGACGCTGCATCTTGGCCGTTTTTTCGGGTTAGCGTTTGGGTGGACCTAACCCAGCGGTCAAGGCACAGAGTCTCTAGACTTTTCATGCCCCCGGGGGCCGTTGAGCGGCCCTACAGGCCTCAATCAGGTTGGCAGCAGTGCATCTTCGTGGGCTGTTCCAGCGGCGCAATACGGCGAGATCTAGCGGATCGGCCAGCGCTTGATAGCTGAGCAAGATTGGCGCCGTGCAGCAGGTCTCTCGCCCTGCGTCCGAGGTGCCTCCCCTCCGCGGGCGCGAAGGGCGGTGCCTGCCATGGGTCCGAAAGGGCTGGCCCGGCATGAGAAACCAGGCCAGCAGCGGCGCAAGCTATGGCAGACAGTCTCGCCTGCGCCGAATACTGATTAAGCCTTGATGCCGGTGATCACCGCGAAGGCAGCCGGGTACAGCACCGCGAAGTCAGCGCGGCAGTGGCACATGAAGGCCAGCTGACCATTGCCGGCGAAGACCTCGGACAGCAGCTGCACGCTGAGGCTCTCGCGCAGCATGAGCGCCATCTTCGTGAAGTCGCCCAGGTAGATCTCCGTGCAGTCATTCGACGTGCCCACGGTCAGGTTCGTGGGGATCTGGCTGGTGCTGAGCATCGGCAGATCGGCGATCAGCGAAGGGCGGCTGAGGGGCTGCCCCGTGCTGTCGGCCAGGCCGGCGAACTTCACCAGGCTGCGGGGCGCCATGATGGCCGCGGTGGGCATCGGCGCATCGGCATTCAGCAGGGCCTGCACTGCGCTGAGCAGGTTGGCATAGCTGGTAGGCGAAGCGCCATTGGCGCCGTTGGTGATCGACTGGATGCCGGCCGTGTTCAGGATGCCGCGCGGCTGAGGTGCCGTGCCAGTGCCGCGCAGGCCGGCCCGGTCCAGTTCCTTGGCCATGGCCTGGCCGATGGCCGTCAGCAGCGCCTGCTCGATGTTCGGCGAATCGGCCAGCAGCTCGCGGCTGATCTTGAAGAAGAAGCTCAGCGACTGGGGCACCACCTGCGACGCAGAGAACACCGGATCAGACTCGGCCACCGCGCCGTTCTCAGCTCGCCAGGCCGCAGTCGGGACACCGCTCACGATGGCCGTGGTGTAGCTCTTTGCGCCGTCGTTCAACGGGATCACCGGCATGCCGGCCTGCAGCAGCGAGCTCGCGGGCACCAGGGCACTGAGGATCTGGGGCATGACCACGCTCGGCAGGGTGAAGCCGCCCGAGGTGTTGGTGCCTTCGCTCAGCGCGTTGCGGACCGCGGGCGTGGTAGGCATGTTCGCCACGCCGCGGAAGAAGTCACCGAGCGTGACGTTGTCACTGCGGGAGTTGGCCGCCTTGCCGCGGTAGTAGCCGTCAATGTCGGCCGCATTGCGCAGGACCTTCATTGGCTGCCCCTTGGCATTGCGCCAGCCGGTGGAATTCTTGGTGCCGCTGATGCCACCTTCCAGCTGCTCCAGGCCGTCCAGCATCGAGTCAATACTGGCGATGATGGTCGCCGCATGGTTCATGGCCAGGGCTTCGTCCTCGGTCACGTCACGGACGCCCACGTGCTCAATGACCTTGTTCAGCGCGCGACGCATGGTCTTGCGCTTCTCGTGCAGTTCGTCATCGGTGCCGCCGGCGCGGATCTCGCCTGCGTCGGGTTGCCCCAGCTTCGCGCAAATGCCGCGCCAGGCGTTCTGGGCTTTGATCTCTTTGAGTGCTTCGGGATTCATGGTGAAACCTTTCATTCGGGCCTGGCGCAAAAGCGAAAGCGCGCGCAAGCCGGGTTGTGATTACCTGCTCGACGCGCGCTCACCCGTGGGGTTCACCGCAATCCGCCCCGGCAGAATCAGACCGTTGATCTTTCATCGCGCGGGTTGAGCGCGATTCAAGCATCAGTGTTTTGCGTTGTGCAACAGCTCGGCGGCCTCCCGCTCTGCCAGCATGCTGTCGCGCAGGCGATGAATGACCATCTGGGCCACCATCAGGCCGAGGAGGTGCGCACCCTCGGGCCGGCCGGCCCGCGTCAGTGCTGAGACGGATCCCAGCAGCTTGGGCACGGCATCGGATCTGAACGAGGGCGGTAGGCCGCCGTTCAGGGCGTCAGAGAGAAAGGCGCGGACCGTTTCGAGGTCTTGCTCATGCGGGTTCTTCGTGGCTTGATCGTGCGTCATCGTGTTTCCTTCAGGGAGCCCTGGCGGGCGGATTGGGCGACCTGCTTCAGGTGCTCGATCAAGTCGGGCAGCAGGTCTTCTGGGGTGTTGAGGACATCGCGGGCCATGTCGTCCCGGGCCTCGTCAGAATCGCCGTGCAGATCACAGACAGCTGCAGCGGCCGTCAGCGCCTCGGCGGTCAGTCGAGACTCAGCCAGGAACTGGCCGATGGCTTCGCGATGCGGGCGGAGGATGGGCAGCAGGCCCTCGATGGCTGGCCGTGGACCGGATGCCATGACGGCGCCGGACTCGTCCAGGGATAGCCTCACACCGCGGGCATTGGCCCGCAGGATCAGGTGGGCCGGGATCACAGCAGCACCTCTTCTTCGGTGTCGAGCTCCGAAGGGAGCGCCGAAGAGTGTGAAGAGAGCATGCTTTTTTGTTTGCTCCCTTCGCTCCCTTCGTGCGCCCTTGGGGAGCTGAGTGCCCAGATCCAGCCGCCCCGGAGACCGTCCTTGCGCTTCTCCACCCCGATGCGCATGGATGCCCGCTTGACCTGATCCCAGGAGTACCCGGCCCCGTCTGCATCAGCCTTGACCGCCTTGACCGGCATGGGGCTATCGGCCAGCAAGGACCGCAGGAACGTCTCGACGTCTTGCGCCTCGCCGTCGTTGGCGTCTGCCTCCGCCTCAGCCAGCAACTCGCGGGCTGTGCCATCAATAGCCGCACCCCAGTTGATGCTCGAGGCTTGGATGTCCGGGAGACCCTCGAGCTGCCGGTGCTCGATGCTGTATTCGAAGCCGCCTGCGTCCGGGCCACAGTTGGACTTTGACCGCACTAGGATTCGGCGATCTTGGCCGTCGCTGTCGCCCTTAACCTTTGCCGCGCACAGCACCAGTCGAGCGACTGCAGCAAATGCCATCGAGCCCACCACGCGCTCGGTCGGGTCGCGGCCGGCAGATCCTTTGCTGAAGTGCGAGATGCCCAGCACGGCTGCCCGGATGGCTGCGCCCAGGTCCACGATGGGCTGCAGGGCTCGGCGAACCTCAGTGGCCTTGTGACTGTCGCCAGCCACCGCGGAAACAACGGGGTCCACCACCAGAAGGCGTACATCACCGATGCGTTCAGCCTCGGCAATCAGTTGCTGCATGTCCCGCGCAGGGTCGAAGGGGTGCGTCTCGCCATCTACGCGGGTGGCAGTGATGAAGTAGACGCGGGATGCATCTGCACCCATGGCGAGCAGGCGCGGCAGCAGCGTGTCGGCCGGATCGTCCTCGCCGCTCCAGACCAGGACCTTTCCAGCAGAGCAGCGGCTGCCATCTGGCCAGCGTCCGCCACAGGTGACGGTGGCCGCCATGGCCAGGGCCAGCGTTGTCTTTCCCTGCCCCGGTGCACCAGCCAAGATGTGCAGCTTGCCCAACGCGAGCCAGTCTTTCCAGAGCCAGGCAACGGACTCGGGGCGCAAGTCAGCACCGCATGTCAGCACCACACCATCGGTAAGCTGTGCGGGGAGTTGGCGCACCGGCAGCGTGTGAATCGCATCGTCACTCATGCCCGCACCTCCCTGTAAAGATCTTCGATGCGGTTGCAGGCCTGGGCCAGGCGCTGACGGTCCCCTTCGGAGAGTGGCACGCCATTGGCCAGGTTGCCCGCGGCAATGGCTGCGAACTCGGCTTCAAACTTCAGCGCGCGCAGGGCCTCGCCGGCCGAAAGCAAGCCCCGGTGCCGGCGCTGGGCCGGATGGTGGGGCGCATTCAGACGCTCAGGGAACAGATCGGAGACGTCCAGGCCCAAGGCTGAGCAGATGGCTGCAGGATCACAGCCACCGGCAAAGCACTTCAGCAGCACCGTGCCGGAGTCGGCCTCAGCTACTGAGAGCGCCACGCTGCGCTCGGAGGTCTTGCAGGCCGGGCACGGGCCACGCCACCCGTTGCCGTTGCGGCGCATCCGGCCATGCGCGCCCAGGAATACATCGAGGGCGCTCATGCGTCACCTCCGATGCGCTGCAGGAATTGGCGCACGCCGCTCAGGTCGCTAAGGTGGGCGGTGCGGTCCCAGCGCGAGACAAGGAAGCCGCCGCAGGAGAGCTCATGCAGGCTGAAGCCTTTGAGCGCAAGCATGGCCTGCAGGGTGGCGAACGCTTTCAGGTCCAGCTCCGCCTGGACAGCTTCGGCGGCCGGGGCGCTCATTGGACCGCCCGTTGAGCTTGGATCCAGGCTCGAACGTCGGCGGCCTGCCAGCGGGTGCAGCGCGTGCTTAAGCGAACCGGCGCCGGGAATGTGCCAGCCGCGAGCCGGCGATAGATCGATGCTCGGGAAAGGCCGGTGGCCTGCGTCACGGTGCTGATTTTCAGCAGCGCGTCCTGCATCTGCAGGAGGTCAGGGAAGGCGCCCTGGGTGTTGATAGCTTCTGCGCTCATATTCGCCTACGTGGTTCAACGTGAGGCGAATGGTTGGGCTTCAAGAACTATCGGTCACTGCAAGGAAATCGCGCAATTCTTTAGAGTAGGCCCGGGGATTCTCTAAGACGGTCCTCCGCAACAGCGGTCTATTCACGTCTTCCAAGCGTCCCCTGGAGATCCTCTTTAGGCGCCTGCAAATGCTCCAAACCGTCGCTTCGGAGAGGCCCATTGAGGCGGCTACAACTAGCACTGCTTCGGACTTAGCAACAATCAATTCCAGGCCGGTCACATTTTCTTGGACGCGAAGGTCTCTGCTCAGCGTATCTGCAACTGGTCTACCTCTTGCCTTCTCGTAGCCAAAGTTACTAAGCGCATCATCAAGAGACCCTCCTCTGTTGATTGCCTCGTCCAGGGCGGCCAGAGCCTCACCTAGCCAGTGGGCCAGCGCTGGGGACATTGGCAGGCAGTCGTAGGATTTGATCGAAGCTAACGCCAATGCGGCGCGTCTCGACTCTGGGTTCCCATCAAGGGCGCCGGCAAGGATCTCCCGCTCCTGTTCAGTTGATTGCGAAAGCAGCAGCGGAGCCAGTGCTTTGAAGCGTTCGAATGCCATGCCGTGCGTCCGAGGTTGCAGAGTCTCAAGGCGAGACGTGATGCCCGAGCACCGCTGACTTCAGTCCCGCCTCGCTGAGGCCGAACGTCTGCGACGGATCCTCCTCCAGGCATGCGCTGATCACCTCGCCGAGGTGGGCGGAGCGCAATGCCATGCCCGACAGCACTTTGCCGGTGTCGTCCAGGTTCAAATCCCAGACCATCTTGTTCATGGCTTGGCACATGGCGGTGATTTCCATGCTTGCCTCGAAGATCAGGCGAATCCGTTGCTCGGAAAGTGCTTGACCTTTTGCCGCAGCGTCATTCATGGCGTTGCCCCTTTGCTGACGGATAGTTGAGCAGTGCTGCTTTGAGCTTCATCGAGTGCCTTTCCGTATAGCTGCGCGGTCCGCGGTGTAGTCGACTGGCGCCGGTCGGTCCATTAGCTCTTCGTCTCTCGCCTTGACGTACTCTTTGTGCCATGGGTGGTGCTCGTGAGAAGGCGGAAAGCCGTTGCAAAGCGATTCGCTAGCCACCCATTTATCCAAGCTCAGATCGCATGCCTCTACGTCGGCCTGCAGAAGTGAGCGCGATGTACAGCGCTTCAGCAGCGCTCCGAGAATAGGGTGATGGCGGCTTGTCAGCCTGGGCAATTTAGGAAGCCGGGCATCTGCGTAGTGAGCAAGTTGCAGCGCTCTTTGGGCAGCCCGCACCGCCGCCTGCTTGTCCTGGGCACTCTTATGCGACATGAGGCACCTCCCGCAATACGTCGAAGTCCGTCGGCCTGGCGGCCGGCTTGGTGGTCGCTGGCAGTACAGTCTGGGTAGCCATATTCACCTCTCCTGTAGGTAGGTTGTGGTCAGGGCCTGGACAAAGTTGCCGCGATGTCCAGGCCCGCATTGCCTGATGCCGTCAGGCGCGGTGTTAGGCGGCCTTGAAAGGCACCACCTGTGCGCCAGCCTTGATGCGGTCCAGGTAGTCGGCCCAGACCTGCATCAGCTGCTTGCGCTTTTCCATGAACTCGGCCCGGTCGTAGGCGGCGCCCAGCGGCCCGGACTTCGTGTGCGCCAGCTGCGCCTCGATCACGTCCGGATCAATGCCGGCGATGTGCTCGACCATGATGGTGCGGGCCATGGCGCGGAAGCCGTGGGCGGTCATCTGGTCCGAGGAGTAGCCGAGGCCGCGCAGCGCGGCATTGATGGTGTTCTCGCTCATGGGCTTCTGCCCGGTTCTCAGGCTGGGGAACACCAGGCGTCCATGGCCCGTGAGCTTCGCCAGGTCGCGCAGGATGGCCACGGCCTGGGTGGCCAGGGGCACGAAGTGCGGGCGCCCGTTGACCTTGCCAGCCTTGCTCCGCTTCATCGCCTCAGAAGGGATCGTCAGCATGGCTTTGTCCAGGTCGATCCAGGCCCACTCAAGAGACCGGATGTTGCCCGGGCGCTGGAAGAGCAGGGCGGACAGTTGCAGCGCAGCGCGGGTGCTGGGCTGGCCGCTATAGCCTTCGATGGCGCGCAGCAGCTCGCCAGCGCGGGCCGGCTCCAGCACCGCAGCCATGTGCTTGACCGTGTGTGTCTTGAAGGCGCCGACCAGGTCCCGTGCGGGGTCAGAGTCGCACTTGCCGGTGCGGATGCCGTGACGGAAGACCTGCCCGGCGAACTCGCGAAGGTCGCGCACCAGCTGGGTCGCGCCGCGGGACTCCACCCGGCGCAGCGCCTCCAGCAGCAGTGGGGCGCTGATGTCGCGCAAGGGCAGGGCGCCGACCCAGGGGAAGAGGTCCTTCTCGCAGCAGCGCAGCCATTGGGCCGCGTGGACGGTGCTCCAGTCCTCGGCCTTCAGTGAGTGGTACTCCCGGGCCACAGCCTCAAAGGTGATGGCGCTGGACGCGGCAGCCGCCAGCTTCTTCACCCGCCGGGCCTGGACCGGATTGGTCCCGGCCTGCCGCTCCTTGCGGGCTTCGTCGCGCGCCAGGCGAGCGGCTTTCAGGCTCACGTCCGGATAGCTGCCCAGGGCCAGACGGGACTCCTTGCCGTCGGGGTAGAACTTCCAGAACCACCGCTTGCTGCCCGAGGGCGAGACCTCAAGGTACAGACCGGCCGAGTCCGTCAGCCGGCGGCGCTTCTGGTCAGGTGGGCATGTGGCGTTCTTGCAGGCGACCTCAGTCAGCATGACTGTCTCCGGGCTAAGGCTCCTGAGGTGCCGGGGAACAGATCGCCCGTTTCGCTTCAAGAACCTTGTTTGTTCCCCGGAATGTTCCCCGGTGCAGCCCGAGATGTAAAGAGACGTCCTGAGCCGCTTAGGCATGAAAAAAGCCGCTAAGTGCTTGATTCACTTGGCGGCTTTGGACGTTGTGAGACGTCATGATATTTTGAAATGGTCCCTCCGACAGGAATCGAACCTGTATTTGCCGCTTAGGAGGCGGCCGTTCTATCCATTGAACTACGGAGAGCACCGGCCAGAGGGGCGGTGCTGCCCCTCTGGCGGCGCGGATTGTCTCACGACTTGCGCGCCGGCTCTCTCGTGTGCAGGAGCTCAGCGCTGGCGGCGGCGGTACAGCGCGGTGCCGGCGATGGCCGCCAGCAGAAGGCTCAGGGTGCCGGGTTCCGGCACGTCACGGCGCGGGCCGATCGGGTCGCGGACGTAGAGGTCGATGTGCGACAGCGCACCGGCATTGCCGCCGCCGTTGATCAGCGTCTTGGACATGTCCCAGCTGCCGCCGAAGTTATAGATGGTGCTGGAGGACACGGGCAGACCCAGGCCGGCAGCCGTGAAGTCGTAGGCGGCAAAGGTGCTGCCGGACATGAAGGACAGCGCGAACTGGTCGAAGAGATTGCTGCCGAAGATGGGTTCGAGCAGGCTCACGACGTTGCTCGGCGGCAGGAAGGACCAGGTGCCGCCGTTGCCGGCGCTGTTCATGGTGGCGCTGAACCAGTTGTTGCCAATGAGGGCCTGGCCGTTGATCAGCGCGGCCTGGAAACCGTTGCCGGCGCCCGGCGTCCAGCTGCCCAGGTAGATCCAGCCCGGATCCTTCTTGCCGTCGCCGTTCAGGTCCGTGGCGGTGTACTGGCCGGAGAAGATGCCGTCCGGGAACAGCGCGGTGCCGTGACCCCGGCCACCCTGGCCGGCGCCGTTGAACAGGCCGTCTCCGTAGTAGCCGAGGTTGCTGCCACCGCTCGTGCCCGGCAGCGGGATGGCGGAGCCGGCAAAGGCGCCGACGCAGGCGGAGGCACTGACCGAAGTCGACTGCGTGGATCCGGGGACACCTGCCACGGACAGCGAGGTGATCTTCACATCGGCGTTGCCGCAGGGCGCGGCCTGCGCGGAGGTGGCGCCCAGCGCAAGCAGGGCGGTGAGCGCGAGAGTTCGAGAGGCGATCATGGTACTTCCTTGTGGACCGGCTTCAAGCTAGGGATTGCAAGCTGTCAACTCTTGCAGGTCCGATTGGCTCACGTCTGCTGAAGTCTGTCACCCCGCGCCTGCGGGGCGGCTCACTGCCAGCGCCACTGCCAGATCAGGTCCAGCGCGCTGTCCTCGCCACTCTGGGCGCGCAGGGTGAACCGCTGGGCGATGCGGTAGATGAGCTGCCAGTTGCCCGTCGTCGCATTCAGGCCGCGCTCGTAGCCGACGTAGACGCGCTTGGAGAGCTGCTTGCCCACACGCACGATGGCGCCGCGGGCGTCGTCCTGCGCGCCTTGCGACACCGACAGCTCGTCCAGCCCCAGGTTCTTCATCAGCTTGCCCGAGGTGGACTCGCCCTCGCCGCTGAGCAGGGCCAGGGCCGCGCGCTGCAGCAGGGCGGTGTCGGCGCGGCCGAGTTCGTCGGGGCCGCGGCCCAGCAGCAGCCAGGAGAGCTTGTCGGTCTCGGGCAGCTCGGGCTCGGAGAAGAGCTTGATGCGCGGGTTCAGCGCCGTGCCGCCGACGGTCACGCCCACGCGCACATCGGTGTTCGGGCGCACGGCCAGCACATCGAGGCGGGGGTTGTCGAGCACGCCAGTGAAGAGGATCTCGCCCTTCTCGACGGTCAGCTTCTGGCCGTAGGCGTCGTAGGTGCCGCCCTCGGTGCGCACGGTGCCGACGAGGCTGGGCTTGCCGTCCTTGTGCTGCAGCTTGAGCTGGCCCTGCAGACGGGTGTCGAGGCCGCGGCCGCGCAGCTTCATCTGCTCGCCGAGATCGAGGTCCAACTGCACGGCCACCTTCATGGGCGGGGCGTCGCGCCGCGCGGCCTGCTGGGCGCTCACCGGGCGGCGCACGAAGACGTCCTCGTCGAGCGCGGGTGCATCGCCCTTGCTGAAGTCGAACAGGCCCTCGTCGATGCGGAAGGCGCCTTGCACGTCCACGCTGCCGGGCGTCAGGTGCACCTGGCCCTGGCCGCTGGTGATGATGCGGCGGTCCAGGCGCGTGAGCAGGCCGAACTTCTCGGCCTGCAGGTCCAGGCGGAGGTCGGGCTGGGCGCCGAGGCGCGCCTCGCCGGTGAGGCGCAGTTCGCCATCCGCCGCGCGGGCGCTGAACTGCTGCAGCCGGGCGCGCGTGCCCTCGAGGGCGAGCAGGAAGCGCGTGTCCCGCACATCCACGCCCATCAGCGGATTGCGCACGGCCAGGCCCTCGCCCTGGGCCTGCCCGCGCAGCTGTGGGTCGCGCAGGGTGCCGCCCAGCATGAAGCCGGCGGTCATGGCGCCGCTCACGCGCCAGCCGGCCGGGATCCAGCCGCCCCAGGTGGCGAGGTTGGCGACGTTGGCCTGCACCGTGCCTTCGATGGGCGCGTCCATCGGGGGCACGAGCGCGCGCGGGTCGGTGCGGGCGACGACGATGCCGCCGAAGCCGCCGAGATTGCTCCCCGCCAGCGCCTGCGTCAGCGACCACACGCCCTGGCGCGCCTGCAGCCGCAGGCCGAAGTCGCTCAGGCCGAGGCGCTGCACGCCGCGGTCTTCGGTGACGCTGAGGTCGCCGCTGAGCCGCTGCAGCTCGAAGGCGAGGTTCGTGCCCTGGCGCGTGTCCAGGTGCAGATGGCCGTCGACCAGCAGATCGCCGCCCCAGCCGAAATCCGGCTGGGCCTTGGCGAGCAGCGGGGCCAGGGCCAGGGGCTCGAGCAGGGCGTCGAGCTGGACGGTGGGCAGGGCGCTGCTGTTCTGCGGCGCCTGGTAGCGGGCCTGGCTCCAGCGGATGCGGGCCTGGCCGCCGGCGATGCTGGCGCGCCCTTCCTGCAGCTCGGCGCTGAGCAGGTCGGCGCCGGGACTGAGGGAGAGCCGGGCCTGCACGGGCTCGATCTGCAGCCAGGGGTCGTTGCTCGTCGCTGGCTGCGGGCGCAGGCGGGCCTGCTGCAGGCTCAGGCGCCAGTCGAGGGCCTCCTGCGCACCGGACAGGCCGAAGGGCAGGGTATTGAGCTGGCCGTCCAGCGCCAGTTGCAGGGCGGCGCCGGGCAGCGGCGGGTCTCCGGCCGAGGTGGGCAGCGGCCGGGCCTGGCCCTGCAGCTGCAGCTGGTGCCGCGGCCAGGTGCCGGCCAGCTTGGCGAGCAGCCCCTCGATCTGCACGCTGCGCTGCGCCTGGGTCAGGACGAGGGGGCCGGCGTCGAGCGTGATGCCCAGCGCGTCGGCCGCGTCGGTGCCGAGCTGCCAGTTCAGCCGGCCCTGCTGCAGCTTCGCCTGCCGGCCGGGCTGGCGCACCACCAGCTGTTGCAGGGCGAGCTGACCTTGCGTCGACCAGCTCCAGTGCGAGCCCGACCGGGCCTTGGACGAGGCGGGCAAGACCTGACCCCGCACCAGGGCGTCCCCCTGCAGACCGCCGTCGAGCGTCAGCCCGGGGGTGAGGGCGTCGAGCAGCGGCGTGAGGGCGGCCAGGCGCGGCCACTGGATCTTGAGGCGGGCCTCGGGGCGCAGGGCCTCCAGACCCTGCAGCTCGCCCTGGAGCTGGTTGCGCTCCTGCTCGAGGTTGAGGACCAGCCGGGCGGGTTGCGCATCCCGCAGGTACTGCAGCTGGCCTTGCAAGGGCTGGCCGGCCCACTGGCTCGGCAGCAGGCGCAGGCTGGCCTCGCCTTGGGGCCACAGGCTGCCGGCGCTGCGATGCAGCTGTGCGGACAGCTGCAGATTGAGGCGGTGCGGCGCGCCGCTGCCGGCCGCGGGCTTCCACAGCAGGCCGGGATCGAGCTCCTGGCTCTGGGCCTGCAGGCGGGCCTGCCAGTCGCCCTGCTCCTGGCGGATCCACTCGCCCTGCACGCTGGCGGAGGCCTTGCCGGCGCTCAGCTCGGCACGGTGCACGCGCACGCCCTGCTCGCCCAGCTGGGCCTTGATCTGCAACTGCGGCGTTGCCACCGCCGGGTGGCCGGAGGTGGCCAGGCGGGTGCTGAGCTGGCCATCGAGGTCGAGCCAGGCGGGTGGGGTGGCGGGCGCCTTCGGGCTCTGGCCCGGCTTGGGTGGGGACTTGGCATCCACCGGCAGCACGGTGGCCGCCTCGCGCCGCAGACGCAGCTGGCCGTCCAGCGCGAGCGCCAGCAGCTGGCTGTGCAGGGCGTCGAGGCGCAGGCCGTTGAGCCGCAGTTGGAGGTCGGAGGCCTGCGCCGGGCTCAGCTGCCCCTGCGCCTGGAGCTGGCCGGCCGCCTGCCCGCGCGCATCCGCGACGTCGAGGGCGAGGCTGCGGATCTGCAGGGACTGCCAGTGGGCGGGCGCGAACTGCACGTCCGCCTGCAGCTTCGAGAGCGGCAGGCGCTGGAGGTCCCAGGGGCCGCCCAGGGCGTTGCTGATCTGGACCTTGAGCGTCGCGGGGCGCTCCCAGTCCTGGGCATCCAGATCCAGCTGGCCGCTCAGCGCCGTGTGCGGCCACGCCGCATTCAGGGCGGCGAGGTCGAACTGCTTCAGGCTCGCCTGCAGGCCGGCCAGCGGCCAGGCCGCCTGCGGCCGCGCGCGGGCCTGGGCCTGCAGCGACTGGCCCGCGGTCTTGAAGTCGAGCTGCAGCGGGAGGTCCAGCAGCGGCCCCTGGGCCTGCAGGCGTGCCTGCCAGTCCAGACCCTGCGGCAGGCGCCCCGTGGCATCGAGCTGGGCCTGCAGCGGCATGCGGCCGTCGGCCTCGGCGCGCAGCGTGCCCTTGAGCTGCACGTCCTGCCAGCGCAGCGATTGCAGCTGCAGCGCATGCACCTGCTGGCCGTGCTCGTCCGGCTGGGCCAGGGCGACGCGGGCCTGCAGCTGGCTCAGCTGCGTGCCGGCGCTCGGCAGGTCCAGCTGGCCCACCGCGAGCGCGTCGATCGTCACGGCGACGGGCAGGCGCAGGTCGGTCAGCGGGGCGCTGGGCGTGTCGGAGGAGGTCCAGCGGATCTGGATGCGGTCCGCCTGCAGACGCTCGGCCTCGATCCGGGCCCACAGCTGCGGGGAGCGGTCCCAGCGCAGGCGCAGACCCTGCCAGCGCAGGCCGTCGAACTGCAGGTGCGTGTCGCCCGGCAGATTCAGGCGCAGCTGGCGGGCGGAGAAGTCCCCCAGCAGGCGGCCCTGGGGCGCGTCGGCGCTGATCATGTCCGGCGCCTGGCGCAGCAGCCAGGCGGTGCCGGCCTCCGTGCCCATCAGCCAGACGGTGCCCATGGCCGCCGCGCCCAGCAGGCCACCGAGGGCCAGGCTCCAGGCGAACCAGCGTCCGAGATGGCGGCGCGGGCGCGGCGCCGGCGTCAAGGCCTCGGGGGCGGGATCGACCGGGGAGTTCGGGGTGTTCGGTGTCGGCTCGCTCACAGGGCGATCCCCACGCTGAAGTGAATGCGCCACTTGCCGGTTTCGTGTGCGCGGGCGAGGTCCAGGCGCAGCGCGCCCACGGGGCTGCGCAGGCGGGCGCCGACGCCGTAGCCCACCACGGGCCGCAGCGCCTGCCAGCGGTCGGCGACCTGCCCGGCGTCGATGAAGGCGGCGCCCCACAGCATGGGCACGCTCTCCATCACCGGGCGGGCGACCTCGAGGCTGCCCGTCCAGAGCTTGCGGCCGCCGCTGACGGTGTCGCTGTCGTCCTTGACGATGCCGAGGCTCTGGTAGGCGTAGCCGCGCACGGAATCGTCGCCGCCGGCCAGGTAGAGCATCTTGGAGGGCAGGCCGAGGCGGTCCGCGCCCAGGATCTGGGCGAGGTCCGTGCGGGCGCTGAGGTACCAGCCGGAGGGCAGGGGGCGGAAGTACTCGATCTTGAAGCGGGCCCGGGCGAAGGGGCCGCTGTCCTGGTCGGGCGCGTTGTTGTCGGCCCGGCCGGCGCCGAGCAGCAGCTGGGCGGTGTAGCCGTCGGTGGGCAGCAGCAGGCTGTCCAGGCGGCGGCGCGTCCATTGCACATTGCCGCTCCAGGCGCCGGAGCGCAGGGTCTCGCTCGGGCCGGTGCGTTCCACCGAGCGCAGCATCTCGACATAGGCGAGCCGCTCGTCATGGCCCGCCTCGCGCAGGCGGCCCACGCGGGCGCTCAGGGTGCGGATGTCCTTGTCGTTGTTGAGGTCCTGCTCCCACTGCAGCGAGCCGAGATTGCGCTGCATGTCGGGCTGCGGGTGCGAGCTGAGCTCGAGCTCCGCCTTGCGCAGGAGCTGGCCCAGCTGCACCTTGCTGCGCGCACGCATCGGCAGCCCGGCGGGCAGGCGGTGCAGGTGCTCGACGCTGGCGTTGTAGCCGTTGTTCGCGCTGTAGCCGATGCCGGTGGTGGCCTGCTGGCGCGGGGCCTCCTTCACGCGCACCCGCACCGGCACGGCCGCGGCCTGCGCGCTCTCGGGCTGGATGTCCACGGTCACGCCATCGAAGAGCTGCGTGCGCAGCAGGCGCTCCTGGAAGTCCAGCAGCGCCTGCTCGGTGTAGGGCTCGCCCGGTTCGTAGCCCGCGAGCCGTCGCACCGTGTCCTCGGACTGGTGCTGCAGGCCCTCGATCTGCAGCGTGCCCAGGCGGAACAGCGGGCCGCTGTCCAGCCGCACCGTGAGGCTGACCTGGCGGGACTCGGTGTCGACCTGCGCCTCCGTGCTGCTCCAGTGGGCCAGCGGATAGCCCTGGGCGCGGGCGCGGCCGAGCACGGCCGACTTCGCCGAGGACCACGCCGCCTGCGTGAAGGGCCGGCCCTTCTGCAGCGGCCAGCGCTGCGCCAGCTCCGCCTGCATCGCCAGCGCGCGGGCGGCGTGGGGCTGCCCCGGCTCGGGATTGATCTCGCCCTCGAACTGCAGGTCCAGGGCGCCCACGACGCTGCGCGGGCCCGGGTCCACGATCAGGGTCAGGTCTTGCTGGCTGTGGTCGGCATTGGACTGGCGCTGCACTTCCACATGCGCATCGAAGTAGCCCAGCGTCTCCAGCAGTGCGCGGGCCTGCTCCGGGGCCACGGCGGCGAGGCGGTCCAGCTCGACGGGGCTCAGGCTGTCGCTCTCGGCGATCTGCTGGAAGCGGGCCAGATCGAGGTGGCGCGCGAGCAGCTCCTGGACCTCGCCGCTGGCGCGGATGTCGAGGCGGTAGGCCGCCTTGAGCCGGGGCGCCCCGGCGTCCTGCGTGCGCGTCTTCGCGCCCATGGCCTCCTGCAGGCCCTGCAGCGAGCCGCAGCCGCCCAGCAGGCCGAGCCCCAGGGCGAGGCACAGACCGAGGCCCAGGCGGCGGCAGCGTCCCGTCAGCGTCCTCATTTGCTCAGCAGCCGCATCGCGGATTCCAGCCCGGTGATGGAGAGCGGGAACATGCGCTGGTGCATCAACTGCTGGATGATGGAAATGCTCTGGCGGTACTGCCAGACGCCCTGCGGTTCCGGGTTGATCCAGGCGTACTTGGGGAAGGCGTGGACGAGCCGCTGCAGCCATTCGGCGCCGGGCTCCTCGTTGTTGTACTCGACGCTCCCGCCGGGCTGCAGGATCTCGTAGGGGCTCATGGTGGCGTCGCCCACGAAGATCAGCTTGTAGTCCTTGTTGTACTTGCGGATGACGTCCCAGGTGGGCATCTTCTCGGCGAAGCGGCGGCGGTTGTTCTTCCACATGAAGTCATAGACGCAGTTGTGGAAGTAATAGAACTCGAGGTGCTTGAACTCGCTCTTGGCGGCCGAGAAGAGCTCCTCGACGCGGTGGATGTGCTCGTCCATCGTGCCGCCGACGTCCATCAGCAGCAGCACCTTCACCTTGTTGTGCCGCTCCGGGATCATGCGGATGTCCAGCATGCCGGCGTTGGCGGCGGTCTTGTGGATGGTGTCGTCCAGGTCCAGCTCGAGGTCCGAACCCTCGCGCGCGAAGCGGCGCAGACGGCGCAGCGCGACCTTGATGTTGCGGGTGCCGAGCTCGAGGTTGTCGTCGTAGTCCTTGTAGGCGCGCTGGTCCCAGACCTTCACGGCACTGCGGTTGCGGCCGCGGTCCTGGCCGATGCGGATGCCCTGCGGGTTGTAGCCATAGGCGCCGAAGGGGCTGGTGCCGCCGGTGCCGATCCAGCGGTTGCCGCCCTCGTGGCGTTCCTTCTGCTCCTCCAGGCGCTGGCGCAGGGTCTCCATCAGCTGGTCCCAGCCCAGGCGCTCGATCTCGGCCTTCTGCTCGGGGGTGAGCTCCAGCTCGAGGTGCTTGCGCAGCCATTCCTCGGGCAGCTCGCGGGCGAAATCGGTGAGCAGCTCCACGCCCTTGAAGTAGGCGGCGAAGGCGCGGTCGAACTTGTCGAAGTGCGCCTCGTCCTTCACCAGCGTCGTGCGGGCGAGGTAGTAGAAGCGGTCGACGGTGGGGCCGCCGTCCTCGGCGTCCATCACGCCGAGCTTCAGGGCCTCCAGCAGCGTGAGGTACTCCTTCACCGAGACAGGCAGCTTGGCGGCACGCAGGGTGTAGAAGAACTGGATCAACATGGCAGGCAGGGGGAGTGTCGCGGTGATTATCCACAGAGCGGCGCTCCTTGCCGGGCGCGCCGCAAGCCTGACGCAAGGCCGGGGCTTAGCATCTACGGATCTTGTTGTGCTGAAGGCGCCATGAACCAGGATGTGGATCGGACGATGCAGGCCCTCTTCGCCGCCATCCAGGAGGACGGCGGGCGGTGGTCGGCCCGTCACCGGGATCTGCGCCTGAGCAGCCAGTTCCAGCCCATCTACAGCCTGCCGCACCGC
Organism: Burkholderiaceae bacterium; assembly: GCA_041912595.1. Classification (GTDB taxonomy): domain Bacteria; phylum Pseudomonadota; class Gammaproteobacteria; order Burkholderiales; family Burkholderiaceae_C; genus Roseateles_B. Next base: position 48,523 of record JAYRMR010000017.1, read on the forward strand.
CGCCCCGTGGGCTACGAGGCGCTGGCGCGCTTCACGGACGCCAGCGGGGCAAGCGTCGATCCCGCGCTGGTTTTCGCGCAGGGGCTGGAGCCCTTCGAGCAACTGCAGCTGGACCGCCTGTGCAGGCTGCTACATGTCCACAACTTTGTTACGCAGGAGGTGCCGGACTGCTGGCTCTTCCTGAACATCCACCCCGAGGTCTTCGTGCGTGCCGCGCTGGAGGCGCCGATGCTGGCGCGCGCGGTGCAGACGGTGGAGCAGCTGGGCCTGCCCATGCACCGGCTGGTGTTCGAGGTCACCGAGGAGGTGATGGCGCGCGGCGCCTACTTCGAGCAGGCGGTCGAGGCGGCCCGCGCGACGGGCTGCCTGCTGGCCCTGGACGACTTCGGCGCGGGGCATTCCAACTTCGATCGCGTGTGGCGGATGCGCCCCGAGATCGTGAAGCTCGACAAGAGCCTGCCCCGGCGCGCGCTGGACTCGCCGCGCGTGGCCCGGATCATGGCGCAGATGGTCGCGCTGCTGCATGAATGCGGGGCGCTGGTGCTGCAGGAGGGCATCGAGGGGCGCGACGAAATGCAGCTTGCGCTCGACGCCGACGTGGACCTGCTGCAAGGCTACGGCCTTGGTCGCCCGATGGACGACCTCCTGGAGCCCCAGACGAACCCGACCATCGACGGCTTCTGGGACCTCATCGACGTGCGTTCGCTGCAGGGCCGCGAGCGGGACGATGAGCGCCTGCAGCCCTTCCGCGCCGCCGTGCACGCGGCCGTCGTGCGCCTGCAGACGGGCGAGCCGCTGGAGCAGGCGGGGCAGAGCTTTCTGTCGGTGCCGGGCGCGCAGCTGTGCTTCCTGCTGGACGAGCACGGCCTCGACCTCGGCATGCGCGTCCACCCCGATGCGCAGGACTCCTGCCCGGACCTGCGCTTCGCGCCGCTGGATGCCTCGCACCATGCGCGCTGGTCCCGCCGGCCCTATTTCCGCCGGGCCATGGCGGACATCGGCCAGCTGCAGGTCACGCGGCCCTACCTCAGCCTGCACGGCGCGCGCATGTGCGTGACGCTGTCCATGGCCTTCTGGCTCGGCCCGCACCTGCGGGTGCTCTGCGCCGATGTGGACTGGGGCGACGGCGACGTCCGCCGCGCGGGGGCGGCACCGGCCTGATCCCCGCGCCGGCCCGCCGGAGGCCGCTCAGCGCCTGGCGGCGCTCGCCGGACGCGGCCGCTTCGCGCCCCGGCGGCCGGGGTCGTGCGCCGCGAGCCAGGCGAGGAACTCCTGGTACCAGAGGCGGCTGTTCTGCGGCTTCAGCACCCAGTGGTTCTCATCGGGGAACCACAGCAGGCGGGCGTCCACGCCGCGTGCCTTGAGCGTGTTGTAGTAGGCCAGGCCCTGGGCGTCCGGCACGCGGTAGTCCTGCGCACCATGGATCACCAGCGTGGGCGTCTGCATGTGCTGCGCGAAGGCATGCGGGCTCTGCGCGGCCACGCGGGCCGGGTCGTTCCAGTAGCAGGCGCCCAGCTCCTTCGAGTGCCAGGTGTAGGCGTCGTCCGCGAACATGGCCTGCCAGTCGTAGCAGCCGGCATGGCAGACGTAGGCCTGGTAGCGGCCGGTCTTCACGTGCCCGTTCATCCACGCCACCATGTAGCCGCCGTAGCTGCCGCCGCTGGCGAAGACACGGTCACGCGCGATCCAGGGCTTCTTGAGCAGCCAGTCGGTGGCGGCCTCGACGTCCTGCAGCTCCAGCTCGCCCCAGCGGTGGGTGATGGCGTCCTTGAAGGCGAAACCGAAGCCCGAGGAGCCGTGGTAGTTCACGCAGGCCACGACATAGCCCTCGGCCGCGAGCAGCTGCGCGTTCCAGCGGAAGTGCCAGCTGTCGCCGAAGGCCGCGTGCGGCCCGCCGTGGATGAGGTGCAGGAGCGGGTACTTGCGCTTGGCATCGAAGCCGGGCGGATACGTCAGCCACATCTGCACGTCGTCGCCCTGCGCGCCCCGCACCTGCACGGCCTCGACGCGCCCGCTGCGCAGCGGCTGGAGCAGGGCGTCGTTGAAGGTCTCGATGCGCTGGGCGCGGGAGCTGTCCGTCACGTCGTCGACGACGCTCAGGCGCGGCGGATGCGTGGCGCTGTCGTGCAGCACCACCAGCGTGCCCGCCTGCAGGTCGAAGGCCGTTGCATTGCCGCCCTCGAACTGCGTGAAGGCTGCGCAGGTCTTGACGTCGAAGCGCCAGAGGTGGCGCCGGCCCTCGTCCTCGCCGCAGAAGAGCACGCCGAGGTCGTCCTCGTCCCAGCGCAGCGGCGCCTGGACCTCGCGGTCCCAGTCCTCGGACAGCACGGCCCAGTTGCCGTGGGTGTCCAGCACGCCCAGCTGGTCCGGCATCGTGTGCTTGTGCCCGCGGTGGCAGGCGAGGAAGGCCAGATGGTGCCCGGCGTGGCTGTAGACGGGGGCGTGCAGATGCCAGCCGTCCTCCTGCAGCAGCAGGCGCACCTGGCGGCTGCGGACCTCGACCTCGGCCAGGGCGAAGCAGTGGTCGAGCTGCTTGTGTGGCGCCGGATCGCAGGCGAAGACGATGCGCCGGCCGTCGGGCGAGATGTCAAAGCAATCGGCCCCCGGCTCGGCTCGGCTCAGTTCCCAGTCGCTGCCTTCGAAGAGGTCGCGGACCTTGCCCGTGCGCGTGTCCAGCACGTGCAGATGGGGCACGCGGTCCATGGGGATGTGGTGGTCCCAGTAGCGGTACAGGGCTTCGGAGGTCACGTAGCCGCTGGTCTTGCGGGCCTGGAACGCGGCCCAGGCCTTGGCCTGCGCGGCGGCGCCCTTGAGCTGCGGCCAGACCCAGGCGATGAAGGCGATGTGGCGGCCGTCGGGGAACCACTTGAAGGCCTCGATGCCCATGGGCACGTCGCTCACGCGGCGGGCCTCGCCGCCATCGGGCGGGATCAGGTAGAGCTGGGCCGTGTCGTCCTTGCGGCCGTCCTGCTCGCGCCGGGCGAGGAATGCGATCTGGTCGCCCTGCGGGCTCCAGCGCGGGCTGGCGTCCTTGTCGCCGGCCTGCGTCAGGCGCCGGGGATCGCCGCCGAGTGTGGAGAGCAGCCACAGGCTCGTGCGACTGCTGTTGTCCTCCATCGAGAAGCGGGTGAGGCTGGCCACGGCCTGCGCGCCGTCGGGCGACAGGCTCGGCGGCCCCAGGCGCTCGATCGCCCAGAGGGTGTCAATGCTGAAAGTCTTGCTCGCGGCCATGCGCCAGGCTCCTCGTCAGGCGGCGCGCAGGAAGGCGCGCCGTCGAGCAGTGTAGGGGCGGGGAGGCGGCGCGGCGCGCCGTGACGATCAGCGGTTGCGGCTCTGCATGAAGACCAGCTTCTCGAAGAGGGTCAGGTCTTGCTCGTTCTTGAGCAGGGCGCCCACCAGCGGCGGAATGGCGACCTTCTCGTCCTGGGCCTTGAGCGCGTCCACGGGGATGTCCTCGGCCAGCAGCAGCTTGAGCCAGTCGATCAGCTCGGAGGTGCTGGGCTTCTTCTTGAGCCCGGGCAGGTTGCGCACGTCGTAGAAGGTCTTCAGTGCGGCGGCCAGCAGCTCCTTCTTGAGGCCCGGGAAATGCAGGTCGGCGATGCGCTGCATCGTCTCGGCCTCGGGGAACTTGATGTAGTGGAAGAAGCAGCGGCGCAGGAAGGCGTCCGGCAGCTCCTTCTCGTTGTTCGAGGTGATGAAGACCAGCGGGCGGTGCTTGGCCTTGATCATCTGCCGCGTCTCGTAGCAGTAGAACTCCATGCGGTCGAGTTCGCGCAGCAGGTCGTTCGGGAACTCGATGTCGGCCTTGTCGATCTCGTCGATCAGCAGGGCCACCGGCGTCTCGGACTCGAAGGCCTGCCACAGCACGCCCTTGACGATGTAGTTGTGGATGTCCTTGACGCGCTCATCGCCGAGCTGGCTGTCGCGCAGGCGGCTGACGGCGTCGTATTCGTACAGACCCTGCTGGGCCTTGGTCGTGCTCTTGATGTGCCACTGCAACAGCGGCAGGCCCACACTCTGGGCCACTTCCTCGGCCAGCATGGTCTTGCCGGTGCCGGGTTCGCCCTTGACGAGCAGGGGCCGTTTCAGGGTGATGGCGGCGTTCACGGCCAACATCAGGTCGGCGGTGGCGACGTACTGTTCGGAGCCTTGGAACTTCATGCTGTGGATCAATGCGGGTAAGCCTGCAAACCAGTATAAGGTCCGTCCCTATAATGCGCCCCGGTGTCAGATCAAGAACTTCGGGACCATGAAAAAACTGTTGAAGCTCACCGTCGCCGTTCTCGCTGGCCTCACCGCTGTCGGCGCCTCGGCGCAGGACGTCAAGGCGGGTGAGAAGAAGATCGCCATGTGCATCGGCTGCCACGGCATCCCTGGCTATCAGGCCACCTTCCCCGAAGTTCACAAGGTGCCGATGATCGCCGGCCAGAACGCCAAGTACATCGCCGCCGCGCTGACCGCCTACGCCAAGGGCGAGCGCAAGCACCCGACGATGCGCGGCATCGCCCAGACGCTCAGCGAGAAGGACATCGCGGACGTCTCGGCCTTCTACGAGCAGCAGGCCCAGGCACCCGCCGCCGGTGACGCCCCGGCCGCCCCGGCCGCCGTGGCCGAGCTGCTGAACAAGGGTGCGTGCGCTTCCTGCCACGGTGCCAACTTCAGCAAGCCCATCGACGGCGCCTACCCCAAGCTGGCCGGCCAGCACGCCGACTACCTCTACGTCGCGCTGAAGTCCTACCAGACCGAAGGCAACGCCTACGTCGGCCGCGGCAACGCCATCATGGCCGGCCAGGTGAAACAGTTCAGCCACGCCGAGCTGAAGGCCATCGCCAAGTACCTGAGCTCGCTGGGCGGCGAGCTGCGCACCGTGCCCCAGAGCAAGATGCGCTGAGCCCCGGCGCCCGCGCCGTCTCGTTCACGCCAAAGCCGCCGCCAAGGCGGCTTTTTCGTGTCCGATTTGGCTTTTCTTCGGCAGGGGCACCATCGATACTGGGCGGCAGTTCTCCGGTCCGCTCCCTACCTTCCACACATGCTCAAAAGAATACCGACCCAGCAAGTCCGGCTCGGCATGTTCTTGCAGTCCATGGAGGGTTCCTGGCTGTCCCATCCCTTCTGGAAGACCAAGTTCGTGCTGCGCGAGCAGAGCGAGGTCGATGCCCTGCGCAAGAGCGGCGTGGTGGCGGTGTGGATCGATGACGAGAAGGGCCTGGACGTCGAGGGTGCCGACACCCTGACCATGCCCACGGTGCCGGACCTGCCGCCGCAGGAGCCGCAGCCCGCTCCGGCCCCCCCACCCACGCCCGCACCGGCCCCGGCCGATCCGATGCCCGCGCCGGGCGTCCGCACCAGCCTGCACGACGAGATGGGGCGCGCCGCGCAGATCGTCGGCCGTTCGCGCGCCGCGGTGATCAACCTCTTCGGCGAAGCGCGCCTGGGCAAGGCCATCGATGCCGAGCAGTGCCTGCCGCTGGTCGAGGAGGTCGCCAACTCGGTGAGCCGCAATCCCTCGGCCCTCATCAGTCTGGCCCGGCTCAAGACCAAGGACGACTACACCTACATGCACTCGGTGGCCGTGTGCGCGCTGATGGTGTCGCTCGCCCGCCAGCTCGGCTTCGGCGAGGCCCAGATGCGCGAGGCCGGCCTCGCCGGGCTGCTGCATGACGTCGGCAAGATGGCCATGCCCATCGACGTGCTCAACAAGCCCGGGCAGCTCACCGACGACGAGTTCGCCGTCATGCGCTCGCACCCGGTGCGCGGCTACGAAATGCTCATGGAGGGCGAGGCCGTGCCCGCCGCCGCGCTGGACGTCTGCCTGCACCACCACGAGAAGATGGATGGCTCGGGCTACCCCAAGAAGCTCAAGGGCGAGGAGATCTCGCTGCTCTCGCGCATGGGCGCCGTCTGCGATGTCTACGACGCCATCACCTCGACCCGGCCCTACAAGAACGCCTGGGACCCGGCCGGCTCCATCCAGCGCATGGCGCAATGGACGGGGCACTTCGACCCGGCCGTCTTCCAGGCCTTCGTGAAGAGCGTGGGCATCTACCCGGTGGGCACGCTGGTCAAGCTGCACTCGGGCCGTCTGGCCGTGGTGATCGAGCAGAGCCCTGTGCGGCTGACGGCGCCGCTGGTGCGCGTGTTCTTCTCGACCAAGTCCCAGCTGCCCATCCCGACCGAGCTGATCAACCTCGACCTGCCGACGGCGACGGACCGCATCGTCTCCCGCGAGAACCCGGCCGACTGGGGCTTCAAGCACCTGGACGAGCTCTGGATGAAGGCCCCCGGGCAGGCCTGAGGCCATCCGCCAGGCGCCGGCGCCGGCGGCCATCGTGCGGTTCAGGGCCCTTTCGCGGCGCTTTTGCGTCCTTCGGCGGCCCGGGCCTCCCGGGATACTGGCAGCCTCTGCCTTCTGCCGAGGGCCCATCCCCTGCCGATCATGACCCGCCTTCATTCCACGTCCCCGTCTGTCGCCGCCGGCGGCTCCCGTGTTGCGCGCCTGACGGGCGGCCTGTGGCGCTGCGCCCTGGTGCTGTCCCTGGCCGCCTGTGGCAGCGGCGGCGGTGGCGGCAGCAGCAGCGACGGCGGGACCAGCACCCCCACGCCGCCGGTGCTCAGCGGCGTCGCCGCCACGGGCGCTCCGCTGGGCAGCGCGAGCGTGACGGTGCTCGACGCGAGCGGCGCCACGGTGGGCACGGGCACCACCCATCCCACCGACGGCAGCTACAAGATCACCCTCAGCGCGCAGAGCCCGCAGGCGCCGCTGCTGATCGAGGTGCGCGGCCTCAGCGCCCTCGGGGACATGGTGCTGCTGCATTCCGCCGTGCCCAAGACGGCCGGGACGATGGTGGCCAATGTGTCGCCCCTCACGGAAGGCCTGCTGGCCATGACGATGGGCGCGATGCCCGCGGCGGTGTTCAAGGACATGGCGGGCAACAGCGCCGCCGTGGCGCTGATCCCCACCCAGCTCACCGCGGCCAGCGACTTCCTCAAGACCCTCGTCAAGACCAATATCAGCGACGCCAAGATCACGGACGCCACCACGCTGGACCTCCTGGGCGACGCCACCTTCGCGGCCAACAAGGGGCCGCAGGACCTGCTGATCGAGGCGCTCCGGGCGGACCTTGGCACCAGCATCAGCGGCGTGCCGCAGCTGGTGCTGGCCAACAAGCTCAACCCGGGCGCGCCGGCGGAGGTGGTGGTGGACCTCGCGGTCCTGAAGACGGAGCTGGCCAAGGGCACGCTCGCCACGCCGCTCAACGCCGTCACCAGCACGCTCAAGGCCACCAGCGGCGCCAGCACGGTCCTGCCCAATGCCGCGTTGCTGGACGAACTCGGGGCGGCGGTGAACAAGATGCTGGCCCAGGGCCTCTCGGCGAGCGCCATCAGCACGCACAGCCTGCTCACGGCCTTCACCGTCAATGACAGCCGGGACAAGGTCTCGATGGCGCTCTACTTCGCAGACCTGGCCGCGAAGAACTACCAGCTCGGCCGCTTCCAGATCGTGGCCTGCCTGGACGATGTGCTGAGCTCCGGCAACTGCACGCGCCTGCAGGTCAGCGCACCGGTGACGGACTCCACGGGCAAGGTGCTGGACATCTTCCAGACCACGGTCAACTACCTGAAGTCGACGACGGCCGGCGTGCCCTCGTGGCGCCTCTATGGCAACGGCCGCAACCTGGAGTTCAACGTCCACCCCATGGCCGTCGCGACCTTCGGCGGCGACGGCACCCTGCAAAGCGGCAGCACCGTGAATCCGCGTGCCGGCGTGCAGCTGGACCTGCAGGCCCAGACACTCGATGCGCCCATCACCGGCGCCCTGGAGAGCGGCGTGGTGCAGACGCCCAACGGCTTCGCCATCGCCATGGCCTACTGCGCCCGCACCCGCATGTGCATCACCTCCGTGCCCGGGTCGACCAGCACCACCGCGACGGGGCAGGCCTCGGACTTTGCGCTGCTGCAGGACAGCGTGGGCTGGATCGGCGGCGCCGACGCGCTGCGCTCGGCCAAGTACAGCACGACCTTCACGCAGACCGGCGGCACGGCCAAGACGCAGACGGCCTTCCTGCGCGCGGCCGTCCCCATCAATCCCGCCACCAGCCGCTTCCCGATGATCGACGACCTGGCCGCCACGCCGCTGCTGGGCCGCAACCTGGTCACGGGGCGCAAGTACAGCTGGGCGAAGTGGGCGGCCGCCAATCCCGACATGCGCATGCTTGGCATCCGCCTCGTGCAGGGGACGAACCCGGCGACGCCCTCGCTGCGTGAGCTCAAGCTGGCGCTGCCGGTGAGCACGGAGCAGACCCTGGGTGCCAGCATCCTGCCCGGCGGCGTCACGCCCACGGTCAGCGAGCTGTGGCTGACCGCCGCCGATTCGCAAGGGCGGCGCTACTACAGCCGCTTCGTCCTGAGCTACTGACCGTCTTTGAGCGCTATCGGCGGCCATTGACCGGCACTCGCGCGGCCTCCGTGCGGCATCTTCACGCCGCGCGGTCCGCGGCGCATGCGCGGGCCGCTACAGTTGACGGATCGGCTGCGGCCGCTCCCTTCCACGGTTCCCACACGCATGCTTGAGGCGCTCCAGGCCCAGAACGACCACCTCCGCCGCCGGCTGGAGAGCCTGCTTCAGCAGGCTCGCAGCAACGAGGAGAAGCTGCGCCGTTTCGAGCGGCTGGAGCACGCGCTGATCGGCGCGGGCTCGCTGCCGGACCTGCTGCGCGTGATCCTGCTGGACTACCGCGAGACCTTCGAGCTGGACGCCGTCGGCCTGTGCCTGCTCGATGCGGGCGGTGACCTCCAGCGCTGCCTGGACGAGGCCGGCGTGGACCGCGCCGCCGCCTTCCCGGGCCTGCAGCTGCTGGGCAGCGCCGCCGGGCAGCCGCTGCTGCTGCAGATGGGGCAGCGGCCCGTGCTGGGCCAGTTCCAGGCCTGGCGGCATGCCGCCCTCTTCGGGCCGGATCGCGGCGCGGGTCTGGCGTCCTGCGCCTTGCTGCCGCTGGTGCGCCAGGGGCAGCTGATCGGCAGCCTGCAGTTCGCCAGCCGTGACGGTCGCCGCTACGAGGCGGACGCCGGCACGGAGTTTCTCGAGCGCCTGGCCGCCATCGTGGCGATCTGTCTGGACAACGTGCTCAACCAGGAGCGCCTGCGCCAGGCCGGCATCACCGACGCGCTGACCGGCCTGCACAACCGCCGCTACTTCGAGCAGCGCTGCCCGATCGAGGTCGGCGAGGCGCAGCGCCATGGCCACGGCCTGGCCTGCCTCTTTCTGGATGTGGACCACTTCAAGCGCATCAACGACACCCACGGGCACCCGGTGGGTGATGAGGTGCTGCGCCAGGTGGGCCAGCGCATCCGCCAGCAGCTGCGGGCCGGTGACACCATGGCCCGCTACGGCGGCGAGGAGTTCGTGATCCTGCTGCCGCGCTGCCCCGACGAACACGCCCTGGAAACGGCCGAGCGCATCCGGCGGGCCTTGTGCGAGACCTGCGTCGAGCTGCCGGACGGCACACAGCTGCCGGTGACGCTGTCGGCGGGCCTCGCGCTGCTGTCGCACCTGCTGACGAGCTCGCAGCTGCCGCTGATGGCCGGCAGCCTCGTCGCCGCGGCCGATGCGGCGCTCTACGCCGCCAAGGCGCAGGGGCGCAACCGGATCGTGATGGGCGGGCAGGGCGCGAGGCCGGGCACCTGAGCTGGAAGCCGCCTCGTCGAGGCGGCCCGGCGCGTCAGTCCATCCGGCTGAGGCCGGCTTCCCATTCCTCGACGTGCGTGCCGTGCGGGCGGACGCGCTGGCGGGCCGGCAGCAGCCGGTAGCCGATCCAGGCGCCGAGCAGGATGGCGAGGCTGTTCTGCAGGCCCCAGAACGGCGGCATGCGCGCGGAGGTCAGCAGCGTGAACGGCGACCACACCTTGGTGGCGTCCAGCTGCGCGAGGGCGAAGAAGCCGCCCGTGAACGTGACCACCATCGCCAGGCCCATGCCGATGCGGTACCAGAGCCAGGTCTGCCGCCGGCTGCGTTGGCGCGAGCGCAGCGTGAGGTAGGTCCAGGCCAGCGCCATCAGCAGCGAGGGCAGGGCGAGCGCGGACAGGCGCAGCACCAGCGCGAGGAGGTCGGTGCGGCCGACCAGCAGCCAGCTCAGCGGCGTGGCGGCGGCGGCCATGGCGGCGGCGAGGCCACCGACGTAGACGGCGAATCCGGAAAGAAAGGCCAGGGGCCTGCGATGGCTTTGCATGCGGGAGACTGCGGCAATGCGAAGGCCGCACGATGCGGCCCTGAGCCATGCTAGCGCCGCAGGTACGGGGCGCCACGTGAATACTTGGCGGAGACGGTGAGATTCGAACTCACGGAGGGGGTAAGCCCTCGGCGGTTTTCAAGACCGCTGCCTTAAACCACTCGGCCACGTCTCCCGGGGGAGGAGGCGGATTCTAGCGCCCAATCCGCCGGGCGCTGCCAGCGCGCCGTCGGGGCAGGGTGGGCGCTCAGCCGGGCTTCTGCGCCTGCTCGCACGGGATCTGCACGATCTCGCGCACGCCGCCGCGGCCGTCCAGCACGGCGGCGCTCAGCGAGCCGCCCCAGACGCAACCGGTGTCCAGCGCCAGAAGGTCCGGGCGCTGCTGCAGGCCCAGCGTCGACCAGTGACCGAAGGCGACGGGCTGGCCGGCGCTGCGCCGCTGCGGGACCTCGAACCAGGGCATGAAGCCCGCCGGCGCCTCGCCCGCGCCGTCCTTGCTCTTGAACTCGAGCTGCCCGTGCGCGGAGCAGAAGCGCAGGCGGGTCAGCACGTTGACAATGAAACGCAGGCGCGCGCTGCCGGCGAGGCCGGGGTCCCAGCGATCGGGCTCGTTGCCGTACATCTCGTGCAGGAAGCCCGGCAGATCCGGCCCGCGCAGCACGGCCTCGACCTCGCGCGCCCGGGCGAGGGTGTCGTCGCGGTCCCATTGCGGCACGACCCCGGCATGCACCAGCAGCCAGCCTTCCGCCTCGCCGGCCAGGCGCTGGTGGCGCAGCCAGTCCAGCAGTGCCTCGCGGTCGGGGGCGTCGAGGATCTCGCGCAGGGTGTCGCTCTTGCCGGGCTTGCGGGCGCCGTGCGCCGCGGCCAGCAGGTGCAGGTCATGGTTGCCGAGCAGGCACGGCGCGGCGTCGCCCAGGCCTTGCAGGCGGCGCAGGGTGCGCAGCGAGGCCGGGCCGCGGTTGACGAGGTCGCCCAGGCAGTGGAGGCGGTCGCGCGACGGGGAGAAGTCCAGGGTCAGCAGCAGGCGCTCCAGCGCGTCGCAGCAGCCCTGCAGGTCACCGATCAGGTAGTTCATCACCGGGATTGTGCGGTCGGATTCGACACGGGCTTCTGCTACGCTTGCGCGCTTCGACTGGATTTATCGCGTCCGCTCCGGGTTTTCCCTGGATCCCGGCCCTGGACGCTCTCAATGGATACCGCCCTTCTTCTCTTTCTGCTGCTGCTCAACGGGTTCTTCGCGATGACGGAAATGGCCCTGTCGGCCAGTCGCAAGGCACGGCTGCAGGTGCTGGTGGAGGCGGGTGAATCCGGGGCGCAGGCCGCGATGGACCTGCACGACGACCCCACCAAGTTCCTCTCCACCGTGCAGATCGGCATCACCTCGATCGGCGTGCTCAACGGCATCGTCGGCGATGCCGCGTTCTCGGCGCCGCTGGCCGCCTGGCTGAAGACCGTCACGCCCCTGCACGACCGCGCCGTCGAGATCACCGCCACCGCGCTGGTGGTGCTGATCATCACCGTGGTGACCATCATCTTCGGCGAGCTGGTGCCCAAGCGCCTGGGGCAGATCTACCCGGAGACCGTGGCCCGCATGGTGGCGCCGCCGATGGAGTTTCTCTCGATGGTGGCGCGCCCGCTGGTGCGCTTCCTGAGCTTCTGCACGGAGGCCACGCTGGGCCTGATGGGCCTGCGCGGCAAGGCCCAGCGCAGCGTGACCGAGGAAGAGATCGCCGCCAGCCTGGAAGAGGGCCTGGACGCCGGCGTCATCGAGCAGCACGAGCACCAGATGGTGCGCAACGTCTTCCGCCTGGACGAGCGGCAGATCGGCTCGATGATGATTCCGCGGGCCGAGATCGCCTGGCTGGACGTCGGTGACACGCCCGAGGCCGTGCTCAAGATGCTGCAGGCGCACGGCTACAGCCGCTACCCGGTCTGCCGCGGCGGGCTGGACGATGTGCTGGGCATCGCCAGCGCGCAGGGCCTGCTGGCCCGCGTGCTCGCCGGCCAGGACCTGGCCCTGGGCGAGGAGCTGGAGCAGCCGGTGTTCGTGCCCGAGACCCTGTCCGGCATGGAGCTGCTGGAGCACTTCCGCGCCTCCAATGCGCCGCTGGTCTTCGTGGTGGACGAGTACGGCGAGGTGCAGGGCGTGATCTCTGTGCGGGATGTCTTGGAAGCCATTGCCGGGGAGTTCAACGCCCCGGGCGATGGCGATGCCTGGGCGGTGCAGCGCGAGGACGGCAGCTGGCTGATGGACGGCCTGATTCCCGTGCCCGAGCTGAAGGACCGCCTGGGCCTGAAGGAACTGCCCGAAGAGGACCGTGGGCGCTACAACACCCTGGCCGGCATGGTGATGCTGCTGCTGGGGCGCCTGCCGCGCACGGCCGATGTGGTGGAGTGGAACGCCTGGAGATTCGAGGTCGTGGACCTCGATGGCAAGCGTGTGGACAAAGTGCTGGTCAGCCGACTGGCGGAAGACGGAGAGAAAGAATGAGCAACCCCCCGATGTTTGGCAGTGTCGTCCCCCTGGATCGCGAGCTGCACAAGAAGCTGCACCTGCGCACGGACCTGTCCACGGTGGACAAGATCAAGGAACTGAACTCGCTGTTCCTGACGACCGTGGAGTTCTCCGAAGCCTGCAAGGAATTCCCGATCGTCTTCGTGCGCGTCGGCGAGGCGCCCAAGGACGGCGGCAAGCAGGCCGTCGCGCCGCTGGTCGTGCTGGGCCTGAAGCCCGGCCACAACCTGTTCATCAAGGACGGCGTCTGGACGGCCGACTACGCGCCGGCCTACGTGCGCCGCTACCCGTTCATGATGGCCCACATCGATGACCAGGGGAACATGGCCCTGTGCTTCGACGACCAATGGGCGGGCTTCTCCGAGACCGAGGGCTCGGCGCTGTTCGCCGAGGACGGCCAGGCGACCGAGTTCCTGGTCAACGCCAAGAACTTCGTCGAGAGCTACGAGCGCGAAACCGAGCGCACCCGTGCCGCCTGCCATGAACTGGTCCAGCTGGGCATCCTGCAGGACATGCGCTTCGAGTCGAGCGACGAGGCCGGCCACAAGGTCGACGTCGACGGCTTCATGACCATCGACGAGAAGAAGCTGGCCGAGCTGGACGACGCCACCATCGTGCGCCTGCACCGCAACGGCCTGCTGGCCCTGCTGGAGATGCACCGCATCTCCCTGGGCAACATGGCCAAGCTGGCCCAGCTGCAACTGGCCCGCAAGGACTGAAACAGCATCTGACCGGAACCGGTCGGCAAGGGGCAGGGTGACCTGCCCCTTTTTTCATGGGTGAGCGGGGGCCGTGCCGACCGTGGCGGCGGGGTCTTTCGTCTGTGCGACCTTGTTGCATTCGTCGGGCTTGTACCGAGGCTGCTGTCACACGCCGCTGTCAGAATCTGCCGTCCCTTATCGTTGGGGGTTGACAGGCACATGAACAACATCCTGAGCCGCCGCGGCTTCGTCGCGGGTTCCCTGCCCTTGAGCGCTGCGCTGACAGCCGCCCTGGGCGACGCCACCGCATCGCCGGCGCCCAAGCCCGCGGCCCAGTCGCCGGGGCTGAACGCGCCCTGGGACCAGATGGACGTGCGCGAGCTGCAGGCCGCCATGCGCGAGGGCAAGCTCAGCTGCGAGCGCCTGACCCGCCACTACCTCCACCGCATCGAGATGCTGGACCGCCGCGGCCCGCAGCTGCGCTCGGTCATCGAGCTGAATCCCGACGCCCTGGCGCAGGCCCGCCTGCTGGACGCCGAGCGGCACAAGGCCGAGCGGGGGCCGCTGTACGGCATCCCGGTGCTGCTCAAGGACAACATCGCCACCGCCGACCGCATGGCCACGACGGCCGGCTCGCTGGCGCTGGCCGGCCTCCATGCGAAGCGGGACGCCTTCCTCGTGAAGCGCCTGCGCGAGGCGGGCGCCCTGATCCTCGGCAAGACCAACCTCAGCGAGTGGGCCAACATCCGCTCGAGCCGCTCCACCAGCGGCTGGAGCAGCCGTGGCGGCCAGACCCGCCATCCCTATCTGCTGAACCGCAATCCGAGCGGCTCCAGCTCCGGCTCCGCCGTGGCGATGGCCGCCGGCCTGTGTGCGCTGGCTGTCGGCACCGAGACCGATGGCTCCATCACCTCCCCGGCCAGCATCTGCGGCGTGGTCGGCCTCAAGCCCACGCTCGGGCTGATCAGCCGCGACGGTGTCATTCCGATCGCCGCCTCCCAGGACACCGCCGGGCCCATGACCCGCTCCGTGCGTGACGCCGCACTGCTGCTGCAGGGCATGGCCGGCGTCGATGCCCGCGACGCGGTCACGCAAGACCTGCCCCCCGGCACCCCCCTGAACTTCGAGGCCGCCTTGCGAAAGGACGCGCTCAAGGGCGCCCGCATCGGCGTCATCCGCGCGGCCATGCCGCCGCAGCCGCAGGTCATGGCGCTGTTCGAGCAGGCCCTGGACGTGCTGCGCGAGCAGGGCGCCGTGCTCGTCGACAAGCTGGAGATCCCCCACCAGGCCAAGTACGCCGAGACCGAGCTCACGGTGCTGATGCACGAGCTCAAGGCCGGCCTCAAGGACTACCTGGCGGACTTCCAGCCCGATGCGCCCGTGAAGACCCTGGGCGAGCTGATCGCCTGGAACCGCCAGCATGCCGGCACCGTGATGCCCTTCTTCGACCAGGAGCTCTTCGAGCAGGCCGAGGCCACGGACGGCCTGCAGTCGACCGTCTACCAGGAGGCGCTGGCCACGAACCGCCGCTACAGCCGGGCCGAGGGCCTGGATGCGCTGTTCGCCGAGCACCAGCTGGATGCCATCGTGGCCCCGACCGGCAATGTGGCCTGGCTGACGGACCCGGTGCTGGGCGACCACTTCACGGCGGGCGGCTTCACCACCCCCTTCGCAGTGGCGGGCTACCCGCACATCACGGTCCCGATGGGCATGGCCGCCCGCCTGCCTGCGGCCCTCTCTTTCGGCGGCCTGGCCTGGCAGGACGCCAAGCTGCTGGGCCTGGCCCACGCCTACGAGCAGGCCAGCCGTCGGCGCGTGCTACCGGCCTTCCTGAAAGAGTGATAACCTGATGGTTGGTGGGGTTTCGGCAGGGTCAGTCCTTGCCTTCAGACCTGACCCGTGGCGTTTGAATCACACCGTTTGTCCGAGAAACCCCTGGGAAAACCGCGTTAACCCTGTCTCGATTTGGTCCAGACCAGAGGGGTGGATGTAAGACTTTGTGTATGTTGTACGCGGCGTTGCATTTCACGTTTTTGATTCTGATTCGTCGCTAGACTGCGTCGACCTTGAATGACTTGAGGGAGTCGTTGGATGTTTACTGACAATGCAGGTTTCCTAGCCGCCGGGGCCGTTGACGCCCTGCGTGCGACCCTGCTGTCCGGGGGCGCCAACAGCATTGCTCCCGTGCGGGCATTCCGTATCAGCGCGGCCATGTCCGCCAGCCAGCGTCTGCAGGCCCGCGAGCTCGTGGGCCGCAAGTACGCCGCCCGTGGTTATGCCTTTGCTGCCAAGGCCGGGCAGGCCGCCGCCGCCCGCGACGGCCAGGAAGCCGACCTGCTGACGCTCACGGCCGCCCGGGAAGGTGCCGTGCTGGGCACGCTCAGCGTCCGTTTCGACGGCAGCCAGGGCCTCGCCGCTGACCAGATCTTCAAGACCGAGATGCGCCAGCTGCGCGCCGGCGGCCGCCGCCTGTGCGAGTTCACCCAGCTCGCCATGGACATCGACGAAGCCTCCAAGCGCGTCCTGGCCTGCCTGTTTCACATGGCCTATCTGCAGGCCTATCGCCAGCGCGGCGCGGAGCTGCTGGTGGTGGAGGTCAATCCTCGCCACGTCGGCTACTACCAGCGCATGCTGGGCTTCCGCGTCTGCAGCGAGGAGCGCATGAATCCCCGCGTCAACGCGCCGGCCGTGCTGATGTGCCTGGATTTCCACCATGCCCAGCAGCAGATCCTGCGCTACGGCGGCCAGCCGCATCTGGGCCCGGTGGCCCGCTCGCTGTATCCCTTCGGCTACTCGGCTGCCGAAGAGGCCGTGCTGCTGGAAGAGATGACGGCGTCCCGTCAGTAACAAGGTGCCCGCGGTATCGGTATCGGTATCGGTGGCGCGGCTGATGGCGCCCCTGACAGCGATGCACCGCTGACGGCCCCGAGAAGATTGGTGCCCGCCCGACCCCCCAAAACCGAACCGGCCCAGGCCGGTTTTTTGTTGCTCGCGCGGGCCCGTGATGGAGCTCGGGGCTCAGGCCGCGGGCGGCATCGCTTCGGCGTCGCGCCAGCCCAGCTGGCGTGACAACTCGCGCGCGACTCGCCGCAGCTCGCGTGCCGGCGTGCCCTGCGCGTCCAGCTCGAAATGGCCGCTGGGACCGATGGCGGTGAGGCTCAGCACCATGCGCCCGCCATCGTCGAACACGGGCGCCGCCAGCGCAGAGACGCCCGCCACGACGCCGTCCCGCGACTGGGCCAGGCCCGTCGCGCGCGTCTGAGCCAGGATGGCCTCGAAGGCGGGCGTGAAGCTGGCGGGCTCGGCGTCGGCCGCCTCATTCAGGCGCAGGGCCTCCAGCACCTGCGCGGGCGGCAGATAGGCCGCGAAGAGCCGGCCCGAGGCCGTGCCCCGCAGGCTCATCACGGTGCCATGGCGCATGCTGATATGCACAGGCGAGGGCGCCTCCGCCACCCGCACGATGGTCGGCCCCCGGTTGCCCCAGACGGCGATCGCCACGGTGTGCCCCAGATTCAGCGCCAGTTCCTCGATGCGCGGCGTGGCCAGGCGCACCGGGTCGTACTGCTGCAGGCTGATCAGGCCGAGCTGCAGGGCCAGCGGGCCCAGCCCGTAGCGCCCGCCGCCGCTTTCCTGTTCCACAAGGCCCAGCTTGATGTAGCTCACGAGGTAGGGATGCGCCTTCGCGGGCGTCATGCCGGCCTCGCGGGCCAGGTCCTTCAGCGCCAGCGGCCGCCCGTGATGGGCCAGGGCCACCAGCAGCTGGCCGCCCACCTCCACGCTCTGGATGCCCCGCGGGCCGCGGGTGTCGCTGTCTTTGCCGGGGAGGTCGAGGTCGTCAGGCATGGTGTCCGGGAGGGGATGGCGGCGCATTATCTGCTGCGCTGGTCAGGCGATCATAAATTAGATATAGTCAAACTCATTCGCAAGGATTGAATTGACCATGAGCAAGACCTTCGCCTCGCAAGCCGACCTGGAAGAGAAGCGCGTCAGTTTCGACAAGCTCTCCGAACACGCCTACGCCTACACCGCGGAGGGCGACCCGAACACGGGCATCGTGATCGGCGACGACGCGGTCATGGTCATCGACACGCAGGCCACGCCCGTGATGGCCGAGGACGTCATCCGCCGCATCCGTGAGGTGACGGACAAGCCCATCAAATACGTCCTGCTGTCGCACTACCACGCCGTGCGCGTGCTGGGCGCCTCGGCCTACGCGCCGGAGCACATCATCGCGAGCCAGGACACCTACGAGCTCATCGTCGAGCGTGGCGAGCAGGACAAGGCCAGCGAGATCGGCCGCTTCCCGCGCCTGTTCCGCAATGTCGAGTCCGTGCCGCCCGGCCTGACCTGGCCCACGATGACCTTCACCGGCAAGATGACGCTGTGGCTGGGGAAGCTCGAGGTGCAGATCCTCCAGCTGGGCCGCGGCCACACCAAGGGCGACACGGTGGTGTGGCTGCCGCAGGACCGCGTGCTGTTCTCGGGCGATCTGGTCGAGTTCGACGCCACGCCCTACGCCGGCGACGCCTACTTCCAGGACTGGCCGCAGACACTCGGCAATCTCGCGGCGCTGAATCCCGCCAAGCTGGTGCCCGGTCGCGGTGCCGCGCTGCAGACGCCCGAGCAGGTGCAGGCCGGCCTGGAAGGCACGCGTGCCTTCGTGTCCGAGCTCTATGCCGCCGTGAAGGCCGGCGTGGCGGCGGGGCGTGACCTCAACACCGTCTACCGCGAGGCCTACGCCGCGCTGGAGCCCAAGTACGGCCGCTGGGTGATCTTCGCCCACTGCATGCCCTTCGACGTGACCCGCGCCTATGACGAGGCGAGTGGCCACACCCATCCCCGCATCTGGACCGCCGAGCGCGACGTCGAGATGTGGCGCGCCCTGGAAGGCCAGTGAGCGGGCTGCCTGCCCCTCAGCAAGACCTGACCCCATCCGGCGCAAGACCTGACACCCCCACGAGGACCCGAGGAGAAGCCATGAAGATCGAACGCATCCACCACGTCGCCTACCGCTGCAAGGACGCCAAGACCACCGTCGAGTGGTACGTGAAGCACCTGAACATGGACTTCGTGCTGGCCATCGCCGAGGACAAGGTGCCGTCCACCCAGGCGCCGGACCCCTACATGCACCTGTTCCTGGACGCCGGCAACGGCAACATCCTGGCCTTCTTCGAGCTGCCCAACTCGCCCGACATGGGCCGTGACACCAACACGCCGGAGTGGGTCCAGCACATCGCCTTCAAGGTGGACAGCGTGCAGACGCTGGAGGACACCAAGGCGCGTCTGCAAGCCGCCGGCATCGACGTCATCGGCGTGACCGACCACACCATCTTCAAGAGCATCTACTTCTTCGACCCGAACGGTCACCGCGTCGAACTGGCGGCGGACGTCGGCACGCCCCAGATGTACAAGGCCCTCGACGCCTGCAAGTGGGAGATGCTGGAGGAGTGGAACCAGACCAAGCGCGCGCCCAAGCAGGCCGCCTGGATGCACGACAAGTCCCTCGCCGCGCCGCAGTAAGCCCCGCGGCCGAGCCCGCAGCCGGTGCCACCCGGCCGACCGGACGTCCCGCCGCCGCCATCGCCCTGACCGACCATGCTCAGCACCTACCAGTACCCCAGCTTCGACTATCGCCAGAGCGAGGAGCAGCGCACGGGCCGTCCCGAGCCGCACACCGTGGTCGTGGTGGGCGCCGGCCCCATCGGGCTGAGCCTCGCGCTGGACTGCGCCTCGCGCGGCCTGCGGGTGGTGGTGCTGGATGACAACAACAGCGTCAGCATCGGCTCGCGGGCCGTCTGCTATGCCAAGCGCACGCTGGAGGTCTGGGATCGCCTGGGCGTCGCGGAGCCGCTGGTGCAGCAGGGCGTGAAGTGGAAGGTCGGCAAGGTCTTCCACGGCGAGGGCCTGGCCTACCAGTTCGACCTCCTGCCCCAGGACCGTCACAAGCTGCCGGCCATGATCAACCTCCAGCAGTACTACCTAGAGGAGCGCCTCGTCGAGGCCTGCGAGGCCTCGCCGCTCGTCGAGCTGCGCTGGAAGCACCGGATGACGGCGCTGACGCAGGACGCGGCCGGCGTGCGCCTGCAGGTGGAGACGCCCGACGGCAGCTTCGAGATGCAGACCCAGTGGCTGCTGGCCTGCGACGGCGCCGGCAGCGACACGCGCCGGCTGCTGGGGGCCGAGTTCCGCGGCCAGGCTTTCCAGGACCGCTTCCTGATTGCCGACGTCGTGGTGGAGCCGCAGGCGGCCGATGCCACCGAGACGGCGATCCGGGGCCACGGCGCCACGCTGCGCCGCCTCGGCGCGGAGCCGGAGCGCTGGTTCTGGTTCGATCCGCCCTTCCATCCCGGGCAGTCGGTGCTGCTGCACAAGCAGTGCGCCAACGTCTGGCGCATCGACTTCCAGCTTGGCTGGGACGCCGATCCGCAGGTCGAGAAGCAGCCCGAGCGCGTGATCCCCCGCATCCAGGCCATGTTGGGGCCGGACGTGCCCTTCGAGCTGGAGTGGGTCTCGATCTACCAGTTCGCCTGCCGCCGCATGGAGCGCTTCCGCCACGGCCGCGTGCTCTTCGCGGGCGATGCGGCGCACCAGGTCTCGCCCTTCGGCGCGCGTGGCGCGAACACCGGCGTGCAGGACGCCGAGAACCTGGCCTGGAAGCTCGCGGCCGTCGTGCATGGCGACGCCCCGGCGCGGCTGCTCGACAGCTACGACGAGGAGCGCCTCTTCGCGGCCGACGACAACCTGCTGAACTCCACCCGCTCCACCGACTTCATCACGCCCAAGAGCCGCGCCTCGCGTCGCCTGCGCAATGCTGTGCTGGAACTGGCGCGCACCGAGCCCTTTGCCCGCCCGCTGGTCAACAGCGGCCGGCTCTCCACGCCCACGCCCTATCTGGCCAGCTCACTCAACACGGCTGATGCCGGCGATGCTGGCGATTCGGCCTTCGCGCCCACGGCCCCGCGCCCGGGCTGCCCGCTGCTGGATGCGCCCGTGCGCAGCGGCGACGCGCCCGGCTGGCTCAGCGAGCAACTGGGCCTGGGCTTCCAGCTGCTGAGCTTCGGTCCGGCACCCACGCTGCAGGTCGACCGCCTCGCCGTGGAAGTGCTGGAGGTGGGGCGCGACCTCATCGACACCGAGGGCCTGCTCGCGCAGCGCTACGACGGCCGCCCGGGCACCGTCTATCTCTTCCGCCCCGACCAGTACGTGGCGGCCCGCTGGCGGGCGTTCGACCCCGTCGCCATCGAGGCCGCCGTCCGTCGGGCCCTGGCCCAGGAGCAACAGGCATGAGCGACACCCTTCTCATCCGCACGCCGAACCTGCCGGACCCCGACGGCTTCTACGAGCAGCTGATCGACGCCCAGCGCGATCTCTCCGACGAGCAGGCCGACATGCTGCTCGCCAAGCTGGTGCTGATCCTGTCCAATCACATCGGCGACCGCCGGGTGCTGGCCGAGGCGCTGCAACTCGCGCGCACCAACACGCTGGAGTCCTGAGCCCCGGCACCCGTCTCCCCGCTGCCGGACCGAGGGCCGGCGCACATGCAACCGGGCTGGGCCTCCAGCCCCATAAAACCAAGACCGACATGAGCCACATCGACCACACCCACGACCCGGCCGCCCAGAGCTGGGTGGCCAGCGCCAACGCCCCCGACACCGACTTCCCCCTGCAGAACCTGCCCTATGGCCTGTTCCGTCGCGCCGGCAGCAACGACGGCGCCCGCGTGGGCGTGGCCATCGGGGACCAGATCCTCGACCTGCGCCTGGCCGCCGCCGCCGGCAAGTGGAGCGCCGCGGACACCGTGCTGCTGCACCACCTTGCCCAGGGCGACCTGAACGCCGTGATGGCCAAGCCGGCCGCCCAGCGCCGCGCGCTGCGCCATGCGCTCTTCGCCGCGCTGCTGGCCGGCTCGAAGCAGGAGGCCGCGCTGACGGCCTGCCTCGTCCCCCAGACCGATGCCCAGATGGCCGTGCCCTGCCGCATTGGCGACTACACGGACTTCTACACCGGCATCCACCACGCCACCACCGTTGGCAAGCTCTTCCGTCCGGACAACCCCCTGCTGCCCAACTACAAGTGGGTGCCCATCGGCTATCACGGCCGCGTGTCCTCCATCGGCGTCAGCGGGCAGGCCGTGCGTCGCCCGCTGGGCCAGCTGAAGGCACCCGACGCCGCCGTGCCCGTGCAGGCCGCCTGCAAGCGCCTGGACTACGAGCTGGAGCTGGGTCTCTTCGTCGGCCCGGGCAATGCGCTGGGCGAGCCCATCCCGATGGCGGATTCGGAGTCGCACCTCTTCGGCGTCACGCTGCTGAACGACTGGTCCGCCCGCGACGTGCAGGCCTGGGAGTACCAGCCGCTCGGCCCCTTCCTGGCCAAGAACTTCGCCACGACGATCTCCCCCTGGATCGTCACGATGGAGGCGCTCGAGCCCTTCCGCTGCGCCTTCGCCCATCCCGCCGAGGATCCGCAGCCGCTGCCCTACATCGACAGCGAGCAGAACCGCCGCGAGGGCGGCTATGACATCGAGCTGGAGGTCTGGCTGCAGACGGCGACCATGCGCGACGCCGGCCAGCCCGCCACGCGCCTGATGCGTTCCAACTTCAAGCACGCCTACTGGACCCTGTCCCAGATGCTGACCCACCACGCCAGCAACGGCTGCAATCTGCAACCGGGCGACCTGTTGGGCACGGGCACGCAGTCCGGCCCGAACCCGGAGGAGGGCGGCTCGCTGCTGGAGCTGAGCCTCGGCGGCAAGCAGGCGCTGACCCTGCCCAACGGCGAGACCCGCACCTTCCTACTGGATGGCGACACGGTCATCCTGCGCGGCTACGCCGTGAAGGACGGCGCGCGTCGCATCGGCTTCGGCGATTGCGCGGCGACGATCACGCCGGCGCCAGTGCTTTGAGCCTGCGGCCCGCGCGCGCACCGGGCCGGCGATGGCGGGCCCTGGTGCTCGGCGCGGGTGTCGTGGCCTCAGTGGCCGCCCCGGTGGCGGCGCCCGCTGCGCCCCCAGTGACGTCACCTGTTGCGCCGCCTGTTGCGCCCCCGACCGCCACCGCCACGGGCGGCGCGTGCCCCGCGCCTCTCGCTCCCGTCGCGTTCGCGCGGCGCCTGTTTGAGCGCCACCGCGACTTCTACTGGGATGAGGCCCACCACGATCCCGCCTGGCTGACGCCACGCTTCGATGCCGCGCTGCGGCGCGAGTGGGCGTATGCGAAGGGCGAGGTGGGGCACCTGGACATCGACCCTTGGCTGGGCGCACAGGACGGGGACATCGGCGCGCCGGTCACGTTCCGGCTCCTGGCCGGACAGGGTGGGGTGTCGAGCGTGCTGATGCGCTATCCCTTCCTGACCGAGCCGGGCGCCCGGCCGCAGCGGCACACGGTGCAACTGCTGCTTCGCCGCGCGGCAGGCGGCTGCTGGCAGCTCGACGACCTGATCACGCCGGCCGGTCAGTCCTTGCGAACGCTCTACGCCCCCGCCGAGACGGCGGTGCGCCCATGAGGCCCTGAGGTCGTGACATCGCGCTATCGCGCCCGGGCGCCAGGCCGCTCGGACGGCCGCTGCATCAGTCTTTCGGGGGAGGCCTAACGAGGCAGGGTCACGGCAGAATGGCGTCGCTCTGAGGAGGATCCATGAACGAAGCAGCGGCCGCGGAGGCCGACGATTTTGTGCGCGTGGCCCGATGTGCCACGCCCACGGAGGCCCACCTGCTGAAAGGCGTGCTGGAGTCGGCGGGCCTGGCCCCCGTGGTGGCGGACGCCCATGTCGTCCAGGCCAATTCCTGGATGACGCAGGCCGTGGGCGGCGTCCGGGTGCTGGTCCCCGCGACGCAGCAGGCGGCGGCACTGGAGGCCATCGCCGCCTACGACGCGGGTGCCTACGCGCTGTCCGACGAGCCCGTGGCGGCGCCGCAGTTCGCGGAACAGCCCTGTCGCCTGTTCAGCCCCGACCGGGCGGTCGTGCTGAGCCTGGCGCTCACGCCTGCCTTCGGCGCGGCGGTGCAGATCGCGAATGCCCATCTGATGCGGGAGCGTGCCCACCGTTGGGGTCTGTGGGCATGGTTTCTGGGGCTCCTGATCGCCAGTGTCGGCGGTGTCGCGCTGATCCATGCCCTCAGCCCGGGGCCCACCGTGATCTTCCGCGCGAGCTGGGGCCTGCTCTTCATCACGGCGCTCTGGTACTTCGCCTACGGGAAGGCACAGAGCAGCCACGTGCTGGGCACCTACGGTCCGCATTACCGCAAGCGCAGCCTGGCGCCGGCGGCCCTGCTGACCGGTCTCGGCCAGCTGGCTGTCGGCTGGCTCCTGAGCGAGCTGGCCTGAACCCACCGTCGCGGCCCCGCCGGTGGCCGCTCGACGCCTGACGTCAAGAAAGTGTCCGATGACCTCGAATTCCATGAGCAATGAGGCGGCTGCGGCCGCATCGGAAGGCAGCGCCGCACACGACACGCTCCCGCTGTTCCGTTACCTGGGTCTGATGACGCTGGCGCAAGCCCTCGCGATGGCCTGGCTGGCCCCCGTCTTTTGGGAGCTGGTGAGGATGGGCGCGGTGAGCGTGCTGTCGCTGCTGGCGGGCGTGCTGGGGTGCGTCACGCTGTATGTGGGCGTTTTGCGGGCCGTCCTGGGGGCCACCAGGGGTGGCAGGCCGGGGAAGAAGGCCTTCGGGGCGGCGGCCGTCCTGCTGGGCCTGTCCTGCTGGAAGTGGGGGGTGCCCTTGCTGATGGCGCTCGTGGGCTACGGCGCTTTGCTGGCGGTCGGGGGCTTGCGGCTGAGCTTCATGCGGGATGAGCGCCTGCCCTTGCCGAGTGCCTCGCCGGTCTTGCCGCAGGACGCCGAGGGTGCGCCTGCGCGGGAGTGAGGGCGGGCGCTCGCGGCGCCGGTTCTCGACGAGGCCTGCAAATGAAGACGCCCGATCCGCAGAGCAGCGGTCGGGCGTTTGACAGCGTGTACTGCGGCCATCATGTCCTGCCATGTGTGAAGGCCTGGATCAGGCCTCGGGTGCTACGCATCTGACAGGCCGCCTCACTTGGTGGCCACGGCCCGCATCGTGCCGTCGTTGGTCGGCTCGAACTCGCCAAAGGCGGTGGTGCCGTCCGCGAACAGGACGTGCAGGCGCGAGCCCTGGAAGTCGCCGACCCGCACGCCGGAGGAGACATCGCCCTGGAAGTCCGGGTCGATGCCCGAGAACATGACTGTCTCGTTGGGCGAGAAGTTGGAGAAGCGTGCCGTCACCACCTCGGTGTCCACGCCGTCCGTGCCGAGCAGGACGGCCGGGCCCGAGAAGCCGCCGAAGGAGTCGAAGAGGATCGGGAACTTCGCCGTCCGGGTGCTGATGCCCACCTCCCGGACATCCGTGCTGCTGGCGTTCTGCAGGCTGAGATTGATGCTGAAGCTGTTGAGCGGCCCGCTGAAGGTCGCGACAAGTTCTTGTGCCATGGTATGTACCTCACTGAGTTGAAAAGTCGTGGCGGGCCGACGGCCCGTCCCGTGCTTGCGAACAGCACACCGTGCGCTGCGCACCCTAACTATTCAGTTCATGGCCCTTGGTGGCATCCCCAAACATGGGTAGGGGATGCAGCTTTTTACCCGCAGGTGAGGGGGCATCTGGCGGTGAACGGCGCCGCGCTGCCCGGTGTGCGAACAATCGTGGTGTGGGGCCGAGACCCGGGCGCGATGATGCGCCGGCGGCCACCACAAAAATGAGAAGGGGCCCCGCAGGGCCCCGGAAGGTACGTCGACGAGGGGCGCTCAGCGCGCGATCCACGCATCCGCCCAGGCCGCGCCCACGCCCGGCTCGTAGGCATTCGCCGAGCTCGTCCAGATGTTGCACCAGCCGCTGTACGGGGCCGGCCGGCATTCATAGACCTTGCCGTTCTTGCTCTGCAGGACGCGCGTGCCCGCCTTGTAGCTGCCGATGCCGGCGGGGAAGACGTAGTCGTAGCTCGTGCCGCCGGCGGATTTCAGTGTGAAGGCGTAGGTCTTCTGCACCACCGCGCCGCCCGTCCGGGGCGTGCCCTTGACCACGAGCTGGTAGGCGCCGGCCGCGGGCTTGCTGAGGGGCAGCGCGAGGGTCTGGCCGCTGTTGTTGAGGGCGGCATTGGCGCTGGCCTTGGCGACGCCGCCGGCATCGAAGACCGTGGCGTTGACGTCCAGCTGGCCGACGGCCGTGACGTTGACGGCCAGTGCCACATTGCCGTCGCTGCCGATGACGTACTCGCTCGCGAGACCGCTCACCAATACGTCGTTGGCGGGCGGCGGAGCCTTGTCGATCTGGATTTCGACGCGCTCGAGGCCGCTGTCATTGCGCACGAAGACCTCGTTCTGGCCGTAGGCCGGGTTGATGCTGCCATCCGCCGCCTTCTGGCCCGCCTTCAGCAGGCTCTGCTCCGCATTCACGCGGCTGGCGAGCAGATAGGGCCAGGTGGTCTTGGCGCCGTCCCCTGCGCTGCCGATCGTGAGCTTGGTGGCGAACTCGGTGCGCTCGCCCTTGGCATCGAAGACGCGCGTCGAGGCGCGGTCGCCCACCGCGAGGTCCACGCTCGGGTAGATGGTGCCCTTGGCGCTCCAGCTGTAGGTGGGCGGGGTGCCGTCGAACTGCAGGTCCAGCAGGTTGTAGAAGCTGTTGCTCGTGTCTGCCACTTCCCACACGGCCAGGACGATCTGGTAGCCCGAGCGCGCCGGCACATTGCAGCTGTGGGTGACGGTCGACGGCGGCTGCCGGCCGCCGCCGTCCACCTGGCAGAAGGGCGTGGACTCGAAGCTGGCGCGGCTGAGCTTCACATTGGGGTTCCAGTCCGCGCGGGTGATGTAGTAGCGCCAGTTGCGCGTGGCGTGATTGGCCGTGAAGGACCAGCTGAAGCCCTGCAGGCCGGCTTTCATCGGGCGCTTGGTCCAGCGGGTGGCGGTCTGCTCGTCCAGCTCGGCGAACTGGGCCAGCCCGGCGCTGGCGATGCGGCCGTCCGCCGGGCCCGCCGCGGGATAGCCGGACGGCGCCTCCAGGCTCTGGGGCTCGTACTGGATGGCCCCGCAGTTGCTGTTGCCGCCCTGCTTGCACAGCAGGGAGCGCGATTCAGGGCTGCTGACGTATCCATGTGGATACGCGCTCAGCGGCAGGCCCAGTGCCAGCAGAAGTCCCCAGAGCTTTGTCCTCATCATTGCCTCCATCGTTGTGGGGACGATTGTGAAAATGGGGCGGATATCGCGCAAGTGGATCTTTGTTGGTATTTATCCGGTATTTGTTTCGGTCCGTATCGCCTAAGACCAGCGCGCGCTTTCAAACAAATGACACGGACGCGTTCTAGGCTGGCCGCTCAATGCCAAGGGAGGGCACATGAGGGAGCAGCCACAGGAGTGCGTCGACGCGGCTCTGCAGCGCCAGGCCGAGGCCTTCTGGCACTGTGCCGAGACGGCGCAGGCGGTGCGGCGGCGCCACCAGTTCTTCATCTGGACGCAGGCCAGCCTCCAGCGCCTGCTGCCGCATCCGTTGATGCTGTGCAGCGCGTGGTCACCGGCCCGGCGCCAGCTGCAGCCCGAACTGTTCAACAGCCTGCCGCTGCCGGACACGCTGCTGCAATGGCTGCAGGAGCCCGGCACGCAGGCCTGGCTGCAGCAGATCTGGCTGAAGCGCGGTGGGGTGGCGCTGACGCTGCCGCTGGTGAAACAAGCCGAGCCCTCGGCTGCCCCCGCGGACCTCGTGCTGCCGGCCGCGGACGCCCGCGCCGTGCAGATGCTCGCGCTCCTGGACGCCGCCGGGCTGCGTCATGTCTCGCTGGCCGGCGTCTCGCGCCCGCAGCGCGCCGACGAGCTCGAGAGCTTCTTCGCGCTGATCTCCCGCGAGCCCCTGCCGGCCCCGCTGCTGGGCCTGCTGACGCCCTTGCTCCATGCCTGCTGGCGCCGCGTGATGGCCCAGGAGCTGCAACTGGTGCAGGGCCAGGCGGCGTCCTCCACGCAGGGCGTCACGGCGCGCGAGCGCCAGGTGCTGGCCTGGATGCGCCAGGGCAAGAGCAACCAGGAGATCGGTCTGCTGCTGGGCATCAGCGCGCTGACCGTCAAGAACCATGTGCAGAAGATCCTGCGCAAGCTCTCGGCGAGCAATCGCGCACAGGCGGTGGCTCAGGCCATGAGCCTGCAGCTGCTCAACGAGTCCGGCGCGTACTGAGCCGGTGCATCGCGGCCAGCAGTGCCAGGCCGAGCAGGATGCCGATGCCGTCGGCCAGCAGGTCCGCCCACTCCGCGGCGCGACCGGGCACCTGCGTCTGCAGCAGCTCGATCAGCCCGCCGTAGGCCAGCAGGCCGAGCGCCACGCGCCATGGCTTGCGCCACCACGCCAGCCCGCCCAGCACCGTCAGCGTGCCGAAGGCTGTGAAGTGGTTGAGCTTGTCCCAGCCCAGGTCCGCGGCCTTCGGAGGCGTCGGCGTGAGCGCCAGATAGCTCACGGCGACGAGCACCCCCACGAACATGACGAGGGCGCGGCGTTGCGGGAAAAGAGTCGGGCGTGTCATGGTGCGGGCAAGAAAAAAGCCAGACCCTCGCGGATCTGGCTTGTTTCATTTTCTGGTGCCGGTGAAGAGAGTCGAACTCCCGACCTTCGCATTACGAATGCGCTGCTCTACCAACTGAGCTACACCGGCTTGCTGCATGAGGGTTTGGCGCTTTGCTGCACCCGTCAAACAGAATCCAAGAGTATAGGGACCAAAATTCAGCTTGGCAAGTATTACGCGGGCAAATTGTCGAGCTCCGCCGGCTCGATGCTCGAGGCCACGCAGTTGCGCCCGGCGTTCTTCGCGCGGTAGAGCGCTTCATCCGCCCGGGTGACCAGGTACTGGTAGTCCGGATGCCCGTCATAGAGGGTGGCGCCAATGCTGATCGTCGCCGCCAGCTTGCGTCCCTGGCCGATGACGAATTCATGGCTGGCGAAGCGCTGCCGAAGCGTCTCGGCCGCTCGCAGCAGGGCGGGGGCGTCGAGCTCCACCATCACGATGAGGATCTCCTCGCCACCGTAGCGGAAGACGAAATCTCCGTTGCGAACGCAGTCGAGGATCAGCATGGCCGCCTGCTGCAGGACGAGGTCCCCGGCATCGTGGCCATGCTCGTCGTTGATGCGCTTGAAGTGGTCCACGTCCAGCAGCAGTACCCCGAAGCGGCTGCGGCGCTCGTTCGCCAGCTTGATCTCCCGCAGCACCACGGACGGCAGGAAGCGCCGGTTGAGCAGACGGGTCAGCGTATCTCGTCCGTTCTCGACCTCCACCTGCCGCTCAAAGAGCGTCTTCAGCTGGAACTTCAGGTTCTCCAGCTCCTGCTGCAGCTCGATCAGGAGTTGATTGATCTCCGGCGCGCTGGTGTCGCCGCTGCGCAGACGAGGCAGCAGGGACTCATCGATGCGGCGGACGGCTTCGTGCAGGATCTCCATCTCCGGCACGCCGTCGAACATGGCACTGCCCTTGTGGTGGAACCACAGCCCGAACTCTGAACTGCCCAAGGCGGGGATCGGCCGACTGTTGCCCGAGTGCCGGTGCAGCGAGAACAGAAGGTCCTGACTCCACTCCAGCAGGGCGGAGCGCTGACGCTCCCGCTCGACCGAGAGGTTCTGCCCCAGCGAGAACAGCCGGTAGGCTTCGTCGTTGCGCGCGCCACGCTGGCTGTTGCGCAGATAGGCCTCGCTCATCAGCTCCAGGGCCAGGTCGATGAGGTGGCTGACGTGGCTCTGGGCCGGCGCCACGAGCTCCACGGGACAGGGCGTGCGCAGCAGCGCAGCGAAGAGGCTGCGCTTGAGTTGCCGGGCGCCGCGCGCCACCAGGTGGATCGGGAGCTGGACGCGGGCATGGACCTCGCCCACATGCCGCTGTTGCGCAACGAGCGCTCCCACGTCGACTGCCGGATGCCGGAACAGGCTCAGCACCCATTGCTGCATGGACTGCGTGAGCCGCTGCTCCACGACATGGTGATCCAGAAAGGTCTGGGCCTGCGGGTGGTTCATCATGACCGCGTAGAACTCCGTGGCCAGGACCGGTGCCTGTTCCTGGACCAGATTCGAGAGCCAGAGCCGGCAGGCCAGCGGGACGTCCTCCAGGAGGCCCGTCCATTCCTGCTCCGGGCTCTGTGCCTTCGGGGTGCTCAGCGGATCCATCTGGCGTCTCCCCCACGTCAACGTGGTGTCAAGTCTCCAGATGATAGCGAGTGATGCGTTCCACCTCGTTCTTGGAGCCGAGCACCACCGAGACGCGCTCATGCAGCTGGCCCGGCTTCAGGTCCAGGATG
This sequence comes from Burkholderiaceae bacterium, assembly GCA_041912595.1. Classification (GTDB taxonomy): domain Bacteria; phylum Pseudomonadota; class Gammaproteobacteria; order Burkholderiales; family Burkholderiaceae_C; genus Roseateles_B. The sequence continues at coordinate 78,221 of JAYRMR010000017.1, forward strand.
CGTTCGCGGGCGTTGGTGGCGGCGCCGCCGGCCTGCTCCACGAGGAAGGCCATCGGGTTGGCCTCGTACATCAGGCGCAGCTTGCCGGCCTTGTGGGGCTCGCGCTTGTCCCAGGGGTACATGAACACGCCGCCGCGGGTGAGGATGCGGTGCACGTCGGCCACCATGGAGGCGATCCAGCGCATGTTGAAGTTCTTGCCGCGCGGGCCTTCCTGGCCGGCGAGGCACTCGTCGATGTAGCGCTTCACCGGGGCGTCCCAGTGGCGCATGTTCGACATGTTGATCGCGAACTCCTTGGTGTCCTCGGGGATCTTCACGTCTTCCTGCGTCAGCACGAAGCTGCCCTGCTCGCGGTCCAGCGTGAACATCGCCACGCCGTCACCGACGGTCAGCACCAGCGTCGTCTGCGGGCCATAGACGCAGTAGCCAGCCGCCGCCTGCGCGCTGCCGGGCTGCAGGAAGTCGTCCTCGCTGATGCCCTTGCTGCCCTCGGGCTTCTTGAGCACCGAGAAGATGGTCCCGATCGACACGTTGACGTCGATGTTGGACGAGCCATCCAGCGGGTCGAACATCAGGAGGTACTCGCCCTGCGGGAAACGGTTGGGCACCAGGTAGATGCCTTCCATTTCCTCGGAGGCCATGGCCGCCAGGTGGCCGCCCCACTCGTTGGCCTCGATCAGCACCTCGTTGGCGATGATGTCCAGCTTCTTCTGGACCTCGCCCTGCACGTTCTCGCTGCCGGCGGTGCCCAGCACGTCGCCCAGGGCGCCCTTGTTGACGCTGATGGCGATGCGCTTGCAGGCGCGGGCCACGACTTCGATCAGCAGGCGCAGCTCCTGCGGGATGTGGCCGTGCTGGCGCTGCTGCTCGATCAGGTACTGGGTGAGGCTGATGCGACGGGTCATGGAATTGCCTTGGTTTGTGGAGGAGGTCGCTGCTTAGGCCGCGCTGCCGTCGGAGGCGAGCGCGCGTTCCACGATCTCGCGCACATCGTTGGACAGCTCGGGCTTGGCGGCCACGCGGGCGATGGCCTCGCGGGCGGCGCTGCGGTAGGGCTCGGCCAGCACCGTCCAGCGGTCCATGGCGCGGGCCACGCGGCCGGCCAGCTGCGGGTTGATGCCGTCGAGCGCCAGCACCTGCTCGGCCCACAGCACGTAGCCGGCGGCGTCGCTGCGGTGGAAGGCGGCGGGGTTGAACATGCACAGCGAGGCCAGCAGGCTGCGGGCGCGGTTCGGGTTCTTCAGCGTGAAGTCCGGGTGCTGCAGCAGCTGCTTGACCCGGGCAAAGGTCTTGCCGCCGTCCTCGCTCGCGCGGGCCTGCAGGGCGAACCACTTGTCCACGACGAGGGCCTCATGCTTGAACAGCGCATGGAAGCGCTGCAGCGCGGGCTCGGCCAGCTCGGCGTGCGCATTCACCAGCGCGGCGAGGGCGCCCAGGCGCTCGGTCATGTTGGTGGCGTCCTTGAAGCGCTGGTAGGCGCGGCCGGGCCACACGGTGTCGCCCGTGCGCGTGGCGTGGAGCACCAGCATGGACAGGGCCAGGTTGGACAGGGCGCGCTGGCCCGACTGCACCGGGCTCGGCTCGTAGCCGGCCTTGACCTGATGGGCCTCGTAGGCCGCGGCCCAGTCGTCCGCCAGGGCAGCGGCCAGCTGCTGGTAGGCGGCCTCGACGGCAGCGTGGATCTCCTGCGGATCCACCACGTCGAGCTGCTCGGCCACATAGCCTTCGCCCGGCAGCGTGAGGGCCAGCTCCTTGAAGGCGGCATCCAGCTGCGGATCGCGCAGCACGGCGCGCATGGCCTCGATGTAGTCGGCGTCCAGCACCAGGGCCTCGCCGGTGCGCACGGCCTGCAGGATGCGGTTCAGCGCCAGGCGCTGGCTGGCTTCCCAGCGGTTGAAGGCGTCGGCGTCATGCTTCAGCAGCACCAGCAGCTCGGCGTCGCTCAGGCCGTCGTCCAGCACCACGGGCGCGGAGAAGCCGCGCAGCAGCGAGGGCACCGGCTCGGTGCTCACGCCGGTGAACACGAAGGTCTGCTCGGCCTCGTCCAGCACCAGCACGCGCTCGGTGCCGACCGGGGCGGCCTCGCCCTGCAGCTGCAGAGGCAAGACCTGACCCTCGCGGCCCAGCAGGCCCATCGTCACGGGGATGACCTGCGGCAGCTTGGACGGCTGGCCGGGCGTGGCGGGGTGGTGCTGCTTGAGCGTCAGCGTGAAGGTCTGGGCGGCGGCGTCGTAGTGGCCGCGGGCTTGCACGCGGGGCGTGCCGGACTGGGCGTACCAGCGCTTGAAGGCTTCCAGACGCGTGCTCAGGGCCGAGCCGGGGTTGGCGTCGGCGATGGCGGCGGCGAAGTCGTCGCAGGTCACGGCCTGGCCGTCATGGCGCTCGAAGTACAGCTTGATGCCGGCCTCGAAGCCCTTGCGGCCGACCAGCGTCTGGTACATGCGGACGACTTCCGAACCCTTCTCGTAGACGGTCGGGGTGTAGAAGTTGTTGATCTCGACGTAGGAGTCCGGGCGCACCGGATGGGCCATGGCGCCGGAGTCCTCGGGGAACTGAACGGCGCGCAGCTGGCGCACGTCCTGGATGCGGCAGACGGCACGGGCGCTCGGCGCGGCGGCCATGTCCATGCTGAATTCCTGGTCGCGGAACACGGTCAGGCCTTCCTTCAGCGACAGCTGGAACCAGTCGCGGCAGGTGACGCGGTTGCCGGTCCAGTTGTGGAAGTACTCGTGGGCGACGATGGACTCGATGCGCGAGAAGTCGGCGTCCGTCGCCGTGGCCGGCGAGGCCAGCAGGGCGCTGGTGTTGAAGATGTTCAGGCCCTTGTTCTCCATGGCGCCCATGTTGAAGTCGGACACGCCGACCACCATGAAGCGCTCCAGGTCCAGCGGCAGGCCGAAGCGGGCCTCGTCCCAGACGATGGAGGCGACGAGGCTGTTCATCGCGTGCTCGGTCTTCTCGAGATCACCGCGGCGCACGTAGACCTGCAGCAGATGGTCCTTGCCCGCGCGGGTGCGGATGCGCTGCTCGCGCGAGACCAGGTCCGCCGCGACCAGCGCGAACAGGTAGCTGGGCTTGGGGAAGGGGTCGTGCCACTTGGCCAGATGGCGGCCGTTGTCCAGTTCGGCGGTCTCCAGCAGATTGCCGTTGGAGAGCAGCACGGGGTACTTGGCCTTGTCGGCACGCAGCGTGACCGTGTAGACGGCCATGACGTCCGGGCGGTCCAGGAAGTAGGTGATGCGACGGAAGCCCTCGGCCTCGCACTGCGTGAAGAAGCCGCCACCGGAGGTGTACAGGCCCGACAGCGAGGTATTCTTCTCGGGCGCGCAGGTGTTGCGGATCTCGAGGGCGAAGTCGGCGTCCGGGGCGCTCTCGATGATCAGCTCATGGCCTTCCTGGCGGAAGGACACGCTCTCGCCGTCGATCAGCACGCGCAGCAGGTTCAGCTCCTCGCCATGCAGACGCAGCGGGCCGTGCGGCACGGCGGCGTTGCGCTCGACCTTCATCTTGCTGGTGACCAGCGTCTTCGCCGGGTCCAGGTCGAACGTCAGGTCGACGGTGCGGATCCAGTAGGCCGGAGCCACGTAGTCTTCGCGGCGGATCAGTGCGGCGGTGCCTTCACGCATCATGGCGGACTTCCTCGGTATGTGTGTCGATGGCCCAGGGCTCGTGGCCCCAGGCTGTTGTCATTCAGTCGGGCGAGACGCGCCTCTCGGCACGCCCCAACCCGCATTCCCCAGCAGGCCCCGCTGATCCGGCTTTGCCGGGCAGCCGGGGCGCCCCCTCGAGGGGGCTTTGGTCGGACACAATCGCACCGCGATTGTGCCTACCAAAGGGCTGGGCCTCTGGCCCAGCGCGGCCTGCAAGGCTGGCGAAGCCAGCAGGGGGGGAGCCTCTTCAAACGCCTTGTTTAAGGGACGCGGTGATGAAGGCATCCAGGTCGCCGTCCAGCACCTTCTGGGTGTTGGAGACTTCCACGTTGGTGCGCAGGTCCTTGATGCGGCTCTGGTCCAGCACGTAGGAACGGATCTGGTGACCCCAGCCCACGTCCGTCTTGGTGTCCTCGAGCTTCTGCTGCTCGGCCATGCGCTTCTTCATCTCATGGTCGTACAGGCGCGAACGCAGGCGGCGCCAGGCGACGTCCCGGTTGCTGTGCTGCGAGCGACCATCCTGGCACTGCACCACGATGCCCGTCGGGATGTGGGTCAGACGGACGGCAGAGTCCGTCTTGTTGATGTGCTGACCGCCGGCGCCGGAGGCGCGGAAGGTGTCGGTGCGCACATCGGCCGGGTTGATGTCGATCTCGATCGAGTCATCGATTTCCGGATAGACGAACAGCGAGGCAAACGAGGTGTGGCGGCCGCCCGAGGAGTCGAAGGGGCTCTTGCGCACGAGGCGGTGCACGCCGGTCTCGGTGCGCAGCAGGCCGAAGGCGTACTCGCCCTCCACCTTGATGGTCGCGCTCTTGAGGCCGGCCACGTCGCCCGGCGTCTCGTCTTCCATCGTGGTCGTGAAGCCCTTGCGCTCGCAGTACTTGAGGTACTGGCGCAGCAGCATGCCGGCCCAGTCGCAGGCCTCGGTGCCGCCGGCACCGGCCTGGATGTCGATGAAGCAGTTGCTCGGGTCGGCCGGGTTGTTGAACATCCGGCGGAACTCGAGCTCCTCGACCTTCTCGGTCAGCTTGGCGGCATCGGCCTCGATGGCCTCCAGGCCGGCGAAGTCCTGGTCCGCCTTGGACATCTCGAACAGCTCGGAGTTGTCGGAGAGATTGCTGGTCAGGTAGTTGATGGTCTCGACCACCTGCTCCAGCGAGCGCTTCTCCTTGCCCAGCTCCTGGGCGCGCTTGGGCTCGTTCCAGACGTTGGGGTTCTCCAGCGCCGCATTGACTTCGTTCAGACGCAGGGATTTGCGGTCGTAGTCAAAGATACCCCCTTAGCGCGTCGGTACGCGCTATGAGGTCGGCGAGGGTCGTGCCGATTTGATTGATGCGTTCGATGTCCATGACGGATCCTGATGGTGCCGCCCGGGCGGGGCGCTGCGGCTCTGGCAGCGGCATGGCCGGGCTGGGTCTTTTGAGCAACCGGCTATTTTAAGCTGTCGACGGGCGATTCCCGGGCGGCTCGACGCAAGCAGGGGGCGCCCGGATGCCGGGCGGGCGCCGGCTGAGGCACACTGCGCACCGGACGCCCCGCCCCATGGACCCCCTGCACCAGCCCCTGCCCCCCGCCCGCGAGCGCCTCCACCGGCGCTACTGGCAGGCCGCGCGCCGCCTCACGCTGGTGCTGCTGGCGGGATGGACGCTGCTGAGTTTCGGCCTGACCTGGTTCGCCCGGGACCTCAGCTTCACCTTCTTCGGCTGGCCCTTCAGCTTCTGGGTGGCGTCCCAGGGGGCATTGATCGGCTATCTGCTGATCGTCGCGCTCTATGCCTGGCTGATGGCGCGCCTGGACGACGACCACCGCGACGACGCCGGCGACTGAGCCCGCCCGGGCGCCCAGCCTTCGCGCAGGAGGCGGATCAGGGTTGCCACGGCTGTCAAGCCTGACACTTGGGTAGCTTGCCCCCACTGGCGATAGTGGATATGGGGCCCGCATGCCGGCTGTATCCGCGGCGGATGTGCGGGGCCTGTTCCGGCGCCGCAATGGCCGGCTGTACTCCGTTGCGACGCTTCACCGCGGCCCTGCCGCATCTCCACCCTGAGAGATCGTCCATGAAGCGTAAGTTCACTTCCCGCGCAGTTCCCTCGACCCGCACGCCGCGCCTGATCGCGCTGCTGGCTCTGTCCCTCGGCGCCGTGGCGCCGGTCCTGGCGGCCGACGGTGCCGAACTCGGCAGCGCCGACGCGCTGATCCAGACCCTCCGCCAGCAGCACCAGGGGCGCCAAGCCCTGAGCGTGCAGACCGCCGACGGCACCTCGCTGCCCGTGCTGGTGCGGGACTTCTTCGAGCAGGGCGGCCGGGTGTCCGTCTCGGGCCGCCACCGCGACAGCGAGGATTCGGTCTTCTTCCTCAAGGGCGACGGCAAGTCCCTGCGCGGCTTCCTCGTCCTGCACGGCCAGAAGAAGGCCTGGGAATACAGCACCGACGCGCGCGGCGTGGTCAGCGTCAAGCCCGTGCCGCTGAGCCGCGTCTACCCCGACCTCGACGAGGACTTCCAGCGCAGCAACCGCAGCACCGCCAGCCTGGCCCAGATCGCCGCGGCGCACCCGGTCTACAGCCCGATGGCCCTGCGCCAGGCGCCCCACATCGGCCCCTACAACAACCAGGACGTCACCAAGCTCGAGAGCAAGCCCGGCAGCCCCTATGTCTTCTACCTGAACACCGCGGCGGTGATGAGCGGCAGCACGCCGCTCAACGGCGTGACCAAGGAGAACATGTACCGGGCCTGGCAGTCGGTGGCGGACCAGTACTCGATGCTGCAGCTCAACGTCACGACCAACAAGGCGGTCTATGACGCGGCCAAGGCGTCCAGCGTGCTGCGCACCGGCATCATCAACTTCGTCAACCAGGATGGCCGCAGCTTCGCGCCCGTCCACTCCTTCGGCACCACCTCGGCCGGCACGCTCTACCGCAACCCGGCCAGCGGCTTCGACTACGGCTACGGCATCGGCATGACCGGCGCGCATGAGGTCGGCCATCAGATGGGCATGCTGCACGACGGCGGCGGCACCGGCGGCGAGTATTACGAGGGCATCCCGGCCTACCAATGGGGGCCCATCATGGGCAACTACTGGATGGGCGCCTCCTGGACCAACCAGCTCTTCACCTGGAGCAAGGGCGAATACAGCACGGCCAACAACCAGGAAGACGACCTCAGGATCATGACGGTCGACGAGGGCGTGCCCTATATGGCGGACGACAACGTCAACGGCAAGCCCCTGGCCCTGCGCACGGGCGGCGAGATCAACCCGGCCGACAACTGGGGCCAGATCGAGCGCAACACCGATACCGACGTCTTCACCTTCAGCCTCGCCAGCGCCGGCACGCTGAACCTGCGCATCGATCCCATCGAGTACCTGCGCATGCTGGATGTGGACGCCACGATCACCACCGCCGCCGGCACGCAGGTGGCGCGCAGCAACCTCTCGGTGAACCGCTCGGCGGAGTTCGTCAACCTGAGCCTGGCGGCCGGCGACTACAAGCTCGTCATCCAGGGCGGGGCCGAGGGCACGCCGCAGAACGGCTTCTCCAAGTACAGCTCCCTGGGCTACTACGCGATGAAGGGCACGCTGAGCGCCGGCACCACGCCTTCGACCATCCCGCTGACCAGCGGCGTGGCCCTGGGCAACCAGTCGGCGTCCACGGGCACCTGGACCTACTACACCATCCAGGTCCCGGCGGGCAGCACCAAGCTCGTCGTCAATCTCGCCGGCAGCAATGGTGACGCCGACCTCTTCGTCGGCGCCGGCCAGAAGCCCACGACGAGCAGCTATGCCTGCAAGTCCGATGGGTCCACCAGCACGGAGACCTGCACGGTCAACTCGCCGGTGGCGGGCACCTACTACGTGGGGGTGCAAGCCTATGCCACGTACAGTGCGCTCACTGTCAAGGCGACCGTGAGTCCGTGACCCCCCCCTACCGGCTTCGCCGGCCCCCCAGCGGGGCGCGCGTGTAGGACCGGCAAAGCCGGATCCTCAGGCGCCGTGCGGGGTGGCCCGCTGGCGCGGTGGTGTCGGCCTAACTCAGTGCAGGAACTGCTCCAGCACCGCGGCCAGCGCTTCAGGCTGGTCGTGGTGCAGCATGTGGGCGGCGTCGTCCAGGCGGGCGCGCTGCAGCTGCGGCACGAGGGCGAGGCGGGCCTCGAAGTCCTCGCGCGGGTAGCGATCGCCCCACCACTGGCTCAGCTGGGTCTGGGCGCCTTCCACCCACAGCGTCGGGGCCTGGATGGCCTGCCAGCAGGCGAGGGCCTCGGCCTTGCGGTACAGGACGGGGTTGGTGCGCTTGTGCGCCGGGTCGCCCAGGATGTGGAACGCCCCGTCGCGCTGCTCCGACCAGTGCGGCGCCAGCCACGCGGCCTTGGCGGGTGAGAGGCGCGGATTGGTCTTCATGAGCCGCTGCGCCACCGCCTCCAGGCTGTCGTAGGTCTTGAGCTGCTGCGGCTCCTTCAGTTCGTCCAGCCATTGCTTCAGACGCTGCGGCGCGGCCTCCGGCGAGGTCTCGGGCAGGCCGAAGCCTTCGAGGTTGACCAGCCGCCGGATGCGCTCCGGCCGCACGCCGGCATAGCTCATCACCACATTGCCGCCCATGCTGTGGCCCAGCAGGTCCACGGGGCGGCCGGGGCTGACGGCGTCCAGCAGGGCGTCGAGGTCGCCCAGGTAGTCGGGGAACCAGTAGGCGTCGCTGGCCGTCCAGTCGCTGAGCCCGAAGCCGCGCCAGTCCATGGCCACCACGTGGCGGTCCGAGGGCAGGGCGTCGACCACGAACTGGAAGGACGCCCCCACGTCCATCCAGCCGTGCAGCATCACCAGCAGCGGGCGCTCGGGCGTCTCCATCGAGGCATCGCCCCAGTGCAGCACATGGTGGTGCAGGCCGCGCAGCAGGTGCATGTCGCTGCGGAAGGGGCGGCGCTCGGGGTAGGCGGTGGCGGTGTTCATGGCGGCGACTCTAGCGGTTTGCGGCAGGGGCTGCTGTCCGGGCCGGGACAAGCCCCGCGGATCCGGTGGCCGCCCCCGGCGGCGCCGGGCTCGGCCAGAATCCCGCCATGCAGACACAGACCTTCCCCATCCGCCCCGCCGAGCCCCGCGACCTCACGGCCATCGTCGGCCTCATCCGCGAGCTGGCGGACTTCGAACAGCTCACTCACCTGCTGCAGGTGGACGAGGAGCGGCTGCGGCCGCATCTGTTCGGCCCGCAGCCCAAGGCCGAGGCCATCGTGGCCGAGGACGACAGCGGCCAGGTCGTGGCCTTCGCGCTCTTCTTCCACAATTTCTCGACCTTCCTGGCCCAGCCCGGGCTCTACCTGGAAGATCTCTACGTGCAGCCCGCGCACCGAGGCACGGGCCTGGGGCGGCAGCTGCTGACGCATCTGGCGCAGCTGGCCGTGGCCCGCGGCTGCGGGCGCTTCGAATGGAGCGTGCTGGACTGGAACCAGCGCGCCATCGGCTTCTATGAGGGCATGGGCGCCACGGTGATGCCGGACTGGCGCATCTGCCGCCTCAGCGGCGAGGCGCTCCAGGCCTTGGGCAAGACCTGACCCCGGCGCGGCCGGAAAGCTTCAGAGCCAGGCCTTGAGCCGCTCCGGCGGGCGTGCGATGAGCGCCTGCTCGCCACGCACGACGATGGGGCGCTGCAGCAGCTGCGGGTGGTGCAGGAGGGCGTCGAGCAGCTGGTCGTCGCCGAGCGAGGGGTCGGACAGGCCCAGCTCCTCATAGACGGCCTCGCTGCTGCGCAGCAGCTCGCGCACGGGCAGGCCCAGCTGGCGCACCAGTGCCTTCAGCGTGCCGAGATCGGGCGGGGTCTTGAGGTACTCGATGACCTCGGGCGCCTGGCCGGCCTCCTGCAGCAACGCAAGGGCTTCGCGGGACTTGGAGCAGCGGGGATTGTGGAAGATCTTCATGATCGCGGGGCAGGAGCGGAGGCTGCGGGTGCAAAAGAGGAAGTGTAGGCCGCCGGGCCTCGGGGAATCCATGAGCGCCGCGACGGAGCCGCTCGCTAGCATCCAACGCTCGATCGCTTGACGCAAGGAGGGCCCATGGCCCAGGTCCTGGACGCTGCCGCCGAACGTGGGCGGTCCCCGGAAATCGCGGGGGATGCCTGGGCGGCGCTGCATGCGGGCTTTCGCTGGCAGGTGCCGCCGGACTTCAGCCTGGCCGAGGCCTGCTGCGGCCGCTGGGCCCGGGAGACGCCCGATGCGCCGGCCGTGATCTTCGAGGGCGAAAGCGGCAGCCGCGCCTGCTACAGCTACGGTCAGCTGCAGCGGGCGGCGAACCGGCTGTCCAACGCGCTCGCGCGACGCGGCGTGCGGGCGGGCGAGCGCGTGGCCCTGATCCTGCCTCAGCGCTTCGAGACGGCCGTCGCCCACATCGCCATCCACCAGCTGGGCGCGGTGGCGGTGCCGCTGTCCCTGCTCTTCGGCCCCGAGGCCCTGCAGTACCGGCTGCAGGACAGCGGCGCCGTGCTCGCCATCGCCGAGGGCAGCGTGCTGCCCGCCTTGCGCGGCCTGCGCGACAGCTGCCCGGCCCTGCGCGAGCTCATCGCGGTGGGCGAGGGCGCCGGCGCCGGCGAGAGCGCCTGGATGGACGCGCTGCAGGCCGAGGACGCGCGCTTCACCGCCCTGGCCACCCACGCCGACGCGGCGGCCGTCCTGATCTACACCAGTGGCACCACCGGGCCGCCCAAGGGCGCGCTCATCCCGCAGCGGGCGCTCATCGGCAACCTCAGCGGCTTCGTGGCCAGCCAGAACTGGTTCGGCTTCGATCCCTTCGATGCGAGCCGCCGCAGCGAGGCCGTGTTCTGGTCTCCCGCCGACTGGGCCTGGACCGGCGGCCTCATGGACGCGCTGCTGCCCACGCTCTACTTCGGTCGCCCGATCGTGGCCTTCCAGGGCCGCTTCTCGCCGCAGCGCGCCTTCGATCTGATGCAGCGCCACGGCGTGACGCACACCTTCCTCTTCCCGACGGCGCTCAAGGCCATGATGAAGGCCGTGCCCGAGCCGCGCCGGCATTACCGCCTGCAGCTGGCGGCCGTGATGAGCGCCGGTGAAGCTGTGGGCGATGCGGTCTTCCGCTGGTGCGAGGACGCGCTGGGTGTCACCGTCAACGAGATGTTCGGGCAGACGGAGATCAACTACGTGGTGGGCAACTGCAGCCGCCTGTGGCCCGCGCGGCCGGGCAGCATGGGGCGCGCCTATCCGGGGCACCGCGTGGCGGTGATCGACGACGCAGGCAAGACCTGCCCCCCGGGCGTGCCGGGCGATGTGGCGGTGCACCGGCGCGATGTGCACGGCGACCCGGATCCCGTCTTCTTCCTGGGCTACTGGCGGCGCGACGACGCTACCGCCGCCAAGTTCACGGGCGACCCGGCGGACAGCTGGTGCCGAACGGGGGACACGGCGGTGATGGATGCCGAGGGCTATCTCTGGTACCAGGGGCGCAGCGACGACGTCTTCAAGTCCGCCGGCTACCGCATCGGCCCGAGCGAGATCGAGAACTGCCTCGTCAAGCATCCGGCCGTCGCCAATGCGGCGGTGGTGCCCAAGCCGGATGTCGAACGTGGTGCGCTGGTGAAGGCCTTCGTCGTGCTGGCGCCGGGCCATGTGGGCGACGCGGCCCTCGTCGAGGCGCTGCAGTCCCTGGTGAAGGGGCAGCTCGCGCCCTACGAATACCCCAAAGAGATCGAGTTCATCGAGGCCCTGCCCATGACCACCACGGGCAAGGTGCAGCGCGGGGTGCTGCGCAAGCTGGAGGAGCAGCGCGCCGAGCGCACGGCCGGCTGAGGCTCAGCGGTCCCGCATCGAGGCGTGCGCGCCCTTGCGTCCGCTGGGTTCCGGCGGCGGCGGTGCGGCCGGCGGCGGATTGCCCTTGGCGCACTTGCCGCTGGCCTCGGCCAGCAGGTAGAAGGGGGCGCTCAGCAGGCCCATGCCGCCCCCGGCGTACTGGCCCTTGCCGCAGTCGCCGTAGCCGGCCTGCTGGATCTTGCGCCCCAGCTTCTCACTGCTGCTCACGCCGACCTCCTGGCCCTGCGCTTCCGCGTGGCGCTCGGCGCTGAGCGGCTCATGCGCGGATTGCCGCAGCGCGTTGCGCGTGGCAGCGCTGTCCAGCAGGCGTTCGCGAGGCCCGGACGCGGCGGGCGTGGACGGCAGCGCGAGGCTCGCCGGCACTTCCGCGGTGGTGGCCGGTGGCGGCGGGGCCTCGGTCGGCTGCGGCGTGGGGGACGTGCGGGGCGGGGCGTCGGGCGGCGCCGGGCGATCGATGGCGCGGCGCTCGGTGACGGGGCGGGCCGTCACGGGCGGCGTCACGGCCTGCACCCGGCGATCGGGCAGCAGCAGCACGGTGACGCGCCTCGCCTCGGGGGCCGGCTCCGCCCGGCGCTTCGAGAGCCCCCATTGCAGGCCGCCCAGCAGGATCGCATGCAGCGAGATGACCAGCAGAGTCAGCGGCCACCGGCGGGGCGGGGCGGGGAGCGAGGCGTGTTCCATCGGCAGGCGCGGTCGGTGCTCAGGCGGATTCGTCGGGGTCGATCGGCTCGGGGCCGGGCTCGTAGGCCAGCAGCTCGCCGGGCTGGCAGTCCAGCTCGCGGCAGATGCGGGCCAGGGTGTCGAAGCGCACGCCCTTGACCTTGCCGGACTTCAGCAGCGAGAGATTGGCCTCGGTGATGCCCACCCGCTCCGCCAGCTCCTTGGAGCGCATCTTGCGGCGGGCCAGCATGAGGTCCAGGGTGACGACGATGGGCATCAGACGAACTCCGCGTTCTCCTGCGCCACCCGCACGGACTCGCGCATGATGCGCGCCATGGCCACGAGCACGAGGCCCAACATCAGCAGGGCGTAGTGGTCCGAGTTGATAGCGACCAGCAGCTGGCGCTGCCCCGGCGGGTTGTGCCAGCTCAGGGCCAGCACGGCCAGGGTGTGGCTCAGGGGGCGCGCCGCCGCCAGCGTCAGAAGGCCCCAGCCCAGCCATTGCAGGTGGCGCACCGAGGCGAGGTCGAACACACGGCCGGCCGCGTAGTGCCCGAAGAGCCGCCACACATGCCACAGCAGCATCAGCCCGGCCACCAGCGGCAGGCTCAGCGAGACCCACAGCACGGCCAGCGTCAGCCCGTCGGGCGTGCGGTAGGGCAGCTCGGGCATGACCTCGTGCAGCACGTACTCGATCATCAGCCCCGGCGCCCAAGCCAGCTGGACGGCGTACTGCAGCAGCCCGCAGGCCCCGAGCAGGGCCAGGATCTGCACGGCACGCGCCAGGCCCTTCATCGAGAAGGGGCCGGCGGGCGGCGCGGAATGCGGGCTTGGAGAGGCAGCCATCGATCGGTCCAGAGTCTGAAATTATTGTATGACAGCAATTAATTGATGTGGAGGTGAAATTCGTCAGGGCGGGCTGCGACGCTGAGGCACACTTCCGGGCTTGCCTTGATCGCGACCGTCTGCGCATGTCCAAGAAGTCCTCCCACGTCAGCGAAACCCTCGCCACCCAATGCCTGCGCCGCCATGGCGTCGCGTTCACCGAGCATGTCTACGCTATGCGGAAGCCGGGAAAGCACTTGATGCAAAATGGACTGGCGTATGATCCGACTACATGGAAGTCGAAAATCACACTACGGATAAGGCGGCAGACTATCCGTACCGAGTCGTATACGCGTCCCCCGGTTTTCTTGAAGAGTGAATCGCCCCGGGTTTCCTAGACACCCGTGAGCCCTTGGGAATGGCGTCGTTCGAACTCTACCGGCGAAGTGCCGCCGGCCGTCCCGTGACGCCGCTTGGGGTTGTAGAACATCTCGATGTAGTTGAAGACATCGGCCCGCGCATCGTTGCGGGTCGCATAGATTTGCCGACGGATGCGCTCGCGCTTGAGCAGTTGGAAGAAACTCTCGGCCACGGCGTTGTCGTGGCAGTTGCCGCGCCGGCTCATGCTGCTGACCAGATTGTGATCGCGCAGGAACGTCTGCCACTCGTGCCCTGTGAACTGACAGCCCTGATCTGAGTGCACCATGACCGGCTGCTGCGGCTGGCGCCGCCACAACGCCATCAGCAGTGCATCCAAGACGAGACTAGTGTCGATGCGGCTGCCCATGGACCAGCCCACCACCTGGCGCGAGAACAGATCGACCACGACGGCCAAGTACAGCCAGCCCTCGTGGGTCCGGATGTAGGTGATGTCGGTCACCCAGGACTGATTCGGCTCGGTCGTCGTGAACTGGCGTTGCAGATGGTTTGGCGCAACCACGGCAGGCTTGCCGCCGCGCGCGCCGGGCCGGCGCCGATAGCCCGTCTGCGAGCGCAGCCCTTCGAGCTTGAGCAGCCGCGCCACGCGATGCTTGCCGCAGCGCTCGCCCAGGTCGCGCATGTCCAGCGTCAACTTGCGATAGCCGTACACGCCGCCGCTCTCCAGCCAGGCCTGCTTGAGCAGGCCCGTCAGACGCTGGTCGTCTTTGGCCCTCGGGCTCTGTGGCTCGGCCTTCCAGGCGTAGTAGCCGCTGGGGTGCACCTGCATCACCTTGCACATGCGCCGCACGCTGTGCTGCTGCTCGTGGCGCTTGATGAACGCGTACTTCACCCGGACTGCTTGGCAAAGTACGCTGCGGCCTTTTTTAGGATGTCGCGCTCCTCGGTCACGCGCTTGAGCTCAGCCTTCAGGCGGCGCAGCTCTTCGGCCTGCGAGGCTTGCGCCTGGAGTTCCGGCTTGGGCACGCCATAGACCTTGATCCACTTGTACAGGCTGTGCTGGCTGACGCCGATCCGCGATGACACCTCGGCCACCTTGTGGCCTCGCTCCGTGATCTGCTTGACCGCCTCAATCTTGAATTCTTCGGGGTAGGGTTGACTGATCTTCATGGCACCTCCTATTGGGCCTCAGATTGAGGCTCGAAGGTGTCTACTTGATCCGGGGCGATTCAGAGAAGGGGTTCGGACGTGTGGCACACGTGCCGTTCATCCTTGACCACCGCCCTTGCTATCACCGCCATGCCAACCAGTTCCTAATCGATCTCGGTTTGGGCGTATGGAGCCGCGCCTCGCGAGGCAAAGACTCAGCGACGCTTCCGCCTTCGGCTGCGACATTGAAGGATTACGCAGCGTGGCTGGCGAACTACCTTGAGTACTGCCATCGACGAGGGAAAGACCCGTTGAAGGCCGAGTACCTGATCGACCTTGTGCGGTCATATCAAGGTGAGATGCTGTCGGGGAGTTGGTCGAAAGACAACCGAGCACTTGCTGCCAAGACAGTCAACTGCAGAGTCGATCTCGCCTGCTCATTTCAGTTGTGGGCCGTAGACAAAGGACTGCGTAGTCCATTTCGCATTCCCAAAGTGCGGAAGACGCTCACGATAGACAGCCCGCGCAGCAGCGGCGCGACGGCAACTAAGGTGATTCAGGCACGCAAAGGCAAGGCGAGGGAAGGCAAGCGTCGCCTTGGGTTCCCGGATCAAAAGGTCATCGGTGCGTGGCTGCAGCGTGTCAAAGAGAAGTGCGCCACTGAAGGGCTGATCGCCGAAACCATCCTGGAGACGGCGATCCGTCGAGCCGAAGCGGCGGCATGGCGTATAGACACATTGCCTCTCAATCCGGACGAATGGATCGTCGTCAATCAGGATCGCCCGCTCGAGCATCAGTCCGTACTGGTCACTCTTCTGTACGGTACCAAGGGTGCTGACTACGGCTATGACCGCGGAGACAAGATCGGACCAGAAGGGAAGATCCATGTGCCGATGCCGCTGGCTTTGAAACTGCACGAGTATCGCCAGAAGGTGCGCCCTAAAGCTCTGACCATTGCGCTGCGTAAGGCACGGAGCGTGCGCGAGGCAGAAGCAATGCGTCGAAACATCGTGCAGTGTTGACGCCGACTGAAATTTGACCCACCCGCGAGGGTTCTGCCGACCGAAATTTGACCCAGGTGTTCAACCTACCCTGCCCGAGATATCCACAGCTGGGCGGGGGTGTGAGGAGTGATCACCAT
>JAYRMR010000018.1:0-91191 GCA_041912595.1 Burkholderiaceae bacterium
TTATTGCATCGGGCCTCGCCCCTTGCATGATCCTCGCTAACCCCAAGCCCAGGCGCGCCAGCCGGGCGCCCGCTGTCAGGTGGGTGCCAGGAAGGCGCGCTGCCGGTTCTTACCCTGCAGTCTCCGCGATGAAAGCCACTCAGTTCTTCGTCTCCACGCTCAAGGAAGCCCCTGCCGACGCTGAAGTCGTCAGCCACAAGCTCATGATGCGAGCCGGCATGATCAAGCGCCTGGGCGCCGGCATCTACAACTACATGCCCATGGGTCTGCGCGTGATCCGCAAGGTGGAAGGCATCATCCGCGAGGAGATGAACCGGGCCGGCGCCGTCGAGCTGCTGATGCCCGTGGTGCAGCCGGCCGAGCTGTGGCAGGAGACGGGCCGCTTCGACAAGATGGGCCCCGAGCTGCTGCGCGTGAAGGACCGCCATGGCCGCGACTTCATCATCCAGCCCACCAGCGAAGAGGTGGTGACGGATATCGCGCGCCAGGAGCTGCGTTCCTACAAGCAGCTGCCCAAGAATTTCTATCACATCCAGACCAAGTTCCGTGACGAGCGCCGCCCCCGCTTCGGCGTGATGCGCGGCCGCGAGTTCACGATGAAGGACGCCTACTCCTTCGACCGTGACGTCGAATCCGCGGGCCGCAGCTACGAGAACATGTTCCAGGCCTACCGCCAGATCTTCGATCGCCTGGGCCTCGAGTACCGCGCCGTCGCGGCCGACACCGGCGCCATCGGTGGCGACCGCTCGCATGAGTTCCAGGTGATCGCCGAGACGGGCGAGGACGCCATCGTCTACTGCCCTGACAGCGACTACGCCGCCAATATCGAGCTGGCCGAGGCCCTGCCGCTGCTGGCGAGCCGCGCGGCCGCCGGCCAGGCGCTGGCCAAGACGCCCACGCCGGGCAAGAGCACCTGCGAGGACGTCGCCGCCCTGCTGGGCCTGCCGCTGTCGCAGACGGTCAAGTCGCTCGTGCTGGCCACCGACGAGCTCAACGAGCATGGTGAGGTCGTCAAGACGCAGGTCTGGCTGCTGCTGGTGCGCGGCGATCACGAGCTCAACGAGGTCAAGGCCGGCAAGATCGACGGCCTCAAGGGCGGCTTCCGTTTCGCAACCGTGGGCGAGATCGACACGCACTTCGGCTGCAAGCCCGGCTACCTGGGCCCCATCGGCCTGAAGCAGCCCGTGAAGATCGTGGCGGATCGCACCGTCGCGCAGATGGCCGACTTCGTCTGCGGCGCCAACGAGGCCGACTTCCACTTCACCGGTGCCAACTGGGGCCGCGACCTGCCCGAGCCCGACTTGGTGGCGGACATCCGCAACGTCGTTGCAGGCGACCCCTCGCCCGACGGCAAGGGCCAGCTCGCCATCCAGCGTGGCATCGAGGTGGGTCATGTGTTCTACCTCGGCACCAAGTACTCGGCCGCGATGAACGCGACCTTCCTGGACGAGACCGGCAAGCCCAAGCCCTTCGAGATGGGCTGCTACGGCATCGGCGTGACCCGCATCCTGGGCGCCGCCATCGAGCAGAACCATGACGAGCGCGGCATCATCTGGCCGGATGCCATCGCGCCCTTCACCGTGGCGATCTGCCCCATCGGCATGGACCGCAGCGAGGAGGTCAAGGCCGCCGCGCAGCAGCTGTACGAGCAGCTCCCGGCCCTGGGCGTCGATGTGCTGCTGGACGACCGCGGTGAGCGGCCCGGCGCCATGTTCGCGGACTGGGAGCTGATCGGCGTGCCGCACCGCGTGGTGCTGTCGGACCGCGGTCTCAAGGAAGGGCAGGTCGAGTACCAGGGCCGCCGTGATGCCGAGGCCACCAAGCTGGCGCTGGCGGAGGTGGTCGCGCATCTGCAGGCCCGTCTGAAGGCCTGAGGTGCCGGTGCAGCCAGCATCCCGCGCCCGGCGCGGCCTTCTTGCTGCATCGCTGTTGAGTCTGCTGCCTGCGGGGCGCGCCTGGGCGGGCGCCCAGGTCGAGGAGCCGCTGGCGGACTCGGTGCGTTCGGCACTGTCCGCCGCGATCCGCAACGGCGCGCCGCCGCGCCCCCGCTTCGAGAAGATCGACGACCGGCTGGCCTATCTGCGCTGGCTCGGCACGATGAGCGACCGCCTGCGGCCGCGCAAGACCGAGGCACAGACGCGCATCGAGTTCCTGGAGACGCTCTGGTACGAAGCCACGCGCGCCGGCCTGGAGCCCAGCCTGGTGCTGGGTCTCGTCGAGGTGGAAAGCGGTTTCCGCAAGTACGCCATCAGCGTCGTCGGGGCGCGCGGCTACATGCAGGTGATGCCCTTCTGGGCGCGCCTCATCGGCGATGGGCAGGAGTCGAGGCTCTTCCACATGCAGACGAACCTGCGCTTCGGCTGCGTGATCATGCGGCACTACCTGGACCGCGAGAAGGGCGATCTCTTCATGGCGCTCGGCCGCTACAACGGCAGCCGCGGCCGGCCGGAGTATCCCAATGCGGTGCTCGGCGCCCGCCGCAAGTGGCTGATGCCGGGCGAGCGCTGAGGTGCAGCGTCAGCGGGCGTCGCGCAGACCCTGCCAGCGCCGGGGCTCGGCGCCCGCGATGCCGCAGAGATCCAGCACACGTTCGACGCCTTCCGCCACCAGTTCGTCCACGCTCTGCGGCTTCAGGTAGAAGGCCGGCAGCGGCGGGAAGATGATGCCGCCCATCTCGGTCACGGCGGTCATGTTGCGCAGGTGGGCGAGGTTGAACGGCGTCTCGCGCACCATCAGCAGCAGCCGCCGGCGCTCCTTGAGCGTGACGTCGGCGGCGCGGGTGAGGAGGTTGTCCCCGAAGCCGTGGGCGACGGCCGCGAGCGTCTTCATGGAGCAGGGCGCCACCACCATGGCGGCGGCGTCAAAGCTGCCGCTGGCCACGCAGGCCCCGATGTCCCCGGGCGCATGTGCCTCGCTCGCCTCCGCTTCCAGCGCGTCGCGGCTCAGGCCCAGCTCGTGGTGGACATTGAGCAGGCCCGCCGGCGTCGCGATGAGGTGCGTGTGAACGCCCAGCTCGCGGCAGCGGCGCAGCAGCTGCAGCCCGTAGGCCGCCCCGCTGGCACCGCTGATGCCCACGATCAGGCGCTGCACAGGGCGCTGCTCCGGTGTCCGGCTCACTGGCCGCCCAGGACCTGCTGCAGCTCGCCGCTCTCGTACATCTCCATCATGATGTCCGAGCCGCCGATGAACTCGCCACCGATGTAGAGCTGCGGAATGGTGGGCCAGCTGGCGTATTCCTTGATGCCCTGGCGCACTTCCTCGTC
Organism: Burkholderiaceae bacterium; assembly: GCA_041912595.1. Taxonomy (GTDB): domain Bacteria; phylum Pseudomonadota; class Gammaproteobacteria; order Burkholderiales; family Burkholderiaceae_C; genus Roseateles_B. Next base: position 3,264 of record JAYRMR010000018.1, read on the forward strand.
TTCCAGCACGTTGAAGGTCTTGAGGTCGTTCACGCCGCAGGCCTTGAGGATCTGGATGGCGCGGCCGGAGAAGCCGCACATCGGGAACTGCGCACTGCCCTTCATGAAGAGCACCACGCGGTTGTTCTTCACCAGGTCGTCGATGCGTTGCTGAACGTCGCTCATGTCTTGATTCCTTGAATTGAAAGGGTGGGGCGACCCCGCGGTGCGCGAGGCCCATGTTGGGTTGGCGTGACGGCCGTCGGCTGCCCGACGTGGGCGGCCCGGCGATTCATGGCCTTGGTGCGATTATCGGGCAGTGCGCATGCCCGGAGTGCCCGCAGGGGCGACTGACGCGCAAGGCGCCTGTCGACCGAGGTTGCCGGAGCGCTTCAGGAGGCCCGGCGCCGTGGCGGCTCAGTAGCTGTAGCTGAGGCCGAACTGCACGACGGGCATCAGGCGGTTGTCCCGCAGGGCCTCGTCGACCGAGCCCAGGCTGTTGCCCAGGCGCAGGGAATTGCGGTTGATCAGGCCGAGGTCCGCGCTGAAGCCCCAGCCCCCGCGGGAGGAGATGCCGCTGTAGCCGATGCCGATGTAGGGCAGGGTGGCGCCGGGGTCGGCCCGGTCCGCCAGGGCACCCATGGCGCGCAGGCCGACGGCCAGCGAATGCCCGAGGCTCATGGACTGCGGGCTCAGCGTGAGGCCGGAGCCGCTCTGGGTGATGCTCAGGGGGCCCATCATCAGGCCGCCGGTCGCACGCAGGCCGCCGCGCACGCTGTCTCCGAGGCCGGAGCTGGTCAGGTAGTAGTCCCCCAGCAGCGCAGCACTGAGCGAGCGCGAGCTGCGGCCGCTGCTGCTGTCCAGGCTGTCGACCTGACTCAGCTGTACGCGGGCCTGCCAGCGCAGGCCGGGCGATGACTGCGCGCTGCCATGGCCCAGCGCCGAGCCGACGGCATTCTGTGCGTGTGCGGGCGCCGAGAGGGCCATGACGCCTGCCACCAGCCAGCCCAGGGCCGGCGGCCAGCAGGATCCAGAAGGGGTGAGCGGGCTGCGCATGAAAGTCTCCTTGCGGCCGAGCGACTCGCAGGAATTCACGCTCGGGAAGTCATGCTACGCCCCCGGCGATATTTTGTGCAGGATCAATTACCGGGTTTTACAGACGCTGACTGTCATTTGCCACGGCTTCGGGCGCCAGCGCGCCGCTGCACCGGGGCTGGCCGCCGAGGTCGCGCTCGCAGCCCTGGAAGTCCAGGCCGGCCTGCCGTAGCAGATTCGCCACGGCCGCCTCCTGGTCATACCCGTGCTCCAGCAGCAGCAGGCCGCCCGGCGCCAGGTGGGCCGGCGCGCCCGCGATGATCTGGCGCAGGTCGGCCAGGCCCTGTTCCGGTGCGGCCAGCGCACTGAGCGGCTCGTGGCGCAGGGCGGCCAGATGCGCGTCCTGCGGGTCGATATAGGGCGGGTTGCTCAGGACCACGTCGAAAACCGCGCTGCCGACGGCGTCCCACCACGCGCCCTGCAGGAAGCGCACGTCGAGGCCAAGCCGCTCGGCATTGCCTTGGGCGACCGCCAGGGCGGCCGGGCTGAAGTCGGTGGCGGTCACGAGCGCCTGCGGATGGCTGTGCTTGATGGCCAGGGCGATCGCGCCGCTGCCGGTGCCCAGGTCCAGCACCCGTGGCGCGGGCCGGCCGCAGGCCGCCAGCCAGCGCAGGGCGCGCTCGACCAGCACCTCGGTGTCCGGCCGCGGCACCAGCGTGGCGCCCGTCACCTGCAGCGCCAGCCCGTGGAATTCCTTGTGGCCGGTGAGGTAGGCCAGCGGCACGTCGTCCAGCCGCTGCTGCAGCCAGGACTCGAATCGCTCGCCCGTGCCCTCCGGCAGCGCGTCGTCATCGTGCGCGATCAGCCAGGTGCGATCGCAGGCCAGCAAGGCGCAGAGCATCAGCTGCACTTCCAGGCGCGGCAGGCCCGCCTGGGCCCCGCGCAGCTGCAGGGCGCGGACGGTGGCGCTCATCCGCGGCCTTCCAGGGCGGCCAGCTGCTCGGCGGCCTGGGCCTGCTGCAGCCCGGCGATGACATCGCCCAGGTCGCCGTCCATGATCGCGCCGAGCTTGTACAGCGTCAGGTTGATGCGGTGGTCCGTCAGGCGGCCCTGGGGGAAGTTGTAGGTGCGGATGCGGTCGCTGCGGTCGCCGGTGCCGATCAGGCTCTTGCGCGTGGCGGCCTCCTTGGCGGCACGCTCGCTGCGCTCCTTGTCCCGCAGACGGGCCGCGAGCACGGCCAGGGCCTTGGCCTTGTTGCGGTGCTGGCTGCGGTCGTCCTGGCACTCGGCCACGAGGCCCGTCGGCAGGTGAGTGATGCGAATGGCCGAGTCCGTCTTGTTGACGTGCTGGCCCCCTGCGCCGCTGGCACGGAAGGTGTCGATGCGCAGGTCTGCCGGGTTGAGCTGGACTTCCTCGGCCTCGTCGGGCTCCGGCATCACCGCCACCGTGCAGGCGCTGGTGTGGATGCGGCCCTGCGACTCGGTCGCCGGCACGCGCTGGACGCGGTGGCCGCCGGACTCGAACTTCATCCGGCCGTAGACCTGCTCGCCCTCGATGCGCAGCACGAGCTCCTTGTAGCCGCCCAGGTCCGATTCATTGGCGGACAGCGTCTCGCAGCGCCAGCCCTGGGCCTCGGCGAAGCGCAGGTACATGCGGGCGAGGTCGGCCGCGAACAGCGCGGATTCGTCGCCGCCCGCGCCGGCCCGGATTTCAAGAAAGGCGGGGCGGACGTCGTCCGGGTCCTTGGGCAGCAGGGCAAGCTGCAGTTCCTCGTGCAGTCGTGCCATGTCGGCCTCGGCGCCGGTGATCTCCTCCTTGGCCATGTCGGCCATCTCGGGATCGTCCAGCAGCTCGCGGGCGGCGGCCAAGTCCTGTTCGCGCTGCAGGTAGCGCTGATAGCAGGAGACGAGCTCGGACACCTCGGCCTGCTCGCGCGTGAGGGCGCGGTAGCGCTTCATGTCCGCGGCGATGCTGCCGTCGGCGAGCGTGGTGTCGAGCTCGTTCAGGCGATGGCCCAGGCGTTCGAACTGCTGGCGCAGGCTGTCTTTCATGAGGAGGGATTCGCAAGGAGAGGGGGCCACGCGGCCGCAGCCGGGCATGGACGGTCGCGCCCCGCGACGGGGCGGCGCACGGCGGGCGCCGCTAGGACTCGGCCGGGTCCTTGGCGCTCTTGCGAAGGAAGATGCGCGACACGGTGTGCGCCAGCGCGACGCGCTGCTCGCCGTCCGCCGCGTGGAGCTCGGCCAGTGCGCCGTGCAGCATCTTCTGGGTGAGGCCCTTGGACAGCGCCTCCAGCACGGCCTCGACGTCCTCGCCGCGCGCCAGCAGCTTGCGGGCGCGCTGCAGCTCGGCGCTGCGCCAGTCGTCCGCCTGGGCGTGCAGCGCCTGGATCAGCGGCACGGTGTGACGCTGGCCCAGCCAGTGCACGAAGCTCTGCACGCCGGTCTCGATGATGGCCTCGGCCTGCTGCACGGCGGCCTGGCGCTTCTCGCCGGCCGACTGCACGAGCTGCGCGAGGTCATCCACGGTGTAGAGGTAGACGTCGTCCAGCTGGGCGACTTCCTGCTCGATGTCCCGCGGCACGGCCAGGTCGACCATGAACATGGGCTTGCGGCGGCGCTTCTTGAGCGCGCTTTCCACGGCGCCCAGGCCGATCAGCGGCAGGCTGGAGGCCGTGCAGGAGATCACGGCGTCGAATTCATGCAGGCGCTGCGGCAGGTCGCTCAGCCGGATGGCCTCGGCGCCCAGGTGCGAGGCCAGCTTCTCGCCGCGCTCGAGCGTGCGGTTCGCCACGGCCATGCCCTGCGGCGTGCGGGCCGCGAAATGGGTGGCGACCAGCTCGATCATCTCGCCGGCCCCGACGAAGAGCACCTTGATCCGGGCCAGGTCCTCGAAGAGCTGGCCGGCCAGGCGCACGGCCGCGGCGGCCATGCTGATGGAATGGGCGCCGATCTCGGTGGAGCTGCGCACTTCCTTGGCGACGGAGAAGCTGCGCTGGAACAGCTGGTGCAGCGTCGTGCCCAGCGTGCCGGCTTCGTCGGCCTCGCGCACGGCCTGCTTCATCTGGCCGAGGATCTGGGGCTCGCCCAGCACCATGGAATCGAGCCCGCTGGCGACACGGAAAGCGTGGCGCGCGGCGGCGCTGCCTTCCTTCACGTAGGCGTGGTTGAGCAGGGCCGGAGCGGCCACGCCGCCGACCTGCGCCAGCCACTCGACCGTCGGCTGCACGAGCTCGCGCCCGCCGGCCACATAGAGCTCGGTGCGGTTGCAGGTGGACAGCATCGCGGTCTCAGCGCCGATGCGCGTGCGCTGCTTCAGCTGCTCGCGCAGGCCCAGCAGGGCCGGGGCCAGCTGTTCGGCTGAAAGGGCGAACCGTCCGCGCAGATCCAGGGGCGCGGATTCATGGTTCAGGCCGAGAGCGAAGACCGACATGCTGCGATTATAAAATTCCGGCGCCTGCAGGCTGTGTGGCTTGCTGCATCGCCGGCATAGAAATACTTGATAAGCATCAATCCGTGCCGCATTTCCGGCCGGATCCCCGCGCGGTGGCCCCGCGTGGCTTCACGACAGACACCCTGTGAGCCCTCTCGACGCCTTCTGGCACTTCAGCAACTTCCTCCTGCCGGCCTGGTTCGTGGCGGCCGTCGTTGCTGCCCTCATGAAGCTGCTCTGGCGCGCCGAGCTGAAGTCCCGCTCCTGGCGCCAGCTCTGGCTGTGGGGCGCCGGCGGCGGCAGTCTCGGTCTCGTCGCGGCCCTGGTGCTGCTGGGCCATGACGGCAAGATGCTCGGCTACGGCCTCATGCTGATCGCCGTCGCGCTGCCGCAGGCCTGGTTGAGCCTGCGGCGCTGAGGCCGCCTCAGACCTCCGCCGTCTCGCTCGTCAGGACTTCGCCCCGCAGCGAGTGCGGGAAGACCTGCGTGATGCGCACGTCGATCAGCTGGTGCATCAGGCGGGGATTGCCCTTGAAGTTGACGATGCGGTTGCACTCGGTGCGGCCCATCAGCTCGCTCGGGTCCTTCTTGGCGTTGCCGCACACGAGGATGCGCTGCGTGCTGCCCATCATCGTCTCGCTGATCCGGATGGCGTTGGCCTCGATGGCGGCCTGCAGCTCGCGCAGGCGTGCGACCTTGGTCTCATGGGGCGTTGTGTCTTCCAGATTGGCGGCCGGCGTGCCGGGACGGGGGCTGTAGATGAAGCTGAACGAGGCGTCGAAGCCGATGTCGTCCACGAGCTTCATCAGCCGGGCGTGGTCCTCCTCCGTTTCGCCGGGGAAGCCGACGATGAAGTCGCTGGCGATGCGGATGTCCGGCCGGATGGCGCGCAGCTTGCGGATGATGCTCTTGAACTCCAGGGCCGTGTAGCCCCGCTTCATGGCCATCAGGATGCGGTCGCTGCCGTGCTGCACGGGCAGGTGCAGGTGGTTCACGAGCTGCGGCACCTTGCCGTAGGCCTCGATCAGGCGCGGGCTGAACTCGTTCGGGTGGCTGGTGGTGAAGCGCAGGCGCTCGATGCCCGGGATCTCGGCGCAGTACTCGAGCAGCAGGGCGAGGTCAGCGAATTCGTCCGTGTCGCCCATCTTCCCGCGGTAGGCGTTGACGTTCTGGCCCAGCAGGTTGATCTCCTTGACGCCCTGGTCGGCCAGGCCGGCGATCTCGGTCAGCACGTCCTCGAAGGGGCGGCTCATCTCGGCGCCGCGGGTGTAGGGCACCACGCAGTAGGAGCAGTACTTGGAGCAGCCTTCCATGATGGACACGAAGGCGCTGCCGCCCTCCACCCGGGCTGGCGGCAGGTTGTCGAACTTCTCGATCTCCGGGAAGCTGATGTCCACCTGGGGCTTCGCGGCGTCGCGGCGCGCGGCGAGCATCTGTGGCAGGCGGTGCAGCGTCTGCGGGCCGAAGACGACGTCGACGTAGGGCGCGCGCTCGATGATGGCCGCGCCCTCCTGGCTCGCCACACAGCCGCCGACGCCGATCATCACGCCCTTGGCCTTGAGGTGCTTGATGCGGCCGAGGTCGGAGAACACCTTCTCCTGCGCCTTCTCGCGCACGGAGCAGGTGTTGAAGAGCACGAGGTCCGCCTCGTCGACGTCGGTGGTGGGCTCGTAGCCCTCGGCGGCGCGCAGCACGTCGGCCATCTTGTCCGAGTCGTACTCGTTCATCTGGCAGCCGAAGGTCTTGATGAATACTTTCTTGCTCATGGCGGGCTCCGGCGCCCCACGGACGGGGCGCGGCAGGTCATTGACGGGAGATCAGGGGCGAGGGGCCGGAGGGCGCGGGCGGGGCCGCGCGTCGCTCAGGGCTTGGTCCAGACCTGCGAGGCGAGGTCAAAGGACCAGGCGGCGGCCTGCTCGTTCGTGCGGGGCCAGGTCTTGTTCGCGAGCTCGGCCTCGTTGAGGATCCAGATGTCGCGCACCAGGCCCGCGAAGTCCCGCGTGTAGTGCACGGTCAGCTTCTGGCCGGTGATGGCGGAGGCGAAGACCAGCAGGTTGTCGGTGCCGCGGATGCGCGTGGCCGGCGCAAGGCGGGCCGCCTGGCCGTCGAGCTGCAGCTCGGGGGGCGTGCTGATGAGCATCTCCGCGCGCAGGGCGTCGGCGGGGAACTGTCGGTGCGTCTGGGCCTGGACGGCCAGTGCACTCAGGCTGGCGAGGCCGGCCACGGTGAACTGCAGGGCCAGGCGGCGCGAGAGGGAAGCACAGCGGAACATGGTATCAATCCAGTGGCTGCGAGGCAGGGCAGGGCCCGGCCCGGGTTGAACGAGGCCCGCATCATCGCATGGTGCGGGCGAGGGCGATGTCAGCGTCGGTATCCGCATCGGCGCGAGCACTCAAAGTGCCGAAACGGCACCCCCCCCCTGCGCCCCATGCGTGTTGACGCATTGGAGGCGGTTGGGGTGCGTGAGGCGTCGGGGGCAAATCGGGAGCAAATGACGCGTGCTCAACGCACACTCAGCGCGCGTCCAGGGCATGCGAAGGCATGCTCAAGGCATGCACATCAAGCGGGCAAGAAAAAACCCAGCAAACTTGCGCTTGCTGGGTTTTCTTGTTTGGTGGCGCTTCAGGGATTCGAACCCCGGACCTGCGGATTATGATTCCGTCGCTCTAACCGGCTGAGCTAAAGCGCCTTGCGAAGACCGCTATTCTAGACAGGTTTTGGGAGACAATGCAAGCGTTGCTCGAAAAAAAGTTTGGGCGCCCCCGGTCGGGGCCGCGTTCGATCGATTCATGCGAGCCGTCGCCGGGCGTCATCGCGGCCCGACCAACACATCTGCCATGTTCAGTTTTTTCAAGAAGAAGTTCGGGGGCGGCGGCGCAGCCAGCCCGGCGCCCGCGCCGGCCGTCGTGGAGGCGCCAGCCGCGGCACCCGCGCCTGAGCTCGTCGCGCCGGCCCCGGTGGCCGCTCATGAACCCGTCCAGGCGCCCGCGCCGGTCGCCGCACCTTCGCCCGCACCTGTTGCTCCGCCTGTCCCCGCACCCGCGCCGGTCACCCCGCCGCCTGCGATGACGGCCGCCCCGGTCGCTGCACCGGCCGTGATGCCCGCACCCCCGCCCGTGGAGGCCCCGGCCCCCGAGCCCGCGCCGCGCAAGAGCTGGCTGGACAAGCTCCGCCAGGGTCTGCGCAAGACCGGCAGCAGCATCGCCCAGGTCTTCACCGGCACGCGCATCGACGACGAGCTCTATGAGGAACTCGAAGCCGCGCTGCTGATGGCGGACACCGGCGTCAAGGCCACGCAGTTCCTGCTGGAGGACCTCAAGCGTCGCGTCAAGGAGGCCAAGGTCACCGACCCGCAGGCCGTGCGCGGCCTGCTGGTCGCGGCCCTGGCCGAGCTGCTGAAGCCGCTGGAGAAGAGCCTGCAGGTCGGCGAGCACACGCCGACGGTGATGATGGTGGTGGGCGTCAACGGCGCCGGCAAGACCACCAGCATCGGCAAGCTCACGCGCCATCTCGCCGAGGCCGACCAGCGCGTGCTGCTCGCTGCGGCCGATACCTTCCGCGCCGCGGCCCGCGAGCAGCTGGCCGTGTGGGCGGACCGCACGCAGGTGGAGATCGTCAGCCAGGAGGGCGGGGATCCGTCCGCCGTCACCTTCGACGCCGTCGTGGCCGGTCGGGCGCGTGGCTGCGACGTGGTCATCGCCGACACCGCCGGCCGTCTGCCCACGCAGCTGCACCTGATGGAGGAGCTGAAGAAGATCCGCCGCGTGATCGGCAAGGCCCAGGAGGGCGCGCCGCACGAGGTCCTGCTGGTCGTGGACGGCAACACCGGCCAGAACGCCCTGAACCAGGTCAAGGCCTTCGACGACGCGCTGGGGCTCACGGGCCTCGTCGTGACCAAGCTCGACGGCACGGCCAAGGGCGGCGTGCTGGCGGCCATCGCGCGCGAGCGGCCCATCCCCGTGTACTTCATCGGCGTGGGCGAGAAGCTGGAGGATCTGCAGACCTTCAGCGCGCAGGAGTTCGCGCAGGCGCTGCTGGAGTGAGCGCGGGTTCCGCCAGGACATGAAAAAAGGGCCGCTGATCAGCGGCCCTTTTGCATGGAGGCGGGGGAGGGGTCAGAGGCCCATGCCCTTCATGCCCTTCATGCCGCCCATGCGCTTCATCATCTTGAAGAGGCCGCCGCCCTTCATCTTCTTCATCATGCCCTGCATCTGGTCGTACTGGTTCAGGACGCGGTTGACGTCCTGGATCTGCACGCCGGCGCCCGAGGCGATGCGGCGCTTGCGGCTCGCCTTGCTCTTGTCATCCAGCAGCAGGCGCGGATGCGCGCGCTCCTTGGCGCTCATGGCGTTGAGGATGCCTTCCATGCGGCGCATGTCGCGCTCGGCGCGGTCCATGTCACCCTGGCCGGCCTTGCTGGCGATCTGCGTGGGGAGCTTGTCCATCAGGCTGGAGAGGCCGCCCATCTTCTTCATCTGGGAGATCTGCGCCAGGAAGTCGTTGAGGTCGAAGCCGTCCCCCGACTTGAGCTTCTCGGCCAGCTTCTGGGCCGCGGCCATGTCCACGCCCTTGGTGACTTCCTCCACCAGGGCCACAATGTCGCCCATGCCCAGCACGCGGCCGGCATGGCGCTCGGCGTCGAAGACCTCCAGGCCGTCGATCTTCTCGGAGACACCGGCGAACTTGATCGGTGCACCGGTGACCTGGCGCACCGACAGCGCCGCGCCGCCGCGGGAGTCGCCATCGAGCTTGGTCAGGATCACGCCGGTGAGCGGCAGCGCCTCCTTGAAGGCGCGGGCCGTGTTGATCGCGTCCTGACCCTGCATGGCATCGACCACGAACAGCGTCTCGACCGGGTTCAGCGTGGCGTGCAGCTCGCGGATTTCGGCCATCAGCGCTTCGTCGATGGCCAGGCGGCCGGCCGTGTCGACCAGCAGGACGTCGAAGTAATGGCGCTTGGCGTAGTCGAGCGCGGCCAGGGCGATGTCGCGCGGCTTCTGGTCGGGGCTCGAGGCGAACCACTCGCCGCCGGCCTGGCCGGTGACGGTCTTGAGCTGCTCGATGGCCGCGGGGCGGTAGACGTCGGCGGAGACCGTCAGCACCTTCTTCTTGCGCTTCTCGATCAGGTGCTTGGTCAGCTTGCCGGTGGTGGTGGTCTTGCCCGCGCCCTGCAGACCGGCCATCAGGATGACGGCGGGCGGCTGGGCGGCGAGGTTGATGTCCGCCACGCCCTCGCCCATGGTGGCGGCGAGCTCCTTGTGCACCACGGAGACCAGCACCTGCCCCGGGTTCAGCGAGCCCACGACCTCCTGCCCCAGGGCCTTTTCCTTGACCCGGGCAATGAAGTCGCGCACCACCGGCAGCGCGACGTCGGCCTCCAGCAGGGCCATGCGCACTTCGCGCAGCATGTCCTGCACGTTGCTTTCGGTGATGCGGGCCTGGCCCCGCATCGTTTTCACGAGCTGGCTCAGGCGGTCGGTGAGGGTGGATGCCATAAAGACGGCCTCACCGCGGAGGTGAGCGCGCAAATTACACTGTGGAGATGATTTTATCGTCCGTGTCTGCTGCGACTGCGAGCGGGGCCCTGGCGGCCACTTCGGCGGTCGCCCTGCTGAGCTATGCCGTCGTGGCACTTCGCGCACCCTCCGACGCGAACAAGCGGCATCCGCTCCTGCCCCTGGGCTTCGGCGCTCACCTGCTGGCGCTGCTGATCGACATCGCCGGACTTGGGCTGGACCAGCCCGGCGCGCGCTTCGGCTTCGCGCCGGCGCTGTCGATGACGGCCTGGCTGATCCTCGCGGTCTACCTCGTGGAGAGTCGCCTGCTGCCGCTGCCGCCGCTGCGTCGCGGGCTGTCGCTGCTGGCGGCCGCCGCCGTGGCGCTGGCGTGGGCCTTTCCGGGCGAGAGCCGCCCGGCGGCGGCCTCGCCCTGGGCGCCGGTGCACTGGGTGCTGGGCCTCGCGTCCTACGGTCTGTTCGGTGTGGCCGTCCTGCACGCTGCCCTGCTGAACCGGGCCGAGCGCCAGATGCGTCAGATGGGCCAGCACAAGGGGCAAGGCCTGACCCTCGGCATGCCGCTGCTGCGCCTCGAGCGCCTGACCTTCCAGTTCGTCGGGGCCGGCGTGGCGGTGCTGTCTCTCGCCATCCTGCTGGGCTGGATCTTCACGCCGCAATGGCGCTGGGACCACAAGACGCTGCTGTCCGTGATGGGCTGGCTGGTGCTCGTCGGTCTGCTGACCGGCCGCCGCGTGCTGGGCTGGCGCGGGCGCCGGGCCACGCGCTGGCTCTACCTGGGCGCGGCGCTGCTGCTGCTGTCGTATGCCGGCACGCGCTTCGTGCTGGAGGTCGTGCTGCAACGGCCGGCAGGGGGCTGAATGAAATACCTGCTGCTCCTGCTGGTCCTGATGGCGATCGTGTTCATCAGCGGCGTGCGCAAGGGCCGCGCCGGCGCCGCCACGCGTGAACGCCGCGACGACACCGCCGCCCCGGGGGCCACGGGCCGCGCGTCGGCCCCGCCGTCGCCGCTGATGGTGGCTTGCGCGGAATGCGGCACCCACCTGCCCCAGGGCGAGGCGCTGCCCGGCCGGGGCGGCCATTTTTGCTGTGCCGAGCACCGCGCGCGGCACGAGGCACGCCAGGGCCATGGCTGAGCGACGCTCCCAGGCGCCCGACACCATCTCCTGGTTCGGTCCGCACCAGGACAGCGGCTGGGACGCCACCGAGGTGGCCGGCTCCAGCGGCGACCCCCACTTCTTCGACCGCCGCGCCGTGGCCGGCAGCAGCACCTTCCAGCGCATGCTGCGGGCCTTCCTGGCTGCGCGAACGGCCCTCGGGTTGGCGCTGGTGGCGGCGCTGCTGCTGGGGCACGTGCTGGGATCGGACGTGTCGATGTCCCTGCTGCGCCTGTGCGCGGTCTATGCACTGGCGGCGGTGCTCGCCTGGTGGCTGATCGGCTGGCGAGCCCAGCCACTGCCGCGCCAGTTGGCCAGCCCGGTGCATCTGCTGTGGTGGAGCAGCGTGGGCCTGGACCTCATCAGCTTTGGCGCGCTCAACATGCTGGATGGCGGCGCGGGCGTCGGCTTCAGCGCGCTGTTCATCATGCCGGTGCTGATGGCGGGCGTGCTCTCGCCCCGGCGCATGGCGCTGGCCACGGCGGCGGCGGCCTCGCTGCTGCTGCTGGGCCATGGCGGTTGGCGGCTCTGGGAGGGGCAGGACAACGGCATCCGCTTCAGCCAGCTGGGCCTGGTGAGCTGCGGTCTCTTCGTCATCGGCATCCTCGCCTCCGAGCTCGCGGGCCGGCTGGCGCGGGAGGAGCGCACGGCGCGCGGCAGCCTCGAGTTCGCCCGTCAGCAGGCCGAGCTGAACCGGCTGGTCATCGACGAGATGCAGGAAGGCGTGCTGGTCGTGGACCGACGCGGCCGCGTGCGGGCGGCCAATCCCGCCGCGCAGGCGCTGCTGGCGCATGGCCAGCATTCGCCGGCCGCTCCCTTCCAGCTGCGCAGCGTGCCAGCGTGGTCGGGGCTCGTCGCGGCGGTGGAGGAGGCCTTCACCCGCGGCGGCTGGCCCGAGGGCGGGCAGGACGTGACGCTGACCTTCGACGGCGGCGGCCCCCGCAGCCTGCGCGTGCGCATGCGCTTCACGCGGCGCCGCGAGTCCAGCACCGAGGAGGATCTCTGCGTGCTGCTGATCGAGGACAACCGCAAGGTGCTCGCCCGCAACCGCCAGGAGAAGCTCGCGGCCATGGGGCGCGTCTCGGCCGGCATCGCCCATGAGATCCGCAATCCGCTGGCGGCCATCGACCAGGCCAATGCGCTGCTCTCCGAGGATCTCCCGGACCCGCGCGCCCAGCAGCTGACGCGCATGGTGGCGTCCAATGTGCAGCGCCTCAAGCGCATCGTGGACGACGTGATGGAGGTCGCTCCGGGCGTCGCGCCCTCGCCGGTGGCCTTCGACGCCGCGAGCGTGGTGCGCGGCTGCTGCGAGGACTGGGCCAGCACCAATCACCTGCCCATGGGCGGCAGCAGCCCGCTGAAGCTGGACCTGCCGAGCCAGCCGGTGATCGTGCTCTTCGAGCCCGAGCACCTGCGCCGCGTGCTGGTGAATCTGCTGGACAACGGCCTGCGCCACGCGCCCGCCGGCGCCGACACGGTGCGCGTGCGCCTGGACGCGCACCCGGGCGATGGTGATCGCCCGGTGCTGCTGAGCGTGTTCAGCCTGGGCGAACCCATCCCCGCCGACATCGAGCGCCACCTCTTCGAGCCCTTCTTCTCGACCCGCAGCCGCGGCTCGGGCCTGGGCCTCTACATCTGCCGCGAGCTGTGCGAGCGCTACGGCGCCCGCATCGACTACCGCAGCCACCGCGGTGGCGAGCGGGGTGGCAACGAGTTCCGCGTCCAGCTCCGCCGGCCCAGCGCCGACGACGGCCCCATCCCCTCTGACCTCTTCTCCCTGCCCGCATGAGTGCATCCACGCCCTACAGCCTGCTGGTCATCGATGACGAGCCGGACCTGCGCACCCTGTACGAGCTGACCCTGGTCCGCGAAGGCTACGAGCTGGAGACGGCGGGATCGGTCGAGGAGGCCTTGCAACGACTGCAGCTGCGGCGCTACAGCGCAGTGATCACCGACATGCGGCTGCCCGACGGCAGCGGCCTCGACGTGCTCGCCTGGCTGGAAGAGCAGGGGCGGCGCGAGAAGGCCATCGTGATCACCGCCTTCGGCTCGTCCGAGAACGCCGTCGAGGCGCTCAAGGCGGGGGCCTTCGACTACCTCACCAAGCCAGTCGACCTGCGGCAGTTCCGCATGGTCGTGGCCTCCGCGCTGGGCCGCGTGCCGCAGCAGCCGCCGTCCGTCGTGCCGTCCCGGCTGCCTTCCGAGCGCGCCGAGGGCAGCGCGGGGATGCCCGCGGTGGCGATGCCGCGGCCCGTGGCCGGCGCGCGGACCGCGCCCGAAGCCGTCACGCCGCGGCGCGTGGCCGAACGCCTGGCTGGCGATTCCGTCGCCATGCAGCAGGTGCGCGACCTCATCGAGAAGGTGGCGCGCAGCATGGCGCCCGTCCTGCTGCAGGGCGAGTCCGGCACCGGCAAGGAGCTGGTCGCACGCTCGATCCACGAGGCCGGCTCGCGCGCCGGCGAGAAGTTCATCGCCGTCAACTGCGGCGCCATTCCCGAGCAGCTGCTGGAGGCCGAGTTCTTCGGCTATCGCAAGGGCGCCTTCACCGGGGCCAACGAAGACCGCGAGGGCTTCTTCCAGGCGGCCCATGGCGGCACGCTGTTCCTCGACGAGATCGGCGATCTCCCGCTGGCGATGCAGTCCAAGCTGCTGCGGGCCATCCAGGAGCGCTCCGTGCGGCCGGTGGGCGCGGTGAGCGAGCTGCCGGTGAATGTCCGCATCCTGAGCGCCACGCACAAGGACCTCGCGAGCGAGGTGGGCGCCGGTCGCTTCCGTCAGGATCTGTTCTACCGTCTCAATGTCATCCAGATCCGAGTGCCGCCGCTGCGCGAGCGCATCGAGGACCTGGGCGCCATCGCCTCGCGCGTGCTGCAGCGCATCGCGCAGGACGCGGGGGTGAGCCCGGCGCCGCAGCTGGACGCGCAGGCCATGCACAAGCTGCGCCGCTACGCGTTCCCCGGCAATGTGCGCGAGCTGGAGAACATGCTGCACCGCGCCGTGGCGCTGTCCGGCGGGGAGTGGATCCATGCCGACGAGCTGGACCTGCCCGATCACGAGCTGGACGCCGCGGCGGGCGACGAGGCTGAGGCCGAGGCGGCCCCCGAACCGCGCGATGCCGCCGAGCCGGCCCCGATGCCCGACGTGCCGCTGCCGGCCGACCTCGCCGCCTATCTTGATGCCGTCGAGCGCGACATCCTCGTGCGGGCCCTCGAGCAGCACCGCAACAACCGCACGGCCGCGGGCGCGAGCCTGGGCCTGTCCCTGCGCCAGATGCGCTACCGCATGGCGCGGCTGCAGATCAGCGTGGGGGAGGGCGGTGACTGCGTCTGAGGGGCCGGCGGTGAGCGCGGCCTGGTCCGGCGGCTGGCTGCAGGCGGCCCGCGCGGTGCCGTCGCCCAACTTCGGGCCGCGCCCGGGCGCCGAGCGGCCGTCGCTGGTGGTGCTGCATTCGATCAGCCTGCCGGCGGGCGTGTATGGCGGCCCCGAGATCGAGGCCCTCTTCACCAACGGCCTGGACTGCAGCGCCCACCCGGCCTTCGAGGCCTTGCGCGGGCTCGAGGTCTCCGCGCATTTCCTCATCCGCCGCGACGGCGAGCTGCTGCAGTTCGTCAGCGCCGACGAGCGCGCCTGGCATGCCGGGCTGTCCCGCTTCCGCGGGCGCGAGCGCTGCAATGACTTCTCCATCGGCATCGAGCTCGAGGGGCTGGAGGGCGACGTCTTCGAGGATGCCCAGTACGAGGTGCTGCAGCGCCTCATGCGGGCGCTCGGCGAACACTATCCGCTGGACGCGGTCGTGGGCCACGAGCACATCGCGCCCGGGCGAAAGGCGGATCCGGGGCCAGGTTTTGACTGGCTGCGGCTGCGCCGGGATCTGGGCTGGGAAGCCCGGTTGTTTCCGTTTGTGTAGCCCCTGTCCCATGCACGGGGGATAGCTGTTCGGAGCTCGCCCCCGGGCGGCGCATGGCGACGGCGGCGCGCCGGGCAATGCCTGACCCCGCCCGTCAACGCGGCAGCCGTCCGGGCCCCGATCTCATGCGGTTCCGCGGCCCGAATCCGCCGCAAAGCCGCGCCCTTGCTGGCGCCCGCCCGGAAGGTCCCGTATCCATCGGGGTTCTGCGCCGTCCCGGCGGTTTGGATGGGCCGCTTGCGCACGCATTTCTGCGGCATTCCTAGTCATTTGCGACGGCGGGGTCAATGGGGTTTGGACGCTATCCGTAGTGCTTGAAGGTGGTCGGCACCCTAGATATAGTGTCCTTTCATGCTATCCTGCTGACTTGGCAAACCACTGAAATGCCTCGCGTTCGCGCCCTGCCAAACCCCGTGCCGCTTTCCCTCGTGGGAAGCCATCGGGATTTCATTCCAGGGCCTGCAGGATGCCGCCGGAGCTCGCTCCGCGTGGCATCGGCCGGAACGGAAGGCGCAGTGGAGTCCAGTCGCCAGTGGTGGCAGGGCGGGCATCCCGGCTGCATGAGCCGGCCCGCCATGGCACCGCTGACGCCCTCTGGGCGCAAGCCATCCAACTCCAAAAAATTCTTGGGAACGCATCAGCGGGCCCGGGCTTTTTGTTCTCTGCAGTAACGATTTCCAAGACAAGGAACCTTCATGCAAACCGTTGTCGCCAGCACGCTCGCCGAAGGCGCCGTGGCTCACGCTGCCACCGCTGAAACGCCCCGCCAGTCGGCCTATCAGGCCTACCAGATCATCCGCCGCAATGGCGCTGTGGTGTCCTTCGAGCCCAGCAAGATCGCCATCGCGCTGATGAAGGCCTTCCTGGCCGTGCATGGCACCAGCGGTGCGGCCTCGGCCAGCGTGCGCGAGACGGTCGATGCCCTGACCGAGGCCGTGGTGCGCGCGCTGCTGCGCTCGCGTCCGAGCGGCGGCACCTTCCACATCGAGGATGTGCAGGACCACGTCGAGCTGGGCCTGATGCGCGGCGGCCACCATGAAGTGGCCCGTGCCTACGTGCTGTACCGCGAGCGCCGCTCCCAGGAGCGTCTGCGCCAGGGTGAGGTCGCCCAGGCCGCCGTGCCCGAGACCGCCCTGATGGTGCTGGACGGCGGCCATCGCGTGCCCCTGGACCTGCAGAAGCTCGCGGGCCTGATCAGCTCCAGCTGCGAAGGCCTGGGTGCCGACGTCAAGCCCGAGCCCATCCTGGCCGAGACCAAGCGCAATCTGTACGACGGCGTGCCGATGGACGAGGTCTACAAGGCCGCCATCCTGGCCTCTCGCACCCTGATCGAGAAGGACCCGGGCTACACCCGTGCCACCGCCCGCCTGCTGATGCACACCATCCGCAAGGAGATCCTGGGCGAGGAAGTGACGCAGGCCGAGATGCAGTCGCGCTACGCCGACTACTTCCCGCAGTTCATCAAGAAGGGCATCCAGGTCGAGCTGCTTGACGAGAAGCTGGGCCAGTACGACCTCGCCAAGCTGGGCGCCGCCCTGAAGGCCGAGCGCGACTTCCAGTTCGATTACCTGGGCCTGCAGACGCTGTTCGACCGCTACTTCCTGCACACCGAAGGCAAGCGCATCGAGATGCCCCAGGCCTTCTTCATGCGCGTGGCCATGGGCCTGGCGCTGAACGAGATCGACCGCGAAGCCCGCGCCATCGAGTTCTATGAAGTGCTGTCGAGCTTCGACTTCATGAGCTCCACGCCGACGCTGTTCAACGCCGGCACCCGTCGCTCGCAGCTCTCCAGCTGCTACCTGACGACCGTGGCCGACGACCTCGACGGCATCTACGAGGCGCTCAAGGAGAACGCGCTGCTGTCCAAGTTCGCCGGCGGCCTGGGCAATGACTGGACCCCCGTGCGCGCCCTGGGCTCGCACATCAAGGGCACCAACGGCAAGAGCCAGGGCGTCGTGCCCTTCCTGAAGGTGGTCAACGACACCGCCGTGGCCGTGAACCAGGGCGGCAAGCGCAAGGGCGCGGTCTGCGCCTACCTGGAGTCCTGGCACCTGGACATCGAGGAGTTCCTCGAGCTGCGCAAGAACACCGGCGACGACCGCCGCCGCACGCACGACATGAACACGGCGAACTGGATTCCCGACCTGTTCATGAAGCGCGTGACCGAAGGCGGCGACTGGACGCTGTTCAGCCCGTCCACCTGCCCGGACCTGCACGACCTCTTCGGCCAGGCCTTCGAGAAGGCCTACGTCGAGTACGAGGCCAAGGCCGATCGCGGCGAGATCAAGCTGTTCAAGCGCATGCCCGCCAAGGACCTGTGGCGCAAGATGCTCTCGATGCTGTTCGAGACCGGCCACCCCTGGATCACGTTCAAGGACGCCTGCAATGTGCGCTCGCCGCAGCAGCACGTGGGCGTGGTGCACTCGTCCAACCTCTGCACCGAGATCACGCTGAACACCAATGACAGCGAAATCGCCGTTTGCAATCTGGGCTCGGTCAACCTGGTCCAGCACCTGAAGGACGGCGCCGATGGCAAGAAGGTCATCGACCACGACAAGCTGAAGAAGACCGTCCGCACCGCCATGCGCATGCTGGACAACGTCATCGACATCAACTACTACGCCGTCAAGAAGGCGCGCGACTCCAACCTGCGCCACCGCCCGGTGGGCCTGGGCCTGATGGGCTTCCAGGATTCGCTGTATGCGCTGCGCACGCCCTATGCCTCCGCCGAGGCCGTGGAGTTCGCCGACCGCTCGATGGAAGCGATCTGCTACTACGCCTACTGGGCCTCGACCGAGCTGGCCGAGGAGCGCGGCCGCTACAGCAGCTACCGCGGCTCGCTGTGGGACCGCGGCATCCTGCCGATCGACTCGCTCGACCTGCTGCTGCAGGAGCGCGGCGGCTACGTGGACGTGGACCGCTCGTCCTCGATGGACTGGGACACCCTGCGCCAGCGCATCGCCACGCACGGCATGCGCAACAGCAACTGCGTCGCCATCGCCCCGACGGCCACCATCTCGAACATCATCGGCGTGGACGCCTCGATCGAGCCCTGCTTCGGCAACCTCTCGGTCAAGTCCAACCTGTCCGGCGAGTTCACGGTGATCAACGAGTCGCTGGTCCGCGACCTGAAGAAGCTGGGCCTGTGGGATGACGTCATGGTCATGGACCTCAAGCACTTCGACGGTTCGCTGCGCCGCATCGACCGCGTGCCCGAGGAGCTCAAGGCCCTGTACGCCACCGCCTTCGAGGTGGAGCCGCAATGGCTGGTCGAGGCCGCCTCGCGCCGCCAGAAGTGGATCGACCAGGCGCAGAGCCTGAACATCTACATGGCCGGTGCCTCGGGCAAGAAGCTGGACGAGACCTACAAGCTGGCCTGGCAGCGTGGCCTCAAGACCACCTACTACCTCCGCACGATCGGCGCCACGCACGCCGAGAAGAGCACCGTCAGCATGACCGGCCAGCTCAACGCGGTGCCCGGTGGTTCGTCCGGCCTGAACGCCGCGCCGGTCGCGACCGCACCGGCCGCACCGGCCGCACCGGCAGCGCCGGCGGTCGAGGTGGACAACACCCCGGCCACGGACATCAAGTTCTGCTCGATCGACAACCCCGACTGCGAGGCCTGCCAGTAAGGCGCCCCTCGCGGCGGCAGCGAGCCCTTCACGCGCTCGCTGCCGCCCGCGTCTCCCAGCGAGTGTTCATCGCTGCCCGCGCCTGGCGGGCATCCATGAATGCTTCGGCCACACGCCCAACCCTGCGCGCCGTCGCTGGCGAAGATGCAGGGCGCGTCGATTGCCACAGCCTGACTTGCGCCTGTTCCGGACCGATTTTCGTCACGCACATTTGCGGCGTTAGCGATGCGGTCCAGCAACAGCGCATTTGTGTCGCTGTCAAGAAGTCCTTGGTGTTTTAGACACAACACTCCGATAATCCGCAAGATAGGAAGTCCACCATGTTGGTTTGGGAAGAAGACCGTAAGCCCGCGATCAGCGCCTTGAATAGCGCCACGAATCATGGCCTGAGCGCCACCCCGCACAGCGGCCTGCAAGCGGCCGCGGCGGCATCGACGCCGCCGGCTTCCTCTTCCGCCGCCGAGCGCCGCGTCAACATCGCCGACAAGCGCATCATCAACGGCCAGACGGACGTCAACCAGCTGGTGCCGTTCAAGTACAAGTGGGCCTGGGACAAGTACCTCGCCACCTGCGCCAACCACTGGATGCCGCAGGAAGTGAACATGTCCCGCGACATCGCCCTGTGGAAGGACCCGAACGGCCTGACCGAGGACGAGCGCCGCATCATCAAGCGCAACCTCGGCTTCTTCGTGACCGCCGATTCGCTGGCCGCGAACAACATCGTGCTGGGCACCTACCGCCACATCACCGCGCCCGAGTGCCGCCAGTTCCTGCTGCGCCAGGCCTTCGAGGAAGCGATCCACACGCACGCCTACCAGTACATCGTCGAGTCCCTGGGCCTCGATGAGAGCGAGATCTTCAACGCCTATCACGAGGTGGCCTCCATCCGTGACAAGGACGAGTTCCTGATCCCCTTCATCGACGCGATCATGGACCCCAACTTCAAGACGGGCACGCTGGCCGCGGACCAGACCCTGCTGAAGTCGCTGATCGTCTTCGCCTGCCTGATGGAAGGCCTGTTCTTCTACGTGGGCTTCACGCAGATCCTGGCCATGGGCCGCCAGAACAAGATGACCGGTGCCGCCGAGCAGTACCAGTACATCCTGCGCGACGAGTCCATGCACTGCAACTTCGGCATCGACCTGATCAACCAGATCAAGCTCGAGAACCCGCAGCTCTGGACGGCCGAGTTCAAGGCCGAGATCAAGGCCCTGTTCCAGAAGGCCGTGGAGCTCGAGTACCGCTACGCCGAGGACACCATGCCGCGTGGCGTGCTGGGCCTCAACGCCGCGATGTTCAAGGGCTACCTGCGCTACATCGCCAACCGCCGTGCCACCCAGATCGGCCTGGAGGAGCTCTTCCCGAACGAAGAGAACCCCTTCCCCTGGATGAGCGAAATGATCGACCTGAAGAAGGAACGCAACTTCTTCGAAACCCGCGTCATCGAATACCAGTCCGGTGGCGCCCTGTCCTGGGATTGAGCGGGCTGCCTGGTCAGCGGCCTGTGTCCCTTTGAGTGCTCGTCAATGAGATCAAGACAAGCGATGCCATTGAACCGTCAGACGCGAAAAAGCGCGGCGGTGCATCGCGACCCCATTCACCGTACCGTGGCGCTGCTCCAAAGCGACTCTCGGGCGGTGGATAGCTGCGCTGAGGTGGACCGGTCCGCCGCAGGCAGTGCTTTTTTCACTTGATCAAGGAGAAAACCATGGCAACTGCAAAGAAGGCACCGGCCAAGAAGGCCGCTCCCGCCAAGAAGGCCGCCGCTCCGGCCAAGAAGGCTGCTGCTCCGGCAAAGAAGGCCGCTCCGGCCAAGAAGGCTGCTGCTCCGGCGAAGAAGGCCGCTCCGGCCAAGAAGGCTGCTGCTCCGGCGAAGAAGGCCGCTCCGGCCAAGAAGGCTGCTGCTCCGGCAAAGAAGGCCGCTCCGGCCAAGAAGGCTGCTGCTCCGGCAAAGAAGGCCGCTCCGGCCAAGAAGGCTGCTGCACCCGCCAAGAAGGCCGCTTCGACCAAGAAGCCGCCGATCAAGGCTGCTGCCAAGGCCGCCAAGCCTGCTGCCAAGGCTGCGAAGCCCGCGGCCAAGGCTGCTTCGACCAAGAAGCCGCCCATCAAGGCTGCACCGAAGGCTGCTGCCAAGCCCGCTGCCAAGCCGGCCGCCAAGGCTGCATCGACCAAGAAGCCGCCCATCAAGGCTGCTCCCAAGGCCGCTGCCAAGCCTGCCGCGAAGCCCGCTGCCAAGCCGGCCGCCAAGCCTGCCGCCAAGAAGCCTGCTGCAGCCCCCGCTGCTGCCAAGCCTGCCGCTGCACCGGCTGCCAAGACGGCCCTGAGCCCGCAAGCGGCCTGGCCCTTCCCGACCGGCAACAAGCCCTGAGCCTGGTTGGCGTGATCCCTCTCGGGGGATCACCCGCCCAAGCTGAAAACCCGGCCTCGGCCGGGTTTTTTTACGCTTGTACGCTAGCGGCGAGCGGAGATGCAGCCCGCAGAACGTCGATGCCCGGCACGGGCCGTGGCGCCTCGGGGCCGGGGGCTCAGGGGTAGAAGATCTCGACCGTGTAGCCGTTGACCCGCTGGCGCCCGGTGCTGAACACCAGCTGCAGCGCCTGCTCGCTGTTGGGCGCCGTGCTGGGCTGCGCATTCGCGAAGTCCTCGGGGCGCAGGGCGCGCTTCATCAGCACCTTGCCGTTGCCGTCGTTGAGGCTCAGCTCGACCCAGGGCGTCGCCAGCTCCCAGGGGCTCTTGTTGCGCAGGCTGAGGCTGAACTTGTAGTGGTTGCCGCTGGCGGCCTCCGACAGGCCGCTGCTCTCGACGCTGAAGGCATCCAGGCGCTGCCAGGGGTGCAGCTCGCAACCCAGGCGGGAGCAGGCCGCCGCGAGCCATTCACGGGCGGTCGGGGACTGCGTGGAGAGTGCGTCGCGGTAATGCCAGGTCAGCTGAGCGGCCGCGCCGCCCAGGAGCAGCACGCAACCCAGGCCGAGCGCCAGGCGCACGCCTGGGCGTTGCCAGCGGGCCTCGCCCTCGGCGCGGCGCAGGAAGCCGGGCTTGCGCGCGGGCTTGGCGGCGGGCGTCGAGGCAGCCATTTCGGGCGGCGTCGCCTGTGCCGACTGCAGGCTCGGCGACAGCACGACGTCGGGGCCCAGGTCCTGGGCGACCGGGGCCGCCGCGGGTGAGGGCGGCGCGACGGCCGGCGGTGCCGGCTCGGGTTCGAAGCGCATCCCCTTGGGCTCCGGCATGCCGGCCCGCGCATCCACGGGCGCGGCCGGCAGGGCGGGATCGGGCGGCGGTTCCCAGAAAGGTTCGCGACGTTCGCCCGCGTGATCGTGAGCGCCGATCCGCGAGGGATGCAGGTCGCCATCGCCCGGTGGCTCGAACGCTTCATGCGTCGGCGCGAAGGCGGGCGCCGGCGGCGCGGGCTCGTACGCCGGCGCCGGGCTGGGTGTGTAGGCGGGCGCCGCGGCAGGCGACGGCACGGCGCGGCGCTCGGCGGCGACGTCGATCGGGCGACGCACGGCGTGGTGAGGCGCAGCGTGTGCAGAAGCGTGTACAGCGGGGGCCGCGGGCGCAGGTGCCGGGGGCATCACCGCCGGGGCGTTGCGGCTCGGGGCCGGCTGCTCGCGCACGAAGGCGGGCGCGTCGTGCGAGGGCTCGAACTCGCTCTCCGGGCTCGGCGCCGGCCAGGGCGGCGGTGCTTCGCGGTCCAGGTCGAAGAGCTGTTCACGGGCATCGAAGACCTCGGCGCAGCGGCCGCAGCGCACCCAGCCCTCGGAGACGCGCAACTGGTCCTGCACCACGCGGAAGATGGTGCCGCAGGCGGTGCAGCGGGTAGCAAGACTCATGGGGGCAGATCATGCCATGAAGGCCTGTCACCGCCGAGCGCGCTCACCCCTAGAAACATCGATCCAGCCGATGTTGCCGGGGGCGGCGGTGCTGCCGGGGTCAGGCCTTGCCTGGCACGCCAAGAGGCGGTGTTCAGGCGGCGTTCAGGCGGGGCTCAGGCGGCGCGGCGTGCCGTCATCAGGATCCAGCCTTCCTCGCTGTCGCTCACGTCCAGGGCCAGCCAGGGCGCATAGGCGTCCTTCAGCTCCTGGGCCTGGCGCTCGAGGATGCCCGCCAGCACGAGATGACCGCCCGCGCGCACGTGGGCGCACAGCAGCGGGGCCAGCAGCTTCAGCGGGGTGGCGAGGATGTTGGCCAGCACCAGCGGGTACTCGCCCGACGCGGCGTCGGGCAGCGCGGCGTTCAGCGTCACGCGGTTGGCCTCGGCATTGGCCACGGAGGAGATGATGGCGGCCGGGTCGATGTCCACGGCATCGATGTGCTGCGCGCCATGCAGCGCGGCGCCGATGGCGAGGATGCCTGAGCCGCAGCCGTAGTCCAGCACGCGGTCCCAGCTGGCGGCCTCGGCGCCGTGCCGGGCGATCCAGCGCAGGCACATGCGCGTCGTCGGGTGGGTGCCGGTGCCGAAGGCCAGGCCGGGGTCGAGACGCATGATGCGCGTCGCCTGGGCGGGGGCCTCGTGCCAGGAGGGCACGATCCAGAACTCGGGGGTGATCTCGACCGGCGCGAACTGCGACTGCGTCAGGCGCACCCAGTCCTGCTCCTCCACGGCCTGGATGGTCTGGACGTGCACGTCCTGCGCCCAGTCCTGGGCCAGCAGCAGGGTGGCGGCCTCGGTGGCCTCGGCCTCGCTGGCGAAGAGCGCTTTCACGACCGAGCGTTCCCAGCCCGGCTTGGGCGCGGGCATGCCGGGCTCGCCGAACAGGGCCTTCTCGGAGTCGGTGTCGGCATCGGCGTCCTCCACGGACACGGCGAGCGACTCCACCTCCATCAGCGCGTCGCTGACGGTCTCGACGTCGTCCTCGCGGCAGATGAGCACCAGTTCGTGCAGGTCGGGGGTGGCGGGGGTGTTGCTCATGGGGAAACCTTCAAGGGCACATCAAAAGCGCAAGCCCTGGGCGGCATGGGCCGCGCCAGGGCTGTGGCGGGTGCGTATGCGTCAGACGCGAATGATAGGGCGTTGCCCGTCCTCAGCGCTTGTGCTGGCTCATCCAGCCTTCGAGGTAATGGATGGACGTGCCGCCCTCGATGAACTTCGCGTCGGCCATCAGCTCGCGGTGCAGCGGGATGTTGGTCTGGATGCCTTCCACCACCGTCTCCGACAGGGCGATGCGCATGCGGGCCAGGGCCTGCTCGCGGGTGTCGCCGTGCACGATGATCTTGCCGATCATGGAGTCGTAGTTGGGCGGCACGAAGTAGTTCGTGTAGGCATGGGAGTCCACGCGCACGCCGGGGCCGCCGGGCGGGTGCCACATGGTGATGCGGCCGGGCGAGGGCACGAACTTCACCGGGTCCTCGGCGTTGATGCGGCACTCGATGGCGTGGCCGCGCATCTCGATGTTGCGCTGGGTGAAGGGCAGCTTCTCGCCGGCGGCGATGCGGATCTGCATCGCGACGATGTCCACGCCCGTCACCATCTCCGTCACCGGATGCTCCACCTGCACGCGGGTGTTCATCTCGATGAAGTAGAACTCGCCGTTCTCGAAGAGGAACTCGAAGGTGCCGGCACCGCGGTAGCCCATCTTCTTGCAGGCGGTGGCGCAGCGGTCGCCGATCTTCTCGATGGTGCGGCGGGGAATGCCGGGCGCCGGTGCTTCCTCGATGATCTTCTGGTGGCGGCGCTGCATGGAGCAGTCGCGCTCGCCGAGCCAGACGGCGTTCTTGTGGCCATCGGCCAGGATCTGGATCTCCACGTGGCGCGGGTTCTCCAGGAACTTCTCCATGTAGACCTCGGGATTGCCGAAGGCAGCCCCGGCTTCCGCCTTGGTCATCTGCACGGCATTCACCAGCGCGGCTTCGGTGTGCACCACGCGCATGCCGCGGCCACCGCCGCCGCCGGCGGCCTTGATGATCACCGGATAGCCCACGGAGCGGGCGATGCGGATGATCTCCTTGGGGTCGTCGGGCAGAGCGCCGTCCGAGCCGGGCACGCAGGGCACGCCCGCGGCGCGCATGGCCTGCTTGGCCGAGACCTTGTCGCCCATCGTGCGGATGTTGTCCGGCGTCGGGCCGATGAAGGTGAAGCCGCTGCGCTCCACGCGCTCGGCGAAGTCGGCGTTCTCCGACAGGAAGCCGTAGCCCGGGTGGATGGCCTCGGCATCGGTCACCTCGGCGGTGGCGATGATGGCCGGCATGCTCAGGTAGCTCTGGGCGGAAGGGGCCGGGCCGATGCACACGGCCTCGTCCGCCAGCTTGACGTACTTGGCGTCGCGGTCCGCCTCGGAATACACGACCACGGACTTCACGCCCAGTTCGCGGCAGGCGCGCTGGATGCGAAGGGCGATCTCGCCTCGATTGGCAATGAGAATTTTCTTAAACATGGCAGTTGCTCAGCGCACGAGGCGCAATGCGGCCAGAGGCCCATCCAGCAGGGGTCGTGGATCCGGCTTCGCCGCTCCGCCGACCACGCCCCCTCGAGAGGGCCGGTGCCGCTGGCAGGGGGTGGGGCGTGTTCACTCGATGATGAACAGCGGCTGGCCGAATTCCACCGGCTGGCCGTTTTCCACCAGGATCTTGGTCACGGTGCCGGCCTTGTCGGCATCGATCTCGTTCATGATCTTCATGGCTTCGATGATGCAGATGGCCTGGCCTTCCTTGACCTGCTGGCCCACCTCGACGAAAGCCTTGGCGTTGGGGCCGGAGGCGCGGTAGAAGGTGCCCACCATGGGCGACTTCACCACATGGCCGGTCTCGACGGGGGCGGCGGCAGGCGCAGCGGCGGCCGCGGCGGGTGCCGCAGCAGCCACCGGCGCGGCGGCCATCGGCGCGGCCATCATCGGCATGGCCTGGGCCAGGGGCACGGCCACCGTGCCGTCGGACTTGACGATGCGCACCTTGCCATCGGCTTCGGTGATTTCAAGTTCAGAAATGTTCGACTCGGACACGAGGTCGATCAGGGTCTTGAGCTTGCGCAGATCCATGAGGCTTCTCCAGCGGAAAGATTTTGTAGTGCTTGCCAATGCCGCGGTCGCCGGGGCGGCCGCGCTCTTGCTTCAGCCGCCTTCAGCCACACGCGGCCCGGACGTGGTCCAGGGCGTGCATCAGGGCGTAGCGGTAACCCTGGGGACCCAGGCCGCAGATCACGCCCACCGCGAGTTCCGACACATAGCTGTGGTGACGGAAGGCCTCGCGCTTGTGGATATTGGACAGGTGGACCTCGACAAAGGGCAGGGCCACCGCCGCCAGGGCGTCCCGGATGGCCACGCTGGTGTGCGTGTAGGCCGCCGGATTGATGATGATGAAGCGTGTGCCGTCACGGCCAGCCGCCTGGATGCGATCGACCAGGGCACCTTCGTGGTTGCTCTGGAAGCTTTCGAGCGTGGCCCCGGCATTGGCAGCGAATTGCTGCAGATCTGCATCGATCTGCGCCAAAGTCGTTGCGCCATACACCCCGGGCTCCCTGGTACCAAGGAGGTTGAGGTTAGGGCCATGAATCACAAGAATCTGCATCAGCGACGTGCCGCGGCGGTTTAGAGCGTAGACACTAGAAGCGCGAAAGGCTGAACTTTAGCTTTTTTAGACCCAGATCCCGGCAGGTAGCCAAAAATAAATGGCTTGACCTTCCACGTTTCTTGAGCTTGCCCAAGAAAGCCCGGGATTCGGGTCTTGACGAGTGTCCAGCCCGGCGAGAGCGCGATTCTGACGCCAGCGGCGGCCGGATCAGGCCCCGGTTTTCCCTGCCTCGGGGGCCGGCTGCCCGGCGGCCAGGGCGCGGGCGACGGCCTCGAGCTCGCCGGCCTGCAGGGCGCCCAGGCGGCGCCAGAAGACCTCACCGCGGGCATCGAAGACGACGCTGAAGGGCAGACCGCCCTGCGTGTTCCCGAGCTGGCGGCCGAGCTCCAGGCCCTGCACGCCGCCCAGCGCCATCGGGATCTGCAGGGGCAGCTTGGCAAGGAAGTCCTGGACGGCCTCCTTGCGGTCGATGGCCAGGGCCAGGCCTTGCCAGCCCGGCTGGGCGGCCAGGAACTGCTGGATCTCGGGCAGCTCGCGCACGCAGGGCGCGCACCAGGTGGCCCAGAAGTTCAGCAGCAGCGGCTGGCCCCGCAGCTGGCGGGCGGCGAGCTCGCTGCCGTCCAGGCGCTCGAAGCGCGCCATCCAGAAGGCGTCGGCCGCGGACGCCGGGCGCGGGGGCAGGGCGGGCATCGGGGCCTCGGCGGGCGAGCCGCGCCGGGCCAGCCAGGCGCCGAAGCCGGCGGCGGCCAGGCCGACGGTGCCGAACAGGGCGTGGCGGCGGTTCATGGGGCGGCTCCTTCGCCGGTGTCGGGCGGGGTCTCCTCCAGCAGCCGGCGCAGGGCCGCGAGGTCCCCGCGCTCGGTGCGGCCACGGCTGTCGGGCTTGAGGGCGCCGCGCAGGTCGTCCTTGTCGAGGATGCTCAGCGCAATGGTCACCCATTCATTGAGCGGCCGGCAGCGGTCGGCCACGGTCAGCAGGTCCACCGGGCCGCGCGGGCCCTGGGTCTCGCCGACCTCGTAGTCCACCCCGGCGTTGATCAGCGCGATCTCGGCGGACTTGCTGTCGTCGCAGTAGAGCTGCAGGTGGATGTTGGACAGGCGGGTGGCCGTGCCACGCCAGACGGCGCCGCACAGGTGGGGGCGGAACTCCGCCAGCCGCTCCATCCAGACCGCCGCCTGCTCGCGCAGGGCGCGCAGCTCGGCGGGCTGGGTGTCGGCGCAGAAGAGCGCGAGGTAGTCCCGCACCTCGTCTTCCAGCTCCTCGTTGCTGGGGAGCGGCGCGTTGCGGGGCAGGCCCAGCTGCTTGTGGGCCCGGCGCTTGGCGGCGCCGTACTCGAGGCCTTCCTCCACGACCAGGCGGGCGGCGGTGGCGGCGATCTCGGCGGTGAGCGGGTGGTCGGAGGCCATGGCGGGCGGTGTGGGAAGCGGTGTCGGAAGGCGGCGGATCGCGATCAGGGCAGCGCGACGGCCCCCATGCGGGCCTCGATGGTCGACGCGCGGCCGACCACATAGGCCGAGCCGGGGCGTTTCTCGAAGCGCTTGGGCGCCGGCAGCATCACGGCCAGGCGCGCGGCCTGCCACGGCGCGAGCTGGGCGGCATCGACGCGGAAATAGTGCCGTGCCGCGGCCTGGGCGCCGAAGACGCCCTCGCCCCACTCGACGTGGTTCAGGTAGATCTCAAGGATGCGCTGCTTGGACAGGAGCGCCTCCAGCATGAAGGTCAGCACGAATTCCTGGCCCTTGCGCAGCAGGTGGCGCTCGCCGCTGAGGAACAGGTTCTTGGCCAGCTGCTGGGTGATGGTCGAGCCCCCGACGATCTTGGCCTGGGGCTTGGGCGTCGTGGGGCGGTCACCGTCGCGGGCGGGCGCGCGCGAGGCCGCCTTGGCGCGCTTGTCGGCCTTGGCCTGCTCGCGTTGGTTCTTCTCCCAGGCCTTCTCGAGGGCGTCCCATTCCACGCCGCCATGCTCGGAGAAGCCGGCGTCCTCGCTGGCGATCACGGCCCGCTTGAGGGAGGCCGACAGCCGGGCGTCCGGCACCCAGTCCTGGCTCCAGGCCACCTCGTGCTTCTCGGTGGCGAGGCGCCAGATCTCGGAGCGCTGGAAGGTGGTCGACTGCGGGTCCAGCACGTTCATCAGCGCGATGCGTGCCAGGAAGTACAGCTGCAGCGCCAGCAGGCCGAGGGCGAGCAGGGCGATCAGGCGCAGGGGCAGCTGGCGCAGCACGGCTCAGTCCTTGTGCTGCAGGCGCTGGCGCAGGCCGGCCAGCACCGGGGCGGTATCCGGCCGCACGCCGCGCCAGAGCTGGAAGGCCTCGGCGGCCTGCTCGACCAGCATCCCGAGGCCGTCCCGCGAGCGGGCGCCCTGGGCCTCGACCCAGTCCAGGAAGCCCTGGGCGGCCGGGCCGTACATCATGTCGATGCCCAGGCCGCCGGGGCGCAAGACCTGGCCCCGCACGGGCACGCCGGCGCCCGAGAGACTGGCGCTGGTGCCGTTGACCAGCACGTCGAAGCGCGCCTCGGGCAGGTCATTGAGCGTGCTGGCCTGCAGGCGCACGCCGTGCTCCTGCGCCCAGCGCGCGTGGCTGCCGACCAGGGCGACGGCCTTGTCGAGGCCGCGGTTGGCCAGCGTCAGCTCCGCGGGGCGGGCGGCGATGAGGCTGCCCATCACGCCGGCGGAGGCGCCACCGGCCCCCAGCAGCAGCACGCGCAGGCCGAGCAGCGGCTGGCCGGCGTTGGACTGGATGTCCCGCACGAGGCCGAGGCCGTCGGTGTTGTCGCCCCACCAGCCGTGCTCGTCGAAGCGCAGGGTGTTGACGGCCCCGGCGAGCTCGGCGCGCGGGCTGCGGCGCCGGGCGGCCGCGAAGGCCTCGAACTTGAAGGGCACCGTGACGTTGCAGCCCTTGGCGCCCTCGGCGGCGAAGGCCTGCACCGTGGGCAGGAAGGCGTCGAGCGGGCACAACAGGCGCTCGTAGACCACGTCCTGGCCCGTCTGCGCCGCGAACTGCGCATGGATCGCCGGCGACTGGCTGTGGGCCACGGGGTTGCCGGCGACGGCGTAGCGGTCCGGCATCACAGCTGCTCCGTCACGGTCGCCTCGAGCCCATCCTCGCGGGTGAACTTGAAGCGCGTGGTGATGACCAGCACCTCGGCGCCGCGGCGCATCTCGGTGTTGAAGTCGCCGAAGGGCTGGCAGGCGCGCACGATGGCGATGGCGCGCTTGTCGAGCTGGTTGTTGCCCGAGCTCTGGATGATCTCGGTGTCCACGAGGCGGCCCTTGAAGTCCACGTGGATGTTCATGATCAGCTCGCCGTAGAGCTTGCGGCCGCGATAGGTGGGGAAGTCGCGGGTGCCGCGCTCCTCGATGCGGCGACGCAGGGTGTCGTAGTACTGGGCATAGACGACCTCGCGCGTGGCCGGGCTCACGTAGCGCTTGCGGGGGCGGGCGTTCTCGTCGTTGACGCGCTTCTCGATCTCGGCCAGCAGCTGCACCAGCTGGCGGCGCTTCTCGGCCTGCTCGCGGGCCTCGGGCGAGCTGCGCTCGCGCTTGGGGTCGGGCGGCGGCAGCAGCGCCAGCTCGCGGCGCACCTGGGCGAGCAGCTGCTGCTGCACCTCCTGGAGCTTGGCGATCTGGTTGCGCTGCGTCTCAGTGCTGTCGCCCAGCTCCATGCGGGGCGAGGGCGCCAGCGGCGAGGTGGCGCGCTTCTGCCTGGCCGACTCGCCACCGCCCGCCAGGTTCGCCTGCGCCAGGGCCTTGGCCTCGGCGGGGGCGTCCTTGCTGCGGGCGTTGACCAGCACCACCTCCAGCGGCGTGTCCTGGAACAGGCGCTGGAAGCGCTCCGGATCGGCGATCCGCAGGGCCAGCAGCACCAGGTGCAGGCCCAGCGAGACGATCAGGGCGAGGTGGAGCGGCTGGATCTTGCGCGGCTGCATGGCGGTCGGGCGGGGCGGGCGCTCAGGCGGCCGGGGCCGCGGGGGCGGCGTCCGAGGCGCCTTCCGCGTCGTTCAGATCGATGGCCAGCGTGAGCGGGCCGCTGCCGGCGGCGTCCTCGTCCTCGTCCGAGGCGGGCTCGTCGTCCGGCGCCTGCGCCTCATCCAGGCGCTCGATCAGCGAGGCGTGGACGTCCAGCGTCATCTCGTCGATGCCGGTGATGCGCACCCGCACGTGGCTGCCGCGCGCCAGGCCTTCGCAGCCCAGGGCCTTGAAGACGAGGGGCAGGGTGTCCGCACGCACGAGGCCGTCCTTCATGACGGAGGCCGTGAGCTCGTGGATGGCGTTCTGCTGCAGGTAGCGCAGCGTCCAATAGCGCTCGATGCCTGACTGGAAGCCGTTGTAGGCCGAGTAGGCGGCGTCGAAGCCCGAGATGATGGAGAAGAGCTGCGCGTCCTTGGGCTTGAACGGCGCCACGAGCGCGGCCGTGCGGCCGTGGCGGGCGCAGGCGATGATCTGCCACTGGTTGACGAGGTCGGTGTAGCGGCGCAGCGGCGAGGTGGCCCAGGTGTACTGCGCCACGCCCATGCCGGCGTGCGGCAGCGCCTTCGTGCCCATGCGCACCTTGACGCCCGGCGCCAGGCTGGCCTGGCTGCGGTAGATGCCGGGCAGGCCCAGCTCGTTGAGCCAGCCGCCCCAGCTGCTGTTGGCGAGGATCATGGCCTCGGCCACGATCAGGTCCAGCGGGGCGCCGCGCTGGCGCGTGCCGATGCTGACGGTCTCGTGGCCCTCGGGCTCGCGCTCGCCGTTGCTGTCCAGGCGGAAGGTGTAGTCGGGGCGGTTGAAGGTCTCGGGCTTGCCGCGCACGATCTCGCGCTGGGCCTTCAGGTGCTTCGCGAGGCGGAAGCAGAAGCGCAGCTCGGTGCCGAAGGCGTAGTCGGCCGGCGCCTCGCCGGTCAGCGAGGCCTCGGTGACCGTGCTGTCCAGCTTGTCATGGCGCAGGTTGGCGGCGATGGGCACGCGCTCGAGCCTGGTCTCGCGGCTGCGGATCTCCAGCGTGGCCTCGTCCATCGTCACGTACAGCGACACGGCGGGGCACTCGCGCCCCTCGGCCAGCGTGTAGTGCTGCACCACCTCGTCCGGCAGCATGGTCAGCTTCCAGCCGGGCATGTAGACGGTGGAGAGCCGCTCGCGGGCGACCTTGTCCACAGGCGAGTCCGGCTGGATGGCCAGGCCCGGCGCCGCGATGTGCACGCCGAAGACGATGGTGCCGGTGCCCAGGCCCTGCACGGAGAGGGCGTCGTCGATTTCCGTGGTGGCGGAGTCGTCGATCGAGAAGGCCTGCACCGGGGCCACGGGCAGCTCGTCGGTGATCTGCGGCGCCGTGAGCGCGGGGAAGCCCGTGCCCTTGGGGAAGTTCTCGAACAGGAAGCGCTTCCAGTGGAACTGGTAGGGGCTGCTGATCGCGCCGGCGCCCTTGAGCAGGTCCAGCGGCGCCTGCTGCGAGCGCCTGGCGGCCTCGACCACGGCCTTGTACTCGGGGCCGTTCTTGTCGGGCTTGAAGAGAATCTTGTAGATCTGCTCGCGGATGCCGGCCGGGCACTCGCCCGCGATCAGCTCGCCCGTCCAGGCCTCGATCTGCAGCGCCTGCTGGCGCTTGCGCTCGATGCCCAGCAGCGCGGCCTTGACCTGCTCCTCGGGCGCCTTCTTGAACAGGCCCTTGCCCATGCGGCGGAAATAGTGCGGCGCCTCGTACAGGCGGAAGAGCGCGGCGGCCTGCTGCTCGACGCCGGCCTTGGCATCGAAATAGTCGCGCGCCAGGTCGGCGAAGCCGAACTCGCCGTCGGTGGCGAATTCCCAGGCGAGGTCGAGGTCGATCTCCTGCGCCAGCGTCTGGCCCTGGGCCATCAGCTCCGCCGGGGAGGGCTTGTCGAACTTGAGCAGCACATTGGCCGCCTTCACTTTGACGCGCTTGCCCGAATCCAGCTCGATCTGCATCGAACTTTCCGCTTCGGACATCACACGGCCGGCGAGGAATTTTCCGGCGTCATCGAACAGGGCAAACATAGGGTGCGCATTGTCGCCGAAGTACGGCGGCCCCGAGCCGGGCCGGCCAGGGTGAGGCGGCCCGCAGGGAAATCCCGCGCGCCCGCTCGATCCGCCGCCCGCCGGGGGAGGGCGTGCCGGGGCGGTGGAGGCCCCGAGCAAAGGGTTACGCTTGTTGCAGCTGCCAGCGGCTGTCAAACGACAGTGACAGCTCGGCCGGCCCTGCGGTCCTCAGCGATCCGGGCGCCCCAGCATGCGCAGCAGGGTGCGATCGCGGTCCACGAGGTGGTGCTTCAGGGCCGCCAGCACGTGGACGGCCACCAGCGCCAGCAGCAGGTAGCCGCCCCAGTGGTGCGCCTGCTGGCCCAGCTCGGCCAGGCCGGCGTGGTAGGGCAGGACCTCGCCGGGCCGGGACGGGTCGTCCTGGTGCGGCACCAGGGTCAGGCCGAAGACGCCGAAGCCATGGCCGCTGGCGCCCGAGAACAGCATGCCGCTCAGCGGCATCAGCAGGGTGAGACCGAGCAGAACGCCATGGGCCCAGCGCGCCGCGCGGTGCAGGGCCGGCGACGTGGGTTGCACCGGCGCCGGCAGGCCCAGACGCAGGCGCTGGACCACGCGGACCGCGATGACCAGCAGGGCGAGCACGCCCAGCGACTTGTGCCAGGGGTAGAGGGCCCAGGTCTCGGTGCGGCTCATGTAGAGCCCCGCGCCGGCCAGTCCCAGCATCAGGGCGGCCACGAGCCAGTGCAGCCGGCGGCTGGAGGGGGGAAGCGTGTCGCGGTCGGGCATGGGGCGAATCTTGGAAGGCGGGTGGGCGAGTCTAGCGAGGCCCGGCCCGGGGCGGCCCACGGCCTGTCCACGCTTGTGCGGCCCTTGCACAGTGGGCGGGCGCGGTCTGTCAGCGACGGATGTGCGCCAGCCGCGCGGCTTCCGCCGCCTCGAGCCCGTGCTCGCTGAAGACCTGAACGCCGTGATGCCGCAGCAGGGCGGCGGTCAGGCCCTCGCCGGGCCGCTTGACGCCGTCGAAATGGCCGGAGGCGATGCGCTGGCTGCCGCAGGAGGGGCTGCCTTCCTTCAGCACGGCGATCCGCAGGCCGTGGCGCCGCACCAGGGCCAGGGCGGCCTCGGCGCCGGCGCGGAAGGCGGCCGTCGGGTCACCGCCCTGGGCGTCGCGAAGGCGGGCCTGGCCCAGCCAGACCTGCCAGCCCTGGGCGCCGGCCTCGATCTCCGCGGGCGGGCGCGGCACCGGCAGGCCGCCGGCCAGCTCGGGGCACAGCGGCACGATCAGGCCGGCCGCCTGCCAGCGGTCCAGCAGCGCGGAGCGCAGGTCCTGCGCCCGGCCGTCGTAGCGCACCGGCGCCCCCAGCAGGCAGGCGCTGACGAGGATCTGCGGGCCGCCGTCGCGGTCAGCCATGCCGCCTCAGACCGTCAGCCCGCCGGAGACTTCCAGCACGGCGCCATTCACGTAGCTCGCCTCGTCGCTGGCCAGGAAGGCGTAGACATTGGCGACCTCCGCCGGGCTGCCGAGGCGGCGCAGCGGCACTTCCTCCTGCATCTGGCCGAGGACCTTGTCGGGGATGGTGGCGAGGATGGGCGTCTCGATGAAGCCCGGCGCCACGGCGTTCACGCGCACGCCCTTGGGACCGAGTTCGCGGCTCCAGGTCTTGGTGAAGCCGATCACGCCGAACTTGGCGGCGGCGTAGTTGGTCTGGCCGAAGTTGCCGTAGATGCCCACGACCGAGGAGGCGTTGAGGATCACCCCGCGGCCCTGCGCGACCATGGTGTCGACCACGGCCTGCGCGCAGTGGAAGACGCCGCGCAGGTTGACGTCGATGACGGCGTCGAACTGTTCGAGGCTCATCTTCTGCAGGCGGGCGTCCTGCGTGATGCCGGCGTTGTTGACCAGCACGTCGATGCGCCCGAAGCGCGCCTTCACGGCGGCGGCCATGGCGTCCACCTGGGCGCGGTCCGTCACGGAGAAGGCGAAGCCCAGCGCCTCGGCGCCGGCGGCCCGGCACTGCGCCACGGCCGCGTCGACGGCCTCCTGGCGCAGGTCGCACACGACGACGATGGCGCCTTCCTGCGCGAACTTGAGGGCGGTGGCCAGGCCGATGCCCTGGGCGGCGCCCGTGATGATGGAAACCTGGCCTTCGAGGCGGCGTGCGCGGTTCATAGCTGCAGAAACTCCGTCAGTTCAGAGAGGTAGTCGTCGAAATCCGAGAGGCCGTGGTCGCTGCCTTCGAGCAGCTTGATGCGGCTGCCCTCGTAGCGGGCGTGCATCTCGTGCCAGTCCAGCACCTCGTCGCCCTTGGCGATCACGGCGAGCAGGCGATCCGGGCGCGCGATGGCGCCGGGAGGCAGGGCCTGGTGAAGGGCCCGCAGCTCGTCGACGAACTCGGGCCGGAAGAAGAAGCGCTCCTGCGGGTCCTGCCAGCAGCTGTGCTCGCCGATGTAGCGGGCGAGGTCGCGGGCCGGGTCCACGGCGGGGTTCAGCAGCACGGCGCGGCTGCCCGTGTGCTGCTGCACCCAGGTCGCATAGAAGCCGCCCAGCGAGCTGCCCATCACCGCCAGGGACTCGCGCGGCCAGTCGGCGATCAGCGTGCGGACCTGCGCGATGGCCTCGGCCGGCGAGGGCGGCAACTGGGGCGCCAGGAAGACGAGGTCCGGGCGCTGTTCGCCCACCCATCGCGCCATGCGCTGGGCCTTGGCCGAGCGCGGCGACGAGCGGAAGCCGTGCAGGTACAGCAGATGCGTGCTGCGGCGGGAGGGGGCGTGCGGAGTAGCTGGCATGGCGGGCATGGCGGCGCAGTCTAGCGGCCCCCGGGCCGGCGCGCTGTCGGCTGGGTGTCAGTGCGCCGGGGGTGCTCGATGCGGCGTGCGATGAAGCACGGTTTGGCAGGGGCGAGTGGGGTGCGCCAGCATTGACGCCCGCGGGCGCCGCAACACAATGGGCGGCTTGTCATCAGCCCGGGGGGCTGCCGGGCCCGACCCGGCAGACCGGATCCTCACCAGAAAGCCAATCGAATGACCCAGACTTCCTCGCGCCTGCCGGCTCAGCCGCTGAGCCTCCTGACCGCCGCCGCCGTGGCCGCCCTCGCCCTGGTCAGCCAGGCTGCCGTCGCGCAGGGCAACGGCGCCACGCCGCCGGCCGCCGCCGCCAGCGGAGCCTCCGCCCCGGCCGCCGCCGCGAAGCCGCCCGCCGATCCGACGGCCCCCAAGCCCTTCAACGACATCATCAAGGACGCCAAGAGCCAGGACGGTCTGTTCCCGATCTGGCGCAAGGACGAGAAGGTCTGGCTCGAGATCCCCAAGGCCCAGCTGAACAAGCCCTTCCTCTTCTCCGTCAACGTCGCCAATGGCGTCGGCGAGCGCGGCCTCTACGCCAGCCAGATGGGCCGTGTGCACCTGGCCGAATGGCGCCGCGTGGGCAACCAGCTGCAGCTGATGGCCCTGAACACCAAGTTCCGCGCCGAGGGCGGCAACCGCCTGGCCTCCGAGCAGGCCTTCTCGCCCAGCCTGCTGGCCGCCTCGCCCGTGGCCAGCGCCGAGCACACCGATCGCAAGTCCTTCCTCGTGGACGCCAGCCTGCTGCTGACGGACATCCCCGGCCTGTCGACGCGCCTGGAGATGGCCTACCGCCTGCCCTTCGGCCCGGACCGCGCCAACAGCTACATCGAGGCCACGCGCGCCGAGGCCGGCCTGAGCACGCTGACCGCCCGCATGCACTTCGCGACGCCGCGCATCCCGGCGCCGCCGCTGACGCCCATGCCGGTGCCGATGCCCAGCGCCCCGCAGGCCACGCCGGATCCGCGCAGCCTGTTCATGAGCTTCGTCTACAGCTTCAAGGCGCTGCCCGAGCAGGCCATGAAGGCGCGCCTGGCCGACCCGCGCCTGGGCCACTTCGCCGAGTCCTACACCGACCTCAGCGAGGACTTCAAGCCCAACACCCGCGTCCACGCCATCAAGCGCTGGCGCCTGGAGAAGGCCGACCCGCAGGCGGCGCTGTCCGAGCCGGTCAAGCCCATCACCTACTGGCTGGACAAGAACATCCCGCCCAAGTACCGCAAGGCGGTCGAGGAGGGCATCCTCGAGTGGAACAAGGCCTTCGAGAAGATCGGCTACAAGAACGCCGTCGTCGCCAAGCAGCAGCCGGATGACGCCGACTGGGACAACATGGACGCCGGCCATGCCTCGATCCGCTGGTTCGTGGGCGCCGACGTCGGCTTCGCCATCGGCCCGAGCCATGCCGATCCGCGCACCGGCGAGATCCTGGACGCGGACATCGGCATGAGCGACGTCTTCGCCCGCGGCTCGCGCCGATTCCTGGTCGAGGACGTGAACCGCCCGCTGGCCCACGCAGCCCATGCCGGCCGCGACACCGGCCATGATGCCGGCGAGGACTGCCGCTACGCCCAGGAAGCCGCCAGCGAGATGGACTTCGCGATGGACGTGCTCGAGGCCCGCGGCGAGATCGCCCCGGACAGCCCCGAGGCCGAGGCCTTCGTGCACGCCGTGATCCGCGACGTGATCATGCATGAGGTGGGCCACACGCTGGGCCTGAAGCACAACTTCAAGGCCTCGACCACCGTCACGCAGGCGCAGCTGCTGGACAAGGCCTGGACGGATGCGCACGGCATCTCCGGCTCGGTGATGGACTACAACGCCTACAACCTCTCGCTCAAGGGCGAGTCGCACGGCGCGCTGACCAACACCACGCTGGGCGCCTACGACTACTGGGCCATCGAGTACGCCTACAAGCCGATGGCGGCCGAGGCGGAGGCCCAGGAGCTGGCCAAGATCGCATCGCGCAGCACCGAGCCCGCGCTGGCCTATGCGGATGACGCCGATGCCGACCTCTTCGGCGGCATCGACCCGCTGGCCAACCGCTTCGACCTCGGCGCCGACCCGCTGGCCTACTACAAGCGCCGCCTGAAGCTCTCGCAGGAACTGTGGACCCGCGTGCAGGACCGCAAGCCGCAGGTCGGTGACGATCCGCTGCGCCAGCGCCGCGTGCTGATGGGCGGCTTCGCGCAGCTGGGCCGTGCAGCCGAGCTGGTCGGCAAGTACGTCGGCGGCATGTACATGCAGCGCGAGCTGCCCGGCGCCGGCGCGCAACCGGCCTTCAAGCCGGTCGAGCCGGCCCGCCAGCGCGAGGCCCTGGACTTCCTGGCCAAGGGCCTGTTCAGCGCCGACAGCTTCCGCTTCAAGCCGGAGTTCCTGAGCACGCTGACGGTGGACTATAACGAGTGGGATCGCGCCGGTCCGGTGGACATCCCCGGTGCCGTGGCCCGCATCCAGAACATCGCCCTGGACCGTCTCTACAGCGCCGGCACCGCCCAGCGCCTGATGGACCTGCCGGGCTTCGTGCCGGAGAAGGACCGCAAGGGCCTGATCACGCTGAACGAGGTCTTCGCGAGCACGCAGAACGCCGTGTGGAGCGAGCTCAAGACCGGTGGCGAGATCGACCGCCTGCGCCGCAATCTGCAGCGTGAACATCTGCGTCGCCTGCAGGCCGTGCTGACCCGTGGCAGCGGCCCGGGCGTGATGGCCGATGCCTACGCGCTGGTGCGCCTGCATGCCAACCAGCTGCAGTCCGACCTGCGCACGGCCGTGGCGCGTGGCGGCTCCTCCGTCGAGACCCGCGCTCATCTGGCCGAGTCGCTCGACATGCTGTCCAGCCTGCTGAAGGCCACGATGCAAAGGACTTGAGAGGCCCCCCTACCGGCTGCGCCGGCCCCCCGGGGGGGCGCGCCTGACGGACCGGCGGAGCCGGATCCGCAGGCGCCGTGCGGGGCGAAGCCCACCGGGTTGCACCGGTGGGCTTCTTTTTTTGCGGCGCGCCATGGGCGGTCTCGGCGCATGGGCCAGGGGCTCGGCCGCTCGGCGATGCTGCCTTTGTCCACCGCGCAGGCAGGCGCATCGCCCGGCTCCTAGAATCGGGCACCTTTTGCGATGACGCCCCCGTGACCGGACGGCGTGCCGAACGATTCATGAGCGCTGCTGATTCCCAACTCCCCGTGGTCATCGTGG
The DNA here is from genome assembly GCA_041912595.1 of Burkholderiaceae bacterium. GTDB lineage: Bacteria > Pseudomonadota > Gammaproteobacteria > Burkholderiales > Burkholderiaceae_C > Roseateles_B. The sequence continues at coordinate 41,424 of JAYRMR010000018.1, forward strand.
GGGCCGGCCTGGCCGGTCTGACGGTGGCTCTGCATCTGGCGGACCAGGTCCCCGTGATCGTGCTGGCCAAGCGCGAGCTCGGTGAGGCCGCCACGGCCTGGGCGCAGGGCGGCATCGTCGGCGTGCTCGGCAGCGACGACAGCATCGAGAGCCATGTGCGCGACACCCAGGACGCCGGCGCCGGCCTCGTCGACGAAGCCACCGCGCGCTTCATCGCGGAGCGCAGCGCGGAGGCCGTCGAGTGGCTGGTGCGCCAGGGCGTGCCCTTCACGCCCGAGGCCGGCGGCCCGCTGGGTCTGCATCTCACACGTGAGGGCGGCCACGCCGTGCGCCGCATCGCCCACGCGGCCGACGCCACCGGCAAGGCCATCCACGAACAGCTGCTGGCCGCCGCGCAGGCGCATCCCAACATCCAGCTGCGCGAGCGCTGGATGGCGCTGGACCTCATCACCTCGCGCCACGTGCAGCGCGACGAGGAACCCCGCTGCTACGGCCTCTATGCCCTCGACATCGACAGCCGCCGCGTCGAGACCCTGCCCGCGCGCGCCGTCGTGATGGCAACGGGCGGTGCCGGCAAGGTCTACCGCTACACCACCAACCCCGACACCTCCACCGGCGACGGCATCGCCATGGCCTGGCGCGCGGGCTGCCGGGTCGCGAACATGGAGTTCATCCAGTTCCACCCCACCTGCCTCTACCACCCGGAGGAGCGCAGCTTCCTCATCACCGAGGCCCTGCGCGGCGAGGGCGGCTACCTGACGCTGCCGGATGGCACGCGCTTCATGGCCGCGCATGACGAGCGCATGGAGCTGGCGCCGCGCGACATCGTCGCGCGCGCCATCGACTTCGAGATGAAGAAGCATGGCCTCGACCACGTCTGGCTGGACGCCCGCCACCTGGGCGAGGACTTCCTCAAGAGCCACTTCCCGACCATCCACGCGCGCTGCCTGAAGCTGGGCATCGACATCGCCCGCCAGCCGATCCCCGTGGTGCCGGCTGTGCACTTCACCTGCGGCGGCGTGGTCTCTGACCTGCACGGCCGCAGCGACCTCCCGGGCCTCTACGCCGTCGGCGAGACCGCCTACACGGGCCTGCACGGCGCCAACCGCCTGGCGAGCAACTCGCTGCTGGAGTGCGTGGTGCTCGGCCGCACCTGCGCGGACGACATCCAGGCCCTCACCGAGCCGCTGCCCGCGCCGCTGCCGGCCTGGGACGAGAGCCAGGTCGAAGACGCCGACGAGCAGGTCGTCATCGCCCACAACTGGGACGAGCTGCGCCTGCTGATGTGGAACTACGTGGGCATCGTGCGCACGACCAAGCGCCTGGAGCGCGCGCTGCACCGCATCGCGCTGCTGCGCAGCGAGATCGACGACTACTACGCCAACTTCCGCGTCACGCGGGACCTGCTGGAGCTGCGCAATCTCGTCGACTGCGCGGAGCTGATCGTGCGCTCGGCCCTGCTGCGCCACGAGAGCCGCGGGCTGCACTTCAGCCGCGACTACCCGCGCACGCTGCCGGTGAGCTTCCCCACGGTGCTGATCGCCGAACGCAGCCGGCGCTGAGCGCGCGGCGCGGGCCGGGCCTCAGCCGGCCGCCTGCTTGGCGCGCAGCGCGAGGCGGGCCTGCACGAAGTTGAAGGCGTAGGACACGGCCTCCGCGATGGCGGCATCGGTCTCGAGCCGCTCGGCTTCCGTCAGGTAGAAGCTGAAGTCCACCGCATGGCGGATGTAGCGCGGGGGCAGGCGGTTGAGCGCCACGCAGGCCACGTCGCAGAGCAGCTCGTCGTCGCGGGCCAGCGCCGGGTAACGGGGGGCGCTCGCGATGACGGCGGCGAACACTTCGCGCTCATGGTGGTTGTACAGCGAGGTGAAGTCGACGGAGGACATGCGGGGACCTTTTGCGCAGGTGGTGATCCCGGACGCAGCGCCGGGGCCGGATGCCTGCTTTATAGCCGCTGGGCCCTCGGCAGGCCAGGGGCTCGTCCCCTGAAAACCCGCCGAAAATCCCCCGAGCCGGCCCGAGAAAGCCCCACCCCTGCGCCCGGTCAAGCCGGGCGCGCCGCGCGTCAGGGCTGCTCGGGCTTGGGCGCCTGGGGCGCACGGACCGGGCTCACCTCCACCTGGCCCTGGCCGCGCACCGACTTGAAGGCCGCGCGCTCCACCAGGCCCACCAGGCGCTCCGCCAGGACGCTCGGGCTCACCTGCTTCGACGGGTCGACGGCCGTGGATTCGGGGTCGGCGTACTTGGTGTGCTCGAACATGCGCTGGCGCTTGAGGATGTTCAGGGTCTGCGCATCCAGCGTGAGGCGTTCGAAGTAGAAGTAGGGCGCGATGTAGGTGGAACTGTTGCGCTTGGTGCCGTCATTCGGGTTGACGGTGGCGCGCGTGCCGGCATCGCTGTCCGGGGCTTCCTCGAGGTCGCCTTCCGGGGTGAGCTGCACGCGCTCGTTCTTCAGGGGCTGGATGTAGATGCCGACGCCCGAGAGCCGGTGGCCCAGCCCATTGAGTTCCAGGCCCGAGAAGTAGGGCACCACGAGCTCGATGCGGGCCCACTTGGCGCGCTCCGGCATGCCCTTCAGGAAGGCCAGCACCTCGGCCAGCATCAGCTTTTCGCGGTCGCTGCCTGCGGCCTTGTCCAGGCGCTGCGAGAGCTCCTCCGGCGGGTTCCAGGCCATCAGCACGTGCTCGGCGTCCGGCTCCTCCAGCTCCAGGGCCTCGTCCAGCCCCTTGAGCACCGCCATGTTGAGGCTGCCGCCCGGCACCTGCATCGAGCGGCGCGAGTAGGGCGCGAGGTTGCTGCCCACGCTCTTGCGATGGCGAACCAGGCCGATGCGGTCGCCCACGGCGGCCACCACCGCCACCACCGGCTTGGCGGCGGCGTCCGCGGCGGGGGGCTGGGCGGTCGATGTGGCGGGCGATGTTGCCGGTGATGTTGCCGGCGATGTTGCAGATGATGGGCCCGACATCCCACCGGCCGGGCTCTGCGCCCAGGCGGCGGTCTGGCTGGCGGTGATCAGGATGGCGGCGATGGCCGTCAGGCCGGCGTGGCGGTGTGTCATGAGGAGCTCCCCTTCCCGTTGTTGGTTTAGGGGCGCAACGATAACCGCAAAAAGCGCTGGTTCCGGAGGTCAGGGCCCCCGGGGACCCGCGGGCCTGCCTCAGGCCGCGCCGATGCCGGGCACCAGGCCCGAGGCCTGCCGTGCCTTGAGCTGCGCGGTGAAGTCCAGCATGCGCGTGATGCAGCCTTGCGCCTTCTGGCGCGTGCCTTCCTCGACGCCGATCTCGCCGCTGCCCTGCTCCAGGCAGTCGATCACCCCCTGCAGGCCGTTCATGGCCATCCAGGGGCAGTGCGCGCAGCTCTTGCAGGTGGCGCTGTTGCCGGCGGTGGGCGCCTCGATCAGCGTCTTGCCCGGCGCCAGCTGGCGCATGCGGTGCAGGATGCCGTTGTCCGTCGCCACGATGTAGGTCTGGGCGGATCCTTCGACCACTGCCTTGATCAGCGCGGAGGTCGAGCCCACCACATGGGCCTTCTCGACCACACTGCGGGGCGACTCGGGGTGCACGAGGACCATGGCATCGGGGTGCTGCTCGCGCAGCAGGTCCAGCTCCAGGCCCTTGAACTCGTCGTGCACGATGCAGGCGCCGTTCCACATGAGCATGTCGGCCCCGGTCTGCTCCTGGATGTAGCGGCCGAGGTGGCGGTCCGGCGCCCAGAGGATTTTCTCGCCGCGGGCCTTGAGCTCGCTGACGATCTCGAGCGCGCAGGAGCTGGTGACCATCCAGTCGGCGCGGGCCTTCACGGCGGCGCTGGTGTTGGCGTAGACGACGACGGTGCGGTCCGGATGGGCGTCGCAGAAGGCGCTGAATTCATCGGCCGGGCAGCCCAGGTCGAGCGAGCAGGTGGCGTCGAGGTCCGGCATCAGCACGCGCTTCTCGGGGCTGAGGATCTTGGCGCTCTCGCCCATGAAGCGCACGCCTGCCACGATGAGCGTCTGCGCGGCGTGGTCGCGCCCGAAGCGCGCCATCTCCAGCGAATCCGCCACGCAGCCGCCGGTCTCCAGCGCCAGGTCCTGCAGGTCGCCATCGACGTAGTAGTGGGCCACCAGCACCGCGCCGCGGGCCTTCAGCAACTCGGCCGCGCGGGCCTTGAGCGCCGTGCGCTGGGCGGGCGTCAGGGGGGCCGGCACCTTGGCCCAGGCGTGGGCCGTGCAGCTCGCGCCGGCGGCGTCCTGAAGCGTGTAGTCAAACAGCTGTTGTTCCATGCCGGGATTCTAGGTGGCACCCCGGCCCCCTGCCGCGGCATGGCCTCTCCGCGGCGGTGCATGGCAAGAGTGCTCGGCGCAGCCGGCACTCGCCCCGCACGAACGCCGCTGATCCGGCTCTGCCGGGCAGCCGGTGTTGCCCCCTTGAGGAATGCACGGTGCAATGGGATCGCGCAGAGAACGCTCTCCGATCGCACCACATGAGAGACAAAGAGTGCTCGGCGCAGCCGGCACTCGCCCCGCACGAACGCCGCTGATCCGGCTCCGCCGGGCAGCCGGTGTTGCCCCCTTGAGGGGGCGCGCGACAGCGCGTAGGGGGTGGTCACGCCTCTGCGAAGAAGCGACTCGGCGGCATGCCCACGGCCCGCGTGACCATCGCGGAGAAGGCGCTGGCGCTGGAATAGCCGAGCTCGGCGGCGATCAGGTTCATGGGCTTCTTCTGCGCGGCCAGCTGCAGGGCATGGGCCAGCTGCAGCTGCTGGCGCCACTGGCTGAAGCTGGTGCCCAGCTCCTCACGGAACAGGCGCGAGAGCGTGCGCGCGCTCGCACCGCATTCGGTGGCCCAGCCGTCGATGTCCGGATGGCGGGCGGGCTCGGCCATCATGGTCTCGCACAGGTGGCGCAGCCGCTTGTCGTGCGGCAGGCTCAGGCCCAGGTGGAGGCTGCGGGCGCGGCGGAGCTCGTCGATCAGCAGCTGGCACAGGGCCTGATCGCGGGCCTGGTCCAGCGGATGCTGCGGCCGGTGGCCCGGCGCGCTGTCGGGCTCGGTGGCCAGGGCCTGCAGCAGCTCGCGCATCAGCGGCGTCACCTCCAGCACCCGGCACTGCGCCCAGGCCTGCGGCCCGCCGGCCAGGCCCAGCTGCGCCACGGCAGACTCATGCACGTACAGCGCGCGCATGTCGGCCCGCTCGACGGCGCTCACCGCATGCACGGTGTGCGGCGGGATCCACACGGCCCGCGAGGGCGGCACGAGGTAGCTGTGGCTGCGCTGCGGCCCCTCGGCCTGCACCCGCACCGCGCCGACCATGGAAAAGGCCAGCTGCGCCCACTCGTGCTGGTGGGGCTGGATGTCCATCTGGTGCTCCATCCAGCGCGCCTTGGCCCGCAGCGGGCGCTCCAGGCTGGGCTTGAAGCGCTGCGGGTCCATCGGAGGGACGCTGCGGCGCTTGCTGGGGGACTTGACCACGGTCATGGCTGAAATTCGAAAGAATCTGTCGGGCTATCGTAACTGCGCCGCCCCGGCCCTGCCTACATTGAGGCCATGAATTCCGCAGTCCTCCCCAAGAGCCCCGCCGACCGCGCGCGGGGCGACCTCGGCACCATCAGCCTGATCGGCTTGGCGCACGGCACCAGCCACTTCTTCCACATGCTGCTGCCGCCGCTGTTCCCGGTCTTCATCCGCGAGTTCGGGCTGAGCTACTCGGAGCTGGGCCTGCTCGTGACCACCTTCTTCGTGATCTCGGGGATCGGCCAGGCGCTGGCGGGCTTTCTCGTGGACCGCACCGGCGCGCGCCCCGTGCTGTTCGCGGCCCTGAGCTGCTTTGTGCTGGCCTCCATCGCTGCGGGCACGGCACACGGCTTTGCCGGCCTGATGCTGGCCGCCGCGCTCGCCGGCCTGGGCAATTCGCCCTTCCACCCGGTGGACTTCACCATCCTCAACAAGCGCGTGTCGCCGCCCCGTCTGGGCCACGCCTTCTCGGTGCACGGCATCTCGGGCAACCTGGGCTGGGCGGGCGCGCCGGTCTTCCTGATCGGCCTGTCGGAGCTCACCGGCCAGTGGCGCCTCGCCTATGTCGGGACGGCGCTGCTGGCGCTGGCCGTGATGGCGCTGCTGCTGTGGCAGCGCGAGGCCATCGACGACCGCCAGGGCAGCTGGTCCCATGAGAAGCCCGGTCACGCGGCCGCGGCGGTCAAGGAGGAGCACCCGCTGGCCTTCCTGCGCCTGCCCTCGGTGTGGCTGTGCTTCTCGTTCTTCTTCTTCACGACCGCCGCGCTGACGGCGATCCAGAGCTTCGCGAGCCCGGCGCTCGCGGCCATGTACGGCATCACCGTGCGCTCCACGGCCTTCGTCGTGACGGGCTACATGCTGGCCGGCGCGGCGGGCATGGTGGTCGGCGGCTTCGTCGTGGCACGGGGCGGGCGCCTGGAACGCACCATCGCCTTCGCCATGGCCGGCGCCGCAGCGGCCCTGTGCCTCACGGCCACGGGCTGGCTGCCGGTGGGCCCGGCGCTGGTCGTGGCCTCGCTGGCCGGCTTCGGCACGGGCCTGGCGGGGCCCTCGCGGGACATGCTCATCAAGCGCGCCGCCCCGCCGGGCGCCACGGGGCGCGTCTACGGCATGGTCTATTCGGGCCTGGACATCGGCTTCGCGCTGGCGGCGCCCGTCTTCGGCGCGCTGATGGACCACGGGCAGACCCACGGCATCTTCTATGGCGCGGCGCTCGCGTTGCTGATGGGCATCGGCGCGGCCACGCTGGTCGGGCAGGCGCGCGGGCGGGCGGCCGCGGCGGCGGCCTGAGCGTCTGGCGCCAGGCGCTAGGGAAAGCCCCGAAGCAGCCCTTGCAACAGCGCAAGGCTGCCTTCGCGGGGCGGCGCTACAGTCGCCCAATGACGAACCCCGCATCTCATCAAGCTGTATCGCGCCTTGCCGGCCACGCGCTGGTCGAGGCCCTGGTCGAACAAGGCGTCACCGATGCCTTCGGCGTTCCCGGCGAGAGCTACCTCGCCGTGCTGGATGGCTTCCACGAGCACCGCGAGCGCATCCGCTTCGTGGCCTGCCGGCAGGAGGGCGGGGCCGCCTTCATGGCCGAGGCCCAGGGCAAGCTGAGTGGCCAGCCGGGCATCTGCTTCGTGACCCGGGGCCCCGGCGCCACCAATGCCAGCATCGGCCTGCACACGGCCTTCCAGGACTCGACGCCGATGATTCTCTTCATCGGCCAGGTCGCCAGCGACCAGCGCGATCGCGAGGCCTTCCAGGAGGTGGACTACCGCCAGATGTTCGGCCCCGGCACGCTGGGCATGGCCAAGTGGGTGGGGGAGGTGCAGGACGCCGAGCGCCTGCCGGAGTACGTCGCCCGTGCCTTCCACACCGCGATGCAGGGCCGCCCCGGCCCCGTCGTGCTCGTGCTGCCCGAGGACATGCTGACGAAGCAGATCAGCGCCCCGATCCTGCCGCGCGTGCGCGTGGCCGAGGCCGCGCCCAGCCCCGCGGCGCTGGCCGAGCTGCGCGAGCGCCTGGCGGCGGCGAAGCGCCCCTTCGTGATCGCGGGCGGCGGTGGCTGGACGCCCGAGAGCACCGCCGCGCTGCAGCAGTTCGCTGAAGGCTGGCAGCTGCCCGTGGGCTGCGCCTTCCGCTTCCAGGATCTCTTCGACAACCACCACCCGCTCTATGCCGGCGACGTCGGCATCGGCATCAATCCGAAGCTGGCGCAGCGCGTGCGCGAGGCGGACCTGATCCTCGCCATCGGCCCGCGCCTCGGCGAGATGACCACCGGCGGCTACACGCTGCTGCAGGCGCCGCTGCCGGACCAGGACCTCATCCACATCCATGCCGGCGCCGAGGAACTGGGGCGCGTCTATGCCGCCGAGCTCATGATCAACGCCAGCATGCGCTGCGCCGCCCCGGCCCTGGCCACGCTGGCACCGCCGGCGGCCTGCGCCTGGACGGCCTGGACGGAGGCCGCGCATGCGGACTACGAGGCCAATCTCGTCGCCCAGCCGGTCACGCCGCTGGACATGGCGGAGGTGGTGAAGACCCTCTCGCAACAGCTGCCCGAGGGCACCGTCTTCACGAACGGCGCGGGCAACTACAGCGGCTGGCTGCACCGCTTCCACCGCTACACCGGTCTGCACCGGCACGGCCGCACGCAGCTCGCACCGACCAGCGGGGCCATGGGCTACGGCCTGCCCGCCGCGGTGGCGGCCGCGCTGCTGCAGTCGCGCTGGGTGGTCAACATCGCGGGCGACGGGGACTTCCTCATGAACGGCCAGGAGCTGGCCACCGCCACCGGCTACGGCGCCCGCAAGCTGCTGTGCGTGGTGGTGGACAACGGCACCTACGGCACGATCCGCATGCACCAGGAGCGCGAGTACCCAGGGCGAGTCTCGGGCAGCGACCTCTACAACCCGGACTTCGCCGCGTTGGCCCAGGCCTATGGCTGGGCCTCGCACCGCATCGAGAAGACCGCGGACTTCGAGCCCGCGCTGCGCGCCGCCATCGCCGAGGAGCGCCCCACGCTGCTGCACCTGCGGCTCTCGAGCGACGTCTCGACGAGCCGCAGCACGCTCACCGCGATCCGCGAGGCCGCCCGGCAGCGCCTGGGCGAGGGCTGACGGTGCGCTCGCCGCACTCTGGGACAATGCCGGCATGAACGACATCGAATTCCAACTGCGCGGCGAGTACATCGAGCTGGACAAGCTGCTCAAGGCCACCGGCATCGCCGGCAGCGGCGGGCAGGCCCGCGTGATGATCACGGACGGCCTCGTCACCGTGGACGGCCAGCCCGAGCATCGCAAGACGGCCAAGATCCGGGCGGGCCAGCGCGTGAGCGCGCAGGGCCAGGACGTCCGCGTCGTGGCCTGAAGCCTCGCCCACTCGGAGCCGCCATGGACTTCAGCACCTGTGACATCTGCGACCGCTTCAAGGGCGACAGCAGCGGCGCGCTGCGCGTCCTGCCCGGCGGGCGCTACCTGAGCTACGGCGGCCGCGAGCGCTTCGCCGGCCCCATCAGCACCGTGCGCTGCCTGGACGACAACAGCGCCGTCAAGGCGGCCGTCGAGTCCCCGGGCCAGGGGCGTGTGCTGGTGGTGGACGGCGGTGCATCGATGCAGCGCGCGCTGCTGGGCGGCAATCTGGCCGCCGCTGCCGCGCGCAACGGCTGGGCCGGCCTCGTGATCCACGGCTGCGTGCGCGACCGCGCCGAGTTGCGCGCCGCCGAGGTCGGCATCCTGGCGCTGGGCCATGTGCCGCTGCCCACGGACCGCCAGGGCCAGGGCTCGACCGACGTCCCCCTGCAGCTGCACGGCCTGGTGCTGCGCCCCGGCGAGTGGCTCTACGCCGACGAGGACGGCTGCGTGGTCCTGCCCCAGCGCCTGGACTGAGCGCCCGGCCTGCGCGCCAGCCGAGGCGCGCGGCCGCTCAGGCCCGGCGTGCGCGGGTGGCGTCCTGCTGCTGCCGCAGCCAGGCACTCATCGCCGCCGCATCCATGGGCCGGCCGAACAGCCAGCCCTGGCCGATCTGGCAGCCCAGGCGCAGCAGCGTCTCGCGCTGCGCCTCGGTCTCCACGCCTTCCGCCACCACGCTCAGGTCCAGGGCCTGGCCGATGCTGATGACGGCGCTCGCGAGCGCACGGTCGTCGGGGTCGGTGTCGAGATCGCGCACGAAGCTCTTGTCCAGCTTGACCTCCGACACCGGCAAGCGCTTGAGATAGCCGAGGCTCGAGTAGCCCGTGCCGAAGTCATCCACCGAGAGTCGCACGCCCATCGCGTCCAGCGCCTGCAGCTGCTCGCGCGGGCGGCCGCTCTCGTCCAGCATCAGGCGCTCGGTGACCTCCAGCGTCAGCTGCGAGGCCTGCAGGCCGTTGCGCTGCAGCTGCTGCTGGACGTGGGCCGCGACGTCGTCCTGCACGAAGCGCAGCGCCGAGACGTTGACCGACACGTTCAGGCCCTGCAGGCCGTCGGCCTGCCAGTCGCGCAGCTGGCGGCAGGCGGCCTCGAGGACCCAGGCATCCAGCGCGTTGATGAGCCCGCACTCCTCGGCGACGGGAATGAAGCGGTCCGGCGGCACCCAGCCCCGCGTGGGATGCGGCCAGCGCAGCAGCACCTCCATGCCCAGCATCCGCCGCTCGGCCAGTGCCATCTTGGGCTGGAAGTGCAGCTCCAGCCGACCCGTGTTGAGGGCCTGGCGCAGCTCGGACTCCAGCGTCAGCCGCTCGTCCAGCGACTGGTTCATCGAGGCGAGGAAGTAGCGACTGCAGTTGCGGCCCGCCTGCTTGGCCTCGTACATGGCGATGTCGGCGTTCTTGAGCAGCGGCTCGAAGCTCTGCCCGTCGTCGGGGCAGGTGCTGATGCCGATGCTCGCGCTGAGGTTGAGGTGCACGCCGCTGGCCAGCTGCACCGGCGCGGCCAGCGAAGCATGGAGCTTCTGCGCGACATGCATCGCGTCCAGTGCGTGGCAGCCGGGCAGCATCAGCACGAACTCGTCGCCGCCCAGGCGGGCGAGCGTGTCGGTGTCGCGCAGCACGCTGCCCAGGCGCCGAGCGGCCTCGCGCAGCACCTCGTCGCCGGCGGCGTGGCCCAGGGAATCGTTGACGGTCTTGAAGCGGTCGAGGTCCAGCAGCAGGAGCGAGGAGGGCTGATCCAGGCGCAGCGACATCTGCAGCGCCTGCTGAGCGCGGTCCGTGAAGAGCGTGCGGTTGGGCAGGCCGGTGACGCTGTCGTAGTAGGCCAGGCGCTCGATCTCGCGCTGGCTCTCCTCGTGCTGCAGGGCGAGCTGGCACAGCTGTGCGCAAGCCTCGACCATGCGGCGATGGAAGGGCGCGACGCAGCGGACCTCGCGGTAGTACAGCGCGAAGGTCGCGCCCACATGGCCGTCGGGCAGGAAGATGGGCGTCGACCAGCAGGCTGCCAGGCCGAAGGCCGTCGCCAGGGGGCGGAAGGGTTCCCACAGCCAGTCGCTGGCGATGTCCCGCACCTCGACGGGCTCGCGCCGCCAGGCGGCCGTGCCGCAGCTGCCGGCCTGCGGGCCGATGGGGACGCCGTCGATCGCGGCGCTGAAGGCGGCGGGCAGGCTCGGCGCGGCGAGCGGATGGACGCGCCCTTCGCGGTCCACGGCCAGCACGCTGCAGATCACGCTCGGGTCGAGCGCCTCCACGCGCCGGCACAGCAGGTCCATCACCACCTGCAACGGCCGGCCCGAGGCCACGGCTTCGAGGACCTCGCGTTGGAGGATGTCGATGGCATGGCGCTCGCGCCGCTCGTCCAGCGGCGTGAGGACCAGCGCCAGCAGCCCGTTCCGGGCGTCGCCGTCCAGCGCACGCAGCTGGCCCTCGACCTGCAGGCTCGTGCCGTCGCTCAGCCGGAGCGTCAGCGGCCGCAGGGCCGGGAGGTCATCGAACCAGGCGTGCCACTGGGCGGCGTCGAGGCCATGCACGCAGTCGAGCAGCGAGCGCGCGCTGCCCACCCAGTGCTCAAAGGCGGCACTGCGGCGCTCGATGCGGGCTTGCGCATCCACCCAGGCGACCCCGATGCCGGCGGCCTCCAAGGTCCGCTCCAGCAGATGCCCGGACGGCGGCACGGGCTGCACGGTGGCTGTCATGGCGTTTCTCCCTGGCCAATTCAGTCGATTGTGCCGGGCACGCGTCCGAGGATGACGTGATGTGTATCAAGAGGCCGCGGCCACACCGTGGTTGACCGCAGACAGGTCGGCTTCTCGTGACCGATCGCACGGGCGGGCGCCCGTCGAAGGCTCAGGCGGCCTGCGTCACCAGCAGCCCGCCGCTCGTGAAGAACTGGCCGGCGCCCAGGTGGTGCAGGGCGCGCCGCTGCACCTCGGGCTGATCCACCCAGCGGCCGTCGACGAAGGCCCAGTCCTCGGCCCAGGCGTGCACCACCTCGGCCAGGAAGAGGTCGTAGCGATGCTCGACATAGGGCTCGGGATAGACCACGCACTCCAGCCAGGCGAGGCAGCCCTCGATCAGCGGGGCGTCCACCTTCTGGCCCGGGCGGGCCTGGATGCCGTAGCGGGCGAATTTGTCGAGGTCCCGGCCGCTCACATGGCCGACGTCGGCCGTGAGCTGGGCCTGGCCGGCGCAGGGCACGGCCAGCACGAATTCGCCGGAGGCATCGACGAGCTCACGGGTGTACGTGGCCTTGTCGATCACCACGGCCACCTTGGGCGGGCTGAAGTCCAGGGGCATGTTCCAGGCCGCGGCCATGACATCACGCCGGCCCTCGTGCTGGCTGGCCACCAGCACGGTGGGCCCGTGGTTGAGGAGACGACTGACTTGGCGGAGATCGACAGGAACGCGCATGGGAAGAAGGGGACAGGCGGTACAGCTCAAGGCCTGCGTCAGGCCAAGCAGCGATTGTCCGCAGCCCTACTTCTGCCGTCAGGATCGAAAGGCAAGAGGATGTAGCAAGGTGTTGCAAAACGGATCGGGATTTGCCCGGGGTCAAGCCCCCGCTTGGGGGTTTTGACGGTTTCGTTGCAGATTCGTATCAGCGGTGGGCGCAGATCGCCCCGCGCCAGATACCACTGCCTGACCGATCACGGTGTGCGCGCAGACCGCTCGGGGCCGAGCGCCGCGGCCCATTCGCCGCCCTGGGCGATGGCCTTCAGGGTCTCGCGCTGGCGGGGCTGGGCGTCGCAGGGTTGTTCCTCCCAGCCGTTGCGGAACTGGACCTCCATGAAGCGCGAGAAATCAGCCTCTCCCACGGTGCGGACGAAACTCGCACGCGACTGCCAGACCGCTTGCTCGCCGTCGCCATTGGCGGCGGCCATGCGGAGGCTGGCGATCCGGTCGTGCAGCGACGGCTGGGGCAGGGTCCAGAGCAGCTCGGCCGCCCGGCGGCAGGCGGCCTGCCGATCGGGGCTGCCGTCCGTCTCTGGCGGCGTGCAGGCCTTGAGAATGGCACTTGTGGCGCCGAGGGGCGGCCAGAAGTCCGACTGTTGGCTGATCAGACTCAGACCTTCCTGGAGCGCGAGGCCCGGCACCTCACGCTCCACCAGTGGCAGCAGCAGGCCCATGAAGTCCTCCCGGTAGCTGCGGGCGTAGCGTGCAGCGCGGATGCCCGGCCAATGGGCGGGCGGGATGTCCGTGCCCCGGGCATCAGGCAGCCAGGCCAGCAGGTTCTCCGGCTCGATCTCGTGCCAGGGCTTCAGCGTGGCGGGACCACACGCGGGCCCGTCAAAGCAATAGGAGCGGGCGATCCGCCAGAGATGCCAGACCAGGGGATCGCGGCTGCCTTCGGCCAGCGCGCGGAGGGCCCTCATGTGGGGCGCGTCTTGGCTTCCGTAGTTGGCGCGGGTGCCGAGGAAGGCGGCCGCGGCACGGCTCCGGACATCGCCGCGCGCCTGGAGTTGTGCGATCCATTGCTGGAACAGGCGCTGCTTGACGCCCTCGCGCGCCTGCAGACCCACATCCTGCAGCCTGGCGGTGACGCGCGCGCTCATGTCGACCTCGCTGGCGCTGAAGTCCACCGGCGTGGCCCGCTCCACCGCGGCCATGGCCTGCCGATGCGCCGCTTGGCCGTGGCTGCACCATTGCTTCTCGATCTCCGCGACCTTCTCGGGTGGCAGGCCCCAGGGGCGCCGGGCGACCACGGCGCTCGAGGGGGCGGAGGCTGCGGAGACGCCGGAGGCAAGGGACGCGGAAGGTAGCGCGGTGATGCCCGGGCGACTGGCGGTTGATGTGGCAGCTGATGTTGCCGCGAGCCCTGCAGGCGTCCCGGCATGAACGCCGGCGCCGGCCTCGCCGCTGCGCGCCATCATCCACCCGCCGACACCCGCGCCCGCCGCCAGCACGGCGCCCAGCACCATGCCCAGACGCACGCGCCGGCCGCCGCGCCCGCCCTCATCGGTCCTTGTTGTCATGGGCGGCATGCTAACGCGCCATCCGTGCGTCCCGGCCTCGCCCGCAGGCGGGCGCCCTGGGGAGCCAGGTCTACTGCAACACCTGCAGCAGCTGCGCCAGCCCGCCCTCGTTGATGGCGACCATGGCCTGCTCGCGCACGCGCGGCTTGGCGTGATAGGCGACCGAGAGGCCGGCCACGCCCATCATCGGGAGGTCGTTGGCGCCGTCGCCCACGGCCAGGCACTGGGCCGGGGTGGCGCCGATCTCGGCCGCGCACTGCAGCAGCATGCGGCGCTTCTCCTCGCCGTCACAGATCTCGCCCCAGGCCTGCGCCACGAGGCCGCCGGTGAGCGCGCCGTCCGCGATCTCCAGCTCATTGCTGCGCACATAGTCCATGCCCAGCTCGGCGGCCACGTGGCGCGTGAAGAAGGTGAAGCCGCCCGAGACGAGCAGCAGCTTCAGCCCCGCCGCCTTGAGTGCCGCGCACAGCTCGCGCGCGCCCGGGTTGAACTGCAGGCGCTCGGCCAGCACCTGGTCCAGCGCGCTCACCGGCACGCCCCGCAGCAGCGCGAGCCGCCGGCGAAGGCTGTCCTGGAAGTCGGTGATCTCGCCGCGCATGGCGGCCTCGGTGATGGCGGCGACCTCGGCCTTCTTGCCCGCCGCCGCGGCGATCTCGTCGATGCACTCGATGTTGATCAGGGTCGAGTCCATGTCGAAGGCCGCGAGGCGGAAATCGGTCAGTCGCAGGGGCGGGGTGAAACCTTGGGTGACGAGAGCGCTCATGGGATGGGGCAGTTCAGCGAATGGGGTTCAGTCCTGCTTCAGCGGTGCGCCCAGCAGGCGCAGCACCTCGCGGATGGCCTGCGCGCGGTCCTTGGGATCGCTCAGGGCCTTCTCGATGCGCAGCTTGTCGTTGCCGACGAGCTTGATGTTGCGGTTCTTCTGCACCAGCTCGATCACGCGCATCGCGTCGATGGGCGGGTTGGGGCGGAAGTTGATGTTCATGACGGACGGCGCGGCGTCGATCTTCATCACGCCGTAGGGCTTGGCGAGCACGCGCAGGCGGTGGGTGTCGAAGAGCGTCTGGCCCTGCGCCGGCAGCTTGCCGAAGCGGTCGGTGATCTCCTCGAGCATGGCGTCGATCTGCTCGGCCTTGTCCGCCGTGGCGAGGCGCTTGTAGAGCGAGAGCCGCACGTGGACGTCGCCGCAGTAGGCGTCGGGCAGCAGGGCTGGGGCGTGCAGATTGATCTCGGTGTTGGCGCCGAACACACCGCCCAGCGGCGAGAGCAGGTCGGGTTCGCGGCCGGCTTTCAGCGATCGCACGGCCTCCGAGAGCATGTCGTTGTAGAGCTGGAAGCCCACCTCCATCATGTTGCCGCTCTGGTTCTCGCCCAGCACCTCGCCGCAGCCGCGGATCTCGAGGTCGTGCATGGCGAGGTAGAAGCCCGAGCCCAGCTCCTCCATCTGCTGGATGGCCTCCAGGCGCTGGGCGGCCTGCTTGGTGAGGCCCTCGACGTCCGGCACCATGAGATAGGCATAGGCCTGGTGGTGCGAGCGGCCGACGCGGCCGCGCAGCTGGTGCAGCTGCGCCAGGCCGAATTTGTCGGCGCGGCTGATGACGATGGTGTTGGCGCTCGGCACGTCGATGCCGGTCTCGATGATGGTCGAGCACAGCAGCACGTTGTGCTTGCCGGTCACGAACTCGCGCATCACGCGTTCCAGCTCGCGCTCGGGCATCTGGCCGTGGGCCACGACGATGCGAGCCTCCGGCAGCAGCTCCTCGAGCTTCTGGCGGCGGTTCTCGATCGTCTCGACCTCGTTGTGCAGGAAATAGACCTGCCCGCCGCGCTTGAGCTCGCGCAGCACCGCCTCGCGGATGGTGCCGCTGTTCTCGCTGCGGACGAAGGTCTTGATGGCCAGGCGGCGCTGCGGCGCGGTGGCGATCACGCTGAGGTCCCGCAGGCCCTCCAGCGCCATGCCGAGCGTGCGCGGGATGGGCGTGGCGGTGAGCGTGAGCACGTCCACCTCGGCCCGCATGGCCTTCATCGCCTCCTTGTGGCGCACGCCGAAGCGATGCTCCTCGTCGATGATGAGCAGGCCCAGGCGCTTGAACTGCACGTCCGGCGAGAGCAGCTTGTGCGTGCCGATGACGATGTCGATGCTGCCGTCGGCCAGGCCTTCCATCGCGGCCTTGATCTCCTTGGCCGAGCGGAAGCGGCTCATCTCGGCCACCTTCACGGGCCACTTGCCGAAGCGGTCCGCGATGTTCTGGTAGTGCTGCTCGGCCAGCAGCGTGGTCGGTGCCAGCAGGGCGACCTGCTTGCCGCCCATCACGGCGACGAAGGCCGCGCGCAGCGCCACCTCGGTCTTGCCGAAGCCCACATCGCCGCACACGAGGCGGTCCATGGGCTTGGGGCTGATCATGTCCTGGATGACCGCGTGGATGGCGGCGCGCTGGTCGGGGGTCTCCTCGAAGCCGAAGGAGGCGGCGAAGGCCTCGTAGTCGTGGCCCGAGTAGCGGAAGGCGTGGCCTTCGCGGGCGGCGCGGCGGGCGTAGAGGTTCAGCAGCTCGGCGGCGGTGTCGCGCACCTGCTCGGCGGCCTTGCGCTTGGCCTTTTCCCATTGCGCCGAGCCCAGCTTGTGCAGCGGCGCTTCCTCGGCCGACACGCCCGTGTAGCGGCTGATCAGGTGCAGCTGCGCGACGGGCACATACAGCGTGGCCTTGTCAGCGTACTCGAGGTGCAGGAACTCCGAGGGGCCGTCGCCCAGGTCGATGTTGATCAGGCCCTGGTAGCGGCCGATGCCGTGGTTCATGTGCACCACGGGGTCGCCGACCTTCAGCTCGGAGAGATCCTTGATGAGCGCATTGACGTCGCTCACCAGCTCCTGCTTGCGACGGCGCCGCGTCGTGGGCGTGGTCGCAAAGAGCTCGGTCTCGGTGAGGAACTGGATCGCGATGCCCGCGGGGGCGGCGTCCGGCTCATGCCAGAAGAAGCCGGCGGCCAGCGGCGCCGCGGTGATCGCGAACTTCTCGTCCGAGGCCTGGAACTCGGCCAGGCTGGCGACGGAGGGCGGATCGATCTTGTTGTCCCGCAGCAGCTCCAGCAGGCTTTCGCGGCGGCCTTCGCTCTCGGCCACGATCAGCACGCGGTGCGGCGTGGTCTTGAGGTGCGAGGCCAGGCGGGCCAGCGGCTCCTGGGCACCGCGTTCGACGCTGATGTCGGGCAGCGGGCGGGCGTAGTCCACGGCCTCGGCACCGCGCACGCTGAACACCGCACGGGTGCGGGTGGCGCCGAAGAAGTCCTCGACGCGCAGGAAGAGCTCCTCGGGCGGCAGGATCGGCCGCTCGGGGTCGTGCTGCAGGAAGCGG
This sequence comes from Burkholderiaceae bacterium, assembly GCA_041912595.1. Classification (GTDB taxonomy): domain Bacteria; phylum Pseudomonadota; class Gammaproteobacteria; order Burkholderiales; family Burkholderiaceae_C; genus Roseateles_B. The sequence goes on from JAYRMR010000018.1 coordinate 58,627, forward strand.
TGGCGCTCGCGGGTGTCCGTCCAGAAGCGCGTGAGGGCCTCGTCGACCTCGCCATGCAGCACCAGCGCGCCGTCCTCGGGCACGAAGTCGAAGAAGCTGGCCGTCTGCTCGAAGAACAGCGGCAGGTAGTACTCGATGCCCGCGGTCGCGAGGCCCGTGCCCATGTCCTTGTAGAGGCGGGACTTGCTCGGGTCGCCGTCCATCTTCTCGCGCCAGCGGGCGCGGAAGGCCTGGCGGGCGGCCTCGTCCATGGGGAACTCGCGGCCGGGCAGCAGGCGCACCTCGGGCACGGGGTAGAGGCTGCGCTGGCTGTCGGGGTCGAAGGTGCGGATGGAGTCGACCTCGTCGCCGAACAGGTCGACGCGGTAGGGCACCGGCGAGCCCATGGGGAAGAGGTCGATCAGGCCGCCGCGCACCGCGAACTCGCCCGGCGACACGACCTGCGAGACATGCGCATAGCCGCCCAGCACGAGCTGGGCCTTCAGCGCGGTCTCGTCGAGCCGCTGCTTCTGCTTGAACTGGAAGGTGGTGGCCGCGAGGAAGGAAGGCGGCGCGAGCCGCGTGAGCGCGGTGCTGGCGGGCAGCAGGACGACGTCCACGTCGCGCTGATCGCGCGGCTTGTCCTTGGCCTGCAGCAGGCGCCACAGCGTGGCCAGGCGCTCGGAGATCAGGTCCTGGTGCGGGCTGAAGGTGTCGTAGGGCAGCGTTTCCCAGTCGGGGAAGACGGCCACGCGCAGCTCGGGCGCGAAGAACCGGAGCTCGTCCTCCAGGCGCTGCGTGTCTCCGGGCTCGGCGGTGACGACGGTGCACAGCCGGCCGGCCTCCAGCTGCTGGCGACAGAAGCGGGCCAGGAGCAGGGCGTCGGCCGAGCCCGGCGGGCGGGGCAGCGAGAACTTCTTTCCGGGAGCGATGAGGGGCAGTTGCATGGGGCGCTACAAACAGGAACGGCCCCTCGCGGGGGCTGGCGGGATTGTAGGGAGCCAGGGGGCGAAAGCTGTCAGCAGGAGTGAAGGCTGCGTTCGTTCAGGGGACGCCACGCGCCGCGGCCTGCCGTGCGGGCGGCGCGGCGCGGGGCCCCGTTGGAGGCGCCCGACGGACGGGGCTGGCGGTCCCGCCCCGCATTCGGGCTAAAATAGCCAGTTGATCCGCGTGAAGCTGCCCAAACAGCTGCCGTCATCAATTAACAACCCTATTGGAGCCACCATGGGCAACAAGATCATCACCGAGGCCGCCAAGCGCGCCGCCCCCCGTCCCGTCCCCGCCAACGGCGTGAGCTTCACGCACGGCCGCGGCAACTGCACGAGCCTCGAGCGCGGCACCCACACCCGCAGCAAGAAGAACCCCGGCAAGCGCACCCACAAGGGCGGCTGATCGACCGGCGGTCTTCGCGACTGCATGACGGCGCCTGCGAAGGCGCCGTTTCCGTTTCTGAGCCTTGTTCCTGAGGCCCGTCGCTGAGGCTGGCTTGCCATCCGCGCCGGACTCGTTTCTCATCCCCACTGGGTTATCGCCACGCCCCTGAGGACCTCCATGATCCGCATCACCGAACTCCGCCTGCCGCTGAACCACGCCGAGGACGCGCTCCGGCCGGCCATCGTCCAGCGCCTGGGCCTGAAGTCGAGCCAGCTCCTGAGCTTCCAGATCTTCAAGCGCAGCCATGACGCGCGCAAGAAGACGGCCATGCTGCTGATCTACACGGTGGACTGCGAGGTGGAGGACGAGGCCGCGGTGCTGGCGCGCTTCGAGGGCGACACCCACGTCAAGCCGACGCCGGACACGAGCTACCGCTTCGTCGGCCAGGCCCCGGTGGACTTCTACCACCGGGGTGACAAGCTGCGTCCCGTGGTGATCGGCTTCGGCCCCTGCGGCATTCTGGCGGCGCTGATCCTCGCGCAGATGGGCCTGCGCCCCATCGTGCTGGAGCGCGGCAAGCAGGTGCGCGAGCGCACCAAGGACACCTGGGACCTCTGGCGCAAGCAGAACCTGCACCCGGAGTCGAACGTGCAGTTCGGCGAGGGCGGCGCCGGCACCTTCTCGGACGGCAAGCTCTACAGCCAGATCTCCGACCCCCGCTTCCTCACGCGCAAGGTGCTGACCGAGTTCGTGAAGGCCGGCGCGCCGGAGGAGATCCTCTACGTCTCGAAGCCTCACATCGGCACCTTCCGCCTCGTGAGCATGGTGATCAAGATCCGGGCCGAGATCGAGGCGCTGGGCGGCGAGATCCGCTTCCAGCAGAAGGTCACTGACGTCCTGATCGAGCCGGGCCAGGACGGGCAGCAGCATGTCCGCGGCGTGGTGCTGGAGAGCGGCGAGCAGATCCGCGCCGACCAGGTCATCGTCGCCCTCGGCCACAGCGCCCGGGATACCTTCCAGATGCTGCACGCGCGCGGCGTCTACATGGAGGCCAAGCCCTTCTCGATCGGCTACCGCATCGAGCATCCGCAAAGCCTCATCGACAAGGCCCGCTTCGGCCCGAACGCCGGCAATGCGCTGCTGGGCGCGGCCGACTACAAGCTCGTCCACCACGCGAAGAACGGCCGCTCGGTCTACAGCTTCTGCATGTGCCCGGGCGGGACGGTGGTGGCGGCGACCTCCGAGCCGAACCGCGTCGTCACCAACGGCATGAGCCAGTACTCGCGCAACGAGCGCAATGCCAATGCGGGCATCGTCGTGGGCATCAGCCCGCAGGACTACCGGCAGGACGGCAAGACCGAGGGCCCGGTCAGCCCGCTCGACGGCATGGCCTTCCAACGCATCTGGGAGTCCCGCGCCTACGAGCTGGGCGGCGGCGGCTACATCGCGCCGGGCAGCCTGGTGGGTGACTTCATCAAGCGCCAGGTCAGCTCGGAATTCGGCAGCGTGATGCCCTCCTACAAGCCGGGCGTGCACCTGACCAATCTGCAGGAGAAGGGCCGCGGCAGCCTGCCCGACTACTGCCTGGACGCCATCCGCGAGGCCCTGCCGGCCTTCGGGCGGCAGATCCGCGGCTTCGACATGCACGACGCCGTGCTGACGGGCGTCGAGACCCGCACGTCCAGCCCCCTGCGCATCACCCGCGGCCGGGACTACCAGAGCCTCAACGTCCGCGGCCTCTACCCGGCCGGCGAAGGCGCGGGCTACGCGGGCGGCATCATGTCCGCCGGCGTGGACGGCATCGAGGTGGCCGAGGCCCTGGCCCGGGAACTGCTGGGCGCCTGAGCCCGCGGGGGCGCCCGCCGCCGGATGGGGCCAGGTCTTGCCGTGCGCGCGCCGCACGGCCGGGCTGCGCCCACAGCGCAGGCGCGACGGCACTGGCGACAATCCCGCCATGAACCCACGCCGCATCCTGGCCCTCCTGGCCACCCACGCCGCCCAGGCTACACTGGCCGCGGCCATCCTGAGCGGCAGCGCCCACGCCGCCCAGCGCATCGCCCTGACGATGGACGACGGCCCCCATCTGCGCGCCACGCCGCGCCTGAGCCCGCAGGCCCGCAACGCAGCGCTGCTGGCCGCGCTCCAGAAGCACCAGGTCCAGGCCACGCTCTTCGTGACCTGCGGCAATGGCGCCGATCGGCCCGAAGGTCTCGCCCTCGTGAAGGCCTGGTCGGATGCCGGTCATCTGCTGGGCAACCACACGATGACACACCCGGACCTCAACAGCCCGCAGGTGAGCCTCGAGCAGTACCAGGACGAGATCAACCGCTGCCAGCAGATCCTCGCCGGCCAGCCGGGGCTGCAGCGCTGGGTCCGCTTCACCTTCCTGCGCGAGGGCAAGCCCGACGCCAAGCGTGATGGGATGCGGGCCTGGATGAAGGCGAATGGCTGGCGCAATGCCTACGTGAGCCTGGACACGAGCGACTGGCGTCTGGACGCCTACCTGGAGGAACGGCTGACGCGCGACCCGACGGCCGACGTCGGCGACATCCGCCAGGCCTATCTGGACCATCTGTGGCAGCGGGCGCAGGCCTACCAGCAGCTTGCGATGCGCCTGCAGGGGCGCGAGATGCCGCAGGTGCTGCTGATGCATCACAACCTGCTCAATGCGCTGTTCCTGGACGACGCCATCGCCCTGTTCAAGGCGCGGGGCTGGGTGTTCATCTCGGCGGCCGAGGCCTACGAGGACCCGGTCTACCAGCTGCAGCCTATCAGCCCCGTCGCGGGGCAGAGCCTGCTGCTGTCGATGGCCCGCTCGCTCGGGCTCGGTCGCTTCGAGGGCTGGCTGCGCCTCGTGGATGACGGGGACTTCGAGATCGAGCAGCTCGAGAAGGGCCCGCCCGCCGCCAAGCGCTGAGGGCCTGCCGCGAAGTCTCAGCGCTGCAGCGCGGCGAGCAGCTTCTCGTGGATGCCGCCGAAGCCGCCGTTGCTCATGCACAGGATGTGATCGCCCGGGCGGGCGACCTTCACCAGCGCGGCCACCAGCGCGTCGACCCCCTCGCAGACCTGCGCCTGCGCGCCCATGGGCAGCAGGGCCTCGGCCGCGTCCCAGCCCAGGCCGGCCTGGTTGCAGAAGGCCAGGTCCACTTCCTCCAGCGCCCAGGGCAGCTGCGCCTTCATGGTGCCGAGCTTCATCGTGTTGGAGCGCGGCTCGAAGACGGCCAGGATGCGCTCCGAGGGCGCGATGCGGCGGCGCAGGCCGTTGACCGTCGTGCGGATGGCGGTGGGGTGGTGGGCGAAGTCGTCGTAGACCTTCACGCCGCCGGCCTCGCCGCGCAGTTCCAGGCGGCGGCGCACGTTCCGGAATTCGGCCAGCGCCGAGGCGGACTGCTCCGGCGTCACGCCCAGGTGCTCGGCGGCGGCCATGGCGGCCAGGGCGTTGAGCTGGTTGTGCTCGCCGGCCAGATCCCATTCCACGCGGGCGACCTTGAGTGAGCCGCGCAGGACGTCGAAGGCCGAGGGCTCGCCGCGCGCGCGCAGCGTGCCGGGCTCCTCCTTGCGGGCGCCAAAGCGCTGCACCTCGCTCCAGCAGCCGCGCTGCAGCACGCGCTGCAGCGCCTCCTCGCGGGCGTTGACCACCAGGCGGCCGCTGGGCGGCACGGTCCGCACGAGGTGGTGGAACTGGGTCTCGATGGCGGCCAGGTCCGGGAAGATGTCCGCGTGGTCGTACTCGAGGTTGTTGAGCACGGCGGTGCGCGGGCGGTAATGGACGAACTTGCTGCGCTTGTCGAAGAAGGCGGTGTCGTATTCGTCGGCTTCAATGACGAACGGGGCCCCCACGCTTGGCCCTGCGGGCACTGCGCTGCCCCCCGAGGGGGCGCTCGCGCCTTGGGACGGCCCGGCAGGAATGCTGGCCCCCACGCTTGGCCCTGCGGGCACTGCGCTGCCCCCCGAGGGGGCGCTTGCGCCTTGGGACGGCCCGGCAGGAATGCTGGCCCCCACGCTTGGCCCTGCGGGCACTGCGCTGCCCCCCGAGGGGGCGCTCGCGCCTTGGGACGGCCCGGCGGCGCTCGGGGTGCGCTGAGCAGGGCCGCCCAGTCGTGCGGAGACCCCGAAGTTCTGCGGCACGCCGCCGACGAGGAAGCCAGGGTTCAGGCCGGCGTGCTCGAGGATCCACGCCAGCATCGAGGTGGTCGTGGTCTTGCCGTGGGTGCCGGCGACGGCCAGCACGTGGCGGCCCTGCAGCACGTGCTCGGCGAGCCACTGCGGGCCGCTGGTGTAGGGCAGGCCGGCATCCATCAGGGCCTCCATCAGCGGGAAGCGGCCCTCGCTGGAGCGCGTGACCACATTGCCGATCACGAAGAGGTCCGGCTTGAGGTCCAGCTGCTCGGCGCCGAAGCCCTCGATCAGCTCGATGCCCAGGGCCTCCAGCTGCGTGGACATGGGCGGATAGACGTTGGCATCGCAACCGGTGACGCGATGCCCGGCCTCGCGGGCCAGGGCTGCCAGGCCGCCCATGAAGGTGCCGCAGATGCCGAGGATGTGGATGTGCATGGTGTGCAGGAAGCGTCAGTCGCCGAACCAGGCCGGCACGTGCGCCAGGGCCTGCTCCAGGCTGGAGAGGACCACACATCGCGGGGCGATGTCGGGGTCGGGGTCTTTGAGGTCGGGCACGAGCACGACGCCCATGCCGGCGGCAAGGGCGCCCGTCGCGCCGTAGCTGGAGTCCTCGAAGACGAGGCAATCACTGGCGGGCACGCCGAGGCTGCGGGCGGCCAGCTCGAAGAGGTCGGGATGAGGCTTGCCACGGGCGACCTGGTCGCCGCCATGGACGGGGTCGAAATGCGGGGCGATGCCCGCCGCGCCCAGCCGGTCCAGCACCTTGGCATGGCGGGTGGACGAGGCCACCGCGCAGCGCACGCCGCGGTCGCGCAGGGCTTGCAGAAGAGGCGTCACGCCGGGCTTGAGCGCGAAGCCGCGGCCCTCGAAACGGCGGGCGACGTCGGCATCCACCGCCTCGTACATGCGCTCGGCGGCCTCGACGGAACCGAACCAGCCGGCCAGCAGCGCGAGGCAGTCGGGGCGGCTGCGGCCGACCGTCAGGCGGTAGTCGGCGGCCGTCAGCGGGCGCCCGGCCTCGGCGGAAAGCCGCAGCCAGGCGTCCTGGATGGGCCGCTCGGAGTCGAGCAGCAGGCCGTCCATGTCGAAGACCGCCGCGCGGTAGCGGCGGGAGGCGGTGCTCATGGCGTCAGCGTGTCGGCGGGGCGGCCGGTGCTCAGCGCAGGGCGTGGCGCGCGGCGTCCAGCGTGGCGGCGATGTCGTCGTCCGTGTGCGCAGCCGAGACGAAGCCGGCCTCGTACAGCGCCGGGGCGAGGTAGACGCCGCGGTCCAGCATGCCGTGGAAGAAGGCGTTGAAGCGCGCGCCGTCAGTCGTCATGACGGTCGTGTAGTTCTGCGGCAGTTCGGGCAGCAGGAAGAAACCGAACATGCCGCCCTGGCAATCCGCACTGAAGGGCACGCCGTTCTCGGCGGCCACGGTCTTCAGACCCTCGACCAGCTGGCGGGTCTTCGCGCCGAGGTTCTCGAAGAAGCCGGGCTTCTGGATCTCGCGCAGCGTGGCCAGGCCGCAGGCGGTGGCCACCGGATTGCCCGAGAGCGTGCCGGCCTGGTAGACGCCGCCCAGCGGGGCGAGGTGCTTCATGATCTCGCGACTGGCCCCGAAGGCCGCCAGGGGCATGCCGCCGCCGATGACCTTGCCGAAGGTGCTGATGTCCGGCTTGAAGCCCGGCAGCAGGCTCGCGTAATGGCCCTGGGCGCTGTGCAGGCCCACGCGGAAACCCGTCATGACCTCATCGAAGACCAGCAGGGCGCCGTACTGCGTGCAGAGCTCGCGCAGGCGCTTCACGAAGGGCAGGGCGGCGCGCACGAAGTTCATGTTGCCCGCGATGGGCTCGATGATCACGCAGGCCAGTTCATGGCCGTACAGCGAGAAGGCTTCCTCCAGCTGCGCGACGTTGTTGTATTCCAGGACCACCGTGTGCTGCGCGACCTCGGCCGGCACGCCGGCGCTGGTCGGGTTGCCGAAGGTGGCCAGGCCCGAGCCGGCCTTGACCAGCAGGCTGTCCGTGTGGCCGTGATAGCAGCCCTCGAACTTGATGAACTTGCTGCGGCCGGTGGCGCCGCGCGCCAGGCGGATGGCGCTCATAGTGGCCTCGGTGCCGGAGCTGACCAGGCGGACCTGCTCCATCGACGGCACCAGCTTGAGGATCTCCTCGGCCAGCTCGATCTCGCGCTCGGTGGGCGCGCCGAAGGAGAAGCCCTCCAGCGCCGCCTTCTGGACAGCTTCCAGCACCCCCGGATGGCCGTGGCCCAGGATCATCGGACCCCAGGAGCCGATGTAATCGATGTAACGTTTTGCATCAGCATCGAAGATGTAGGCACCGCTGCCGCGGGTGATGAAGCGGGGGGTGCCGCCGACGGCACGGAAGGCGCGGACGGGCGAGTTCACGCCCCCCGGGATCACGCGCTGGGCGCGCTCGAACAGGGTCTGGTTCTGGCTCATGGGATCGGGTCTGAGGGGGATCAGTGGATGCGGCGCGGGCCCTTGGCGGGCTCGTCCATCATCAGGTCGTGGCCGTGCTCATGCTCGGCGGCGGCACCGGGCTCGCCTTCGCCTTCCTCGCCGGGCGGGAGGGCCCAGAAGAAGCGGTCGGGCACCACATTGCCCATGCCGGGGCGGAAGCCGGCGTCCAGGCTCTGGTCCAGGAAGGCCAGGGCCTCGCCGACGGCGGCGTGGATCTCAGCGCCCACCGACAGCAGGGCGGCCAGCGAGGCCGACAGCGTCTCGCCGGCGCCGATGAAGCTGACCTCGAAGCGCTCGAACTTCTCGCCGGTGATGGGGCCCTGCGGGTTGGCCAGCACGTTGTCCACGAACTGGTTGGGCAGGGCGATGCCGGTCACCAGCACGTGCTGGGCGCCATGCTCGGCGGCGGCCACTGCCAGCTCGCGCGGGGAGGCCGGACGGCCGGCGTCCCAGTCGGGCAGGAGGAAGTCGGTGAGGGTCTTGTGGTTGCCCACGAGCACCTGGGTCTGGGGCAGGATCAGCTCGCGGAAGCTGTCGCAGTAGCTCTGCTGCTGCTCCTCGTCCAGCCAGCTGATCGAGGGCATGTAGGCCACGAGGGGGACGTCGGGGTAGTCCGACAGCACCTCGGCCACGGCGCTCACGCCCTCGGCGCTGCCCAGGAAGCCGACCTTCCAGGCCGCCACCGGCACGTCCTCCAGCACCGAGCGGGCCTGCTCGACCAGCAGGTCGCTGTCGAGGGTCTGGTGCTCGAAGATCTCGGCGGTGTCCCGCAGCACGATGGCCGTGACCACCGGCAGCGCGTGGGCGCCCATGGCGGCGATGGTGGCGATGTCGCTCGCGATGCCCGTCGCCCCGGTGGGCTCGCTGGCATTGAAGCTCATCACGCAGGCCGGCGCCTGCGCTTCTTCGTCAGCCGCTGCGGCGTCCGGGGGGAGGGGGGTGTCAGGGCTGTTCATGGTGGAGCGGGAGGGCCAGGCGGAGCCTGATGATGACCGGGCGACGATGCGATCAGACGGGTGCTTCGGCAATAGTGCGCGGAATTCTCGGCTCGTCCGCCCTTGTGCGGATAAGCCCCGAGTCTCCTGTTGCATCTGTGCCTATATGCTCCGCGAGAACGTCCGGGGGGCGTGGCTACAATCTTTCGTCGCATTGTAGTGAGCAAAGAACTGTATCGTGAGCGAAGCAAGTACCTGGATGTGCCTGATCTGCGGCTGGATGTATGACGAAGCCGCAGGCGATCCCGAGCATGGCATTGCCCCTGGCACCGCCTGGGCCGACGTGGACATGAACTGGACCTGTCCCGAATGCGGTGCTCGCAAGGAAGACTTCGAGATGGTCCGCATCTGACGGGCGGGCCCGTCGGACTGACAAGACACAAAGCACGCGGCAAGCGTGTTCCCCACCGCTGAAGGAGTAGCTGGGTTGGACGGGAAAGCGCAAGAAGGCAAGACGGCCGCGACCAAGGTGCTGGTCATTGATGACAGCAACACCATTCGTCGCAGCGCCGAGATCTTTCTCAAGCAGGGCGGTCACGAGGTCGTGCTGGCGGAGGACGGCTTCGATGCCCTGTCCAAGCTGAGCGACTACCAGCCGGACCTGGTGTTCTGTGACATCCTGATGCCGCGGTTGGACGGCTACCAGACCTGCGCCATCATCAAGCGCAATCCGCAGTTCGCGCATGTGCCGGTGATCATGCTGTCCTCGAAGGACGGCCTGTTCGACAAGGCGCGCGGCCGGATGGTCGGGTCGCAGGACTACCTCACCAAACCATTTACCAAGGATCAACTGCTGCAGGCGGTGCAACAGCACCGCTCGCAGTCCTGAGCCGCCGGGTCGATACCGGGCGCTGCTGACGTCGGACGCGGCCCCCTCCACCCCCTGCCCAGCAAGGAGCTTGCATGACTATCGAAAAAATTCTGCTGGTCGACGATTCCAAGACCGAACTGCATCACCTGAGCGAGATGCTGACCAAGCGCGGCTATGCCGTGCGCACCGCCGAGAACGGCGAGGAAGCCATGAAGCGCCTCGAGGAAGAGGTGCCGCACCTGATCCTCATGGACGTGGTGATGCCGGGCCAGAACGGCTTCCAGCTGACCCGCGCCATCACCCGTGACCCGCGCTTCCAGCACGTGCCGGTGATCATGTGCACGAGCAAGAATCAGGAAACCGACAAGGTCTGGGGCATGCGCCAGGGTGCCTCCGACTACGTGGTCAAGCCCGTCAAGTCCGACGAGCTGATCGCCAAGATCAAGGCGCTCGAAAGCGCCAAGGGCTGACGCAACATGGCCAACAAGCAAGCCCTGCGGGAACTGCAGCAGCGCCTGGCGCAGCGGATGCAGGCGGCGCGGGAACAGACCAACAGCGCCAGCTGGCTGGCCGTCGAGGTGGCGGGGCACGCCATGCTGTTCTCCTTGAAGCAGGCCGCCGAGATCTTCTCGCCCGTGCCGCTCAAGACCGTGCCCTACGCCCAGCCCTGGATGCTGGGCGTGGCCAATCTGCGCGGGGGCTTGCACACGGTCGTGGACCTGGCGGCCTTCCTCGGCGCCCGTGAGCCCGGGACCCGCCTGGATGCCAACCAGTCGCGTTTCGTGGCCATCAATTCCGATCTGAACATCAACTGCGCCCTGCTGGTCGACCGCCTGCTGGGCCTGCGTTCGGACGAGCAGCTGAGTCCCGATCCCGATGCAGGCGAGGTGGGCGCGCAGCCCCGTTTCGCCGGGGCGCGCCTCAAGGACGAGCATGGCCGCAGCTGGCAGGTGCTCGATCTCGAGGCGCTGTCCAAGCACGAACAATTCCTGCGCATCGTCGCCTAAACCTGCATGCGACGGCCGAACGCGAGACGGCCGCGCGTCATTCACGCTATCTAACAGACGTCAGAGGGTCAGATGAGCTTCCTGGACAAGATCAAGAGCATGGGCAAGCAAGAGGGTGAGCACGCACCCGAAGGGCTCCACGACGCCACGCCGGAGGCGCAGGCCTCCATCATCGAAGGGGCTGAAACGGTCCAGGTCGAGGCGCATCCGGCCGACGTGTCCATCATCTCGGAGGCCACGCCGACCGCCGAGCAGGCCGCTCCCGCCAGCGAATACACCGAGGGCGCGAGCAGCACCACCTTCGGTCAGACCACCACCTTCGGCAACACGCAGGCCGCCGACCCCGCCGCCGCACTGACGGCCGTGGCCGCCGCCGCGGCCGCCGACCGTGTCAAGCGCCAGCGCACCCTGACCGCCCTGGTGGCGGTGGGCCTGGTCGGCACCGCCGCCACGGTGGGTCTGAACGTCTGGAACAGCAGCCGGACGGCCGCACAGGTGCGGGCTTCCGGTCAGGCCATGATGCAGTCGCAGCGTCTCGCCAAGGCCGTGTCGACCGCCACGATGGGCAACACCCAGGCCTTCGCCGAACTGCGCGAGAGCTCCTCGGTGCTGAGCGGCATCGCCAACAACCTGCGCACCGGCGAAGGTGAGCTGGCCAAGGCCTCGGGCGATGCACTGCAGACCCTGGAGAACCTCGCCCCGAAGATCGCGCTGGCCGAGAAGAACGCCAAGCTCGTGCTGGGCCAGGAAAAGATCCTGACGCAGGTGGGCGCCGCCTTGCGCACCATCAATCGACAGTCGTCTGACCTGCTGGAAAGCGCCGAGGCCGTGTCCTCGCTGGCTCTGCAGCAGAACAGCTCCTCCGTCGAGATCGCGGCCGTGGGCCAGATGGTGATGCTGACCCAGCGCATCGGCAAGAGCGCCAACGAATTCCTGACGCAGGAAGGCGTGAACGCCGAGGCCGTGTTCCTGCTGGGCAAGGACCTGAACACCTTCCGCGAAATCAACGAGGCCCTGCTCAAGGGCAACTCCGAGCTGGGCCTGAAGGCCGTGGGCAATCCCCAGATGCGCGAGCGTCTGGCCTCGCTGCTGAAGCAGTTCGAGGAAACCCGCAACCAGGCGTCCGCGATTCTGAGCAACATGCCCGGCCTGGCCTCCGCCCGTGAGGCGCAGGCCGCGATCCTGGCCGACAGCGAACCGCTGCGAAAGGGCCTGGACCAGGCCGGTCAGCAGCTCGAGGCCTCGGGCGGCACGAGCCCCCTGATGCTGCTGCTGATGGCCGGCTCCCTCGTGGCGCTGGTGGTCGGCGCAGTCGGCTTCCTGCGGCTGTACGTGGCTGAACAGGCGCACCGGACCTCGATGGCTGAAGAGCAGCGCAAGCTGGCCGAGCAGCAGGAGCAGGAGGCCAAGCGCGTCAACGATGCGAACCAGGCCGCCATTCTGCGACTGATGAACGAACTGCAGTCGGTCGCTGAAGGTGACTTGACGCAACAGGCCACGGTGACGGAAGACATCACGGGCGCCATCGCCGACTCGGTGAACTACACGGTGGAAGAGCTGCGCAACCTGGTGACCCAGGTGCAGTCCACGGCCGCACGGGTGACGGAAACGACCGGCCAGGTCGACCAGACCTCGACCGAGCTGCTGGCAGCCTCGACCGAACAGCTGCACGAGATCCGCGCCACCGGTGAGGCCGTGCTGCAGATGGCCGAGCGCATCAACCAGGTGTCCTCGCAAGCGCAGCAGACCGCTGAGGTGGCCCGCCAGTCGCGTGAAGCGGCCGAGCAGGGCAAGCAGGCGATGGAGAACAACATCGGCGGTATGAACCAGATCCGCGAGCACATCCAGGAAACCTCCAAGCGCATCAAGCGCCTGGGCGAGTCCTCGCAGGAAATTGGCGAAATTACCGAGCTGATCTCGGACATTACCGAGCAGACGAACGTGCTGGCACTGAACGCCGCCATCCAGGCCGCGTCGGCCGGTGAAGCCGGTCGCGGCTTCTCGGTGGTTGCGGAAGAAGTGCAGCGCCTGGCCGAACGCTCGGGCGATGCCACCCGCCGGATTGCCGCGCTGGTGAAGACCATTCAGACCGACACCCAGGATGCCGTGGCCGCCATGGAGCGCTCCACGCTGGGGGTGGTGCAGGGTACCAAGCTGTCCGATGCCGCCGGCCACGCGCTGGAGGAGATCAACGAGGTGTCCCGCCGCCTGGATGACCTGATCGCCCGCATTTCCGAGTCCGCCGTGAACGAAGCCCGTTCCGCGAACGACGTCGCGTCCAACATCCAGCACATCTTTGCCGTGACCGAGCAGACGGGTGAGGGCACGCGCTCCACCGCCCAGATGGTGCACGAGCTGTCGCGTTCCGCCGAAGCCCTGAAGCAGTCGGTGTCGCGATTCAAGGTCGAGTGATCGCCCTTCAGCCCACAGCAACAAAACAGATCTAGAAGGCAAGACCCGGCATGGATTTCCCGCGCGATTCCGAGTTCCCCGCGGACCTCAGCCCCCTGGCCTGGGTGCAGGAGGAATTGCGCCGCTCCCTGGAGTCAGTGCACAAGACCTTGCGCCGTGTGCTGCGTGACAACGAGAGCCGCAGCACCCTGATGCTCGGTGGCGAGCCCCAGGGCCCGCACCAACTGGTTGAGGCCGCTGCCGCGCAGCTGCATCAGCTCGTGGGCGTGGTGTCCGTGGTGGGCCTGCCGGCCGGTGCCAAGCTGCTGGGCGCCAGTGAGCGTGCGCTGCGTCACCTGGCGACCGCCCCCCAGAACCTGGACCTGCATGCCGTCGAAGCCGTCGAGCGCGCGCATTTCGCGCTGCTGGCCCTGATCACCCGCATGCTGGCGGGCAATGCCGTCTCCACGCTGGCCCTGTTCCCGTCCTATCGCGAGCTCTCCGAGCTGGCGCAGGCCGAGCGGGTGCATCCGGCGGATCTGTGGCATCACGAATGGACCTGGCGCGAAGTGCCGGGCTTCCCGCCGGTCTCGGGCCTGCGCCCGGATGCCGTGCGCAATGTCTTCGAGTCCGCGCTGCTCAAGCAGATGCGCGCGCCGGCGCCCAGCCACGCCCGCCTCCTGAGCGAGCTGTGCGCGGGCCTCGGTGCGTCCGCGGCCGACCAGCAGTCCCGCACGCTGTGGCAGCTGGCCTCCGCCCAGTTCGAGGCGCAGGCCCAGGGCCTGCTGCAGACGGACAACTACGCCAAGCGCCTGGGCTCGCGTCTGCTGTCGCAGCTGCGCGCCGGCAGCTCGGGCGAGGTGAGTGTCTCGGACCGCCTCGGCCAGGATCTGCTGTTCTTCTGCGCCCAGGCGCGCCTGCCGGCGCAGGCCAGCCAGGCGCCGCGTCTGAACGCCGTGCGTGCCGCCTATCACCTGGAATCGGCCGCCACCGGCAACTACGAGGATCAGAGCCTCGGCCGCATCGATCCGAACTGGGTCGCGCAGGCCAAGCGTCGCGTGCATGCCGCCAAGGAGGGCTGGTCCGCCGCCGCCGAGGGTGAATCGCACCGCCTGGCGAGCCTCAGCGAGCAGTTCGCAGCGCTGTCCGAGTCCCTCGGCCAGCTCTTCCCCGAAGGCGCCGTGCTGGGCGAGGTGCTGCAGCGCGCCGTCGTCGCGACGCTGCGCTCCAACCAGCCGCCCGCGCCGCATCTGGCCATGGAGGTGGCCACGGCCATCCTGTACATCGAGGCCGCCCTGGATGACGCCGCCTTCGACCAGCCCGAGCAGGCCGATCGCGTGCGCTCCCTGGCCCGGCGCGTGTCGTCCGTGGCCCGCGGCGAGGCGCCCGAGGAACTCGAAGCCTGGATGGAGGATCTGTACCGTCGCGTCTCGGACCGCCAGACCCTGGGCAGCGTCGTGCACGAGCTGCGCGCCAGCCTCACCGAGATCGAGCGCCAGATCGACGAATACTTCCGCGACCCCGCCAAGCGCGAGGTCCTGATCCCCGTGCCGGGCCAGCTGCAGAGCATGCGCGGCGTGCTGAGCGTGCTGGGCATGGACCAGGCCGCGCTGGCCTGCGTGCGCATGCGTGACGAGATCGATGCGCTCGCCAGCACCGAGGTCGACCCGAGCCTGGCCGGCCCCAAGGAGATCTTCGACCGCCTGGCCAACAACCTGGGCGCCCTGGGCTTCCTCATCGACATGCTCAGCGTGCAGCCGCAGCTCGCCAAGCGCATGTTCCATTTCGACGATGCGTCCGGCAGCCTGAACTCCGAGGTGCGTCGCCAGAAGAGCGCGCCCGTCGCGGTGCCCAACTCCTCCGACCTGCTCAGCCAGGTGCAGGCCGCCGCCGCGGCCGTGGCGTCCGGCGAGCTGCCGGCCGAGGACCTGGCCCGCAGCCTCGAACTCATCGCCCTGCAGGCACGCGCCGCCGACGAGACCTCCGTCGCCGAGGCTGCGCAGTCGGCCAAGCAGATGCTGGACGCCGCCCGCCCCGAGACCGTCGAAGGCGCGGCCGCCCCGGCCGGTGCCGACGAGGCCCGGGCCCAGGCGGCGCAGTCCCTCAACGACCTGGTCGCGGCCCGCACGCCGGTGATGCCGGAGCTGCCGCCCGTCAGCGCGCCCATCCCCGAGGATCCCGCCGCCCTGGACCAGGAAATGCTGGAGATCTTCCTGGCCGAGGCCGAGGAAGTCTGCCAGACCGCCCGCGAGGCCCTGCAGGCCCTGGGCGAGCAGAGCCAGAACCTGGAGCACATGACCACCGTGCGCCGGGCCTTCCACACGCTCAAGGGCAGCTCGCGCATGGTCGGGCTGAACGAGTTCGGCGAAGCCGGCTGGGCCTGCGAGCAGCTGTACAACGCCCGCCTGTCCGACCAGAAGGGCGCCGACAAGGCGCTGCTGGACTTCTCGAACCAGGCCCTCGACTACTTCGACACCTGGGTCGCCGACATCGCCGCCCAGCGCTTCGGCCGCCACAGCGCCGCACCGCTGCGCCAGAGCGCCGACGCCCTGCGCCTGCATGGCCAGTACCTGCCGCTCGCGGCCGTCGCGGCGCCGGAACCCGTCCCGGCCGCAGTGGCCGAGCCGGTGGCCGAACCGCAAGCCGCGCTGCCCGTTCCCGAACCGATGGCAGACGTGCCGGCCGAGCTGCCGCCCGCCTTCGCCGTCACCGAGATCAATGGCGCGCTGTCGGATGACACCGACGCGCTGCCCGAGCTGAGCCTCGACCTGACCGAGCTGGCTGAGCCCGCTGTCGAGATCGCGCCGGTGGTCGAGGCGCCCGCGATGCCGCTGGAGCTGTCTACCGAACTGCCGACCGAGCTGCCGACCGAGCTGCCGGAGCTGGGCGAGGCCCTCTCGCTGGACGAGCTGCCCGAGCTGGGCGAAGTCATCGAGATGCCGGTGCTGGCCGACGACCTGTCGCTGGATCTCTCGCTGGATGCGTCGGCCGCGACGCCGGCCGAACCGGAGCCCCTCGCCACCGAGCCGATGCCGCTGGAGATGCCCCCGGAAGCCGCCGCCGTGCCGGTCCTGGAGCCTCTGAGCCTGGATCTGCCGGACGAGCCGAACGAGGCCGTGGACAGCACGCTGCGCCTGGCGGCGCAGGACCTGCCGTCCGCCGACGCCCTGGGCGAGCTGCTGCACCTCGACCTCGAAGTGCCGCTGGAAGCGCCGCAGGCGGCCGTCACCGCCGATGCCGCCGAGCCGTCCCTCGACCTGTCGCTGCTGGAAGACCTGGGCGAAGTCCAGGCGGCCACGCCCGAACTGCAGGTCCTCAGCCCTGACGACACCCCGACGATGGCGCTGCCCGTTGCCGACGCGCAAGCCCTCGGCGATGACGCGCTGCCGGCCTTCGAGCTGCCCCTGGTCGAGCCGGCCGATGCCGCGCCGGACGTCGCAGACGTGGGGGCCGTCGAGGCCCTGGACGCCGACGCCCTGGACCTGCCCGCCGTGCTGGATGTGGCGGAAGTCTCCGAACTGGCCGATCTGGCCGATGTGCCGGATCAGCAGGCCGCCACTCTGGTGGTGGACGAGGCCGTGCGCACGGCGCCTCAGCTCACGCTGGTGAGCGACCAGGGCCATGCCGTGGGCGCCGACGACGCCGCCACGCTGGCCTCGGACGCACCGGTCGAGGACAGCGAGGACGACGAGAGCGTCAAGGTCATCGGCCCGCTGCGCATCAGCATCAGCCTGTTCAACATCTTCCTGAACGAAGCCGACGAACTCTCGCGCCGCCTGAGCACCGAGCTGTCCGAGTGGTCGCTGCAGCTCAACGACACCGTGCCGCCGGCCTGCGAGGCCCTCGCGCACAAGCTTGCGGGCAATGCCGCGACGGTGGGCTACGAGGACCTGTCCGACCTGGCCCGTGCGCTGGAGCACGCCCTGGAGCGGGCCGCCCTGGCCGGCCGCTACACCGAGAAGGACGCCGAGACCTTCGTCCGGGCCGCGGAAGACATCCGCCGCCTGCTGCACCAGTTCGCCGCGGGCTTCCTCAAGCCGGTCGAGCCGGGCCTGGTCGAGGCGCTGCAGGCCTACGAGGCCCTGGACCGCCGCGACCCGCTGGATGACAGCACCGACAGCGACTACGACCAGCTCGCCGCCCTCGTGGCGACCGAGGACCTGGAGTCGGATGCCGCCCCGCTGCCCGCCATCGCCGAGTCCGTCGATGCCGCCGAAGCCGTGCTGCCCGAGCTGCTGCCGGAAGAGGCCGCGGCCGATCTGCCGGCCGTGGCCGAGGTGATCGAGGTCGCCGAAGTGCCCGACGTGGCCGAAGTGGCTGACATCGCCGAAGTGGCCGAAGTGGCCGAAGTGGAACAGGCTGCTCCGGTGCCGGCCGCCGCCGTCGAGGACTTCCCCAGCGGCGAGGCCGACCACATCGACGACGAGCTCTTCCCGATCTTCGAGGAAGAGGCCGACGACCTGCTCCAGAGCCTGCATGCCGCCATGCGCGAATGGCAGGCGGCACCGGCCGACGCGAGCCGCGCCGCGGCCTGCATGCGCCATCTGCACACCTTCAAGGGCGGCGCACGCCTGGCCGGTGCGATGCAGCTGGGCGAGCTGGCGCACGAGCTGGAAAGCTCCATCGAACGCCTGCTGGGCGGCGGTGCTGTGGACGCCATGGGCGTGATGGCGCTGCAGGACGATGCCGACGGCCTGGAAGCCGCCTTCGAGCGCCTGCGTGAACGCCTGAAGGGTGGCGGCGCACTGGCACCCGTGGCGCCCGTGGCCGCTCCGAAGCCGGCCCCCGAGGCGCCCGCGCCGGTGCTGGGCGCCGAGGCTGCTCATGAGATGGAAGCCGCGCTGGCCCTGGCCGCTGCGGCCGCCGTCAGCCCGGCGGAGACGTCGGCGCAAGAACCGTTGCAGGAACCGGTGCAAGAGCCCGCCGTGGAAGCGCTGGCGCCGAGCGCCGAGCTCGCGTCCGCGGAAGGCGTGGACGAGCTCGCGGACATCGCGCCCGAGGCCGTAGCCGAAGCCGAAGTGGCGCCCGAGATGGGGACCGAGGTCCCCGGGGACGTCCCGGCCGAGGCCCTGCTGCCGGTGTCCGACGTCGTGTCGGAGGCCGTGCCCGACGAGCTGCTGTCCGCCTTCGGCGAGC
This sequence comes from Burkholderiaceae bacterium, assembly GCA_041912595.1. Lineage (GTDB taxonomy): Bacteria > Pseudomonadota > Gammaproteobacteria > Burkholderiales > Burkholderiaceae_C > Roseateles_B. The sequence continues at coordinate 76,903 of JAYRMR010000018.1, forward strand.
TGCCGCCCGTCCTGGCCGCGACGCCCGCCCCGGTGGCCGCCAAGCCCATCGACTGGGCGCAGTTCGCCAGTGGCAAGGAACTGGAGTCCGACAGCGCGATGCTGTCGCAGGCGCAGTCCGTGGTGCGTGTGCGCGGCCCGGTGCTGGAGCGCATGGCCACGCAGGCCGGTGAAGTCTCGATCCGCCGTGCCCGCCTGGAAGGTGAGCTCGGCGCCATGAAGACCGCGCTGGTCGACCTCGAGGACAACCTGGAGCGTCTGCGCGCCCAGCTCCGCGAGCTGGAAGTGCAGGCCGAAGCCCAGATGGGTTCCAGCCGCGAGGTCGCCAAGCAGCTGGGTCGCGACTTCGATCCGCTCGAGTTCGACCGCTACACCCGCTTCCAGGAACTGACCCGCATGATGGCCGAGTCGGTGAACGACGTGGCCACCGTGCAGCGCAGCCTGCTGCGCAACGTGCAGCTGGGTGAAGATGAGCTGGCGGGCCAGTCCCGTCTGACGCGCGAGCTGCAGGATGACCTGCTGCGCACGCGGATGGTGGAGTTCGAATCGCTGGCCGAGCGGATGCACCGCGTCGTGCGCCAGGCCTCCCGCGAGGTCGGCAAGCAGGTCCAGCTGGAGATCACCGGCGGTCACGTCGAACTGGACCGTTCCGTGCTGGAACGTCTGATCGGCTCCTTCGAGCATCTGCTGCGCAACAGCGTGATCCACGGCATCGAGTCGCCCCAGAAGCGCGAAGCCGCGGGCAAGGCGGCGGTCGGCCACATCCATGTGCAGCTGGCCCAGGAAGGCAACGAGGTCGTGCTGCGCTTCACCGATGACGGCGCCGGCCTGAACTTGCCCCGCATCCGCGAGCGCGGCATCGCCCAGGGCCTGATCAAGACCGACACGCAGCTGACCGACGAACAGCTGATGGCGCTGATCTTCGCGCCCGGCTTCTCGACCGCCCACGAGGTGACCGAGCTGGCCGGCCGCGGCGTGGGCATGGACGTCGTCCGCTCCGAGGTCAACACGCTGGGTGGCTACGTCGAGACGCAGAGCCGCGAAGGCATGGGCACCAGCTTCGCGCTGCGCGTGCCGCTGACCACCGCGCTGACGCAGGTCGTGCAGCTGCGCTGCGGCGATCTGGTCGTTGCCGTGCCCGCCAACCTGATCGACTCCGTGCTGCGCCTGCCGCCGGCCCAGGTCGAGAAGGGCTACGAGTCCGGCGCCCTGCAACTGGGCGAGATGAACGTCCCGATGTACTGGCTGGGCGGCCTGCTGCAGGCCGGCGATCGCGGCCACATCCACGGCCGCACGGCGTCCGTGGTGCTGGTGCGCAGCGCCCACCAGCGCGTGGCCCTGCACGTCGACGAAGTGGTCGGCAACCAGGAAGTCGTGATCAAGAACCTCGGCCCGCAGCTGATCCACGTGCCGGGTCTGGCCGGCATCAGCCTGCTGGCCTCGGGCGACGTGGCCCTGATCTACAACCCGGTGGCCCTGGCCAACGTCTACGGCGATCACGCGCAGGCCCTGGTCCGCGCCGATGCCGAGGCGCTGGCCGCCCAGGCCTCGGTGGTGGTCGAGGAGAAGCTGCCGCCGCTGGTGCTGGTGGTGGACGACTCCCTCACGGTGCGCCGCGTCACCCAGCGTCTGCTGGAGCGCGAAGGCTACCGGGTCAAGCTGGCCAAGGACGGTCTGGACGCGATGGAACAGCTGGCCGCGGACGAGCTGCCGGGCGTGGTCCTCTCGGACATCGAGATGCCCCGCATGGATGGCTTCGACCTGGTCCGCAACCTGCGCGCCGACCCGCGCCTCAAGGCCCTGCCGGTGATCATGATCACCTCGCGGATCGCGCAGAAGCACCGCGACTATGCCCACGAGTTGGGCGTTGACGACTATCTGGGCAAGCCCTATGACGAGGATCTGCTGCTGAGCCTCATTGCTCGCTACACTGCCGAGGAGCCAGTGGCTGCCTGATCCCCCGGGGGGCAGCCGCCCCCCTTTCTCGTTTCTTGCAGGCCCGTGGGGCCGGAGCGTCCTGACAGGCCGTCATGTCCGAAGTCGTTGAGCATCTGGCAGAGTTGACCGGGTTCCGGGACCGGGACGTCATGGACGTCACGCTGGTCTCGGCCCTGCGCGATCTGCTGGAGCCGCTCTCCGTGGCCATCTTCCGCTGCGTGGGAGAGCCCGGCCAGCAGCGCTGGCTGACGCGGGCCCGCCTCGCCGCCGACGACGCCGTGGCCTCGGCCGATTCCCTCTGGACCGAGCCCGGCCGCCTGCCGCTGCTGAGCGCCTTCCCGCAACGCCAGGCCTGCCTCGACAGCCGCACCATCCTGCACAGCGAGGTGGACGGTGCCCACGAGACGCTCTTCCCGCTCCAGACTGACCGCGAGGTCATCGGCGTGCTCGAGGTGCGCTCGCTGGAACTGCTGACGCCCTCCGAGCAGCGCACGGTGGGCAGCATCCTGCGGATCTATCACAACTTCCAGGGCCTGCTCGACTACAGCGAGCGGGACACCCTCACCGGCTTGCTGAACCGCAAGACCTTCGACGAGAGCTTCCTCAAGGCCGTCAGCGAGCTGCCGCACCATCCCGTCGCGGCCTCCGCGGAGGATGGCCGCCGCCACGAACCGGCGTCCACGCACTGGTGGCTCGGCGTCATCGACATCGATCACTTCAAGCAGGTGAACGACCGCTTCGGCCACCTCATCGGTGACGAAGTCCTGCTGCTGCTCTCGCGCCTCATGCGCAACAGCTTCCGCTTCAACGACCTGCTCTACCGCTTCGGCGGCGAGGAGTTCGTGGTGCTGATGCGCTGCGCCGACGAACCCGACGCGGCCCACGCCTTCGAGCGCCTGCGCCACAACACCGAGTCCTACGCATTCCCGCAGGTGGGGCGGATCACGGTGAGCGTCGGCTTCACCGAGGTCCGGGGTGGGGATACCCCCGCGAGCGCCTTCGAGCGGGCGGACAAGGCCGTCTATCACGCCAAGTCCCACGGCCGCAACCAGGTCCACAGCCACGCCGAGCTGGTCCGCAGCGGTGAGATGACCGAGCACGAACAGCACAGCGACATCGAGCTGTTCTGACACGCCGGCACCCGGCGTCGCCGTCTTTCCAACCCGCCTGAACTGCCGCGTCGCCCGAGGGGTGAGGCATTGGCGCGCACCACCTTGGGGCCTTCGTGCGGCCGTCGGCGATGCCAGGTCGTATTCTGGGGTTAATCAATCGATTGATTAATCTCGCTAAAATCCGCCGCCATGTCTTCCTCCGCGCCTTCGACCGTCCCTTTGTCGGGCCCGTCCGTCCCGTCCGTCGGTGCCTCGCCCGACGCCTCGCCCGAAACCTCGCCCTCCCTGCCCGAGACCGGCACCCGCGAGCGCCTGCTCCGCGAGGCGCTGCGCATCTTCGGCGCCAAGGGCTTCGACAAGGCCAGCACCCGCGAGATCTGCCAGGCGGCTGACGCCAATATCGGCATGATCAAGTACTACTTCGGCGACAAGCTGGGCCTCTACAGCGAGGCCCTGATGCGCCCGATGGAGGCCATCATCCAGGGCATCCCCTGGCAGGCCGGGCAGGCGCTGGACCTGACGGCGTGGCTGCAGCAGCTCTACGGGGCCTTCGTGGCGCCGCTGCGCCGGCCCGACTCCGGCCTCGTCGACCTGATGCGGGTCTGGGGCCGCGAGCTCTCGGACCCGACGCCGGTGGGCGAGCAGGTCTGCATGGCCTTCATGCAGCCCTTCCATGACCAGCTGATCGCCTCGCTGGTGCTGCGCCTGGGCGTGGCGGCGCCGGATCCGGGCGTCCACCGGCTCGGCTTCGCCCTCATGGCTCTGGTGCAGGACTACTGGACCTCCGCCGACTACATGGAAGCGCTCGCGCCGGGCAGCGTGCACGCCGAGGGCGCGCTCGACGAGGTGCTGGAGACGCTGGTCTGCTACGGCCAGGCCCTCGTCGAGGCCGAGGCCTCCCGCCGGCGCGGCCGTCATCCCGACGGGCCATGACCTCTGTCCGGCCCCCCGCTTGCCCTCGAACCTTCCGCCCAAGTTCCAAGAGATCAAGGACGCTGATGCGAACGCCTACTCTGACCGTCCCTGCCGGCCTCCCGCCGAAGACCCGGCATCGCCCCGCGCTGCCGCTGTCGGCCGTGGCCCTGGCCCTGCTGATGAGCGCCTGCGCCGTGCCCGCACCGCCGCTGGGCGATCGCCCGGCCCCGGCCACGCTGCCGGCGGCCTGGCAGGCCCCGCAGCCGGCCGCCGGCCGCATGCCGGTGCCGGACTGGCTGATGTCGGCCGACCCGGTGCTGGCCGGCCTGCTGGAGGCCGTGCAGGCCCGCTCGCCCGGGCTGCAGCAGGCCGTGGCCCGGCGTGACGAAGTACGGGCCCTGGCCGGCCTGAGCCCCGCCAGCCCGCGCGTGCAGGGCCTGGCCCAGGTGCAGCGGACCCGACCCGTGCAGCCCGCCGGCAGCCCGGCGTTGACGCAGGCGCTGGCCCAGGTCGATGCCAGCTGGGAGGTGGACCTCTTCGCCCGGGTACGCCAGCAGTCGCAGGCCCTGGCCCGGCGCGCCGACGCGGCGCAATGGGAGCTGGAGGCCGCGCGCCTGAGCCTGCTCGTCGAGGTGACGCAGCTCTATCTCGCGCTGCGCAGCGCCGAGCAGGCGCAGGCGCTGGCGCTCGAGGAGGAGCAGATCACCGGGCGCCTGGCCGCGCAGGCCGCCCAGCGCCAGCGCGCCGGCTTCGAGACGCCGGCCCAGCAGGCCCTGCTGGCCGGCGCCGCCGCCGAGGCCCGCCAGCGCCGTCTGGCTCAGCAGCTGGAGCTGGACGTGATGGTCAAGGGGCTGGTCGCCGCGACCGGGCTGGACGAAGGCACGCTGCGTCAGCGCCTCGCCGACGGCCCGGGGCGCCTGCCCGCCTGGCCGGCGCTGTCCGTGCCCGCCGTGCCGGCCGACGCGCTGCAGCAGCGGCCGGATCTCGTCGCCGCCCGGGCGCAGGCGGCGGCGGCCTGGTGGGATTCGGGGGCCGCGCAGGCGGCGCGTTATCCGCAGCTGCAACTGCTGGGCAGCGTCAGCGTGCTGGGCGTGAAGCTGGGCGGTGAGCGTGACGAGAGCCGCGGCTGGAGCTTCGGTCCCTCGCTGAGCCTGCCGCTGCTGGACGGCGGTGCGCGCCGGGCCGATGCCGAGGCCGCCCAGGCCCGATGGCGGCAGGCCGAGGCCGCCTGGCGGCTCAGCGCCACGCAGGCCGTGCGCGAGGTGGAGGAGGCGCTGCTGCGCGTGGCGGCACAGTCCGCCCGCCTGGAGGCCGCGCAGGCCAGCCTCGCGAGCTATGACAAGGCCCTCAAGGGCACGGAGCAGCGCTGGCGCCATGGGCTGGCCAGCGCGTCCGAACTCGATGAACAGCGCCGCCTGACCCTGGCCGCGCGCAGCCAGCTGCTGCAGCTGCAGCGCGAAGGCCTGAGCGCCTGGCTGTCTCTCTACAAGGCCGTCGGTGGCGGCTTCACGCCGGCCTGACGCCGATGCAAAGGTATTCCATGAGCATTCCTTCCCTGACCTCCCGCCGTCCGGCGCTGCTGCTGGCGATGGCCGGCCTGCTGGCGGCCGGCCCCGCCCTCGCTGCGGACCCGGACAAGCCTGCCGCCACCGCCGCCAAGCCCGCGCTCAGCGTGCAGCTCACGACGCCGCAGAAGGGCAGCTGGACCCGCCGCACGCCCGCGGTGGGCACCGTGGCCGCCTGGGCCGAGCAGCACGTCAGCGCCGAGACCGGCGGCCTGGTGATCGTCGAGGTGCGCGCCCAGGTGGGCGACGTGGTCAAGCGCGGCCAGCTGCTGGCCCGTCTGCAGGACCTCGGCGTGCAGGCGGACCTGGCCCAGGCCCGCGCCGCGCTCGCCGAGGCCGAGGCGGCCCACGAGCTGGCGCAGGCCGATGCCCAGCGCGCCCGCCAGATCGAGGCGGAGGGCGGCGAAGGCGTCTCCCGCCAGGCGCTGCAGCAATACCAGGCCCAGGCGCGCAGCGCCGCGGCGCGGCTGCAGTCGGCCCAGGCCCGCGTGAAGTCCGAGGAACTGCGCCTCAGCCAGACCCGCATCGTGGCCAGTGACGACGGCGTGGTCAGCGCCAAGGCCGCCGTGGAGGGCGCCGTGGCCCAGCCGGGCCAGGAGCTGTTCCGCCTGATCCGCCAGCAGCGCCTCGAGTGGCGTGCCGAATTGCCCGCGGAGCTGCTGGCCCAGCTCAAGCCCGGCGCGCGTGCCCAGGTCCAGCTGCCCGGGCGTGCCGAGCCGCTCGACGCCCGTCTGCGCACCGTCGCCCCGACGGTGGACCCGCAGACCCGCATGGGCATCGCCTACGTGGACCTGCCCGCGGGCACGGGCCTGCGCGCCGGCAGCTTCCTGCAGGGCAGCTTCGAGCAGGGCGCGGGCGAGGCCTTGCACGTGCCGCAGAGCGCCGTGCAGCTGCGCGAGGGCTTCGCCTATGTCTTCAAGGTCGGGGCCGAGGGCCGCGTGCAGCAGGCCAAGGTGAGCCTGGGCCGCCGCCAGGGCGACCGGGTCGAGGTGCTGCAGGGCCTGGAGCCCGCGGCGCGCATCGTGGCGGCCGGCGTCGGCTTCCTGGCGGATGGCGACCGTGTGCAGGTCGTGAACGCCGCGCCGGCAGCGCCGGCGGCATCGCGCTGAGGGAGGCCGCATGAACATCTCGGCCTGGTGCATCCGCAACCCCATTCCGGCGGTGCTGCTCTTCATCATGCTCAGCCTGGGCGGCCTCGCCGGCTTCCGGGCGATGAAGATCCAGAACTTCCCCGACATCGACCTGCCCACCATCACCGTGACGGCCTCGCTGCCCGGCGCCGCCCCGGGCCAGCTGGAGTCGCAGGTGGCGCGCAAGCTGGAGAACCAGATCGCGACGCTGCAGGGCGTCAAGCACATCTACACCAGCCTCAATGACGGCGTGGCCACGGTCACGGCGGAGTTCCGCCTGGAGAAGCGCACGCAGGAGGCGCTGGACGACGTGCGCGAGGCCGTCTCGCGCGTGCGCTCGGACCTGCCGGCGGACATGCGCGATCCCATCATCTCCAAGCTGGACCTGAGCGGCTCGCCCATCCTCACCTACACCGTGGCCTCGGACCGCAAGGACGAGGAGGCGCTGTCCTGGTTCGTGGACCACGAGGTCGCCAAGCGCATGCTGGCCGTGCGCGGCGTGGGCGCGGTGGCGCGCGTGGGGGGCGTGACGCGCGAGGTGCGCGTGGCGCTGGACCCGCTGCGGCTGATGGCCCTGAACACGAGCGCGGCGGATGTCTCCCGCCAACTGCGCCAGATCCAGCAGGAGGCCGCCGGCGGCCGCATGGACCTGGGCGGGGCGGAGCAGTCGGTGCGCACGCTGGCCACGGTGCAGAGCGCCGAGGAGCTGGCGGCGATGGAGATCAGCCTGCCGGACGGCCGCCGCCTGCGCCTGGACCAGGTGGCGACGGTCAGCGACACCGTGTCCGAGCCGCGCTCCGCCGCCTTCCTCGACGGCAAGCCCGTCGTGGGCTTCGAGATCACCCGCACCAAGGGCGCGGGCGAGGTCGAGGTGGCCCAGGGCGTGCGGGCCGCGGTCGAGGAGCTCCGCGCGGCGCACCCCGAGGTCCGCTTCGACGAGTCCTTCAACTTCGTCGATCCGGTCGAGGAGAACTACAGCGGCTCCATGTACCTGCTGTGGGAGGGCGCGCTGCTGGCCGTGATCGTGGTGTGGTTCTTCCTGCGCGACTGGCGCGCCACGCTCGTGGCGGCCACGGCGCTGCCGCTGTCGGTGCTGCCGACCTTCGGCCTGATGTACCTGATGGGCTTCACGCTCAATGTGGTGACGCTGCTGTCGCTGTCCCTCGTGGTGGGCGTGCTGGTGGACGATGCGATCGTCGAGATCGAGAACATCATGCGCCACCTCGCCCAGGGCAAGACGCCCTTCGATGCGGCCATGGAGGCGGCGGACGAGATCGGCCTGGCCGTGATCGCCACCACCTTCACGCTGATCGCGGTGTTCCTGCCGACGGCCTTCATGAGCGGCGTGCCGGGCAAGTTCTTCGTGCAGTTCGGCTGGACGGCGGCCATCGCGGTGTTCTTCTCGCTGGTGGTGGCGCGCATGCTCACGCCCATGATGGCGGCCTATGTGCTGCGCCCGCCGAAGCAGGACCACACCGATCCGGCCTGGCTGAAGCGCTACCTCGGCTGGGCCCGCTGGGCGCTGAAGCACCGCATCGCCACGCTCGCGCTCACGGCCGTCTTCACGGTCGGCTCGATGGGCCTGGCCGGGCTGCTGCCCACCGGCTTCCTGCCGCCGGACGACCTCTCGCAGACGCAGGTCACGCTGACGCTGCCGCCGGGCAGCACGCTCAAGGAGACGCTGGCGCTGACGAAGCAGGCCGAGGCGCTTGTGAAGGCGCATCCGCAGGTGAAGCTGATCTACACGGCCGTGGGCGGCGGCAGCGCCGGCTCCGATCCCTTCATGGGCAGCGGCGCCGCGAGCGTCACCAAGGCCACGCTGACGCTGAATCTCACGCCGCGCAAGGACCGGCCGGGCATCAGCAAGCAGCGCATCGAGTCCGAGCTGCGCGATCGCCTCGCGCAGGTGCCCGGCGCCCGCGTCAAGGTGGGCTTCGGCGGCTCGGCGGAGAAGTACATCCTCGTGCTGGCCGGCGAGGACGGCGAGGCGCTCGCGGCCCATGCCGCCAAGGTGGAACGCGAGCTGCGCAGCCTGCCGGGCATCGGCGCGGTCACGTCCAGCGCCAGCCTCGTGCGTCCGGAGCTGCAGCTGCGGCCGGACTTCGCCCGCGCGGCGGACCTGGGCGTGAGCGCCGCCGCCATCGCGGACACCCTGCGCGTCGCGACGATCGGCGACTACGAGCAGTCGCTCGCCAAGCTGAACCTCGCGCAGCGTCAGGTGCCCATCGTCGTGCGACTGCCCGATGCCGCGCGCACGGACCTCGACCTGCTCGCGCGCCTGCCGGTACCGGGCGCGAAGGGCCCCGTGCCGCTGGGTCAGGTCGCCGAGCTGAGCTACGCGAGCGGCCCCTCGCAGATCGACCGCTACGACCGCCAGCGCAACGTCAACTTCGAGATCGAGCTCAACGGCCAGCCGCTGGGCGACGTCGAGCGCCAGGCGCAGGCGCTGCCGAGCCTCAAGCAGCTGCCGCCCGGCATCACGCAGGCCGCGATCGGCGATGCCGAGGCCATGGGCGAGCTCTTCGCGAGCTTCGGCCTCGCCATGCTGACCGGCGTGCTGTGCATCTACGTCGTGCTCGTGCTGCTGTTCAAGGACTTCGTGCAGCCGGTGACGATCCTGGCCGCGCTGGTGCTGTCGGTGCCGGGCGCCTTCCTCGCGCTCTTCGTCACGCACACGGCGCTGTCGATGCCCTCGATGATCGGGCTGATCATGCTCATGGGCATCGCCACCAAGAACTCGATCCTGCTGGTGGACTACGTGGTCCTGGCGCGGCGTGACCACGGCCTGAGCCGCTACGAGGCCATCCTCGACGCCTGCCGCAAGCGCGCGCGCCCGATCGTGATGACGACCATCGCCATGGGCGCCGGCATGATGCCCATCGCGCTGGGCCTGGGCGTGGACCCGAGCTTCCGCTCGCCCATGGCCATCGTGGTGATCGGCGGCCTGATCACGTCCACCTTCCTGAGCCTGCTGGTGATCCCCATCGTCTTCAGCTACGTGGATGACCTGATCGGCCTGATCAGCCCGGCCCGCCGGCGCGAACGCCGCGCGGCCCGTCTGCAGGAGGTGCAAGCATGAGGCCCTGTGAGCGACTGAGCCCCGTACACCGCTGGCTGCGCGGCGCAGGGATGGCGCTGTCCGCCCTGCTGGTGGCGGGCGGCGTGCTGGGCTGGCAGTCGCAGGCGCGCTCGGCGCAGGCGGCTGAATCGGCGTTGGCCGCCTCGTCGGCATCGTCAGCGGCGTCATCAGCGGTGTCGTCAGCGGCCTCGGCAGCGACGGCCGCCACGCCCGCCTCGGCGCCCGCGGCCGAGGTCGTCGATCTGGACTGGCAGGACGACAGCCGCCAGCGCCCCGTGCCGGTGCGCCTGTACTGGCCGGCGCAGGCGCAGGCCGGGCAGGCGGTGCCGCTGGTGCTGTTCTCGCATGGCATCGGCGGGTCGCGCCGCGGCTACAGCTACCTGGGCGCCTACTGGGCGTCGCAGGGCGTGGCGGCGCTGCATGTGCAGCATGTCGGCTCCGACCGCGGCCTGTGGTCCGGCAATCTGCTGCAGCTGGTGGGCCGCCTGCAGGGGGCCGCGAAGGAGGACGAGGCGCTGAACCGCGTGCAGGACGTGCGCTTCGCCCTCGACCAGTTGCTGGCCAGCCGCTACGGGCCGCAGATCCGCCGCGACGCCATCCTGGCGGCCGGCCATTCCTACGGGGCCAACACGACGCTGCTGCTGGCCGGCGCGCGGGTCGAGCGCGAGGGCCGGGTGCTGGCGCTCGCCGAGCCGCGTCTGCGGGCGGCCATCGTCATCTCGGCGCCGCCCTTCTATGGCGAGGCCGAGCCGCAGCGCATCCTGGCCGGCGTGCGCGTGCCCACGCTGCACATCACCGCGACCGACGACGTGATCCGCATTCCCGGCTACTACTCGCCGGCCAGCGACCGCCTCCAGGTCTTCGAGGCGACGGGCGGCCCGGCCAAGGCGCTGGCCGTGTTCCAGGGCGGCTCCCACAGCATCTTCACGGACCGCAGCGGCACCGGCGGCGTCGCGCTGAACCCGCAGGTGAAGGCCGCGACCCGCGAGCTGACGATGGCCTTCGTGCGCGAGGTGCTGGACGGCGACCGCCGCGAGCTGGAGGCCTGGCCCCAGCGGCATGCGGCCCTGCTGAACCGCTTCCAGCCCGCGCCGTGATCCGGCGGCTCAGCCGGCCCGGGCTGTCGATCAGGCCTCGGGCAGGGCGCGCGACTTGACCACGGCGTAGCGCGCCAGCGTCGTGGCGCGGGCCTCGTCGTGGCGCACGATGGGATGCGGGTAGTCGCGCCCCAGCACCACGCCCGCTGCCTGCAAGGCCAGCGGCGGCGCCTCCCAGGGCGCGTGGCGCAGCGGGGGCGGCAGCGCGGCCAGCTCGGGCACGTAGCGCTCGATGAAGCGGGCCTCGGGGTCGAACTTCTCGCTCTGGCTGACCGGGTTGAAGATGCGGAAGTAGGGCTGGGCATCGCAGCCGCTGGAGGCCGCCCATTGCCAGCCGCCGTTGTTGGCCGCGAGGTCGAAGTCCAGCAGCAGCTGCGCGAACCAGGCCTCGCCGCGGCGCCAGTCGAGGCCCAGGTCCTTCACGAGGAAGCTCGCCGTGACCATGCGCAGGCGGTTGTGCATGTAGCCGGTCTGGGCGAGCTGGCGCATCGCGGCATCGACGAGCGGGTAGCCCGTCCGGCCCTCGCACCAGGCGGCGAAATGGGCGTCGGCCTCGGGGCCCGTCGCCCATTCGATGCGGTCGTACTCGGGGCGGAAGGCCTGCGTCACCACCTGCGGGTGGTGGTGCATCACCTGGTGGTAGAAGTCCCGCCAGATCAGCTCCGAGAGCCACACCGCCGCGCCGGCATCGCCCGTCTGCGCGCGGCCCCAGGCCTCGCGGGCCAGGCGGCGGATGGAGACGGTGCCGAAGCGCAGGTGCACGCTCAGGTAGCTCGGGCCCTTGATGGCGGGGAAATCGCGCTGCCGGTCGTAGCGGTCCATGCGGCCCAGGAAGTCCTGGAAGAGGGCCTCGGCCCGCGCCGCACCGCCGCTCAGCAGCGGGGGCAGCGTCAGCGGCTCGAAGCCGATGTCGGCCAGGCCGGGCACGCCGCGCGCCGGGCAGGGCGCCAGCGCCGCGGCATGGCGCGCGATGGGATAGCTGGACAGGAAGAAGGGCGTGAGCTGCTTCAGCCAGGCGTTCTTGTAGGGCGTGAACACGCCGTAGGGCTTGCCCTGGCCGGTGAGCACCTCGCTGCGCTCGAAGATCACGTGGTCCTTGAAGCTCAGGAAGGCGCACCGCTGCCGGGCGAGGGCCTGGCTGACCTGCGCGTCGCGGGCGAGGGCGGCGGGCTCGTCGTCGTGGTTGCAATAGACGGCGTCCACGCCCAGCTCGGCCGCGAGGCGGGGGATCTCGTCCCGGGCGATGCCGTGGCGCACCTGCAGCCCGGCGCCCGGCTGCAGCGCGGCCAGGGCCTCGTCCAGCGATTCGAGCGACTGCAGGATGAAGGCCACCCGCCGGTCGGCCCGGGGGAGGGCGTCCAGGATCTCGGTGTCCAGCACGAAGGCGCAGTGCACCTGCCGGCTGTGCTTCAGGGCGTGATGAAGGGCGGCGTGGTCCTCGGCGCGCAGGTCGCGACGGAACCAGACCAGGGATTTCTCATGGCGCATGGGCCCGCAGTGTCCGCGAAGCCGGGCCGGCCGAACAGCCAGCCCCTAAAATGCCCCCATGTCCAAGGACCGCATCGACCTGACCAACCAGTTCCTCATCGCCATGCCCGGCATGGCCGACGACGCCTTCGCCGGCTCGGTGGTCTACATGTGCGAGCACAACGAGAAGGGCGCCCTGGGCCTCGTGATCAACAAGCCCATCTCCCTGACGGTGGGCAACCTCTTCGAGAAGGTCGAGCTGAACCTCCCCGACGAGAGCCTGGCGGCCCGCCCCGTCTTCTATGGCGGCCCGGTCCAGACGGAGCGCGGCTTCGTGCTGCACGAGCGCCTGGACGAGCAGGGCGGCCACTACAACGCCACGCTGGCCATCCCCGGCGGCCTGGAGATGACGACCAGCCGCGACGTCCTCGAGGCCCTCAGCCACGGCGCCGGCCCGCGCAAGCTCCTCGTGACCCTGGGCTACAGCGGCTGGGCCGCCGGCCAGCTCGAGGAGGAGATCGGCCGCAACGGCTGGCTCACCGTCGACGCCGCGCCCGAGATCATCTTCGAGACCCCCGTGGAGCAGCGCTACGAGCGCGCCCTCGCGCTCCTGGGCATCGACCCGCGCATGCTGAGCACGGAGGCGGGGCACGCATGAGCGCCGCACGGCCGCCCGAAGGCGCTCATTCCCGCTCGGCGGGACAGCACGCAGTGCGAAGGGTGCGCCAAGTCTTCGCCGCACGGCCGCCCGAAGGCGCTCATTCCCGCTTGGCGGGACAGCACGCAGTGCGAAGGGTGCGCCAAGTCTTCGCCGCACGGCCGCCCGAAGGCGCTCATTCCCGCTTGGCGGGACAGCACGCAGTGCGAAGGGTGCACGCATGAGCGCCGACCGGTCTCTCCCGCCGTCCACCGCTTCTGCGCCCAGCGCTTCCCATTCCGATCTCCCGCCGCCGGCCTCGCTGCTGGCCTTCGACTTCGGCACCCGCCGCATCGGCGTCGCCAAGGGGCACGTGATGCTGAAGCAGGCCGAGCCCCTGCGCGCGATCACGGTCAGCGGCGACGCCCGCTTCGACGCCATCGCGCGGCTCATCAAGGACTGGCAGCCGGACGCCTTCGTGATCGGCGTGCCCCGCCACCCCGACGGCGCCGAGCACGAGATGACCGCCGCCGCGCGCAAGTTCGGCCGCCAGCTCAAGAGCCGCTTCCGCCTGCGCGTCTACGAGGTGGACGAGCGCTACACCAGCGTCGAGGCCGAGAGCCTCGGCGCCCGCGACGTCGACTCCACGTCGGCCGCCCTGATTCTTGAACAGTACTTCCGAGAGCATTCATGAGCACCTTACTCCTCGATGCCGAGGCCCTGTATGCCGACCTGCGCCAGGGCGTGCAGCGGCTGCTGGCCGCCCGCCCACAAGGCGGTATCGCCCTCGTGGGCATCTGGTCCGGCGGCGCCTGGCTGGTCGAGCGCCTGGCCGCGGACCTGCCGCTGGACGCGCACGGCGTGATCTCCAGCTCCCTGCACCGCGACGACTTCGGCTCCAAGGGCATGACCGTGGGCAGCGACCACACGCGCCTGCCCTTCGAGGTCGACGGCCGCCACATCGTGCTGGTCGATGACGTGCTCTACACCGGCCGCACCGTGCGCGCCGTGATCAACGAGCTCTTCGACTTCGGCCGCCCCGCCAGCGTTCAGCTGGCCGTGCTGGTGGACCGCGGCGGCCGCGAGCTGCCCATCGAGCCGGTCTTCTCGGCCGCCCGCGTCAACCTCGCCCCTGCCCAGCGCCTGCGCCTGGCCAAGGACGAGGGCGGCCGCTTCAGCTTTGATGTCAAAGGAGCCTGAGCCCCATGCTGTCCAAGCGCAACCCCCAGCTGAACACGCACGGCGAGCTGGTGCACCTGCTCTCCATCGAGGGCCTGCCCCAGGCCGTCATCCACCAGATCCTGGACACCGCCGGCACCTTCCTGTCGGTCAATGACCGCGAGGTCAAGA
>JAYRMR010000019.1:0-90275 GCA_041912595.1 Burkholderiaceae bacterium
CGCACGTCTTCCTGCTCGCGGAACAGGCGGGACATGGCGGAGCGCATCACGCGGTCGGCGTCGGACTCGAGCTTGTCGATCTCTTCGCAGGTCTTGATGGCGGCCTCGGCCGTCTGCGGCTGGCTCAGCTTGGGCAGCAGCGTCACAGCATGCTGCACGCGCTCGCAGCACTTGGCCGAGAGCTCGGCCAGGCGCAGGACATCCTCGGGGATCGAGCGCACGTCATAGAGCTGCATCGTCTCGCTGGAGTCCTGGAGCAGGTCCAGGATGTCGTCCATGGCATTGATCAGGCTGTGGATCTGCTCGCGGTCGATCGGCGTGATGAAGGTGCGATGCAGCAGGCGATTGACCTCGGCCGTCACGCGGTCGGCGTGATGCTCGTGGGCGTCCACCTCGGCAGCGAACTTCTCGCGCAGCGTGATGTCGCTGTAGTTCTGGCACATGGCCATGAAGGCACGGGCACCTTCGACGATCTGGGTACCGTGATCGTTGAACAGCTCAAAAAAATTGCCCTCTTTGGGCAGCAGCTTGCCGAACAGCATGGGTTCTCCTGGCAGAAAAGGCCGGCCGGTGAGCCAACCTCCGTCCACAGTGAGTCAATCGGGGTGAGATTTAAAGAAATGGTCATTGCCGTGTCACGAAAACGCGGCAAAGCCGGAAGTGTAATGGCGAGTAGCGCACGAACTGTGACAGTTCCATGACGCTTGATGACGGTCAGGTCCGCACCACAACCCTGCCCCGCAAGCGTGTCAGGCGCTGCGGAAGATGAAGTAGACGGCCCCGAGCAGGCACAGGCCCGCCCAGAGGTAGTCGGTCTTGAAGGGCTGCCCCATGAAGAACATCGAGAAGGGCACGAAGACGGCCAGGGTCAGCACCTCCTGCGTGATCTTCAGCTGCGCCAGGCTGATGCCGCCGGCATAGCCGATGCGGTTGGCCGGCACCTGCAGCAGGTACTCGAACAGCGCGATCGACCAGCTCACCAGGGCGGCGATCCACCACGGGCGCGCCGCGAGATCCTTCAGGTGCCCGTACCAGGCGAAGGTCATGAACACGTTGGAGAGCAGCAGCAGGCCGATGGTCTGCCAGTAGACGAGCGAGGCGCCGGAGGTCAGGGCCGACCAGCTGAAGACGGGCATGGGAGAACTCCTGGAGTCACCCGGGGCGGGAGGCGCTGCCGGGCTGGGGCCACAGCGCCCCGTCGTGGTGCAGCCGCTGGTCCGCCACGGCGGCCAGATGCGTCTGGAGCCGGCCGAGGCCGGGCAGCGCCAGCTCGGGCGCCAGTTCCAGCAGCGGGCGCAGTACGAAGGCCCGCTCGTGCAGACGCGGATGGGGCAGCTGCAGGCGCTCGTCGGACCAGACCTGACCCTCGATCAGCAGGAGGTCGAGGTCCAGGGTCCGTGGGGCGTTACGGTAGGGGCGTTCGCGGCCATGCGCCTGCTCGATGGCCTGCAGCGCGTCCAGCAGCGCCAGCGGCGCCAGCGCGGTGTCGAGGCAGGCGACGGCGTTGAGGAAGTCCGGCCCGCCGGCGTCCACCGGCGCACTGCGCCACCCAGAGGACACGGCCAGCAGCCGGCTGGCCGGCAGCCCGGACAGCGCCTCGAGGGCCGCCCGCAGCGTGGCGGGCAGATCCCCCAGATTGGCGCCGAGGCCGATGTAGGCCTTCATCGTGAAGACGTGGGCAAGGCCGCCAGGCGATCAGCCGGCGTCTGCGGGCGCCGGTGCGCCACCGCCACTGCCACCACCACTGCGGGGCTTGCGACGACGACGGCGCTTGCGCGCGGGCGCGGCATCGCGCTCGGTGGCGCCGTCCTCGGCGTCGTCGTCATCGTGGCGATCGTCAGCCTCGGCATCGGCCTGCGCGTCGTCCGCGGCGGCGTCGGACGCTGCGGCGCCGCGGGACCCGCCCCGCGCCTCGCCACTGATCGAGCCCTTGGCCACCTGGCGCACGCGGCTGGCACCGCCCTTGCGCTGATGACGCTCGCTCTCGCGCACCTGCTCGACCAGGGCGCGGCGCTCCTCGTCGCTGCCCAGTGCGAAGTCTTCCCACCAGTCGACGAGGGCCATGTCCAGATCGCCCACTTCCGCGCGCAGCAGCAGGAAATCGAAGCCAGCGCGGTAGCGGGGCTGCTCGACGAGGCTGTACGGGCCGTTGCCCGTGCGGCGTTCGAAGCGCGGCTGCATCATCCAGATCTCGCGCATGTCGGCGGCCAGCTTGCCGCGGCCGGAGATGTCGCCGATGCGGGCGTCAAAGACCAGGTCGATGGCCTGCTGCAGCGCGGGCACGGCGGGCTCGCCGCCGTCGCGCAGGCGCTGCCAGCGGCCCTGCACCTCGTGCCACAGCATGCAGGCCAGCATGAAGCTCGGCGCCACGCTGCGGCCTTCGGCTACGCGCAGGTCGGTGTCCTCCAGGGCGCGGCGCACGAAGCGGCCGCGGGCCTCGTCGGGCAGCGCGCCCTGCTCGTCCAGCACGGCATCCAGGATCGAGAACACGCCGCGGCCCAGGCCCTGCTTGCGCAGCTCCTCGAGGCTGGCGAGCGAGTGGCCCGTCTGCAGCAGCTTGATCATTTCGTCGAACATGCGCGAGATCGGCACGTTCTGCAGCAGCGGGATCGTGGCCTTCACCGGCGCGCGGGTCTTGGGCTCGAGCTCGAAGCCCAGCTTGGCGGCGAAGCGCACGCCGCGCAGGATGCGGACCGGGTCCTCGCGGTAGCGGGTCTCCGGGTCGCCGATCATGCGCAGCACGCGCTTCTTCACGTCGGCAAAGCCGCCGTGGTAGTCGACCACCAGCTCGCGCTGCGGGTCGTAGTACATGGCGTTGATCGTGAAGTCGCGGCGCGCGGCATCCTCGATCTGCGGACCCCAGACGTTGTCCCGCAGCACGCGGCCGCTGGCGTCCACCACATGGCTCTTGCCGGCGAGTTCGTCCTTGGAGGTCTTCTCATTGCCGCTGACCTGCTCGGCGGCCTCGTTGGCCAGCAGCGCGCGGAAGGTCGAGACCTCGATCACCTCGTGCTCGCGCCCGCGGCCGTACACCACGTGCACGATGCGGAAGCGGCGGCCGATGATGAAGGCGCGGCGGAACAGGGCCTTGACCTGCTCCGGCGTGGCGTTCGTCGCGACGTCGAAGTCCTTGGGGCGGCGCCCCAGCAGCAGGTCCCGCACGGCACCGCCGACGATGTAGGCCTCGAAGCCCGCATCGCTCAGCGTGCGCACCACCTTGACGGCGCGGTCGTCCAGCAGCTCCGGGTCGATGCCGTGCTCGGCCGCGCCGATCTCGACGCGCTTGCCCAGGGCATGGGCGCCGGACTTGGCGCCCTCGGTCCGGGGCTTGGCACTGGCCTTTGCACCGGGTTTGCCGGGCTTGCCCAGCAGCTTGTCAATCAGGTTCTTGATCATGCAAACAGATTCAGGATGGGCCAGCCCCGGGCCTTGGCGATCTGCGCCAGCGCCTCCGAGGGGTTGGTCGCGACCGGGTGGCTGACACGCTCCATCAGGGGCAGGTCATTCACCGAGTCGCTGTAGAAATGCACGTGCTCGAAGTCCTTCAGGGTCCTTCCCTGCCCGGCCAGCCACTGCTCGACGCGCACGATCTTGCCGGCCTGGAAGGACGGCACGCCGCGGATGGCCCCGTTGTAGTGGCCGGCGGCATCGCGTTCCAGTTGCACCGCGATCAGATCAGGCACGCCAAAGGCTTCGGCAATGGGCGTGGTCACGAACTCGTTGGTGGCAGTCACGATGGCCACCAGATCACCGCGCTCCTGGTGTTGGCGCACCAGGGCTCGCGCATTGTCGCGCATCAAGGGGCGCATCACCTCGCCCATGAAGCGCTCGCGCATCGACAGCGCCTCCTCCAGGGGACGCGAGCGCCACACCGAGGTCGCGAAGGCGATGTATTCGCCGAGGTTCAGGTTGCCGGCCTGGTACTGGGCGAAGAACTCGTCGTTGCGCCGCGCCCAGGCCTCGCCGTCCGCCCAGCCGATCGCCACCATGAACTGCCCGAAGGCGTGGTCGGAGTCCCCGGGAATCAGGGTGCCGTCGAGGTCGAACAGGGCGAGATTCATGGCTCAGCTTCCTTGGTCCAGCAGCATCTGGCGCAGCAGCGGCACCGTCACGGCGCGCTTGTTGGCCAGCGCGAATTCGTCCAACTGGTCCAGCAGGCCCATCAGATGCTTGAGATCGCGGGCGAAACGGGTCAGCAGGTAGTCCATCACCTCGTCGGCCAGGACGATGCCGCGGCGGTCGGCTTCGCGGCGCAGCGCGGCGCGCATCTCGCTTTCCGGCAGCGGCTGCAGGGCATACGTCGGCCCCCAGCCGAGGCGGGTGCGGAGGTCCTCGCGCAGGTCGAGGTCGATGGGCGGCGCCACGCCGGTGCTGACCACGGCCAGGCCCTGCGTCGCCGCCTCGACGAACAGCGTGAAGGCCGCGTGCTGCTGGCCGGGATCGAAGCGGTCGCAGTCGTCCAGCAGCAGCAGGCTCGGATGGGCGGGCAGCTCCCAGGGCAGCGGGGTCTCGGCGTCATACCAGCCGACCTGGGCGCCCGCGGCCTGCCAGGACTGCGCCAGGGCGCGCAGCACGTGCGTCTTGCCGCAGCCGGCCTGCCCCCACAGAAAGACCGGCGGCTCGCCCGGCCGCAGCGACTGCAGATGGGCCAGGGCCGCTTCGTTCGCGCCGGGCAGGAGGTTGTCGAAGGAATAGTGCGGCTCGGGACCGAGCGCCAGCGGAATCTGCTTCAAGACCGGGGACTCTGATACAAGGCGCTGGACAGGTAGGCCTCGCGCAGACGGCGCGCGGCAACCACCCCCAGGGCGGACACGGGCAAGGCGATCAGCACGCCGACAAAACCGAAGAGATGGCCGAACGCCAGCAGGGCGAAGATGACCATCAGCGGAGACAGGCCGATGCGCTCGCCCACGAGGCGCGGCGTCAGCACGAAGCTCTCCAGCAGCTGCCCCAGGCTGAACACCACCGCCACGGCCAGCAGCCCGTAGAGATTGGCGAACTGCAGCAGCGCCGCCATCAGCGCCAGCAGCAGGCCCAGGCCGAAGCCGAGGTAGGGAATGAAGACGGCCAGGCCGGTGAAGATGCCCACGGGCAGGGCCAGGTCGAAGCCGGCGATGAACAGGGCGACGCTGTAGTAGGCCGCCAGCAGCAGCATCACGAGCAGCTGGCCCCGCAGGTACTGACCGAGCATGGCGTCGCACTCTTTCAGGAAGTGCCCCACCGGCGGGCGCAGGCGCGGCGGCACCAGGGCCCAGGCGCGGGCCAGCAGGCTGTGCCAGTCATGCAGCAGATAGAAGAGGACCACCGGCAGCAGCACGGCATTGCCCACGATGGCCAGCACGAAGCTGCCACCGATGCGGGCCGAGCTGAGAGCCGTGGCGAGCCAGTCCTCGAGGTTCGCGTCCAGGTACTTGAGCACGAAGGCCTTGATGCTCGCGGTGTCGAGGGCCACGTTCACGCCATGCTGGGCCAGCCAGGGCGACACATGCTTGTTCAGCGCATTGGCCAGCACCGGGATCTGCTCGCGCAGCTGCGGCAGCTCACGGCTCAGGATGGGCAGCAGCAACAGGAAAAGCGACAGCAGCGCGACACCCGCCGCCAGCTCCACGAGGACGACCGCGAGCAGGCGAGGCACGCGCCGGCGGGTCAACGCGTCGACCGCGGGGCTCAGCACGTAGGCCAGGATCCCCGCCGTGAGGAAGGGCGCGAGCACGGGCGACAGCAGCCAGACCAGGCCCAGGCACAGCAGGGCCAGGGCCGTCCAGGCCAGCGCGTAGCGTTGGGTCTTGCTCAGGGTCATGCAGTGGTGCGGTGGGCGACGGCCGGGGGCCGACGAGGGAAGGAATGCCCACGGGTCACGAAGGCCGGCGGGGCAGGCCCGGATTCTAGGGGCTGTTCAGAGCGGCCCGGGCGGGGCCTCAATGCAGCAGGCGGCCGTCCGGCGACTGCCGCAGCAGCGCCAGCCGCTCCTCGGCCTGCTGCGCCATCTCGGCGGACGGCGCCAGGCGCAGCACCTGCTCGTAGTCCGCCACGGCCTCGGGCCACTGCATCAGCCGCTCCAGGGTGTGGGCGCGGTCCAGCAGCTCCTCGGCATCCCCGGGCAGGAGGATCAGGAGGCGGTGCTGCACCTGCAGCAGGCGCATCCAGTCGCCGCTGCGGCGATGGATCTCCTTCAGGTTGCGCAGCATGCGCGCCAGCCACTGCCGCGGGCTGCAGGGCTGCAGGAACAGCTCCAGCGGCAGGTCCGCCGGATCGCTGACCCCCGCCCGCTCCCGCAGCGGGTGCAGCAGCTCCTCCAGGGCATCGCGGGACAGCGAGCGGCCATGGAAGACATCCATCACCACCTCGCCCGCCGGCAGCTGCAGGCAGACGAGGAAATGCCCCGGGAAGGAGATGCCGCGCGCCCGCAGCCCCAGCTGCAGCGCCAGCTCCGTGTAGAGCAGGCTCAGGCTGATGGGGATGCCGCGGCGGGACTGCAGCACCTCGTGCACATAGGAATTGGCGGCGGCGTAGTAGTCGTTGACGTTGCCGGCGAAGCCCTGCTCCTGGAAGAAGAAGTGGTTCAGGAGGCGCAGGCGCTGGCTGGCGACGGCATCGGCGGGCAGGCGCTGGCGGAGCTTCAGCGCCAGGGCATCGACGTCGGCCAGCAGCTGCTGCACGTCGAGCTGCGGGGCTTCGTCCTGGGCGATCGCGGCGGCGGCCTCCAGCAGGGGCAGGCTCTCGTCCTCGGCCACCAGGCGGGCGAAGTAGTCCAGCGGATCGACCTCGGCCAGGTCCAGAAAGGCAGTCATGGGTGCATCATCCTCCGCCTCAGTGGCGGCGTGCAAATTCGCGCAGCTTGAGGCCCGAGCCCGCCAGCACGGCGAAGTACACGGCAGCCGATCCTGCCAGGCTCAGCGCCATCCAGGCGGCACGCTGCCCCTCGTGGTGGCCGAGCGCGACCCAGTCCAGCGCCCGCCCCAGCCACCCCTGCAGCAGGCCCATGGCGGCGCAGGCCAGCAGCACGCGCCCCGTGAACATCCACCAGCCGGGGGCCGGGGTGTAGGCCCCGCGCCGGCGCAGGCCGCGCAGCAGCACGGCCGCATTGACCAGCGCCCCGAGGCCGATGGACAGCGCCAGGCCCGCCACGCCGATGGTCGGCACGAGGATCAGATTGAAGACCTGCGTCAGGACCAGCACGCCGATGGCGATGCGCGCCGGCGTGGCGCTGTCCTGGCGCGCGTAGAAGCCCGGCGCCAGCACCTTGATCGCCACCAGCCCCAGCAGGCCCACGCCCCAGCCCATCACGGCCTGGGCCGTGCGCACGACGTCGTCCGCCTGGAAAGCGCCGCGGTGGTAGAGCACCGCCACCAGCGGCTCCGCGAACGCCAGCAGCGCCACGGCGCAGGGCAGCGCCAGCAGCATCACCATGCGCAGGCCCCAGTCCAGCAGCGCGGAGTAGCGCTCGCCCTCCTCGCTCGCCTGCGCGGCGGCCAGCTGCGGCGTCAGCACCGCGCTCAGCGCGACGCCGAGCAGGCCGATGGGGAACTCCATCAGGCGGTCCGCGTAATTGAGCCACGAGGTCGCCCCCTCGGCGATGTGGCTGGAGATCTGCGTGTTGATCAGCAGCGAGACCTGCGCCACGCCCACGCCCAGCAGCGCCGGCCCCATCTGCTTCAGGATCAGGAGCACGCCGCCGTGATGGCGGGCCCGCTGCAGCGCCGCCCAGCTGAGGCCGATGCGCGGCAGCATGCCGATCCGGCGCAGCGCCGGCACCTGCACGGCCAGCTGCAGCACGCCACCCAGCATCACGCCGATGGCCATGGCATAGATGCCCGGATAGCCCCAGGCGGGCAGTTGGCGCGCCAGCAGGAAGCCCACGACGATGCAACTGAGGTTCAGCAGCACGGGGGTCACGGCGGGCACCATGAAGCGGCGCCAGGTGTTCAGCACGCCGGCCGACAGCGCCACGAGGGACATGCAGCCGATATAGGGGAAGGTCCAGCGCGTCATGACGACGGCGGCCTCGTGGCCCTGCGGCGGCATGCCGGAACCGAGCGCCCACACGAGCAGCGGCGCCGCCAGCACGCCCACGGCGCAGGTGAGCACCAGGGCCCAGGCCAGGACCGTGGCCACGGCGTCGACCAGATCCTTCGTGGCCTCGTCACCATGCTTGGCCCGGGTGGCGGCCAGCGCCGGCACGAAGGCCTGGGAGAAAGCCCCTTCCGCGAAGAGGCGCCGCAGCAGGTTCGGGATGCGGAAAGACACCAGGAAGGCGTCTGTCATCGCATTGGCGCCGAACAGGCCCGCCACCATCTGCTCTCTCACCAGACCCGTGACGCGGGAGGCCAGGGTCAGCACGGAAATCAGGGATGCGGAACGCAGCAGGCTCATCAGGAATACCGTCTCTTTCGGATCCCGCCGGCCACTGGAGGACCGGGATCGGCCGCGCCCTGGCCGGCAGGGCGCCTCACCAGTGCAGGCGGGACGGGCGGCGATTATGAGCGAAGGCGGCACGCCGCTGCGGGGGCTCGCCTTGGTCTAGAATTCAGCCCTTCCCTCGCGAGATGGCCGAATTTGCATGTCGGGCCTATGAAACTGCATTTGCAAGTGCTATACTCGCGGTCTTTGCACCAACTGGATTAACAAAGAACATGGCAAGCTCTTCCAAAGCCAAGAAGAAAACCGTCCGTTTGGCATCGGGCCGCAAGCGCGCTCGCCAGGACGTCAAGCTGAACGCCGCCAACACGGCTCTGCGCTCCAAATTCCGCACCGTCATCAAGAACGTGCAAAAGGCCGTGGTCGCTGGCGACAAGACCAAGGCTGCTGAACTGTTCAAGACTGCCCAAGCCGTGATCGACTCTGTCGCCGACAAGGGCATCTTCCACAAGAACAAGGCTGCTCGCCATAAGAGCCGCCTGTCCGCCAAGATCAAGGCACTGGCTGCCTGAACCACCAGTCCTGGTGCAAAGAAATGAAAGGCCCGCCTCTGGCGGGCCTTTTCCATTGGCCCGCCGGCACGGCACGAGGCGCCTGACGCCCGACCTGCCCTCGCGCGCCCTGCACCGACGTCTCGCTCACCAGATCTGAACGGCGTCCCCGGGCCGCCTTGCGCGGGCCTCCGGACCAGGCCGATCAGGCCATCGGCATGGGCACGGTCTCCAGCTCCATCGGCTGCGTGGCGCTGCCGCTCATGAGTTCACGCTTGTCGAGCCAGTCACGCACCGCGCGCATCACCCAGTCGGGGTCGTCCAGCGGGATGTCGTGCCCGGCCCGGGTATGCATGCGCAGCGGCAAGCCCCAGCCGCGGCTCACCGCCTGCGAGCAGCGCCAATCCACGAGCATGTCCCCCTGCCCGCACAGCAACAGCATGGGGACGCGCGGCCGTGCGCGACTGGCCCGGTAGCGCATCGCCGCCCAGAGCTGGCGCAGCACATTGGCACCGCTCACCGGGTGCTGGCGATGCAGCCGAACCCAGTCGTCCAGCACCTCTTCGGAGGTGCTCATCAGCTGGGAGGTGAGCTGCAGGACGTGGCGCTCGCGCCAGCGCGCCGCGAAGCGCAGCAGGCTCATCGAGACCAGCCGCAGGTAGTTGGTCGGCCGCAGACGCCGGAAGAAGGGGCTGAACGGCTTCATGCTGGTGCTCACCAGCACCGCGCACGCCAGTTCGCCGGGATAGCGCTGCGCCCATTCGGCCGCCACCATGCCGCCCAGGCTCAGGGCCAGGACATGCACGGGCCCCACGACGCCGGCTTCACGCACCTGGCGCCGCAGGTCCTCGACCATCTCGGCGATGTCCGTCGGGCTTTTCTCCCGATGACGGGCGCCATTGCCCGGCAAATCCGGCGTCAGCACGCGCACCGCGCCCTGGGAGGCCTCGAGCGCCTGCGCCATCTGCCGCGGGAACGGCCCCCAATGGCCGGCCTCGCGCGTCAGCCCGCGCAGCAGGACCCAGGTCGCGCCCGGCGCGGCGGCGCTGAAGTCGCCGCTCATGCACGCCCTCCGCGGTACCAGCGGTCCAGGGCACGCTCACGCACCGCATCCCGCCCGTCGGCCGAGGGCAGCCAGCGCGGCATGCTGAACGCCGCTCTCGCGCAGAAGTCCAGCCACACCAGATGCCGGCGCAGCACGCGCTGCTGCCGATGGCTGACCTTGGGATTGAAGATGCCGTCCCGTGAGAAGAGCTGGCGGGGATTCTTCTTGACCCAGACCCAGGAGCCCATCTCCAGCGTCAGGGGAAGAAACACACGTTCGGGCATTTGGCAGGATTCCAGGTACAGGTAATCCCACAAATCCCCGTGCGTCAGGTATTGCCGGCTCTGCGGCTCGAATACGTAACGGTGCTGGGCGTGGGTCTGGTCCAGCAGTTCGCTCAGGGCCAGCATTTCCGGCAAGTGCGTGATCGGCCTTGTGCTGCATGCGAACGGGAACCAGATTCTGTCATCGAGGCCAAAGCCGGAATGGCAGTCGATGGACAGCGCGGCGCGGTGGCGCAACAGTTCGTCACAAACCACCTGACAAAGGGCTTGCGCTTCCGGCTGCATCTTGGCACCGCCCTCCCCGCGGTACCAGGGCAGGGACGGGCTGAGGCGCTGCCCGCCCACCAGAAAGGGCACCGGGCGCTCGGCCTCCACCGGCGAATTGCGCATCAGATCGACGCCCGCCGGGTTGGCGCGGGTCCCCAGCAGCAGGCCGCCCGGGTTCACGAGCGGCATGAAGACCATGCGCAGGCCGCGCAGCTGCTCGTGCAGCAGGTCGTCCCAGCGCAGGCGCGAGACCAGGCTCGCAAGAAAGGACAGCACCACCTGGCTGCCGATGCGCTCCAGGCCATGGACCCCGCCGAAGTAGCCGATGGCAGGGACATCCGGCGAGGCATTACCCAGACTCAGCACCGGCACCGGCAGCTCACGCCCGGCGGCGAGCACGACGACGACGTCGCGCCGCTCCAGCAGCCCCAGTGACTGCGATTGCAGGCGGTCAAGCAGGTGCAGGGATTCCAGCAAGGTAGGTGACGCGGCAGCAGGAGGAGCGGCTCGGGGGCGCAAAAGGCCGGCCGCGAGGGCCAGCGCGCAGCATAGCCAGCCCGGCCCTCGACCACCATGCGCCGAACAGCCCAGGGCCTCGCCACGGCGGCGTCACGCGGCGCCGATAGCCTGTCCCGAGCCCTGCCGACGAGCGCGGCGGCCGGCCCTCATCGACGACTCCACGGCGACATCATGCAAATCACCCCGCTGAGCCCTCCCCTGCAATGGCGCCACCGCCTGCGGGTCGCCACCGGTTTGCTGCTCTGGGGCGGCGCCGAATGCCTCGCGCTATGGCGCAGCCGGCGCACGCGTCAGCGCGACGCCTGAGCGACGCCTGAGGAGGACGGGCAAAACCAGGGAAACGGAGTCGGCGCGGAGAACCGCCGGCAGGGAGGCGCCCCGTCGGCCCGGGAGGGGCCAAGGGTTGAACGCGGCTCAGCGCTCGCCGCGCTCGGGCAGCAGGCAGGCCTCGGCGACCTGCAGGTGGTTGTCGCGAGCGAAGTTCATGACGAAGTCCCAGGCCATGGGCTCGAGGTTCTTCAGCTCTTCGTTGACGATCACGCACTTGATGCCGTTGATGACGCGCGGCACGCAGTAGGGCGAGTAGCCGATGTGGGCCCCGATGCCAGCCTTCGCGCCACCGGGGCGGAAGCAGGACATCGCCCCTGCCAGACGCTCCGCCCAATCGCTGGGACGGAACGTGCGCCCTTCCAGGGTCACGCCTTGGATGAACACTTCGCGGGGCTTGGGGACTTGGGTCATGGATGGAAACGGCGGCCGCCCGGACATCAGGGTGAACGGCAAACCGCTATTGTGCCTTGGATGTGTTGCGCCGCAGCACGGCGTGGTTACGAAGGGCAAACTTTTGCCCGGCACTTCTTCGCGAAAACCCGCAGCCACCCAGGGGCAACCTTAGAATCATCGGCTCCCGGCCTGACGCTGGATTGACGCTCCGGCGCCGGCCTCCAGAAGGCCCGCCGCGACCGTCGTCTGCGCCACGATTGCCGTCCCGGGGCCGGGCCCGCCTTTTTGCACCATCCGACCTGGAGAGTTGATGAACGCCCCTGCGCCTGCCGCCCCGTCCGAACCCCATGTGATGCAAACCTATGGCCGCCTGCCGATCGCGCTGTCGCACGGCCAGGGTGTCTGGGTGTGGGACGTGAACGGACGACGATACCTGGATGCGCTGGGCGGCATTGCGGTGAACACGCTGGGCCATGCCCATCCGAAGCTGGTGCCGGCACTGCAGGAGCAGATCGGCAAGATGATCCACTGCAGCAACTACTACCACGTGCCGCTGCAGGAGGCGCTCGCCGCGAAGCTGGTCGAACTGTCCGGCCTCAGCAATGCCTTCTTCTGCAACTCGGGCCTGGAGGCCAACGAGGCCGCGATCAAGATCGCCCGCAAGTTCGGCACCGACCGCGGCAACGAGGCGCCCGAGATCCTGGTCTTCGAAGGCGCCTTCCACGGCCGCTCGCTGGCCACGCTGTCGGCCACGGCCAATCCCAAGATCCATGCCGGTTTCGGTCCGCTGGTGCCCGGCTTCGTCCGCGTGCCGCTGAACGACATCGACGCGGTCGAGAAGGCCCTGGATGCCCACCCGAACATCACCGCCATCTTCCTGGAGACCATCCAGGGCGAAGGCGGCGTGAAGCCGGCCCGCATCGACTTCCTGCAGCAGCTGCGGGCCGTGTGCGACCGCCGCGACCTGCTGCTGATGCTGGACGAGGTGCAGTGCGGCATCGGCCGCACCGGCAAGTGGTTCGCCCACCAGTGGGCCGGCATCCAGCCGGACGTCATGCCCCTGGCCAAGGGCCTCGGCTCGGGCGTGCCCGTGGGCGCCGTCGTCTGCGGCCCCCGTGCGGCCAAGGTCATGCAGCCGGGCAACCACGGCACCACCTTCGGCGGCAATCCGCTGGCGATGCGTGCCGGCGTCGAGACGCTGCGCGTGATGGAAGAGGAAGGCCTGCTGGCCCATGCCGCGCAGGTCGGCGCCGAGCTCAAGGCCGGCCTGGAGCGCGAGCTCGCCGGCGTGGCGGGCGTGCGCGAGGTGCGTGGCCAGGGCCTGATGCTGGGCATCGAGCTTGACCGCCCCGCGGGTGCGCTGCTGGGCCGCTGTGCGGACGCCGGGCTGATGGTCAGCGTCACCGCCGACCGCGTGGTGCGCCTCGTGCCCGCTCTCATCCTCTCGAGCGACGAAGCCGCGCAGGTCGTGAGCCTGCTCGTGCCCGTGATCAAGCAATTCCTCTCGGAGACCCAGGCATGAAGCCCGGGGACAGCCTCATGCGCCACTACCTGCAGTTCAAGGATTTCCGCGCCGAAGAGTACGCCCACCTGTTCGAGCGCGCCTCCATCATCAAGCGCCGCTTCAAGAACTACGAGAAGTACCAGCCGCTGCAGGACCGCACGCTGGCCATGATCTTCGAGAAGGCCAGCACCCGCACCCGCGTGAGCTTCGAGGCCGGCATGTACCAGATGGGCGGCTCGGTGGTGCACCTCACCACGGGCGACAGCCAGCTCGGCCGCGCCGAGCCGGTGGAGGACAGCGCCCGCGTCATCAGCCGCATGGTCGACCTGGTGATGATCCGCACCTTCGAGCAGAGCAAGATCGAGCGCTTCGCCGCGCACTCGCGCGTGCCGGTCATCAATGGCCTGACCAACGAGTTCCACCCCTGCCAGATCGTCGCGGACCTCTTCACCTTCCTCGAGGCGCGCGGCATGGACCGCCGCGGCGGCATCGACATGGACTGCCTCAAGGGCCGGGTCGTCGCCTGGGTCGGTGACGGCAACAACATGGCCAACACCTGGCTGCAGGCCGCCGAGATCCTCGGCTTCACGGTCCACGTGAGCACGCCCAGCGGCTATGGCGTCGATCCCAAGGTCGCTGGCATCAGCAATCCGACCTGCTACAAGGTCTTCGCCGACCCCATGGAAGCCTGCCGCGGCGCCGACCTCGTCACCACCGACGTCTGGACCAGCATGGGCTACGAGGCCGAGAACGAGGCCCGCCGCACCGCCTTTGCCGACTGGTGCGTGGATGCCGAGATGATGGCCGTGGCCAAGCCCGATGCGCTCTTCATGCACTGCCTGCCGGCGCACCGCGGCGAGGAAGTGGCGGCCGACGTCATCGACGGCCCGCAGTCCGTCGTCTGGGACGAGGCGGAGAACCGCATGCACGTGCAGAAGGCGCTCATGGAGTACCTGCTGCTCGGCCGGATCGGCTGAACCCTAGGGCAGTCCCTCCCCTGCCGGGAGCGGATCGCAAGTGATACTCCCGCGCCATAACAGGCTGACAGGGAGCACCCATGCGATCCATTCCTTCCGTCCTCGCCCTGGCGACGGCCGCGCTGATGTTCCTCGGCGCGGCGCAGGCCCAGACCCGGCTCAAGGACGGCGCCGCCAATCGGGAGCTGAGCGATCGCGTCATGGCGCTGATCGCGAAAGGCGACATGGAGGCCGGCATCCGGCTGGCGAAGCCCTACCTCGCCACGCCGGAGCCGGAAGTCGAGGCCATGATCGTGCAGGCCAAGCTCCAGGCCCCGATGCTGGAGATGCGCTACGGCAAGCCGGTCGGCGTCGAGTTCATCCGCGAGGACCACGCGGGCGAGCACGTCATGCGGATCGTGCAGATCTGCCGGCACGAGAAGCACCTGATGCGCTGGAGTTTCTACTTCTACCAGACGCCGACGGGCTGGGTGCTGAACACCCTCAACTTCGACGACAAGATCCAGGCCCTCTTCTGACTTGACGGCGTGCGGTCCGGGCCGGCCCGGCCTTCGGTTCCGCTGCCTCAGTTCCGCTGCTTCAGTACCGCGGCCTCAGGCTGCCATCCATCGTGCCTGCCGGATAGAACTGCCTGAACAGCTTCCAGACCAGGCCGCTGCGCGCGGCCTTGTCCAGGGCGTCCTGCAGATGCCGCCGGTCGCCCTCGTTCAGGGCCGAGCGGGAGAGGTAGATCCCGCTGTCGTTCCAGCCCAGCTCCTCCACGGCGCCCAGCCGCAGGCGGCCGAGCAGATGGCTCACGCGCTCGTCGGCGTGCAGGGCGCTGACGAGGATCGACGGCGCCATCACGGTCACGTCAGCGCCGCCCGCATCCAGCACCCGTGCCACGGAAACCGGATCGGCCTCCAGGCGCAGCCGCCCCTGGCGCGTCAGTTCCTTCACGACGGCCTGGTAGGCGTCCCCGAAGTCGAAGCCGCGCACGAGGACCACCCGCAGATCCGTCGCCTGCACGAGGGCCTTGAGCGTCGTGGGCAGGGGCCGCTCGGCGTTCAGGGCGATGACCATGGCCCGCGACTGGATCAGGGGGACGAACTCGCCGAACTCGTCGCGCCGCGGCGTGCGGCTGGCCGGCACGAGCAGGTCGGCCATTCCTTTTTCGAACATCAGCTCCTGCCGCGCGCGGGGCACGGTGCTCATGGCGAAGACGCAGCCTTCGGAGTCGCCCACCTGGCGCAGCAGCTCCGGGTAGACGCCCGTGGGCAGCCCCTGGGGCGGCAGCAGCACGCTCAGCCCAACCGGGGCGAGCGGCACCTGCATCGGGCGGCTGCAGGCGGCCTGCGCCTCACCCGCCA
This sequence comes from Burkholderiaceae bacterium, assembly GCA_041912595.1. Lineage (GTDB taxonomy): Bacteria > Pseudomonadota > Gammaproteobacteria > Burkholderiales > Burkholderiaceae_C > Roseateles_B. The sequence continues at coordinate 15,578 of JAYRMR010000019.1, forward strand.
GCGCGGCGCCCAGACCAAGGGAACCCAGAACCACGACCCAGGGTCGCATCCAACTGCCGACGACCATCCGTGAAACTCCCAGCAACGTGCCCCAAGCATGCCATGAAAGCATCAGCATGACGTCAGAGTCCCGGGAGACACTCGATCCATGAAACTAGCCTTGATCTCGGACCTGCATGCCAACCGCGAGGCGTTCAGCGCCGTGCTGGAGCATGCACGGGCGCACGGCGCGGGCCGGTTTGCCGTGCTGGGAGACCTCGTCGGCTACGGCGGCGATCCGGCCTGGGTCGTGGACCAGGTGCGCGAGCTCGTGCAGCAGGGCGCCATCGCCGTCATGGGCAATCACGACAGCGCCATCGTCACCGGCCCCCTGCCCACCATGCGCGAGGACGCCCGCGACGCCATTCTCTGGACCCGCGCGCAGCTCGATGCCGAGCAGCTGGCGTTCCTCGCCGCCCTGCCCATGCACCGCGAGGCCGACGACTGCCTCTTCGTGCACGCCAATGCCTTCGACCCCCAGGGCTTCGAGTACATCCAGGGTCGCCTGGAGGCGATGCGCAGCCTGCATGCCACGCACTGCCGCTACACCTTCTGCGGGCACATGCACGACCCCAAGCTCTACCACCTCTCCGGCACGGGCAAGGCCGGCGAGTTCGTGCCCTCTCCCGGCGTGGAGATCCCCCTGCTGCCCAACCGGCAGTGGCTGGTGATCCCCGGTTCCTGCGGCCAGCCGCGCGACGGCAACCCGGCCGCCTGCTACGCGCTCTTTGACATGACCACGGGTCTGCTGAGCTACCTGCGCGTACCCTACGACGTGGACGCCGCCGCCGCGCGGGTCCGCCACTGCGGCCTGAACGAGACCGTCGCCGAGCGCCTGGCTCAACGTCTGCTGCAGGGAGAATGAGCATCGCCACCAGCCCGGGGACCCCAGCATGCGCGTGACCGCCGCCCGTCAAGACCGCAAGACCGCCCATCCGGACGCCGCCCTGCCCTCCCCGACGGTCGGCCCGCTGGAGCCCGGCATGGTGCTCGACGCCTTCCGGCTCGAGGAGCGCCTGCACCAGGGCGGCATGGCCAACCTCTGGCGCGTGACCCGCCTCGAGCCAATCCCCGGCGAGGACTTCCCGCTGCTGATGAAGGTGCCCCGCATCAAGGGCGGCGAGGACCCGGCCACCATCGTGGGCTTCGAGGTCGAGCAGATGCTGATGCCGGCGCTCAAGGGCCCGCACGTGCCGCGTTACGTGGCGCGCGGCGACTGGACGCGCCAGGCCTACATCGTGATGGAGCACATCCAGGGTCAGTCCTTGCGTCCGCGCCTCGACGAGGCCCCGCTCCCGCTTGACGAGGTGGTGGAGATCGGCTGCCGCGTGGCCACGGCCCTGCAGGACCTGCACCGCCAGCACGTGGTCCACCTGGACATCAAGCCCAGCAACATCATGTTCCGGCCGGACGGCAGCGCGGTGCTGATCGACTTCGGCCTCTCGCGCCACGACCACCTGCCCGACCTGCTCGAGGAGGAGTTCAGCCTGCCGATGGGCACCGGGCCGTACATGTCCCCCGAGCAGGTGCAGTTCGTGCGCAACGACCCGCGCAGCGACCTCTTCGCGCTGGGCGTGATGCTCTACCACCTCGCCACGGGCGAGCGCCCCTTCGGCCAGCCGTCCTCCGTGCGCGGGCTGCGGCGCCGGCTGTATGTGGAGCCCGTGCCGCCCCGCGCGATCAATCCCGAGATTCCGCCCTGGATGCAGGAGGTGATCCTGCACTGCCTGGAGGTCAAGGCCGAGCGCCGCTACCAGAGCGCCGCGCAGCTGGCCCTGGACCTGCAGCGTCCCGAGGGCATCACGCTCACGCGCCGGGCCGAGCGCATGAGCAAGAGCGGCGCCATCAAGGAGCTCAAGCGCTGGTTCTTCGCGCTGGGGTCGGAGCCCGTGCTGCAGCCGAGCGTCGGCGAGCAGGTGGCGCGCAGCCCCATCATCATGGCTGCCGTGGACATCGAGAACGCCACGCCCGGGCTGCTCGAGCAACTGCGCGAGACCGTGCGCCGCATCGTGCAGACCGAGCCCGGCGCGCGCCTGGCCTGCGTCAGCGTGATGCGCACGGCACGCATCGGCATGGACGTGCTGACGGACAAGGACGGCAAGAGCGTCCACGTGAAGCAGCTCGTCGCGCTCAAGCACTGGGCGCGGCCCATCAGCCGCTCGCTGAACCTGGAAGACGGGCGCCTGACCTTCCACGTGCTGGAGGCCCCGGACCCGGCGTCGGCCATCATCGACTTCGCGGCCCGCAACGGCGCCGACCACATCGTGATGGGCGCGCGCGGCAATTCGGCCCTGCGGCGCTATCTCGGCAGCGTGTCGGCCCAGGTGGTGGCGGAATCGGACTGCAGCGTCACGGTGGTGCGCGAGGCGGCGGGCGGCAAGCCGGCCGATGCCGCCGTCAACGCGGGACCGGTCAGCGCAACACCGGAAACGGCGGCCCCGCCCGGCTGAGCGGCCCCGGCCGCCGGCCCACGGCGCCTACACTCGCCCGCATGAGCACCGACAACCCCTGCCTGCGCTGCGGCGCCTGCTGCGCCAGCTTCCGTGTGGACTTCGCCCGCGAGGAGCTCCAGAGCGAGGGTGGCCATGTCCCCGACGGCCTCTGCGTGGACGTCACCGCGAGCCTGTGCCGCATGCGGGGCACGGACCACGCCCAGCCGCGCTGTGCCGCGCTCACGGGCCAGGTCGGCGTCCAGGCCGGCTGCGGCATCTACGAATGGCGCCCCTCGCCCTGCCGGGAATTTGGCCTGCGGGCGCCACTGGGTCTAGGCGACGACGCCTGCGCCGTGGCGCGGGCCCGGCACGGCCTGCCGCCGCTCTGAGGGACGCGCCGGCCGGCGGATCGCGCGGAGTCAGTTCGCAAGCTGCTTCGTGGCCATCAGCTTGTTGAGCTTCGCCTCATAGAGCCGCTGCTGGCCCGGCGTCGGGCTCGTCTCCGCGGCCAGCGACAGGTGGCGCGCCGCGCGCTCCTGCTGGCCGATGCCCAGCTTGGCCAGCGCGGCCCAGAAGTGCAGCTCGTGGTTGTTGGCGGAGCGCGCCAGTTCCTTGGCAAAGAGGGCATCCGCCGTACGGAAGTCCGCCCGCTTCATGGCCTCGACGCCTTCGTCGAAGAACTTGAACGGCGGCACCGGCTGCAGCGAGGCCAGCCGGGCCTCGTAGCGCGCCTGATCCTGCGAGCGACCGGCTTCGCGCGCCACCACCACCATATTGGCCAGCGCGACCTCGTTGTCGGGCTCCAGGGCCAGCACCTGCGTCAGCACCTGGTCCGCCAGGTCGAGCCGACCCATGCGGCGGTAGAGCACCGAGAGCGTGTTGAAGCCGCCGCTGAAGCGGCTGTCCGCCAGCACGGCCGCCCGCGCCCACCAGTAGGCGCCGCGCACATCGCCGTCGTAGAGGCGCTCGGCGGCGCGGTTGTTGTAGAACATGGCGAGGATGGTGGACTCGCTGACTTCCATCGCCCGGTCCGCCCGGCGCTGCTCCTCGGGCAGGAAGTCCACGATCATAGGGCTGTCCATGGTCGAGGAGGTGCCGCGCTCCTGGAGGCGGGTGCCCAGCCCCAGGTTCACGTGACCGGCCCGGAACATGAGGTCGGTGCCGCGCGTCCATTGCGGGTCCACCATCACCGAGCGGAAGTAGATGGGCACGTGCAGCTCGCGCGCGAAGGCGGCGGTCATCAGGACCAGCGACAGGCAGTTGCCCCGCCCTTCGGCGAAGGTCTCGGCGGCCGTGCGGGTCTTCTCGCCGTCGTACTGGATCTGCAGCTTGCCGTCCTGGTAGAGCGCCCGGATGAGGCCCTCCTTGCTGCCGTAGGTGCGGGCCCGGGGCTCGACCGTCTTGTGCAGGAAGTCCGTCATCTCCGGCGACAGCGCCATCAAGGCATCGCGGCTCGGCAGCGTGGGCGCCGGCAAGAAGGCCTCGTCGATCAGGGGTGGCGGCGGCAGGCCCTGCTGCGGGACCGTGGCGCAGGCCTGCAGCAGGCCGATGACGAGCGCGACGGCGCCCCAGCGGGCGGTCAGGGCGGCACGGAAGGATGGCAGACGGCGCTTGGACATGATGGATGACTCGCAGCTCGGGGACCTGCCAGGATCATGAGCGCGTCCCGGGGCCGTGACAAGGCGTGTCATCTCTCACCCCGGGACGATGCGGATGGCGCACCATCTGATCAACGCACAAACACCGCCGCGGACCAGGCCGGCACGTGCACCCGGCGCTGCCGGTGGTCGACACGCGCCTCCCGTCGCAGTGTGACGTCGGCAGCCCCGGGCCGTGCGAGCACCGGGTGCAGACGCCAGGGCAGGCGCGCGTCGTCCCAGTCGAACTGCTGGGGCTCACGGCTGGCGTTGAAGACCAGCAGCACTTCGCGGAAGCCCGCCCCGGGCAGGCCCTGGCCATCCAGACGCGCCAGCAGCAGGGCCGGCGAGGCCGGCGCCGCCAGACGCGGGAAGCTCAGGCGCTGCTGCACCTCGGCCGCCGTGCGGAGGTGGAAGAGCTGCGAGCTGGCCCGCACGCGCAGCTGGTCGAGGAAACGGTCCCGGGCCTGGCGCAGGTCCTGCGGCCGCGGCTTGATCGCGGGATCAGCCAGCAGCGTCCGGTACAGCGGCCAGGCCGTGGCGTTGTCGGCGGCGGGCGGCAGGCCCGCGCCGAAGCCGTTGTCCTGCAGGCGCCAGTCGAGCCCGTTGAACCCGTCGCCGGAGTCGTAGCTGTTCCGGTCCAGGGACTTGGACCGCAGGATCTCCATGCCGGCATGGAAATAGGCCACGCCCTGGCTGTAGGCCGTCACCGCCGTCGCCAGGAGCTGCGAGCGCACGCGCTCCTCGTGCGTGGCGTCACGCGGGAGGCGCAGCACCTGGTTGTCGAAGAGCGTGTGGTTGTCGTGGTTCTCGGCGTAGTTGACGACCTCGGCCGGCTCGGAGGCATAGCCCGCCGGCTGGTCCCCGTAGGCGATCTCGTCCAGACGCCGGCTCACGCCGCGCGCGTCCTGCAAGCGGACGCTGCGCAGGCTGCCCGCCAGACCGACGCGAACGAGGTCCGCCGCCTGCTCGAGCGCGTCGACACCCACGGCCGGCGCCAGCCCGTTCGGCGCCGTGTACAGGCCGTTGCTCCAGCCCTGGCGCACGAGCCCGGCCGGCGAGCCGTCGCCCGGGGACCCACCCCGCAGTGCGTCGCGGGCGCGGTCGCTGAAGGTGCCGATGCCGCTGCCGTTCAGGGAGCGCTGGCTCGCCTGCACGAAGCGCGCGCCGTCGGCTACCTCGCCGAAGTTCCAGCCCTCGCCGATCAGCGGAATGAAGCGCCCCGTCTGCCGCCGCAGTCGCCCGGCGATGGCCTCCATCACGGCACGCGGCTGGTGGCCCATGAGGTCGAAGCGGAAGGAGTCGATGCCGTGCCGGATCGCCCACAGCAGGACCGAGTCGCTCATCAGGTGAGCCATCATCCGGTGCTCGGTGGCGGTGTTGTCGCAGCAGGTGGAGCGCTCGACACGGCCTTGCGCGTCCAGGCGCTGGTAGTAGCCCGGCACGATGCGATCGAGCACCGAATGGGGATGCTGCCCCGAGGCCGGCGTGTGGTTGTAGACCACGTCCATGCCGACGCGCAGGCCCAGGCCGTGCAGGGCCATCACCATCTGGCGGAACTCCAGCAGGCGCCGCCCGCCGTCGTTGGCGTCGCTGCTGTAGCTGCCCTCGGGCGCGCTGTAGTGCAGCGGGTCGTAGCCCCAGTTGTAGCAGTCCTGGCCGGCGACGGCGCTCACCGCGGCCTGCTGGGCCTCGCTGTCGGGCGCGGCGTCCGGCACGGCGGGCTGGCGGCAGCCGCGTTCGGGAATGCTGGCGATGTCGAAGACCGGCAGCAGGTGCAGGTCCGTCATCCCCGCGCGGGCCAGGCGGCGCAGGTGCTGCACGCCCAGCGCCTCGGCCTGCGCGAAGGCGCCGAAGCGGCCGCGTTGCGCCGGCGGCTGGCTGGGATCGCGCCAGGAGAAGTCGCGGACGTGCAACTCGTAGACGCTCATGTCCGTGGACGAGGCCGGCGGCGCCGGGCGGCGGTGGGTCTGCCAGCCGGGCGGCATCCAGGCCGGATCGGTCAGGTCGGCCAGGAAGGCGCGCCGCGAATCGGCGTTCAGGCTCACGGCGGCGGGATCGGTCACGCGCTGGCGCAGGAGGCCCTCGCCCGGCACCAGCACGTCCACGAGGAAGCGGTAGTAGGCGTTGCGCGTGCCCGGCGTGGGCGGCAGCGCCCAGCTGCCGCTCGCAGGCTCCCAGCGCAGGGGCTGGACGCCTGTGGCGGGCGACTCGGCGTCGGGATAGAGGCAGACCTGCACCTGGTGCGCCGTCGGGGCCCACAGGCGCAGGCCGGCGTCCGTGCGCCCCGGCGTGAACAGCGGCCCGTAGGCCAGCGCCTCGGCGGCATCGGCGAAGCGGGCATCGAGGGCACCGGCCGCCTGCACGCGGCTGGCGTCCTGGACGAGACCCTGCGCGTCCTCCCGCACCAGCAGCAGCTCGGCGCGCAGCCAGCGCTCGTCGAGCGACAGGCCCTCGGGCAGGCGCAGCACGCCACCGTCGCGCAGGTGCGGGAAGCGCTGCGCCAGCGCCGCCGGGAGCGCACCGCCCCGTTCCAGCGGCAGGCTGGCGTCCGCCCCCTGCAGCACCTGACCGATGCGCGCCACCAGCCCACCCTGCCAGGCCGCCACCAGACGGAGCGCCCCGGACTCGCCCACGCCCGGCCATTGCAGATGGCGCAGATCCAGCGCATGCGCCCGGGCCGGCCAGACCGGCGCGTCCGCGGGCGCCGCCCGGCGCACGGCGGCCAGGCCGGGCGCGTCACAGTCGGCCAGCGCGGCAGCACGCTCGTCAGCCGCCGCCGACCCCCAGGCCAAGCCCGCAACGAGCCCCAGGCACAGGGCCCACCTGCGCCTCGGCAGCCGGCGATGAAGGTCGGACAGCGGCGGGTTCGCAGGGAGACGGTTCATGAGGACGATCAGCGGGCGTGGAGGCTGGAAATAGTAGCAAAACTACATCCGCAAAATACCTGGGTTTTCAGCAGGCGCATTTCCAACTATTCTGGCCATTGGCACTCTCACTCCAGCCCCGCGGGTAACGGCAGATCATGTATTTGAACTACAAGAACATTTTTTCGATCTTGATCAGCAGTCTGGCGCTGGGCGCCGGGGCCGCACCTGCCGCGCCCGTCACTGCGCCGCCGGCCGGCTGGTCGCAGGGCGTGTTCATGGAGGTCTTCGTCCGCGCGTACCAGGACAGCGACGGCGATGGCATCGGTGACCTGCGCGGCCTCACCCGCCGCCTGGACTACCTGCAGCAGCTGGGCGTGACCGGCCTGTGGCTCATGCCCATCACCCGCAGCGCCGACCATGACCACGGCTACGCCATCACCGACTTCCGCGCGATCGAGCCGGACTACGGCAGCCTGGCCGATTTCGACGCCTTCGTGCGCGAGGCCCACCGGCGCGGCATCGGCGTGGTGATGGACTACATCCTCAACCACAGCGCCAGCCAGCATCCCTGGTTCCAGGACAGCCTCGCCAATCCGCAGTCGCCCTGGCGCGACTGGTATGTCTGGCAGGATCCCGCCCCCGCCGACCTCAAGGACTGGGACATCTGGGGCCACACCCCCTGGTATGCCCTCCCCGGGCAGGCCAGCGACAGCGCCCGCTTCTTCGCGACCTTCGGCCCGCACATGCCGGACTTCAACCTGCGCAATCCGGCCGTCGTGGACTACCACCGCGAGAGCCTGCGCTTCTGGCTGGACCGCGGCCTCGACGGCTTCCGGCTGGACGCCGTGCCGCACCTCATCGAGAACAGCGCCCGGGACTGGAACGACCAGCCCGAGAGCCGCGCGCTGACGGCCGACTTCGCACGGCTGATCCGCAGCCGGCCGGGCCGTTTCAGCGTCTGCGAGGCCACGGCCAGCCCCACCGCCTATGCGAGCCCCGACGTGTGCGGCAGCGCCTTCGACTTCGGCCTGGAGCGCCTGATCATCCAGGCGGCCCGGGGCGAGGAGGCCGCGCTGCAGCCCCTCGTGACGCACTTCGAGCACACCCCGCTGAACATGGCCACGATGCTGGCCAACCACGACATCTTCGCCGGCGCGCGGGTCTGGGACCAGCTGGCGGGCGACGAGGCCCGCTACCGGCTCGCCGCCGCCACCTACCTGCTGCTGCCCGGCATTCCCTTCCTCTACTACGGCGAGGAGATCGGCATGGCCGGCGTCACCGGTCCGGGCGACGTGCCGCTGCGCGCGCCCATGAGCTGGACGGCCGAGGGCGGCTTCACGAGCGGCCAGCCCTTCCGCGCCGTGGCCCCGAATGCCGGCACGCACAACGCGGCGGCCCAGGCGCGCGATCCGGGCTCGCTGCTGAACCACTACAAGGCCCTGATCGCCCTGCGCAAGGCCCAGCCGGCCCTGCGCGCCGGGGACTACACCCAGGCCTTCCAGTCCGGCCATGTGATCGGCTTCCAGCGCCGCGCGGGCGGCGACGGCGCCCGCGGTCGGGGTCAGGTCTTGCTGGTGCTCATCAACTACGGCAGCGAGCCCTGGCAGGGCGCAGCGCCCGGCATGGCGCCGTCCCAGCGCCTGCAGCCCCTGCTGCGCAGCGCCGCCCAAGGCCGCCTGGACCGCCGCCAGCCCCACCAGTCGCGCCACGCCGTGCGCGCCGACGCCCTCCAGCTGCCGCCGCAGTCCTTCGCGGTCTACCGACTGCGCTGATCCCCGCGGCCCGCCCCGCCTGTCCGAGAATGGTGACGCCATGCCTCTGTGCACTGCCCTGCCCCCCATCCTGCGCCGCGGCCTCCTCGCGCTCGGCCTGGCCTTCCTCAGCAGCACCCATGCCATGACACTGGACCACATCGAACCCCGCTCCTGGTGGGTGGGCATGAAGCAGCCCGGCCTGCAGCTGATGCTGCATGGCGAAGGCATCGGGCGGCTGCGGGCGCGCGTGGCGCACCCGGGCGTGACGCTGCGAGGCCAGCAGCGCCTGGAGAGCCCGAACTACCTGGTGCTGGATCTCGAGATCGCGCCCGACGCTCGCCCCGGCGACGTCCCCATCGAGCTGATGGACGGCACGCAGCGGGTGCTGCGGCATCCCTATCCGCTGCAGGCCCGCGCGCCCGGCTCGGCGCAGCGCCAGGGCTTCGGGCCGCAGGACGCGATCTACCTCATCGTGCCGGACCGCTTCGCCCAGGGCCTGCCCGCTCCCGCGCCCGCCGGCATGAAGGAAGGCGAGCGCCGCGCGCTGCCCGGCGGGCGCCACGGCGGCAACCTCGCCGGCATGCGCCAGCACCTGGACTACATCGCCGGCATGGGCTTCACGCAGATCTGGCCCACGCCGCTCACCGAGAACGACGGCGCCGAGTACAGCTACCACGGCTACGCCAGCACGGATCTCTACCGCATGGACCCCCGCTTCGGGAGCAACGAGGACTTCCGCGACTTCGTCAGCGAGGCCCGGGCCCGGGGTCTGGGCGTGATCCAGGACATCGTGCTCAACCACATCGGCGCCGGCCACTGGTGGATGCGCGACCTCCCGACGCGCGACTGGCTCAACCAGTGGCCCAGCTACACGGAGACCAGCCACGCCCGCATGTCGGTGCAGGACCCCTATGCGGCGGACAGCGACCGCCGCGCCTTCACGGACGGCTGGTTCACGCCCAACATGCCGGACCTCAACCAGCGCCAGCCGGTGCTCGCGAACTACCTCGTCCAGAACAGCCTCTGGTGGATCGAGTACGCCGGCCTCAGCGGCGTCCGCACCGACACCTACTCCTACTCCGACAAGGCCTTCCTCGCCCGCTGGAGCGCGCGCCTGCTCGAGGAGTACCCGCACCTGAACATGGTCGGCGAGGAATGGAGCCCGCATCCGGCCGTCGTCGCCTACTGGCAGCGCGGCAAGCGCAACCATGATGGCTACGTCTCCCACATGCCCAGCATGATGGACTTCCCGCTGCACGAGGCGCTGCTGGCGTCCCTGACCGAGGCCGACGGCAACGCCACCGGCTTCACGCGGCTCTACGAGGCGCTGGCCCACGACTTCGTCTACCCCGACCCGGCACGGCTCGTCGTCTTCGAGGGCAACCACGACACGCCGCGCGTCATCGCCGCCCTGCACGAGGACCTCGCCCTCTACAAGATGGCCACGGCCTACCTGGCGATGACGCGGCGGATCCCGCAGTTCTTCTACGGCTCCGAGGTCCTGCTCAGCAGCCCGCGCGAGCGGGACGATGGCGCCGTGCGCGGCGACTTCCCCGGCGGCTGGGCAGGCGACCCGGTCAACGCCTTCACCGGCGAGGGCCTGACACCGCGCCAGCGCGAGGCGCAGGACTGGCTGCGGCGCCTGCTGAACTGGCGCCGTCAGCAAGCCGCGATCCATGAGGGCCGGCTGGTCCACTACAGCCCCCGGGACGGCGCCTACGTCCTGTTCCGCCAGCTGGGGCGCCGGACGCTGATGCTGGTCCTGCACAAGGGCGAGCAGGCGGGCCGCCTGACTGTCGACCGCTACCCGGAGATGCTGCACGCGGGGCAGCGCTGGCATGAGGTCATGAGCGGCCGCCGCGGCACGCTCGCGCAAGACCTGGCCCTGCCGGCGCGCTCCGCCCAGATCTTCGAGCTGGAGGACTGAGCCCCCGGGCGCCCCGGCCCGGCGTCACCTCTGTCAGGCTCTACGGTGGACGTGACGCGCCGACGCCCGCATACTGCGCGGCACCGGGGCAGGACGCGCAGTCGCGGGTCCACGCGGCAAGACCTGCCCCCACCCGCAGGGAGTCAGCGCCGCCGTGTCCAAGCCACCGAGTCCGCATGAGCAGGAATCCGCCAGGCGTCTGCACCTGGCGGTCCTCTTCAGTGACCTCAGCGAGTCCAGCCAGCTCGCGGCCCGGCTCGAGGCCGAGGACTACCTCGAGCTGCTGGCCCGCGTCCGCGAGATCTGCCGCCAGGCCGTCACCAAGCACCAGGGGCTGGTCGTGCGCCTGCAGGGCGATGGGATGCTGGCGGTGTTTGGCTACCCACTGGGCGGCGAGGACCTCGCCCGCCGCGCCACCGAAGCCGCACTGGACCTGCACGAGGGCGTGGCGCGCCTGCGCAGCGCCGCCGACCCGTCTCGCCCGCCCCTGCAGATGCACAGCGGCATCCACGCCGGGCTGACGCTGGTGGTCGAGGGGGACTTCGAGCGCGGGCGCCTGGACCTGCTCGGCGAGCCGCCCAACGTCGCGGCGCGCCTGTGCGAGCACGCCGGCCCGGGGGAGGTCTGGGTCAGCCAGGCGGCGCTCGGCCCGGAGCTGCACCAGTTCGAACACCGTCCCGTCCAGCCGCTGCCCCTGCGCGGCCTGGCGGAGCCGCTGACGGCCGTCTGCATCACCCGGCGCGGCCAGATCCTCACCCGGCTGGAGGCGCGCGTCCGCCAGGGCGCCCTGCCCTTCACGGGGCGCGAGCCCGAGCTGCAGTCGCTGCGCGAGCAGCTGCGCCTGGCGGCCGACAGCGGCCCCCGCGCCGCCCTCGTGCACGGCTCCCCGGGGCTGGGCAAGACGCGGCTGTGCGAGGCGCTGATCGCCCAGGCCCATCGCGAAGGCTGGCGCATCCACCGCGGCTACTGCGACAGCCACCTGCACGGCGAGCTCATGCAGCCCTGGATGCAGCTGCTGCGGGCCTGCTTCGGCCAACCCGGCCTCAGCCCGCAGGACCAGCTGCCCACGGCCCCGGACCTCGCGGCCCTGCTGCAGGCGCTGCCGCCGGAGCTGCAGGGCGACGCCGCCGCCTGGCTGGAGGCCCTGCGCCCGCGTGAGCAACTCCGCGGCGCGGCGCAGTCCTGGCGGGACTGGCTGCCGCGCGTGCCGGCCCTGCTGCAGGCGCTGGGCCGCCAGCAGCCGCAGCTGATCTTCCTCGACGACTGGCAGTGGGCGGACCAGGCCAGCCAGCAGATCCTGGAGCAGTTGCTGCGCCAGACCCAGCTGCCGCTGCTCGTGCTGCTGACGAGCCGCCAGGCCGATCTGGGCCCGCTGCAGGCGCGGCGCGACGTCCATGCCCTGCCCCTCGGCCCGCTGTCGCTGGAGGACTGCCGCCCGGCGGTGAACCAGCTGCTGCCCGGCCTGCACCCCTTCCTCGTCGAGCGCATCCACGCCCAGGGCGGCGGCAATCCGCTCTACATCGAGGAACTCTGCCACTGCGCCGCCCAGCTTCCCCCCGGGCAGCTGGCGCAGCGTCTGGAGGAGCCCCGCCCCACCCGCGGCGCCTGGGCCGGGCTCGAGCTGCCCTGGCTGCGCGGCCTGGTGGAAGCGCGGCTGGAGCGCCTGCCCGAGAACGAGCTCCTGCTGCTGAAGACGGCGGCCGTGATCGGCACGCACCTGCCGATGTGGCTGCTGCAGCGCCTGTGCGGCGAGGACTGCCTCGATGCCCTCACCCGGCTCGACCAGCAGGACCTGCTCTACCCCGCCCAGACGCCGGGGCAGCTGCGCTTCAAGCACGGCATCACGCGGGAGGTGGTGTACCAGCTCGTCGGGGCGCCGCAGCGGCGCGAGCTGCACGGGCGCATCGCCGGCATCCTCCTCGAGACCCAGCCCCAGGACGCCGAGGGCGCGACGAGCGACTGGGCCGGCTGGCAGGCCGCCCTGGCCTACCACCACGCCCAGGCCGGCCACTGGCCGCAGGCCGCCCACCACGCCGAGCAGGCCGGCGCCCAGGCCGAACTGGGCGCCGCGCCGGACCGCGCCCAGCACTTCTATCGCACGGCCCTGGACGCCCTGGCCCGCTGCGCCGAGGCGCCGGACGGCCAGGACCACTACGCCAGCCAGGTGCGCATCCTGCAGCGGCTGGGGCTCACCTGCGTCTTCGATCCGGCCCCGGAGGACCTGAGCTACTTCGACCAGGGCTGGGAGCAGGCCCGCCGCCGCCACGACGCCGCCACGCAGGCGCTGACCGTCTTCTGGCGCGGCTATGTGGCCTATGCCCTGGGCATGACGCAGCCCGCCGTGACGGACCTGCGCGCGGCGCTGCTCGGCCTGGAGCGTCTGTGCGCCGAGGCGGGCGACGACCCGCGCGCGAGCCCCTGGCCGGCCATGCTCGTGCAGGCGCAGGCCACGCTGGGTCAGGCGCTGGCCGCGGCCTGCCACTACGAGGCCGCCGTCGATCTGCTCGACGCGGCCATCGCCGTCAAGCGTCAGCACCGCAGCGGCAGCCGCCCCGCCGTGGGATCGGCCTACGCGCTCGCCTGCAAGGCCGCGGTGCTGGGCGACTGGGGCACCTTCGCCGAGGCCGACGAGTGCTTCGCCGAGGCGCGCCAGGCCATCCTCGGGGCGGGCCATGAGGTCGAGGGTTCGGTGCTATGCCTGCATGCCCTCGTCCAGCTGTGGCAGGGGCAATGGCAGGCGGCGCAGCAGTCGGCGAGCCAGGCCGTGCAGATCGCCCAGCGGGTGCGCAACCTCTACGTCTTCGGCATGAGCCGCGCCCTGCTGAGCCGCGCGCAATGGCGCCAGAGCCCGCCCGGGAGCGATGCCCAGCTGCGCGCGCTGCAGGCGCTGGAGGAGGCCGCACACTGGCTGCAGGCGCGGCACAAGCGCCTTTTCGTCTCGCTGCTGCACGGCTGGCTGGCCGAGGCCCACGCCGAGCTGGGGCACTACGCATCGATGCGCCGCCAGGCCGCCCTCGCCCTGCGCCGCTCGCGCGAGGGGGACTTGCTCGGCGCTCCCACCGCCCTGCGTGCGCTGGCCGTGGCGTCCGCCCGTGGCTACGGCACCCGGCCGCCCTCGCACTACCTGGCGATGGCCCAGGCCCTCGCCAAGCGCCGGGGCTCCCTGCACGAGACGGCCCTCAACCGCCTGTGCGAGGCCGACGTGCGGCTGCTGCAGGGCGACACGGCCGGCGCGCTCCAGCAGCTGGAGGCCGCCGAGCCGCCGCTGCGCCGGCTGGGCATGGACTGGCACCTGGCACTACTGGCGGCGCGCCGGGCCACGCTGTCCGTGCCCTGATCCGGAAGGCGGGCAGCCCGATCAGGCCGGTGGCGGCGCCACCATCCACATCAGCTGCGCCTGCGTGCCCGTCTGCAGCTCGGCCTGCAGCAGCCCCGCGCTCATGCCCAGCAGCATGCCCATGGCGGCCTCGTAACCCGGGCAGGCATGGAGCGGATGCGGCGCGCCGGCCGGGCGCTGGCCACCGAACACGAGGCTCAGGTCGGCCGGCTGCGCCTGCGCCGCCTCGCCGCCGGCCTCGCGGGCCTGCCACTGCACCTGTGTGCCGCTCATGAGGCCCAGCACCACGCGCCGCCCGGCCGCAACGGGGACCGCCGCGCCGCTGCCGCCCCCGAGCCCATGCGCCGTGCGCGCCGTCCGCCAGATCATGTCCGGCACCGGGTGGCGCAGCAACGCCTGGTCGAGCCAGGGCCGGAGCGCCCGCTCGGCCTGAGCGAGGTCCGGCGTGCCGGCCCCCGCGAGCAGGCGGGCGCGCGCGAGCCACAGCCGTGGATCGGCCCGGCTGTCCATCAGCGCACGGCGCCAGCAGCCATCCACCGTGGGCAGGAAGCCCATGAGCACGCCGATGCAGGTGCTCGCCAGCTCGGCGTCCGTCAGCCCCGGCAGCGCCGCGAAGAGGGCCGGCGTGAGCGTGCCCGCCGGTGCGGCGGCGCCGGCCCGCGTCTGCGCCACCCAGGCCGACACCGCCGCCAGCAGCTGGCGACCATGGCGCTGGCCCTGCTCCTCGGCCGCCGTGCCCTCGGGCATCGGCTGGAAGAAGTAGCGCGAGGGCGTGTCGAAGTGCCCCGGACAGCGCGGCGGTGCCTGGACGTCCGCCTGCCAGTGCCAGTCCCGCGACGCGGCCTGGACGCAGCCGCCGTCGGGCAGGCCGAACCAGTGCCGGGACAGGCGCGCCAGCACCTCGTCGCTCAGGCGCTTGAGGTCCAGCGGCACGCGCTGCGAGGGCCCGGGCAGCGCCGACGCGGTGCCCTCGGCCCACCACTGGCGCAGCACCTCGCTCATCGCCGCGCGGCTGAGCCGGTAGGCCTCGTCCCGGCCCAGCGTGCCGATGATCGCGTTGACGGGATCGGCCAGGCGGGCGTACGCGGCACCGGCGTCCATGCCCAGGAAGATGGGGCCGATGGAGTTCTGCATGCGGGCCTGGTAGCCGCACACCGAGTAGTGCCCCTGCGGATCCAGCAGGACCTCCTGCAGCAGCGCCGGGTCACCGACGAGCACGCCGTAGTCCGTGCCGGTGTCCAGCACGCCACCGTGCAGCTCGCGCACGGCGGCCCAGAGCTTGTCGGGCACGCCCTGCTTGCGGGCGACCATGTCCTCGAGACACTGTTTCCACGCCGCCGCCCCGGCGCCCTTGAGCGGCCCCTGCAGCTGCTCGATGAGGGCCTGCCCTTCGCGGGCCGGATCGGACGCCGGCACCGCTGCCTCGGTGGCAGGCCCCTTCGTCAACGCCGCCAGCGCCCGGAGGCTGGGCAGGAAGGCGTAGAGCCCCCAGGCGAGCTGGACAAAAGGCTGCGGGGCCGCGGGCGCCCGGCGCGGGTCCGGCTCCTCGTCCAGGAAGACGCGGACCAGCTGCTGCTGCCCCTTGGCGTCCTCGCGCAGAAAGCGCAGCGTGCGGCGCTCGCCGAGGACCGGCACGCCCAGCAGCGGGTCCCCCTGCGCCGAGCCCACGCCCGTGGCGTTGCCGCCGGCCAGCCAGCGCTGCACCACCTCGAACTGCTCGGCAATGCTGGCATTGCAGGCCATGAAGAAGAGCCCCCGCTCGCGTGCGGGCGTGCGCCCCGCGAGCTCGTCGGGCGTGACATCCGGGCCGTAGGACATGCCCCGGCGCAGCAGGCGCGGCACGGGCTCCCGCCCGCCCGGGACGTGGGCGTTGGGCTGCCCCTCGCGCGGGTTGGCCCGCCGCGCATGGGCCTGGAAGGGGCACTGCAGGCCCTGGGGATCGCCGCGGTAGTCGAAGTCGTTTGGGCCCGGGCCGTCCGGCGTCACCAGCGGGCGGCCGTCCGGCATGCGGCCCATCAGCGCACCCTTCAGCTCGTCGACGCTGAGGCGGATGCCCTCCCGGCTCAGCCGCGCCGACTCCGCCGCCAGGCGCTGCTGCAGCCGCTCCGGGAACTGCCGCAGCTTGCGGATCACGAGGAAGCTGCCGTCGGCGAGCAGCGGGTCGTCCGCCAACGCCGGATCGCCGTCGCCGCGTTCGCTGGGATGCCCGAGCAGCAGTTCGCCGAGCGGCAGTTCGTCGCGGGAGCGCGGGCGCGCGCCGAGGCCCTCGCCGGCCGCATCGCCCGCCGTCCCGACGAAGCGCGGCTGACTGAGGCCGTCCACGAAGCCGAAGTGCTCCACGACCGGCGCGCCGCCGGGCACCGTGCCCGCGCGGGGGCGGCCCAGCGTCTGGCGGCGCAGCGGCTCCACCGCCAGCACGCTCAGGCCGGGCTCCGACGCCAGCGTCTGGAAGGCCGCGAAGAGCGGGTGCTTCGGACCGAGTTCGTCATCCTGCGCGGCCGCCGGCGCGAGCACCCGCCACTGCAGCACCAGGTCCACCTCCGCCAGATCGATGCGGCTGCCCGGCCCGGCCGCCGCGGCCTCCTGCGCCGAAAGACCGTGGCGACGCGGCCGCTGCCAGTGGACGGGATGGTTGCTGCGCAGATCTCCCAGCAGGTCGGCGCGGGCCTCCATGCCCTCCACAAACTCGCGAGGCAGGCGCGCCAGCGTCTCCGCGGGCACCCCCAGCCGGCGCAGGCCGCGTGGGGTGAAGGCCAGGTTCAGCAGGGGCCGGTGGCGGGCATCCGCCTGGGGCGCCAGGGCCGGCAGCTGCGCCGCCAGCCACTGCCGGAAGGCCGTGCGGCTGCGGATCTGCAGCAGCACGAGCAGGCCATGGCTGGTGTCCGGATCCGGCTGCAGCAGCCCCGACTGCAGGTCCTGCGGCGCGGGCACGGGCGGCGGCGGGCGGCGGGGCCGGCGGGACGCGGGCGGCGGCTGGAAGAACCAGGCCAGCTCGGTCCGGAACTGCGCCTGCAGGCCGGGCTCCAGGGCCAGCTGGCGGCGCAGCAGGGGCTCCCGCAGCTCCACCAGCAGGTCCTGCGCGGCGCGCAGCAGCACGGCGGCGTCGCGGGCGTCCGGATCCGGCGTCTCGGCGAAGAAGTCGGTCAGCGCATAGAGCCCCGCCAGCGCCTCCAAGCCGCGGGCCAGCACCAGAGCCGGCGCGAGCCGGGCCTGCTGCAGCGCCGTCTCGGACGGATGCGGGATCCGCAAGCGGGCGATGGCCTGCTCCGACACCTGATGGGCCGGGCAGCCCGCGGCGCCGGCATCGCCATCACGCTGCAGCCGCTCGACATCCACCAGATAGCGCAGGTCCCCCACGCTCAGGCCCGAGGCGATGTAGAAAAAGCCCGCCTGCACCTGCTGGCGGCGAATCCAGTCGACATAGGTCTCGAAGGCGCTGTCCGCGGCCAGCGGGTAACCCTCGCAGTGGCAGAAGATCACGTCCAGCAGCGGGCCCAGGTCGCGCCAGACCTTGCGGATGTAGGGCTCCCAGCCGCTGTCGAAGGTGACGGCCAGGAGCAGCTGGTTCGTGGGTTCGAGCACGGCCAGGCGGAAGCTGTGGATCGTCTGGACCCGCGCCACGACGTCGGAGAACGCCGAGCCCTGCTCCTGCTCGCGGGCCTTGGAACGCGCGGCCATCAGCGTGGCGAAGAGCAGGCGCAGGCGGGAGACATAGGTGCAGGCATCGCCGCTGGGCACGAAGCCGCGCTTGAGCGGCGCCAGCAGCGTCAGCTCCGTCATGCCCTGCAGATGCAGGCTGGTGGCGGGGGATGCGGTCATGTCGGGCTCCCTGGGCAGTGGATCACATGGGCGGTCCGCGGGGCGGTCGAGGCGCGGTGCTCAGGACCATAGCAGTCCAAGCACGCGGCCGGGGTCCTCGTTTGTGGGGCGGAAATACCCGAGCAGGCGCAGCGCAGGGTCAAGGCAGATCCCACCGCCGCTCATGCCCTGCGGGCTGGCATCGTGGCGCCACCACGGACCGTCCGGCCGCAGCAGGGCCAGGCACAGCTGCGCGGGCTGGCCGGGCTCCGCCCCCAAGAGCAGCACGGCCCCGGCCCGCGGCGACGCGCACTGCGGTCGCCGCACGGTCGCCGACGGCGGGCGGGCGCTCGCCAGCCCTGCCGCCGCACCCGCCTCCACGGGCGCGGCGCCCACCGGCCAGCGCGCCGGCAGGTCCAGCGCATGGCGCGGCAGCGCGCTGATCGTCCAGCCCTGGGCCGGCAGCAGGCCGCCCAGCTCGCCCAGTTCGCCCGACAAGGGCAGCAGGCGATGCCCGCCGAGGTCCAGAACCAGGGCCGCGGCCCGCTGAGGGGTGGCGGCGCGGGGCCCGGGCGCGAGCGTCATCCGCGGCCCCGGCCACAGGCACAGCAGGCGCCGGGACCAGGCCTCGAGCACCGCCGTGCGCGACGGTGGCGCGGACGCGTCCGCCGAGCGTCCCGGCGCCAGGCTCCGCAGCCCCTGCACCGGCGAGGCCTGCCCGGACCAGTGATGCCAACCGGGGCTGGCCTGCAGACGCTCCGGGCTGTCCACGCACAGGCCAAGATCCCGGGCGAGCACCAGCAGCGGGGGATCCTCGGGCAGGAGAGCCAGCTGGCGCAGCAGCCAGGGCACGACCTGACCCCGCGACTCGGCCGCCTCGATCCAGGCGTCCGGGCGCCAGGCCGGCTCGGGTGCGCCGGCCGTCGCCGGGGGCGAGTCGACCGCCCGGTTGGCGCCGCGATCGCCGCCTTCAGGCCGCCAGTCGGCCAGGGCCTCCGGCAGGCTGGATCGCAGCAAGCCCTGCGCCTCCAGACGCTGGATCACCTGGCTCCACAGGTGGCGCTGCCGCCCGGTGAGGTCAACGGGCGGCATGCGGGGCGCCGTCCCGAGGGGCGTCCTGCCGGCCGCCCCCTTCCTGGTCCTGCCCGACAGGCAGCCTGCCGGCGGGCTCCACGAGGCCGCCAGTGCCGGCCGACGCGCTCGGCTGCGCGCTGGCCCGACTGGCACACCACCCCGCCCCCAGCACCGATCCCCGGTGCCCGACTGCGCTCTTCACACCGCATTCCTCCTGGCCGCGACCGTCATCGCGACGGCCTGCGGCGGGATTCTAGGAACGCAAGTGAGGGGCCCTCGTCAACACCATCCGTCGATTTGAGGATGCGCTTCGGCCGCAGCGGACGCTGCCCAGGGTGCGCGCTTGGTGGTAGAACGTCAGCCAGCATCCGACCACCCCGAGGAGCCGTCCGTGAGCCCATCCCTGCCCGTGCCCGCAACCCGCAAGATCCTTGTCGCCCAGGGCGGCGGCCCCACCGCCGTGATCAACCAGTCGCTCGTCGGCGTGGTGCTGGAAGCCCGGCGGCACAAGGGCATCGACCTGGTCTACGGCGCCCGGCATGGCGTGCGGGGCATCCTCAACGAGGACTTCGTCGACCTGACGCAGGAGACCAGCCACAACCTGGAGCTCGTCGCCGGCACGCCCGCCTCGGCCCTCGGCTCCACGCGAGACAAGCCCGATCTCGCCTACTGCCAGCAGATCTTCGAGGTGCTGCGCGCCCACGAGATCGGCTACTTCTTCTACATCGGCGGCAATGACAGCTCCGACACCGTGCGCATCGTGGCCGAGGAGGCGCGCAAGGCGGGCTACCCGCTGCGCAGCATCCACATCCCGAAGACCATCGACAACGACCTCGTCGGCAACGACCACACGCCGGGCTTTCCTTCCGCGGCGCGCTTCGTGGCCCAGGCCTTCGCCGGCGCCAATCTGGACAACGCCGCCCTGCCCGGCGTCTATGTCGGCGTGGTGATGGGCCGCCATGCCGGCTTCCTGACGGCCGCCTCGGCCCTGGGCAAGAAGTTCGACGACGACGGCCCGCACCTGATCTACGTGCCCGAACGCGTGTTCGAGGTCGAGCGCTTCCTGGCGGACGTGAAGGCGGTCTACGAGCGCCACGGGCGCTGCGTGGTCGCCGTGAGCGAGGGCATCCACGACGCCAGCGGGCAGCCCATCCTCGCGCAGCTCGCCAAGGAGTTGGAGCATGATGCCCACGGCAATGTGCAGCTCTCCGGCTCGGGGGCGCTGGCCGATCTGCTGTGCGAGGAGATCAAGACCCGGCTGAAGATCAAGCGCGTGCGCGGCGACACCTTCGGCTACCTGCAGCGCAGCTTCGTGGGTTGCGTGTCCGATGTGGACCAGCGCGAGGCGCGTGAGGTGGGCGAGAAGGCCGTGCAGTACGCCATGTGGGGCGACCGCGACGGCTCGGTGGCCATCAAGCGCAACGGCTACTACTCGGTGGACTACGAGCTGCTGCCGCTGGAGGCCGTGGCCGGCAAGACCCGCGTGATGGAGGACCACTTCATCAGCGACAGCGGCACCGACGTCACCGACGCCTTCCGCCTCTACCTGCGCCCGCTGCTGGGCTCGGGCATGCCGGACGCCTTCCGGCTGCGGCCGAATCCGGTGGCGAAGGTGCTGAAGCCCTGAGCCCGGTGGCGGGCGGTGCGCCCGCCGTCCCGGCAGGCGGTGTCAAAGGGGGCTTGCCGCCTCCGGTCCGGTGAACACCCGCTCGACGGCATACTCGCCCCGCTCGAACTCATCCACCGGCTCCCACAGATCGCTCGCCAGCTCGAAGATCTCCGGCGGCACGACCATCGAGAACGTCGCGCCCTGCTGCTCGTTGCGCCGCTGCACGCGGGCACGGCGCAGCTCGCGAGGCGCCTCCAGCTCATGCATCACCAGCTCGAAACCCAGGGCCTGCACCCCGCGGCAGAAGTCCATGCGCGGCTGGCGCTGGATGAGCCCCAGCTCCAGGATGACATCCACCCCGGCCGCCAGGACCGCCTGGCTGTGCGTCCAGATGAGTGCCAGCACGCGGGCCTTGCGCGCCACGTACCAGGGCAGGACCTCCGCCGCCGGGCGATCCGGGCTGAACAGGGTGGCAAACCAGGCGTCAAGGGCGATGTGCACGCCGCCCGTCCGCGCCGCGAGCGCCTGGGCGTACGTCGATTTCCCCGCACCCACCGGGCCTTCGATCAAGTGGACGATGGGCATGAGTCTGATCTCCCGCAGTGGCTAGCGTCGATGATGAGTGGCCGGATTCTGGCATAGCCATCACCACCTCCTCGCCCGGCGGGTGGCCGGCATGGCGCGATCCCGCCACGCTCAGGACATCAGGCGTGCCGCACGCTCCAGCTCCCGCGCCATGAGGCTGGCCGCCGTACCGTCATTGACCAGCCGCACGACGTGCTGGTCGAAGCGGGCCAGGAACTCGGCGGCCCCCGGCATCGTCTGCAGGACCGCGAGGTGGATGGGCGTGGCCGCAACCGACGGCTCGCCCTCGACGACGGGGCTGTCTCCGGTGCTCAGACGCTGCATGTGCAGCCGCCCGCCGAGCTCCGTCGCGACGACGTAGTCCAGGCGTTGGCGCACGAGCTTCTCGAAATTGAGCGCATCGGACGCGACGTCCTCGCAGACGAAGTCGCCCCGGGCGCGGGGCTGGTCGAAGCCGGCGCCATAGGACCAGCCACGGATGACGCCGACCCGGTGGCCGCTCAGGTCGTGCATGCGCCGGAAGGGCGGCACCCGCCCGCGCAAGGAGAACACCGACAGCCGCTCGATGAAGTAAGGCTGGCTGAACAGGCAGCGCTGCTCCCGCTCCGGCGTGCGGATCACCGCGCCCGCCACGGCCGTGCCGGCCATCAGCTCCGACAGCACGCGCTTGAAGGGCTGCGCCCGCAGGCGCACCGGCGGCGTCATCTCCGCGAGCGCGGCCCCGACCAGCGCCGGGTAGAGCCCGAGTGCGCCCGGGCCCTGCCCGTCCTTGTACATGGTCGGCACCGAGCCGTCGTCGAACACGACGTCCAGCGCCGCCCGGCCCGGCAGGGACCAGGCGCCGGATTTCCACGGCCAGGCCAGGGCCCCGGCCATGAGCGCGCGTCTGTGCATGACATC
Organism: Burkholderiaceae bacterium; assembly: GCA_041912595.1. Lineage (GTDB taxonomy): Bacteria > Pseudomonadota > Gammaproteobacteria > Burkholderiales > Burkholderiaceae_C > Roseateles_B. The sequence continues at coordinate 37,540 of JAYRMR010000019.1, forward strand.
TCTCCCTGGGCGATCGGTCCGTGCCGCCGCCCGTGTGTGGGAGGGATGATAGCCCGGGCCCGCGGCCAGGGTCAAGCGGGGTCGCATCGGGCCGATGGCCGCCTCGGACCGGGCCCGTCCAGGCCGGGATCGACCCGGCATCAGGCGCAGATCAGCGCCCGGGCCTCACAGCAGGCGTGCGACCAGCCCGCCCTCGGCCGGCAGGCCCAGCGGCACCCACACGCGCACCGGATCGCCCGGCGCCACCTGCACGGGCTCGCCGTCGAGGTTCTGCATCTGCGTCAGCTCGACGATGCGGTTGCCGCTGGGGTGCAGCAGCTCCACGCGGTCGCCCACGGAGAAGCGATTCTTGGCCTGCACCTGCACCCAGCCGTCCTCGCGCACGGCCGTGACCTCGCCCACGAAATGGCTGCGGTGCAGCTCGCTGTGGCCGCTGATGTAGTTCTGGTAGTCCTGGGCCGGGCGGCGCTCCAGCAGGCCGCCGGTATAGCCGCGGTTGGCCAGGCCTTCGAGCTCCAGCAGCAGCTCCGGATTGAAGGGCCGGCCGGCCACGGCGTCGTCGATGGCGCGGCGGTAGACCTGCGCCGTGCGGGCCACGTAATAGAGGCTCTTGGTGCGGCCTTCGATCTTCAGCGAGTCGACGCCGATGCGCGCCAGACGCTCGACGTGCTCGACGGCGCGCAGGTCCTTGCTGTTCAGGATGTAGGTGCCGTGCTCGTCTTCCATGATGGGCATGAGCTCGCCCGGGCGGCCCTTTTCCTCGAGGAAGTAGACCTTGTCCGCCGCGGGGTGGCGCTGGCCGCCGCCGCAGGTGGAGAAGCTGCTCTCGGCCTCCGCCTGCGCCTCGGCGAAGTTGAAGTCGGCGTCGAGCTTGCCCACCGGCACGGCCTCGCCCGAGAGGGAGTCTTCGCTCGCGGGCTGGGCGCCGTATTCCCAGCGGCAGGCATTGGTGCAGGTGCCCTGGTTGGGATCGCGCCGGTTGAAGTAGCCCGACAGCAGGCAGCGGCCGGAGTAGGCGATGCACAGCGCGCCGTGCACGAAGACCTCGATCTCCATGTCCGGGCACTCGTTGCGGATGGCCTCGACCTCGTCCAGGCTCAGCTCGCGCGAGAGGATGATGCGCTCCACCCCCGCCTTCTGCCAGAACTTCACCGCGGCCCAGTTGGTGGTGTTGGCCTGCACGGAAAGGTGGATGGGCACCTTGGGGAAGAGGCCCCGCTCCATCTGGTCCAGCACCTGCATGATCAGCCCGGCGTCGGCCATGATCAGCGCGTCAGGCTTGAGCTCCACCACGGGCTGGATGTCCCGCAGATAGGTGCGGACCTTGTCGTTGTGGGCGATGAGGTTGCTGGTGACGAAGAACTTCTTGCCGCGCTGGTGGGCTTCTTCGATGCCCTGGGCGATCTGCTCCAGGCGGAATTCGTTGTTGCGGGCGCGCAGCGAGTAGCGCGGCTGGCCGGCATAGACGGCGTCCGCGCCGAAGTCATAGGCGGCGCGCATCTTGGCCAGGGAACCGGCCGGGAGAAGGAGTTCGGGGGCTTTGAGCGACATGGGGGTATTGTCGCCGCAGGACGCCGCCCCTTGCGCCCTGCCCCGCGGACGGGGCGCCAGACACGGCGCCCCGGGGGCTCATGGGCCTCAGAAGGCGCGTCGCAGCAGGTTGGTGAAACGGTCCAATGCACCCAGCGTGGTGACGCCGTCGCCGGCCGTGTTCTTCACGGGCGTCGGCACGCGAAGGTCGCTGGTGAGAGCCGGCCCCTGGCCCTGGGTGCCTGAGAAGCCATCGCCCCAGGTCAGGAGGGTGCCGTCCTTGCGCAGCGCCAGCGAGTGCGAGTAGCCGGCCGCCAGCGTCGCCGTGCCTTCCAGCTGCAGCAGGCCGCTCTCGGCCACGACGGGCGCGGCATAGGCCGTGCCGTCGCCACGCGGGCGGTTGACGCCGTCACCGAGCTGGCCGTCGGTGCCCCGGCCCCAGCTCCAGACGCGCCCCGCGGCGTCCAGGCTCATCGCGTGGTTGCCACCGGCCACGACCATGGTCTGGCCCGTCAGCAGGCCGCCCGCGGCGCCCGTCTGGACGCGCACGGCGCCGGCCAGATCCGTCCGCGTGCCCTGGCCGAGCTGGCCGTTGTCGTTGTCACCGAAGGCCCAGACCTCGCCGGTGGCCGTCAGGGCCAGGCCGAGGCCGTAGCCGGCGCTGATGGCGGTCATGCCCTTGAGGGGCTCGCCGCCGCCGGAGACGGCGACGTGGGCCGGCATGACCTCGTTGTTGGACACCGGCAGCTGCAGCATGCGGGTCACCATGCCGGGGAAGCCCCAGACGGCCACGCGGCCGTCCGCGCGCAGGGCACTGCCCCAGTTCCAGCCGGCGGCAATGGCACGCACGTCCGTCAGCACACCGCCCTCCGGGGCCTTGACGTAGCCCGGGTAGCGCTTGACGCCACCGCCGTCCTGGCCGCTGTAGTAGCCCCAGGAATAGACATGGCCGTCATCCGCCAGGGCCATGGCATTGCTCTCGCCGGCACTGATGGCCACGATGCCGCTCAGGCGCGCCTTGGCGGTTGCATCGGCCACATAGTCCGGGAGCTTCCAGGTGCCGGTGGGCTGAAGGCGGGCCAGCTGCGAGCTGGTCGAGTCGTTGAGGCCCCAGGACAGCACCTGGCCATCCTCGGTGAGGGCCAGACCGAAGAGCTCGCCGCCGGCGACCGCCACGATGCCGGACAGCGGCTTGTCACCGCTGGGCGCGAGCACCTTGAGCGGCAGCGCGCTCAAGCCCAGCTCGCTGCCGGCCTTGTTCTGGCCCAGCTGGCCCTGCGAGTTGTAGCCCCAGGCCAGGACCTCGCCAGCGCTGGTCACGGCCAGCGAGAAGTGCCGGGTGGCCCCCGCCACGCCGAGCGGCTGGGCCTGCGGAATCACCTTCACGCTGACCTTGGCGCTCAGGCCGCCGCCGGTCACGGTCACGGACTGCGCGCCCAGGCGCAGGCCGGTGATGCTGCTGCAATCCGCCGCCACGGTCAGCTTGACCGGGTCATCGCTGCTGCAGCTGAGCGGGCCGGCGACAGCGGCGCCGCTGCCGTCCTTCAGCGTGACGCTGGCCGCACTGGCCACGCGCCAGGCCGTCTTGCCGGTCGCCGGGGTCACCAGGGTGGCAACCGGCGTTGGGGTGGGTGTCGGTGTGGGGGTCGGTGTCGGGGTCGGCGTGGGAGTGGGTGTCGGCGTGGGTGCGGGAGTCGGGGTCGGCGACGAACCGCCACCACCACAGGCGGCCAGCAGCACCGTGCTCAGCAGGACGGCACCGACGGGCTTCAGGCCCGCAGCAAAGGAATTGCGCATGAAAGGATGTCCTCGGGGTAGGAGCGCCTGCGACGGGCGCCCGATCGTTTCCCAACGATCGCCGCGGGCATCTTCTGTCGGACGTCTCGACACGGCGGGCCGGAATTTAGCCGGGAGAGTCGCGGGGACTGTTTGCAAGTACGTTTCAATGCGTGAGCAACCGTATCTTCAATCTCGATACGCCCCGTCAATTTCTGTCTTGACAGAAATATCAGACAACCTACACTGCCTCGCATGGAACTCAGCACCAGCGCCCGCCGCTTCATCGTTCACTGGGGAGAGATGGGCACCGCCTGGGGCGTCAACCGCACGGTCGCCCAGATCCACGCCCTGCTCTTCTTCCACGGCCGGCCGCTCAACGCCGAGGACATCGCGGACACCCTCAACGTCGCCCGCTCCAATGTCAGCACCAGCCTCAAGGAGCTGCAGAACTGGAAGCTCATCCGGGTGACCCACCAGCTGGGCGACCGGCGCGACTTCTTCGAAACCTCCGTCGATGTCTGGGAGCTGTTCCGCACCATCGTGCGCGAGCGCAAGGAGCGCGAGTTCGACCCCACCGTGCGGGTGCTCGGCGAGATCGTCGCCGACCCGTCCTTCGCCAGCGAAACCCCGGATGCCCAGGACCGCGTGCGCGAGGCCCTGCGCTTCATGGACACGCTGGGCTCCTGGTCCGAGGAAATGCTGCGCCTCTCCCCCAGCACGCTGGAGAAGGTGCTCAAGATGGGCGCCAGCGTGCAGAAGTTCGTGCGCGGCGACGGCAAGTCCGGCAGCGCCTCCTAGGGTGGATGCGCCCTTTTTTTGCCCATCAATTTCTGTCATTACCGAAATATCAGACAAGCAGAAAGGAACCTCATGGACACGCCCCTCTACCCGCTGACGATCTACTTCGATGGCAGCTGCCAGCTCTGCAGCGCCGAGATCGAGAACCTCCGGCTGCGTGACTCGCAGGGCCGTCTGCGATTCGTGGACTGCAGCCCGGCCGACTTCGTCTCGCCCGTGCCCGGCGCGGACCGCACGGCGCTGATGCAGGTGATCCATGGCGTCGGCGCCGGGGGTCAGGTCTTGCGGGCCGTCGATCTCTTCGAGGCGGCCTACCGTGCCGTCGGACTGCCCTGGGTGAGCCGGCTGATGACGCATCCGCTGGTCCGCCCGCTCGCGGACCGCGCCTACCCCTGGTTGGTGCGCAACCGCTACCGCCTGCCCCGGCCCCTGATCACCGCCCTGTTCGAGCGCGCGGCGCGCCGGGCCGCGGCCCAGGCGCACTGCAGGAATGGCGCCTGCGCGCTGCCGCCGGAGGGCCGCTCGTGAGCGCCCCGCTGCGCCGGGTCCTGGTCTGCGGCGCCCAGGGTTTCATCGGGCGGCACCTCGTGCACCAGCTGCTGGCCGCAGGCTTCCAGGTGCGGGCCGGCATTCGCGCGGGCTCGGAGCCGGCCCTGCCCGCCGGCGTCGAGCCCTGCCCCATGGACTTCACCCGCGACACCCACCCCGAACCCTGGCATGCCCGCGTGGCCGACTGCGAGGCCGTGATCAATGCCGTGGGCGTGCTGCGCGAGCAGGCCGGGCAGGCCATGGACGCCATCCACCACACGGGGCCCGCCGCCCTCTTCAGCGCCTGCGCCAACACGGGCGTGCGCCGCGTGCTGCAGGTCTCGGCCCTGATGCCGCCCGACAGCCGCACGCGCTACGCCCAGAGCAAGCGCCAGGCAGAGGCCGCGCTGCTGGCCCTGCGGGCCGAAGGTCGGCTGGACGCCTGCGTGCTGCGCCCCAGCGTGGTCTTCGGCGAGGGCGGCGCCAGCACGGCGCTCTTCCAGCGCCTGGCGCGCCTGCCCTGGCTGCCCTGGCCGGCGCAGGCCGTGAGCCCCCGCATCCAGCCCGTCCGCGTGGAAGACCTGGCCCAGGCCTGCGCCTGCCTGCTGGACGCCCCCGGGCCGCTGCCCGCGACGCTGGATCTGGTCGGTCCCGAGCGCTACACCCTGCCCGACTTCATCGCCGCGCTGCGGCAGCACCACGGCGGCAAGCCCGCGCATCTGCTGGTGCTGCCGGCCGCCCTGGGCGCCGCCTCGGCCCGGATGGGCGACCTCTGCCCGCGCCAGCCCTGGGGCAGCGAGACCCTGGCCCTGCTGGGCGCCGACAACATCGCGGACGCCGCGCCGCTGCAGGCCGTGCTCGGCCGCGCGCCCCGCCCCGTGCTCGAAGGCGGCCCCGCATGACGCCCCGCCACCGCCGCTGGGCCCGCGCCAGCCTCGTCGCCCTGTGGCTGGGCACCGCCGTGGTCAGCCTGCTGGGCTGGGACGGCATCTCGCGCGAGCTGCTCGTCGGCACGCCGCTGCCGCCCGCCTGGCACGGCGCCGCCATCGCCGCCGGCAGCGCGGCCGACGCCCTGCTGGGCCTGGCCCTGTGGCGCTGGGACCGGCCCTGGGTCTACCGCGCCTGCCTGGCCCTGCTGGCCGTGATGACGCTCGTCGCCACCGTTCTGCAGCCCGCGCTGTGGCTGCATCCGCTAGGCCCGCTGAGCAAGAACCTGCCGCTCGCCGCCCTGCTCCTGGTCCTGCAAGACCTGACCCCCGACCCCTCCCCTGACCGGTCTGCCCCTCATGAATGAGTACCTGATCCTCAAGACCCTGCACGTGATCTCCAGCGTGCTGCTGGCCGGCACGGGCTTCGGCTCGGCCTTCTACCTCTTCTTCGCCAACCGGACGGGCTCGCTGGAAACGCAGGCCGCCGTGTGCCGCATGGTCGTCAAGGCCGACACCTGGTTCACCACGCCCACCGTGATCGTGCAGCCGCTGACGGGCCTCTGGATGGCCCACCTGGCGGGCTGGCCCCTGGACACGCCCTGGCTGCTCACGGCGCTGGTGCTGTACCTCGTGGCCGGCGGCTGCTGGCTGCCCGTGGTCTGGCTCCAGCTGCGCATGCGGGACATGGCCGAGACCGCGCTGGCCCGCGGCGAGCCCCTGCCCCCGCGCTACTGGCGCTATGCCCGCTGGTGGGAGGGCCTGGGCTACCCGGCCTTCGCCGCCATGCCGGTGATCTTCTGGCTGATGGTGGCCAAGCCGCAGTGGGCCTTCTGACCCCTTGCTTGCGGTGCGGGGCGTCGGCGGAGCAGCGCGGCAAATCCGCCACTCTTCGTCTTGTCCGCCCTCCGCGGCGGGGCTATGGTGCAGCCATGGTGCATGCCGCACGCTGACAACAAGATCACCTCATGAGCCTGCTGGACCTGGACCAACTGCTGCGCTACTGGACGGCCGAGCAGTGGCAAGCCAATGTGCTGATGCTGCTGCACCTCATGGGCGCCATGTTCCTGGGGCTGATCCTCGGCTACGAGCGCGCCTTCCACGGCCGGGCCGCGGGCATGCGCACCTACGCGCTCGTGTGCATGGCCTCGACGGGCGTGGTGATCCTGCTGGCCTACCCGCAGCAGTGGTTCGGCGGCCACGTGGCCGGCGGTGCCGCGCCGCTGATCGCCGACCCGACCCGCGTGATCCAGGGCGTCGTCACCGGCATCGGCTTCCTGTGCGCGGGCGTAATCATGCGCGAGGGCATGAACATCTCCGGCCTCACGACGGCCGCCTCGCTGTGGGCCGCCTCGGCCATCGGCATCCTGCTGGGCATGGGCTTCTACTTCGCCGCCATCTCGCTCACGCTGCTGTGCGCCAGCCTGATGATGTGGGGCGCCAAGCTGGAGGCCGCCCTGCCCTCGCACCCCGCCATCTCGGTGACCGTGCGCGGCGTGGACGGCCGCCGCTTCAACCAGGCCGAGCTGTCGGCCTTCACCGAGCAGCTGGGCTACCGCTTCGCGCCCGGCTCGCTGAGCATCGAGCGCATCGGCACGCACGAGGAATGGCGCTTCGTCTGCACGGCCAAGAAGAACTACCGGGGCGAGACGCTCACCCGCTTCTCGAGCCGGCTGGGCGAGCTCGATGGCGTCGCCGACTACCGCGTGACGCACGCCCGCAACTGAGCGGCCCCCGCCTCGCCCCCACGGGCAGCAAAAGGGGCGCCGCGGCGCCCCTTCCTCAGACTCAGTCGTAGACCGACTTCTCCGGCCGCCGCGCGAGCACCGCGATGGGCGGCGCCCAGCGCTCGCCGCGCGGCTTCTTGCTGGTCACGAGGGTGATCTCAGACGGCTCGAAGACCTCCACGTTGTGCGTGATGGGCGTCGTCAGCAGGTACTGGGCCCGTGTGGAGCGCAGGAAGTGGCCGACGAGCTGGATGTTGCGCACGTCCAGGTGGGCGAAGGGCTCGTCGATGAAGACGAAGCCGCCGGGGCTGTCGTCGTCCTTCATGAGGCCCACCAGCAGGATCAGGCTCTTGAGCACCTGCTGGCCGCCCGAGGCCTCGCCGTCGTTCAGGCCGACCTCGCCCTTGCCGTCGAAGTTGAAACGCACATGCAGGCCGGCCTGGGCCAGCACGAGGTCGTCGTTGTCCAGGTGCGGCAGCTCGGCCTGGGCGATGACGCCGGCCAGCTCGCCCAGCTCCTGCACATTCTTCTTGTAGCGGCGCACGGTGGCGCGCAGCACGTCGATGTAGCGCTCGCGGGCATTGAAGGCCGCGATGCGGGCCATCTCGTTGCTCGCGCGGCGGTCGTCCAGCTGCGTGGTCTGCTCCAGCACGGAGAGGTGCATGCGCGTGTGGCGATCGGCCACGGCCGGGTCGGTCTCCCAGGTGCCGGCGTTCAGGCCGGTGTCCAGCTCCTGCTGCACATGGCGCATGGCGATCTCGGCCTGCTTGGCGTTCTCGAACTCGTCGCGCAGCGCGGCCACGCGGGCCGGCTGGGTCCAGCTCGTCGGGAACTTGCCACGGGCCTCGCGCGAGGCCTGGGCCGCCGTCTTCAGGTCACGCAGGCGGCCCTCTTGGTCGCGCTGCACGCGCAGCACGTTCTCCTCGCTGGCCTTCAGCGAGCCCTGGGCCGATTCGTAGTCCCGCTCGCTGCGCGTGACCTGGGCCAGGGCCCGGTCGTGCGCCTGATCCAGCTGGGCCATGCGGGTCGCGGCCTCGACGCGGGCCTGGCGCAGCGCGGGCATGCGGGCGCGACACTCGGCGAATTCGTCGGAACGCTCGGACAGCTCCAGCGCCGCCTTGTGCCCCTGGGCCGCGCGCTGCGCGTCCTTCAGCTGGCGTTCGACCTCGGCCTGCTCCTTGGCGATGCGGGTCAGCTCGCCGTCGTAGCGGGCCAGCTCGCGCTCCAGGGACTGGCGGCGCGAATCCAGCGCGGAGGCGCCGAACTGGTACTCGCGCGGCTCCACCCACAGGCTGCGGCCGCCGCGCCCGTCGCGGTAGTAGGCGTCAGGCGTGATCCATTCGCCGCCGGCGTCGCGGCCGGCCTCGGTGTCCTTGACGCAGCGGATGCCGCCCAGCTGGCGGATCAGCCAGCCCGGCAGCTTGGCGCTGACCTTCAGCGCGGACAGCAGGCTGTCCTTCGGCACCACCGAGGGCACGTGCTCGCTGTCACCGACCACGTAATGGCGGTAGCGCTCCTTGGCGGCGAGCGCGAAGGAGCGGGACTCGTCGCCCGATCGCTCCAGCACCACGACCCAGCGCGAGGGCCGCAGGAAGCCTTCGGCAGCGGCACGCCAGGCCTCGTCGGCGATGTCGATGCAGTCGGCCAGCACGTGGTGGCCAATGCCGGCCTCGTCGAGCGCCTTGCGGAATCGCGTGACCTCGGGCGGCGGCGGCGGCAGGCGCTGGCCCTGCAGCGCGTCCATCGCGGCCTGGGCCTTGCGGGACTGGTCGTTGGTGCGGGTGTAGCTCTCGCGCAGCGCATGCTGGCGGTTGCCCAGCTCCTCCAGGCGCGCGGTCAGCTCCTTGGCATCGGCCTCGACGGCCGACAGCGCCTTGAGCTCCTCCTCGCGCTTGGCCAGCAGCTCGGCGGGGCGCTCGGCCTCGCGGGCGGCATCGAAGGCCGCACGCGCTTCCTTGCGCTGGCGCTCCAGGTCCAGGAGGTCCTGCTTGGCGGTCTCGTGCTTCTCGAACAGGGCATGCAGCTCGGCGCGCTTGGCGGCCATATTGCGCTGGTCGCCCGAGGCGAAGAGCCGCTGGCGATGCAGCTCGCGCAGGGCCTGGGCCGTGCGCAGACGGCCTTCGGACCACTGCAGCACCGGCACCACCTCGGTGGCCAGGCGCTCGCGCTCCTTCAGCCGCAGCTGGTACTGCTGGTAGCTGTTGACCCGGTTGGCCAGGTCCGAGAGCTGCGCCTGCGTGTGCGACAGCTCGTGCGCGGCCAGCTCCACTTCCTTGCTCAGCTGCTGCTGATGGCTGCGGGCCTGGTCGTAGCGGTCCAGCACCTCCTGGTCGCCGAAGACCTCGAACACGAGGCGCAGCAGCTCCTTGGGGCTCAGCTCGCACAGGCGGTCGGTCTGCCCCTGCTCCAGGGCCAGCACGCGGCCGATGGCGCGGGTGAGGCCGGCGGCCTCCAGGCGCTTCTTCCAGGCCTCGATGCCCAGCCAGTCCTTCTCCGCGCGTTCGGCCAGGGCCTCGATCTCATGGACGCCGTCGACGAGCAGGTAGCGGCGCTGCCAGTCCCCGCCATGGCGCTCGATGCGGCAGGCAAGGGTCACCTGGTCGGCATAGAGCAGCGAGCTGGCGAAGGGCCGGCTGCTGTTCTGGCGGCCGCGGGGGCGGTTGTCCACCAGGGCGCGCAGCCAGGCCGTCTCGGCATTGGCGTGGCGGGCGTAGGTCTTGTAGGTGCGGCCGCCCGAGCACTCCAGGCCCAGCAGCGTGCGCATGGCATCCAGCAGCGTGGTCTTGCCCGAGCCGTTGGGGCCGGCGATGGTGATGATGTTGCCGTCCAGCGGCATGGAGACGCGGCGGCAGTAGTCCCAGTGCAGCAGTTCCAGCGATTGCAGATGAAACATCAGTGCGTCTCCGGCGCGTCGCCCGCTGGGGAAGGGGCGGCGGCGTTCATGTCTTCTTCGGGCTCCGCGTCGGGCTCGGGCTCGGGCTCGGGCTCGTTGCGCTTGGTGAGGATGGCGTTGATCGCCGGGCCGGCCAGCGGGTCGGTCGCGCGGGCCAGCACATCGGCCAGCGAGCCGTCCAGCACGCGCGGCGCGAGCACGTCGTAATCGAGCAGCAGGTCCAGCAGCGGGCCCTCGGCGATGTCCTCGGCGCGGCGGGTGATGAAGCCGTTGCGCTCCAGCAGCTTGAGGTTGGCGTCCAGGCGCATCTTCTTGCCGAGCTGGTTGCCGAAGTCCGCCAGCAGGCTGCGGTAGGACAGCGTGGGCGAGACGCTGGAGGCCAGCGGCAGCGGCTTGTCGGTGGCGAACATCTCGCCCTGCCCTTCGGCCTCGGCCTCCGTGCGGGCGATCTGGCGCTGGCGCTTGGGCAGGATGATCAGGGACCACAGCACCACCAGCAGGGCCACGCCGTCACGCGGGAGGTCCAAGTTGTTGTTGGCCGCGAGGCCGGTCTCTCCGAACACCGCCACCTCGGCCGGGCGCAGCATGGCCACGGTGATGTGGTCGGCGTAGAGGTTCTCGACCAGCTTCAGGCCCACGGCGGAGAGGCGGTTGTTCAGCGCGGTCCACAGCTCGCTGTCGATCAGGGCGCGGCGCACCAGCGGGTGGCTGCGGGGCAGCCAGCGGCGGGCGATGAGTTGCGCGGCCAGGTGGGCCGCGTCGTCCAGGGTATTGCTCATGATTCGGAGGCGGGGCTGGGGGCGGCGTGGGGTTCGGTGGCAGCGGGACCGGCGTCCGCGCCGTCCGGGGCAGCGGGCTCGGACTGCAGCTCGGGCGGCAGGATCACCCGGCCGTCCTCGTCCACCGGCAGCAGATGGCCACGGCTCATCCACTTGACGAATTCATCCTCGACCTCGCCCTGCTCGACGGACCAGCGCACCCGCCAGGGCTGGCGGGCCATGTCGCCGGTCGCGCCCTGCAGATGCTGGGCCTGCGGGTCGCCCAGCAGCGGCAGCAGCTGGGCACGGTAGGCGGCGCGGGCGTAGCTGTCGCCGAGCACCGCGGGGGTCAGGTCTTGCGCGCCACGGCCCTCGGAATGCCAGCGGCCCAGCAGGGTCTGCATGCCCGCGAGGTCTTCCGGCAGGCTCATCACCGCCAGCTGGCCTTCCGGCGCCACCAGGCCGGCCGGCAGCGGCTCGGGCGTGGGCGGCTTGGGGCGGTCGCGCTCGAACTCGGCCTCGCAGGTGTCCAGCAGCTCGTGCTGCGCCACCATCACCGGCAGCACGGGCCGCGAGAGCGCGCCCAGGCTGAGGTTCTCGAGGAAGGGCACGTTCTGCAGCCAGCGGCGCACGTCGGTGGTGGTGATGCCGGTGGAGCCCAGCGTCACGCGCTGGCGGTCCACCTGCTGCAGGGCGCGGTTGAACTGGCTGGCCATCGCCAGCAGCCGTGCCTGCGCCAGGCCCAGTTCGCGGGCGAGGCGTTCCAGGCGCGCGTTGCCGTCGGCCTGGGCCTGCTCGATGATGGCCGAAAGCGCCTCGCTGGCGCGCTCCACCAGCCCGAGCGCACGCTCGAAACGCTGGCGCGCGCGGCGCAGATGGAACTCGGAGCCGCTGGCGATCGCATCGGCGAACTCGTCGTACAGCCGCGCCAGCTGCGCCTGCAGGTGGTGCAGCTGGGCGGGGTCCAGCGTGCCCAGTTGGTGGGCGCCGGCGACGTTGGCCAGCAGCGCGGCGAGGTCGGCGTCCTGCTCGCCCGCCACCGTCAGCGGCGAGAGCAGGCCCACGAGCTGCTGGGCCAGCGGGGTGATGCCGTACTGCTGGTTCGAGGCGTCCCAGGCCAGGAGCTGGGCCTCGCGCAGGCGCTTGAGCACCAGCTCCAGGGCCTCGTCGCGCAGCGCATGGAAATGGCGGTTGAGGGTGTCGCGCGGCAGGCGGGACTCCGGCAGCGCCATCAGCTCCATGAAGACCCACAGGCGCAGGCGCACCAGGGCCGCGGGCCCGTGGAACAGGGCCCGCATGGCCTGGATCAGGGGTTCATTGCGCTCGAGCTGCCACCACAGCAGGGCCTCGCCGGGGACGGCGCCTTCGCGGAAGTAGTCCTCGAAGCGCGCGCCCTCGCTGCCGTCGGCGTCGTCAAAGCGCTCGGCCGCGGCGCCCTGCTCGGGCAGGACCGCGGCGCGGATCTGGGAATCGGTCATCGGGCGGATTATCCCTGTGCCATCCGGGGTCTCGCCGGACTCAGCCGGCCAGCACGCGTGCGACCTTCTGCAGGCCCTCGACCGGCTTGCCCTTGCGGGCGCGCTTGCCCGCGTAGGCCGCCAGACCGGCGCCCTTGAGCAGCTCTTCCTTGGGCTTGCCGCCGCGGCCGGAGCCCAGCACCTGCAGGCTCTGGGTGAAGGCGGCGACGCTCAGCAGCAGGTCCTTGCCCTCCAGCTCCATGAGGGTCAGGCCGCGGCCGCCCTTGGGCTGGTGCTTGAGCTCGTCGAGCGCGTAGGTCAGCAGGCGGCCGTTCAGCGACAGGCAGGCCACCTGCACCCCCAGCACCTCGCCGCCCGGCACGGGGCTCGGCGGCAGGGGCATCTCCTCGCCTTCGAGGCTCAGGAAGGTCTTGCCGGCCTTCTGGCGGCTGATGAGGTCCCCCACCTGCGCGATGAGACCGAAGCCGCCCGTGTTGGCCAGCACCAGGCGCTGCGTGCTCGCGGCGGCCCAGTAGTGGACGATCTGCGTGCCGCTCTCCAGCTCGATCAGCGTGGTGATGGGCTGGCCGTCGCCCCGCCCGCCCGGCAGCGCCGAGACGGCGACCGAGTACACGCGGCCATTGCTGCCGAACACGATCAGCGGGTCCACGCTGCGGCAGGGGAAGGTGCCGTAGAGCTGGTCGCCCGACTTGAAGGACAGCGCGGCCGCATCGACCTCATGCCCCTTCAGCGCCCGCACCCAGCCCTTCATGGAGACGACCACGGTGACGGGCTCGTCCACCACCTTGATCTCGGCCACGGCCTTCTTCTCTTCCTGGATCAGGGTGCGGCGGTCGTCGCCGAAGGTCTTGGCGTCGCTCTCGATCTCCTTGACCACGGTGCGCTTGAGCACGCTGGGGTTGTCCAGGATGTCCTGCAGCTTGCTCTGCTCCTCGCGCAGGGCCTTCAGCTCCTGCTCGATCTTGATGGCCTCCAGGCGGGCCAGCTGGCGCAGCCGGATCTCGAGGATGTCCTCGGCCTGGCGGTCGGAGAGCTTGAATCGCTCGATCAGCGCGGCCTTGGGCTCGTCGCTGTTGCGGATGATGCGGATCACCTCGTCGATGTTCAGCAGCACCAGCTGGCGGCCTTCCAGCACGTGGATGCGGTCCAGGACCTTGTCCAGGCGGTGCTGGGTGCGGCGCTGGACCGTGGCCATGCGGTAGCCCAGCCACTCGGTGAGGATCTGGCGCAGGCTCTTCTGCGTGGGGCGGCCGTCGGCGCCGATCATCGTCATGTTGATCGAGGCGCTGCTCTCCAGGCTGGTGTGCGCCAGCAGCTGGGTGATGAGCTCCTGCTGCTCGACGGTGCGGCTCTTGGGCTCGAACACCAGGCGCACCGGCGCGTCCTTGCTGGACTCGTCGCGCACGCCGTCCAGCACGGCCAGGATGGAAGCCTTGAGCTGCAGCTGGTCGGCGGTGAGGGCCTTCTTGCCGGCCTTGATCTTGGGGTTGGTCAGCTCCTCGATCTCCTCCAGCACCTTCTGCGAGGAGGTGCCATGCGGCAGCTCGGTGACCACCAGCTGCCACTGGCCGCGGGCGAGGTCCTCGATCTTCCAGCGGGCGCGCAGCTTCAGCGAGCCGCGGCCGGAGCGGTAGGCGGCCTGGATGTCGTCCGGCGAGGAGATCAGCTGGCCGCCGCCCGGGTAGTCCGGGCCCGGCAGCAGGCCGAAGAGTTCTTCGTCGCTGAGCTTCTCGTTCTTCAGCAGGGCGACGGCAGCCGCGGCCACCTCGCGCAGGTTGTGGCTGGGCACTTCCGTCGCCAGGCCCACCGCGATGCCGGAGGCGCCGTTGAGCAGCACGAAGGGCAGGCGCGCGGGCAGCTGGCGCGGCTCCTGCGTCGAGCCGTCGTAGTTGGGCACGAAGTCCACCGTGCCCTCGTCGATCTCGTCCAGCAGCAGGCGCGTGATGGGCGCCAGGCGCGCTTCCGTGTAGCGCATCGCGGCGGCGCCGTCGCCGTCGCGGCTGCCGAAGTTGCCCTGGCCGTCGATCAGCGGGTAGCGCTGGCTGAAGTCCTGGGCCATGCGCACGAGGGCGTCGTAGGCGGCCTGGTCGCCGTGCGGGTGGAAGCGGCCGAGGACGTCACCGACCACGCGGGCGCTCTTGACGGCCTTCGGGCCGTTGGCCGTCGTGAAGGACAGGCCCATGCGCTCCATCGAGTACAGGATGCGGCGCTGCACCGGCTTCTGGCCGTCGCACACGTCCGGCAGCGCACGGCCCTTGACCACGGAGAGCGCGTACTCGAGGTAGGCGCGCTCGGCGTAGTGGGCCAGCGTGAGGCTGCTGCCGTCGTCGCTGCCGCCGCCCGCCGGGGCGGGCTGGGGAGCCGATTGCGGATCGTCGAAATCGAAGGAGTTCTGGTTCATCGTCATGGGGATTGGCGCCTTGCCTGCTGGCCCGGTGCGGGCCTACTGCTGGGAGACCGGCGCGCTGTGGAATTGCATGCCCTGCAGCTGCTGGCTCTGGCTGCGCTGCAGCAGCGCCCAGTAGAGCTCCAGCACCATCTGCACATGGGCCTGGGTTTCGTCGATGGGAGGCATGCGCCCCCCAGCCTTGCGGACCGCCGTCTCACCGGCGTTCCAGGCGGCCAGGGCCGCGTCGATGCGGCCGTAGCGCTTGATCAGGTCGGCCAGCATGCGCGCGCCGAGCAGCACATTGCTGCGCGGGGCCCGCAGGCGCTGCTCGACGGGCTGGCGCGCCTCGGCGGGCGTGGCGTACTGCTCGGCCGCGATGGCGGTGATCTGCATGAGGCCGGTGGCGCCGCGCGGCGAGACCACATCGGCCTTGAAGCCGCTCTCGACGGCGATCATGGCCTTGAGCAGCTCCAGGTCCACGCCCGTCTGCTGCGAGGCCTCGCGCAGATAGGGCAGCACGGCCTTGACCTCGGGCGCGAACTCCAGCCAGGTCAGCAGCGAGCGGCCGTGGTCGGTCTTGCCCGGCACGCGCTGCGGGCGGGCACCCACGCTCATGACGGGCTGGTAGCGATCGTCGAGGCGCTGCCCCGCGAAGTGCGCCACGCCGGCGTTGTCCACATAGGCCCACAGCTCCGCCTGCGCGGCGGGGGCCAGCAGGGCGAGCGCCAGGCTCAGCAGCAGTGCGGGCGCCGGCAGCCGCCTCATGCGCTTTCCTCGTCCATGGCGCGGCGGGCCTGGTACTCGCGGTCCAGCATGGACATCACGATGAGGCTGTCATAGCCGTCCGCTCCCTCGAAGCTCACGCGCACGCTCTCGCGCAGCCGGCCTTCCTCGACAAAGCCCTCGCTGAGGTAGAGCTGCTGCGCGCGGACGTTCAGCCCTTTGACGTCCAGCCAGAAGCGGTGCGCGTGCAGCTGCTGGAAGGCGAGCTGCTTGAGCAGGCGCAGGCAGGCGCGGCCCACGCCCTGACCCTTGGGCTGGAGCACCATGCGCTTGAGTTCCACCGAACGGTTGGGATTGCGGCAGCCCTGCAGGATCACGAAGCCGGCGCGCTGCGCCTGGTGCTGCAGGTCCTGGCCCCATTCCACGATGAAGTGGCGCGAGTCCGGGAAACGGATCGCCCCCTCGTGCTGCGTGCGCTCCCAGGGCGTGATGAAGGGCAGATTGGCCGCGTCCTGCTCGACCGAGACGACGAAGTCCAGGTCCGAAAGCATGGTGGGGCGCAGATGCACGCGCGGCCGTCCGCTCATGGCGTTCAGACTCCGGCCTTGCCCGGTGCCACGGACTCGAAGCCCGCCAGCACGGCATGCACATTGCGGCCGATCGCAGCCGTGGCGTAACCGCCCTCCTGCAGGAACAGCGTGGGCTGCCGCAGGGCCGCCAGGCGCTCGCCCATGCGGCGGAACTCGGGCTCGTCGAGCTTGAAATGAGAGATGGGATCGCCGCCGTAGGTGTCCACACCCAGCGAGACGATCAGCAGCTCCGGCGCATAGGCCTCGAGCCGCACCAGCGCCTGCTCGAAGGCCTCGAACCACTGCGCGTTGCTGGCGCCGGCCGGCAGCGGGAAGTTGGCGTTGAAGCCCTCGCCCGCCCCGGCGCCGCGCTCGTCCGCGTGGCCGAGGAAGAAGGGGTACTCCGTCTGCGGATCGCCGTGGACGCTCAGGAAGAGGACGTCCGGGCGCTCGTAGAAGATGGCCTGCGTGCCGTTGCCGTGGTGGTAGTCCACGTCGAGGATGGCCACGCGCTGGCGGCCGGCGTCGCGCGCGGCCTGCGCGGCCACGGCGGCGTTGTTGATGAAGCAGTAGCCGCCGAAGAAGTCGGCGCCGGCATGGTGGCCGGGCGGGCGCGTGAGGCAGTAGGCCGCGCGTTCGCCGGCCAGGACCAGATCCAGCGCGGTGAGGCTGGCCTGGGCGCCCCAGTAGGCCGCAGCCCAGGTGCCGGCGGTCAGCGGCGAGCCGCTGTCCATCGAATAGAGGCCCATGCGGGCGGCGAAGCTCCGGGGCTCGACGTCACTGCGCAGGCTGCGGACGGGCCACACGGCCGGGAAGGCCTCGCCCTGCCCGCCCAGGGCCTGCCACTCGGCATAGGCGCCCTCGATGAAGCGCAGATAGGCCGGCGCATGCACGCGTTCCAGCGGCGCGCGGCCGTGTTCGAGCACGGGCACGAAGGGCCCGAGATCGCTGGCCTGCAGCGCCTGCAGCACGTAGTCGGCCCGGGCCGGGATCTCGAAGGCGTCCACCAGCTGCCCGCGGAAGAATTCCTTCTGCGCGGCGTGCTCGGCGTGACGCTCGTTGTAGACGATCTTCATGCAAGGCTCCCGGCCGGTGGCCGATCAGATGTCGACCTCGACGGAATCGCCATGCAGCTCCATCAGCTCGCGGCGCGAGGCGGCCTCGCCCTTGCCCATGAGCTTGTTGATGGCGCCCTCGGTGGCGGCGAAATCGAACATGCCGTAGGCCACCTGCATGAGGCGGCGGGTCTCGGGGTTCAGCGTGGTGTCCCAGAGCTGCTCGGCGCTCATCTCGCCCAGGCCCTTGAATCGGCTGATCGTCCAGCTGTTCTCGCGGGCGCCTTCCTTGCGCAGCTTGTCCAGCGTGGCGGTCATCTCGCCTTCGTCCAGGGCATAGATCTTGGCCGCGGGCTTCTTGCCGCGGGCCGGCGCGTCCACGCGGAACAGCGGCGGGCGCGCGACGTAGATGTGCCCCGTCTCGACCAGCTTCGGGAAGTGGCGGAAGAACAGCGTCAGCAGCAGCACCTGGATGTGGGAGCCGTCGACGTCAGCGTCGGAGAGGATGCAGATCTTGCCGTAGCGGAGATTGCTGAGGTCCGGCGAGTCATTGGGGCCGTGCGGATCCACCCCGATGGCCACGGAGATGTCGTGGATCTCGTTGTTCTTGAAGAGCAGGTCGCGCTCGACCTCCCAGGCGTTCAGCACCTTGCCGCGCAGGGGCAGGATGGCCTGCGTCTCCTTGTTGCGGCCCATCTTGGCCGAGCCGCCGGCGGAGTCGCCCTCCACCAGGAAGAGCTCGTTGTGCAGGAGGTCACGGCTTTCGCAGTCGGTCAGCTTGCCGGGCAGCACGGCCACGCCGGAGCCCTTGCGCTTCTCGACCTTCTGGCTGGCGCGCTGGCGGGTCTGGGCCTGCTTGATGACGAGCTCGGCCAGCTTCTTGCCGTGCTCCACATGCTGGTTGAGCCACAGCTCCAGCTGCGGCTTGACGAAGGCGGACACGAGACGCAGCGCATCCCGCGAGTTCAGCCGCTCCTTGGTCTGGCCCTGGAACTGCGGGTCGAGCACCTTGGCCGAGAGCACGAAGCTCGCGCGGGAGAAGACGTCGTCGGGCATCAGCTTCACGCCCTTGGGCAGGAGGCTGTGCATCTCGATGAAGCTCTTGATGGCGCCGAAGAGGCCGTCCTTCAGGCCGGACTCGTGCGTGCCGCCGGCCACCGTGGGGATGAGGTTGACGTAGCTCTCCCGCATCGGGGCGCCTTCCTCGGTGAAGGCCACGCACCAGGCGGCGCCCTCGCCCTCGGCGAAGTTCTCGGTCTCGGCCTTGGTGGCGTACTGCTCGCCCTCGAACAGCGGGATCAGCGGATCGCTGTTGAGCGTCTGCATGAGGTAGTCGCGCAGGCCGCCCTTGTAGGCCCAGGTCTGGACCTCGCCGCTCTTCTCCTGCTTGAGCGTGACCGTCACGCCGGGCATCAGCACGGCCTTGGAGCGCAGCAGGTGCACCAGCTCGCCCTTGGGCAGGTCGGGGCTCTCGAAATACTTGGCGTCGGGCCAGACGCGCACCGTCGTGCCCTGCTTGCGATCACCGCTGGCCGCCGGGCGGACCGTGACCGCCTCCACCACGTCGCCCGCCTCGAAGGCCAGGCGCGCGACCTGCTTCTCGCGCCAGACCGTCACCTCCAGGCGCTTGGCCAGGGCGTTGGTCACGCTCACGCCCACGCCGTGCAGGCCGCCGGAGAAGCTGTAGGCGCCGCCCGAGCCCTTGTCGAACTTGCCGCCGGCATGCAGGCGGGTGAAGACGATCTCGACGACCGGCACGCCTTCCTCGGGGTGCAGGCCGAAGGGAATGCCGCGGCCGTCGTCCTCGATGGTGATGGAGCCGTCGGTGTGCTGGGTGAGGTCGATCCGGCGCCCGTAGCCCGCCAGGGCCTCGTCGGCGGCGTTGTCGATCACCTCCTGGATGATGTGCAGGGGGTTGTCCGTCCGGGTGTACATGCCCGGGCGCTGCTTGACGGGCTCCAGGCCCTTGAGAACGCGGATCGAGGCCTCGCCGTAGCCCGAGGGCGCGGCGGAGGCGGGGGTGACTGCTTTGCTTGCCATGGCGGCGATTGTAGGGAGGCGCCGGCCGCCCTCCCGCGACGGCCGCCGGGGGAATCCCCAAGAGTGACTTGAGCCGGACGGCCTGTTTCCGTCGTAGCATCCGCCACTTTGCTGAAGCCCTGGGGGTCGCCCGTCTTGCCGTACGCCTTGCGAATTTCCGTCCTGCTGGCCGCCCTGACCCTGGGTGGCGTGACCCGGGCTCAGTCGCCTTCGGCCCCCTCCGCGGCCCCGGCGCCCGGCCAGCCCCAGCCTTTCAAGGCCAGCGCGCCGCTGGCCATGGAGCTGCACAACGCCCGCTGGTTCGATGGGCAAGGATTCCAGAAGGGCACGCTGTACGTCGTCGACGGCAAGTTCACCAAGGCCCGTCCCAAGCGCATCCACCGCCGCCTGGAGCTGCGGGACCAGTACCTCATCCCGCCCCTGGCCGAGGCCAACAACCACAACCTCCAGAGCGCCTGGGGCGTGCAGAACTTCGGCCAGCGCTATCTGCAGGACGGCGTCTTCTATGCCGCCATGCAGTGCGGCGACCCGGAGAGCATCGCCAGCGCCCGCCCGCTGCTCAACCAGCCCGACAGCGTCGACGTGAGCTTCACGACGGCCTGCGTCACCAGTTCCGACGGCCACCCCCTGGCGCCCCTGCTGGCCCAGCCGGTGGGCGAAGGCCAGGCGCCGCGCCAGGTCAGCGACTTCGCGGACCGCCAGCTGCTGCTGGTCGACTCCCCCGAGCAGGCCCAGCAGAAGTGGCCGCTGGTCGGGCCGCGCAAGACCGACTGGCTCAAGATCATCCTGGCCTACAGCGACCGCCCCGAGCTGCGCGGCACGCCCGAGGCGATGGGCCGACTCGGGCTGAGCCCCGAGACGGCTGCCGCACTTGTGCGATTGGCGCACAAAGACAAGCTGCCGGTCAGTGCCCATGTGGAGACGGCGGCGGACTTCAAGGCGGCCCTGGACGCCGGCGCCGACCAGATCGGCCATGTGCCCGGCTACTTCGCGGGCTTTGGCGACGCGCCCGGGCGCTTCCGCCTGGACGAGGCCACCGCCCGGCAGGCCGCCGCCCAGAAGACCCAGGTGCTGACGGCCACCGTCGCCAACACCCTCTTCCCCATGAGCGAGGAGCAGCGCCAGGCCCAGCGCCAGGTGCTGGCGGAGAACCTGCGCCAGCTCAAGGCGGCCGGAGCCACCCTGCTGCTGGGCTCGGACAACTTCCCGGGCACCTCGCTGGCCGAGGTGCACCACCTGGCGGGGCTCGAGGTCTTCACGCCGGCCGAGCTGCTCAAGCTGGCCAGCATCACCACGCCGCGGGCGCTCTTCCCCAAGCGGCGCCTGGCCTGCTTCGATGACGGCTGCGAGGCGAGCTTCCTCGTGCTGGTGGCCAATCCGCTGGACGACCTGCATGTGCTGGACAAGCCGCTCATGCGCATCAAGGAAGGCCGCCTGCTCACCCTGCTGGACAGCGTGGCCGAGGCCAGCGACGCCAGCACCGAGGCCACGGCCGCCGCCGCCGCGGCCAAGCCCTCGAAGGGCAAGAAGACCGCCGCCACCAAGCCGGGCAGCAAGGGCAGCACCAAGGGCGCCACGCGCAGCAGCGCCAAGCCTGCGGGCAAGTCCGCCGCCAAGTCGGGGGCCGCCAGCGCGCGCAAGACCAGCGCCGCCCCGTCCAAATCCCTGCGCGCCACTGCGGCAGTCCAGCAGGGGACAGCCAAGCGGCGCTGAAGCCCTTACATTGCGGCGATGCAGTCCCCCGCCGCCGCCCCCGCCCGCTCCCCCTCCGTCCAGCAGGTCCTGCTGTGCGGAGCCCTCATCGTGACGCTCTCCATGGGCATCCGCCACGGTTTCGGCCTGTGGCTGCAGCCCATCACCGTGGAGCGCGGCTGGCCGCGCGAGACCTTCGCCTTCGCCCTGGCCATCCAGAACCTCGCCTGGGGCGCTGCCGGCCCGATCGCCGGCCTGCTGGCCGACCGCTTCGGCGCCTGGAAGGCCCTCGTCGCCGGCGCCCTGCTCTATGCGCTGGGCCTGCTGCTGATGTCCGTCTCGCAATCGGGGCTGGCCTTCACCGGCAGCGCCGGCCTGCTGATCGGCCTGGCCCAGTCCGCCACCACCTACGCGGTGATCTACGGCGTGCTGGGGCGCGCCGTGAGCCCGGAGAAGCGATCCTGGGCCTTTGGCGTCGCCGCTGCGGCGGGCTCCTTCGGGCAGTTCTGCATGATCCCCATCGAGAGCCACCTGATCGCCGGCATCGGCTGGCAGCAGGCGCTGTGGGTGCTGGCCGGCGCGGCGCTGCTGATCATTCCCCTGGCCCTGGGCCTGCGCGAGAAGGGGCCCGCCCCCGCGCACGCGGGCCCGCACCAGAGCATCCTGCAGGCCCTGCGCGAGGCCTTCGGCTACCGCAGCTTCCAGCTCCTCATGCTGGGCTATTTCGTCTGCGGCTTCCAGGTCGTGTTCATCGCGGTCCACATGCCCAGCTACCTCAAGGACCACGGCCTGGACCCGGGCCTGGCCACCACCTCGCTGGCGCTGATCGGCCTCTTCAACATCTTCGGCACCTACACCGCCGGGCTGCTGGGCCAGCGCTATCCCAAGCGCTACCTGCTCTCGGCCATCTACGGCCTGCGGGCCGTCACCATCACGGTGTTCCTGCTGGTGCCGCTGAGCGCGCCGAGCGTCTGGGTGTTCTCGGCCGTGATCGGCTTCCTGTGGCTTTCCACCGTGCCGCCGACCAACGCCGTGGTGCTGCAGATCTTCGGGCCGCAGCACATGTCCATGCTGGGCGGCTTCGTGTTCTTCAGCCACCAGATCGGCAGCTTCCTGGGCGTGTGGCTCGGGGGCAAGCTCTACGACGCCACGGGCAGCTACGACGTCGTCTGGCTGCTGGCCATCGCCCTGGGCGTGATGGCGGCGCTCGTCAACCTGCCGGTGCGCGAGCAGGCCATCGTGCGCCAGCCGGTGGCCGCCTGAGGCGCCGCGCGAGGGCCCATGAGCGACGCCGCATCGCGCACGCCCGGCTGGCGCGTCTGGCTCTGGCGAGGCATCATCGCGCTCGCGCTGATCCTGGCCTTCGCGGCCTACCAGGATCCGCACCTGATGCTGCAGCTGGGCAACCAGCTGCTCAGCTGCTTCTGAGCCGCCGGGGCCCGCCGCCGGCGCCTCGCGCGACCCTTTCCATCTGCAGGACTCCCCCATGATCGTCATCATCACCGGCGCCTCCGACGGCATCGGCGCCGAGCTGGCCCGCCAGTGGGCCGCCCGGCACGGCGCCGGCCTGCGCCTGGTGCTCAGCGGGCGACAGCTCCCCAAACTCCAGGCGGTGTCGGCCCATTGCGAAGCCCTGGGCGCCACGGTGCTCGTGCATGCGGCCGACCTCTCGACGCAGGCGGCCTGCCAGGGCCTCGTCCGCGCCGCCACCGAGGCCTTCGGCGGCATCGACGTGCTGGTCAACAACGCCGGCATGTCGGCGCACGCGCTGCTGGAGGACGTGCAGGACCTCGCCTGGTACGAGGCCCTCATGCGCACCAACCATTGGAGCGCGGTGTGGTGCAGCCATGCCGCGCTGCCCTGGCTCAAGGCCAGCCAGGGGCGCCTGGTGGCGGTGTCCAGCCTTGCGGGGCTCGTCGGCGTGCCGGGGCGCACGGCCTACAGCGCGACGAAGTTCGCCATGACCGGCTTCTTCGAGGCGCTGCGCGTGGAGATGCAGCCGGCCGGCGTGTCCGTCACCATCGCCTATCCCGGCGTGGTGGCCACCGAGATCCGCTACCGTGGCTACGGCGCCGACGGCCAGCCGGCCGGCCGCAGCGGCCTGGACGAACGCGGCGCGATGAGCGTCGAGACCTGCGCCCGCCTCATCCTGGACGGCACGCTGCAACGCGAGCGCGACATCGTGATGAGCACCAAGGGCAAGCTGGGGCGCTGGCTGAAGCTCCTCGCGCCGGGGCTCGTGGACCGGCTCGCCCTCAAGGCGCTGAACCAGTCCCATTGAGGGCACAAGCCCTCGCCCGCCCGCCTGACCGATCGTCCGACATGCAAGACCTGACCCCGCCCTCCCCCTGGCTGCTGCGCTGGCAGCGCCACTTCACGGCAGGGCAGACGGCCCTGGACCTCGCCTGCGGCAG
Source organism: Burkholderiaceae bacterium (assembly GCA_041912595.1). GTDB lineage: Bacteria > Pseudomonadota > Gammaproteobacteria > Burkholderiales > Burkholderiaceae_C > Roseateles_B. Next base: position 60,839 of record JAYRMR010000019.1, read on the forward strand.
CGGCCGGCACGTGCGCTGGCTGCGGGCGCAGGGCCTGGAGGTCTGCGCCGTGGACCGCGACGCCCAGGCGCTGGCCGGCCTGCAGGACTGCGGCGCCGAGCGCATCGAGGCGGACCTCGAGGGCGCGCCCTGGCCCCTCGGGGACCGCCGCTTCGACCTCGTGCTGGTCACGAACTACCTCTGGCGCCCGCTGCTGCCGCGCATCGTCGAGGCCGTGGCGCCCGGCGGCTGGCTGGTCTACGAGACCTTTGCGGACGGTCATCAACTGCTGGGCCGGCCCTCGCGTCCGGACTTCCTGCTGCGCCATGGCGAGCTGCTCGAGGCCGCCCGGGGGCTGCGCATCGTGGCCTACGAAGACGGCTTCGCCGATGGCGATGGCGCGGGCGTCAACCCGCGGCAGATCCAGCGCGTTGCCGCCGTTCGCGAGCGAACGCCGGGCGACCTGCAGGCGCGCTATCACCTCTCTTGAAGACCTGAACGGCCACTTCGGCAAGACCCGTCCGCCGCTTCAGTAGAATCAGCTGATTACGAGGAACCCTCATGAAACCGATTCTTGGCAGCATCGTGGCCCTGGTGACCCCGATGCAGGAAGACGGCAGCGTCGACTATGACGCCCTGCGCCGCCTGATCGACTGGCACATCGCCGAAGGCACCGACTGCATCGGCGTGGTCGGCACCACGGGCGAGTCCCCCACCGTCACGGTCGACGAGCACTGCGAGATCATCCGCGTGGCCGTCGAGCACGCCGCCAAGCGCGTGCCCATCATGGCCGGCACCGGCGCGAACAGCACCGCCGAGGCCATCAACCTCAGCCGCTTCGCCAAGTCGGTCGGGGCCGACTGCACGCTGTCGGTCGTGCCTTACTACAACAAGCCCTCGCAGGAAGGCATCTACCAGCACTACAAGGCGATCGCCGAGGCCGTGGACATCCCCATGATGCTCTACAACGTGCCCGGCCGCACCGTGGCGGACATGAGCCCGGACACCGCCCTGCGCTGCGCCAGCCTGCCCGGCGTCTTCGGCGTCAAGGAAGCCACCGGCAACATCGAGCGCGCGGCCTACCTGGTCAAGCATGCGCCGAAGGGCTTCCACATCTACTCGGGTGACGACGGCACCGCGATCGCCCTCATGCTGCTGGGCGGCCACGGCAACGTCAGCGTGACGGCCAACGTGGCCCCGCGCGCCATGCACGAGCTGTGCAAGGCCGCGCTGGCCGGCGATGTCAAGGAAGCCACCCGCCTCCACTTCCAGCTGCTCAACCTGCACAAGCAGCTGTTCTGCGAACCCAGCCCGGCACCCACCAAGTGGGCGCTGGAGCGCCTGGGCCGCTGCAAGGCCGCCCTGCGCCTGCCCATCACGCCGCTCACCGCGGCGGGTCAGGCCAGTGTCGAGCAGGCCCTGCGCGAAGGCGGCCTGCTGTGATTTGAGGTGTGCGCCGCGGATTTGGCCCAAATCTGCGGTACAACACCGCCCGTGTTCTCTTGGAGATGTCTAGCGTGACTCGTTCTCTTTCTGCCCCGACCAAGGGCCTCGCCTGCGGTCTTGTCCTGGTTTCGCTGACGGCCTGCAGCTCCATCGAAGGCGTGATCGGCTCCGACAAGGTCGACTACCGCAGCGGCGCCAAGCAGACGAGTGGCCTGGACGTGCCGCCGGATCTGACCCAGCTGAACCAGGAGCGCCGCAACAACGGCGGCGTGGTCACGGCGTCCGAGCTGGCCACCCAGAAGACGGCGCCCCGCAGCGCCGCCGCCACCGCCGCCGCTGGCAACGTCGCGCTCAATGCCGTGGGTGACATCAAGCTGGAGCGCGTCAATGGCCAGCGCGTGCTGCGCAGCAGCCTGACCCCCGAGCAGCTGTGGCCGCAGATCCATGCCTTCTGGACCGGCCTGGGCTTCGAGATCGCCTCGGAGCAGGCGGAAGTCGGCGTGATGGAAACCAGCTGGGCCGAGAACCGCGCCAAGCTGCCGCTGGACTTCATCCGTCGCACCATCGGCCAGGCGCTGGACAACCTCTATTCCACCGGCGAGCGGGACAAGTACCGCACGCGCATCGAGCGCGTCAACGGCGGCACCGAGATCACGATCTACCACCGCGGCATGCAGGAGGTCTACACGAGCCAGCAGCGCGACCAGACCGTGTGGCAGCCCCGCCCGGCCGATCCCTCGCTGGAAGGCGAGATGCTGTCGCGCCTGATGCTCAAGCTGGGCGGCCGTGAAGACGCCGCCAAGGAAGCCCTGCAGGCCAACGCCGGCGCTGCGGCGGCCACCACCAAGCTGACGGCAGAACCCGTGGCGCGCAATCTGGCCGACGTGCCGAGCAGCCTGACGGTCAACGAGGACTTCGATCGCGCCTGGCGCCGCGTGGGCCAGTCCCTGGATCGCCACGGCTTCACGGTGGAAGACCGCGACCGCAAGCTGGGCCTGTTCTTCCTGCGCTACGCCGACCCCAACATGGTCGGCAAGGAAGAGCCCAACTTCTTCTCGAAGCTCTTCGGTTTCGGCAAGACGGTCACGGCCAACCGCTATCGTGTGCTGGTCAAGTCGGACGGCGCCAAGACGGTCGTGAGCATCACCGACCCGCAAGGCGTCCAGCAGACGGACGACAACGCCAAGCGCATCCTGTCGCTGCTGCAAGAAGACCTGCGGTGAGAGGAGCGGGGCAAGTCCCCGCGCTGGCCCTGCAGAGGAAAGCCCCTGAGCGCTTCGGTGTCAGGGGCTTTTTTTCGTCCCACGGGCGCTTGGGGGTGGGAGGGTGTGCGTGCGAAGGCCGAAGGCCGAAGACCGAAGACCGAAGACCGAGGACTGAGAAGATCGCCTCATGGGCGTGACGGGTCGGCGATCCGGGCACTGCACCCACTGACGCGACCGAGCGCACGCCGAACGGCAGGCGGGCGTGTCTGCTCCGTGTCCCCCGCCGTCACCTGCCGGTGCCGGCTCCTCCTTTTACCTCCGCCAACACGCCCGCCTGCCATTCGGCTGATCGGGCTGGGGGGGCAGTTGCAGTGCAGTGCACCGGGCTGGGGGCGAGGACGGGACGGGACGCGGACGGGCAGTGTGGGCCGGAGTCGGGGCGGCCGTCGTTCGCGCGGGGGATGGGGCGGGGGCTCATGCCCCGGGGAGTGCCTGTGCCGGGCGCGGGGTCGGACCTTGGCGCGGGGGGCGTGGAAATGGCTCAGGCAAAGAAAAAACCGCCGGCCTTGCGGCACGGCGGTTTTTCCTGAATCGGGGATCCGATTACTTGCTGGCAGCAGCCGAAGCAGCGTCAGCAGCGGCGGGAGCCGAAGCGTCAGCGGCCGGAGCCGAAGCGGCTTCCGAAGCGGCGGGAGCCGGAGCAGCGGCGGGAGCCGGAGCAGCAGCAGGAGCTTCTTCAGCCTTCTTGCCGCAAGCGGTCAGGGCAGCAGCAGCCAGCAGGGAAGCCAACAGGATCGACTTATTCATACTTGTCCTCAAGATCTATTAGACGAAGATTCAATTACCGGTAATTCTTCGAGAGGACTGTGTCCGCATCGCCAAAACGATTGCGTCCCCAGCCACCCCAACAGAACAAGACGTGGAAACCTCGAGCGCTTCCCTCGCCTAGCCCGAAATTATAGCGTCAGCTTTTCGCGCTAGTCAGAGTCCCAAAGTGCTGGACGCAAAGGATTCTTCGGAACGTTGCGAGACCGCATCAAACCACTCGAGCGCTGCGCCATGCGCACCCGCGTCGCTTTCGACGACGGCCCGCCCCTGCCGCGCCTCCAGCAGACGCCACAGCCGGGGCGGCTCGCCCAGCAGCAGCGCGGCCGGGCGGCGGTGATCCACCGGGCCTTCGTCGCTCAGCTGGCGCGCCTCCACGGCATGCCCGTAGAGCTGGCGCCATTGCACGAAACGCGGATGGCGCCGCGCGAGCGCCTCGTAGTCATGGGCCAGCAGACGCAGGCGGCGCTGCGGGGCCACCCACTGGCGCAAGGCTTCCAGCACGGCCGGGTTGGACAGCGGCCAGCGCTGGAAATCGGTGTCGAAGCAGCAGATCTGCAAGGCCCCGCCGCGACAGGCCCGAAGCAGCTCGTCCAGCAGGGCCTGCTCGACGGCCGGCTGGCCCTGCAGCAGCACGCGCTCGGGCGCCGTCGGTTCAGCCTTCATCGAATCGTCCATCAAGCCACCTCCTGGCCGGCCGCAAGCCGGGCCTGATCAGCCGAGTGCCGCGCCGTCCGCCTGCACCCAGCCATCCTCCGCCCATTGGTCCAGCAGCTCGCGGGCGCCGTCGGACAACTGGGCCACCTCCTTCGCCGTCAATGCGCGCTGATCGGCCAGGCGGCGCATCAGCCGGGCGTCCCGGCCACCGGCGCGGTAGGACTCGCCGTTGATGAAGACATGGGCCGTGTCATACATCATGCGGCTGCGCCGATCCAGCACGGCGCCGGCGCCGTCCGGCAAGGCCTCGCCCATCTCGAAGAAGACCTTGGGCTTGGGCTCGGTGAGCGCCTCGCCCAGCGCACGCTCCAGGGCCAGCGGTTCGCGCAGGGCGCGCTCGCAGGCATCGCGGGAGAAGTCCAGCAGCTGCTGCGGAATGGCGCCCGGCGTCTCGGTGGCCGGCTGCTTCGGGTCGGCGTACATCTTGTTGGCGTAGGCCTGGGACTCGTCGTCCATCAGCCGCTGCAGCAGCTCGCGGGCCAGCTCGGCGCGCCAGGGCGTGCGGAAGCCCACCGAGCAGGTCATGCACTCGCCGAGGGCAATGCCGTCGTGCGCCCAGCCCGGCGGCAGGTAGAGCATGTCGCCCGGCTCCAGGGTGAATTCCTGCTCGGGCTCGAAGTCCGCCAGCAGCTTGACCGGCACGTCCGGGCGCAGCGCGCCGGTGGTGGCGTGCCCCTGGCGGCCGATGCGCCAGTGGCGCTTGCCGTGGACCTGGATCAGGAAGACGTCATAGGAATCGAAGTGCGGACCGACGCCGCCGCCGTCGGTGGCGTAGGAGATCATCAGGTCGTCCAGACGCGCCTCGGGCACGAAGCGGAACTTCGCCAGCAGCTCCTGCGCCGCCGGCACGTGCAGGTCCAGCCCCTGCACGAGCACCGTCCAGCCGGGCTTGCTCCAGGGCGGCAGCTTGTTCACCGGCCCGTGCTTCAGGGCCCACTTGCCGTCGAACTGCGAGACCAGGCGGGACTCCACGTCCTCGCTGGCGGCCAGGGCGGCGAGCTCGCTTCGATTGGCGGGGGGCTGGATGCCGGGCAGCGCCTGGCGCACCAGCAGCGGCTTGCGCTGCCAGTACTGGCGCATGAATTGCTCGGGGCTCTGGCCGCCCAGCAGCGGCGTCGGGGTTTGGATATTCATGCCGTGATTGTGCGCGAGCCGCCGTCCCGGATTCGAGACGCCTGAGCGCTCCGGCGTCCCGATCTTGGGATAGCTCAAGGTCCGGCGTCGCGCCCGGCAGCCCCGCACACCGGGCGCGCAGGCCGATCCGGCGCCTGGCACGAGTCCTGCAATCACGCAGGATGCCGGCCCCGCTCGCCGGCATCGACTCCCCTTCTGCTGATCACCCCTTTTCACGACGTTCCCGCGCCCATGGACATCACACGCCCCGCCCGCCGCTGGCCTCTGCTGGCCCGCCACCGCCGCCTGCTGTGGCCGGGTCTGGCCCTCGTGGCCGTGCTGCTGGGCGCCGGCATCAGCACGCTGTGGGGCCAGCGGGTGGAGCGTCGCGTGCGGGCCGCCCATGTGCAGCTGGGCACGGTCAGCCTGGGCCCGCTGCGCGAGGAGTTGCGCGCGCCCGGCAGCCTGCAGCTGCGCGACCCGCAATGGTTGACGGCGCCGATGGAGGGCCGCATCGAGCGCCTGTCGGTGCAACCGGGCCAGGCGGTCAAGGCGGGGGACAGCCTGCTGAAGCTGTCCAATCCGGCCCAGGAGCAGCGCGTGCTCGACGCACGCTGGCAGCACGAGCAGGCCGAGGCCGAATGCCGCGCGCTGCAGGCCACGCTCGGCAGCCAGATCACCCAGCAGCGCAGTGCCGTGGACCGCGCGGCCTACGCGGAGCGCAGCGCCCTGCTCCAGTGGAATGCCGACGAGGAGCTGCTGCGAGAGGGCCTGGTCACCAAGATCGCCCACCAGCGCAGCCAGTTCAACCTCGAGCAGGCCCGCCACCTGCTGCTGCTGGAGCGCACGGTGCTGACCCAGCAGCAGGAGAGCGTCCGCGCGCAGATCAAGGCCAGGCAGGCCGCGGTGGAGCGCCTGCGCCAGGCCCTGGCCGCTGAAAGTGCACGGCAGGACAGCCTCTGGATTCGCGCCCCCATGGACGCCGTGGTGCAGGAGCTCGGCCTGCAGATCGGGCAGTCCGTCGCGGCCGGTGCCAGCCTCGCGCGCCTGGGCAAGCCGGAGTCGCTGATGGCCGAGCTCCAGGTGCCGGAATCGCAGGCCCGCGAGCTCGCACCGGGCCAGCGCGTCGAGCTGGACCTGCGCAACAGCGCGAGCGAGTCCCGGGTCCGCGGCCACATCGAACGCATCGCCCCCAAGGTGCAGCAGGGCGTGGTGAAGGTGAACGTGGCCCTGGACCAGGCCCTGCCCCCGGGCGCGCGCCCGGACCTTAGCATCGACGGCACGGTGCTGCTGCGCGAGCTGCCGCAGACCGTGCAGGTGCCGCGCCCGCTGTTCAGCCAGCCCCACGCCCAGGGCCACGTCTACCGCCTCGATGCGCAGGGCCTCGCCTGGCGCGTCCCCGTGCGATTCGGCGCCGCCGCCGTGGGCCGCATCGCCATCGAAGCCGGGCTGCAAGCCGGCGATCGCATCGTCACCTCAGACACCAGCGACTGGCCGGTGAATACCCCCGTCCGGCTGGAATGAGCCCCGCCCTTCCCCTACATTCCCACTCCCAGGAGACGACATGAGCCCCACGCCTGAACGCCCCGCCGCGCTGGTGCGCCTGCACCAGCTGAGCAAGGCCTACCTCACCGATGACATGGAAACCCATGCCCTGGACGGCCTGGACCTGGAGATCCAGGGCGGCGAGTTCCTCTCCATCACCGGCCCCTCGGGCTGCGGCAAGTCCACGCTGCTGTCCGTCCTGGGCCTGCTCGACACGGGCACCCAGGGGCGCCACGAGATGGCGGGTGTCGAGGTCGGCAGCCTGAATGCGCGGCAGCGCGCCGCCCTGCGCAACCGCGAGATCGGCTTCGTCTTCCAGGCCTTCAACCTCGTCGGTGAGCTGAGCGTGGAGGACAACGTCGGCCTGCCCCTGCTCTACCGGGCCGACCTGTCCCGGGCCGAGCGCCGGGAGCGCGTGGCCGCGGCGCTCGCGCAGGTGGACATGGTGCATCGGGCGCGGCATCTGCCGGCCCAGCTCTCGGGCGGCCAGCAGCAGCGGGTGGCCATCGCCCGGGCGCTGGTGGGCCAGCCCCGCCTGATCCTCGCGGACGAGCCCACCGGCAACCTCGATTCCCGCAATGCGGAGCGCGTGATGGAGCTGCTGTGCGCCGCCCATGCCGCCGGCGCCACGCTCTGCATGGTGACCCATGACGCCCGCCAAGCGGCGCTGGCCGCGCGCACGGTGCACATGTTCGATGGCCGCATCGTGCGCGACGGCGCCCTGCCCACCGCGCTCGCCGCACCCGCCGCTCCTGCCGGGGCGTCCATCAACGCCATGCGCCCCGCGATGCCGGGAGTCCTCCATGCGTGAGGACCTCCGACTGGCCCTGCTGAGCCTGGCCCGCGCGCCCTGGCAATCGCTCCTGACCCTGCTGACCCTGGCCTGCGGCCTGGGCTTCGCGGTGTACTGCTACTGCATGTACCTGGGCTTCATCGAAGGCAGCCTGCCCTTCGAGGCGCCGGACCGCGTCGTGGGCATCGAGGCCACCCGCGACGGTGATCGCATGCAGGCCCGCAGCGTGCTCTACGCCGACCTGCTGGAGTTCCGCGACAGCCTGACGAGCGTCGAGGACCTGGCGCCGCTCACCACCCTGGCCGCCACGGTAGGCAGCCCGCGGCGCACGCCGGTGGTGGTGTCCGCCGCGCAGATCGCCGCGCCCTTCTGGCGCTGGGCCGCGGTCCGCCCGCTGCAGGGCCGCCTGCTGCAGGCCACCGACGAGCTGCCCGGGGCCCCGCCTGTCGTCGTCATCGGCGAAAGCCTCTGGCGCGAGCAGCTGCTTGGCTCGACGCAGGCCCTGGGCCAGGTGCTGCGCGTCAATGGCGTGGAGCGCACCGTCGTCGGCGTCCTGCCCGACACCGTGCGCCTGCCGCTGAACCAGCGGCTCTGGCTGCCCTTCCAGGCCCCCCGCCCCGAGCAGATGCAGCGCCAGGAGCGCATGAGCCTGGGCACCCCCGGCCACGTGATGCTGCTGGCACGACTGAAGCCGCAGGCCGGCATGGCCTCGCTCCAGGCGGAGCTGGACCTCGCCGGGCAGCAGCTGGCCCAGCGCTACCCGCGCAGCCACGCCCAGCTGGGCCTGGTGGCCGTCGGCTACACGAGCTGGGGCATGAGCGATGCCGACACCATCAGCCAGGCCCTCGCCGTGGCCGCCGCGCTGCTGCTGTGCCTGGTGAGCCTCAATGCCGGCAACCTGCTGCTGGGGCGCGCCAACGAGCGCCGTCAGGACATCGCCCTGCGCCTGGCCCTGGGAGCGCCACGCGCCCGCCTCGTCCTGCAGAGCCTGATGGAAACCCTGGTGCTGAGCCTGCTGGCCACCGCCGTCGGCGCCTTCTTCGCCGCCTGGGCCCTGACCCTCACCCAGCAGGCGGCCGAGGCCACCTCGGACGGCCGCATGCCCTTCTGGATCCATTTCGCGCTGCGTCCGAAGGCGATCCTCTTTGCGCTGCTGCTGGCCCTGCTCACCGCCTTGCTGACCGGCGGCCTGCCCGCCTGGCGCGGCAGCGACGTCGACACCGCCGACGTGCTCAAGGACGGTCAGCGCGGCAGTCCCGGGGTCCGGGCCGGCCGCTTCAGCCGCCTGCTCGTCGTCCTGCAGATGAGCCTCGCGGCGCTGCTGCTGTGGGTGACGGGCACGCAGCTCTACGCGGCCCAGCAACGCCTGGGCCAGAGCACCGGCGCGCGCATGGACGACGTGCTGACGGCCCAGGTGCACTGGCAGGCCCCGGCACCGTCCCCGGCCACCGCCGCCAGCACCGCACTCCCGACCGAGGAGCTCGCTGCGCGCCGCCGGCAGGCCACGCAGGCGCTGTGGGCCCGCCTCGAAACCCAGCTGGACAGCCACGCCCAGGCGGCCGGCATCCACGGCGTCGCCCTGGCCACCTTCCTCCCGGGAGGCTCGGCCAGCGCCGTGGAACTGCTCGCCCTCGAGGGGCAGCCGGTCGCCGCTGAACGCGCGCCGATCAGCAACAGCTACGGCGTCAGCGCCGGTTTCTTCCAGGCGCTGGACATCCGCCTGCTGGAAGGCCGCGGCTTCGGCAGCCAGGACCGCGAGGGCGGCCAGCTCGTGGCGGTGGTCAACAAGACCTTCGCGCAGCAGCACTGGCCCGGGGAGTCGGCGCTGGGCCGGCGCTTCGCCTGGCTGGATCCGGACCGTCCGCAGGAGCTGAGCTGGATCACCATCGTGGGCGTGTGCGAGCCCGTGGCGCACGGCCTGGTCCGTCTGGACCACCAGCGCCAGGCGGTCGCCTACCAGCCCTTGGCCCAGCTGTCGGCCCCGCCGACCCGGATGGAGCTGGCCTGGGTGGGTGGCCGCGACACGGCCTCGCAGCGCGAGTGGATGGCCCGCGCCGTCAGCGAGGCCGATCCCGACCTGGCGCTGCAGAGCGTCCGAAGCGCCCGCGAACGGCAGCAGATGGCCCTGGCCGGCGCCGACGTCAGGGCCGGCGTCTGCACGGCCCTGGGACTGATGAGCCTGCTGCTGGCGGTCAGCGGCATCTATGGCGTGACCCACCGCGCCGTCGCCCTTCGGCGGCATGAGCTGGCGGTGCGGACGGCGGTCGGCGCGCCGCCGGGGGCCCTGCTGGCGCTGCTCCTGGGTCGCAGCCTCTGGCAGCTGGCCCTGGCCCTGCTGCTGGGACTGCCGGCCGGCTGGATGGCCCTGGGCGCCCTGGACCTCCAGAGCGTCGACTTCCTGTGGGGCGCGGCGGCCTCCGCGCTGCTGATCGCCAGCGTGGCGCTGCTCGCGACCTGGCTGCCGGCGCGCCAGGCGCTGCGCCAGTCGCCGTCCCGCCTGCTGCAGGCGCTGTGAGCGCAGCCGCCCCCCGCGCCTGGAGGCCGGGGCCGGTGCGGCCCAGGAGTGACAATCGGCGGCCCTGGCCGCCCGCCTCTTGCCATGACTGACCTGGATCCGCACCCGCCCCTGCTCGTCGTGGACGACGATGCCGCCATCCGCATTGCCCTGCGCCAGCTGCTGGCCGCGGCGGGCCTGCCCTGCGTGCTCGCCGCCTCGCCCGGCGAGGCCCTGGCGGCGCTGCAGGCCCGCGAGCACAGCCTGCTGCTGGCGGACCTGAACTTCCGCGACGACACCACCTCGGGGCAGGAAGGCCTGGCCCTCATCCGCGAGGCCCGGACCCTGGACCCCGAGCTGCCCATCGTGGCCCTGACCGCCTGGGGCAGCGTGCCGCTGGCCGTCCAGGCCTTGCAACTGGGGGCCTCGGACTTCCTCGAAAAGCCCTGGGACAACACCCGCCTGCTCACCACGCTGCAGACCCAGCTGCAGCTGCGCCAGGCCCGCCTGGCCGCTGGGCGTCTGGCCGGCGAGAACCAGTGCCTGCGCGCAGACAGCTCGCACACCAGCCGCTGGGTGGCGGATTCGCCCGTCATGCAGGCCCTCATGAGCCAGGTGCAGGCGGTGGCCCCCAGCCAGGTCAGTCTGCTGATCAGCGGCGAGAACGGCACGGGCAAGACGCAGCTGGCCGAGGCCATCCATCGGCAGTCCGCACGCGCGGACCGGCCCTTCATCGCCGTCAACATGGGCGCCATCCCCGAGACGCTGTTCGAGAGCGAGATGTTCGGCCATGAGCGCGGCGCCTTCACCGACGCGCGCCAGACCCGCATCGGGCGTTTCGAGCTGGCGGATGGGGGCACGCTGTTCCTGGACGAGATCGGCAACCTGCCCCTGGCCCAGCAGGCCAAGCTCCTGCAGGCGCTGGAGAGCGGCCATTTCGAGCGGCTCGGCTCGGGCCGGCAGCGCCGCGCCGATGTGCGCCTGATCGCGGCAACGAACGAGGACCTCCAGGCCCGGGTGGAGGCCGGCAGCTTCCGCCGCGATCTCTACTACCGCCTCAACACCGTCCGCCTGCACATGCCGGCCCTGCGCCAGCGCGGCGAGGACGTCGTCGCGCTGGCCCGCCTGCTGCTGGCGGCGCATGCGGAGCGCGAGCAGCGTCCGGTGCCGCTGCTCAGCCCGGATGCGCTGGAGGCCCTGCGCCGCCACCGCTGGCCCGGCAATGTGCGCGAGCTCTCGCACTGCATGGCCAGGGCCTGCCTACTGGCGACCGGCCCGCTGATCCACGGCGCCGACCTGGCGCTGCAGGGACCGGCCGGCACCGAGCCGCCCTCGGAGCCGCAGGAGCGCCACTGGAATCTGGAAGAGGCCGAACGGGCCTGGATCGAGGCGGCCCTGCGTCACTGCGACGGCCAGGCCAACGAGGCCGCCCGCCTGCTCGGGCTCAGCCGATCGGCCCTCTACCGCCGGCTGGGCAAGCACGGCCTATGACGGGCAAGACCTGGCCCCGTCGGTACGCGGTCTCGCGGGTCTGGCTGGCCTGGCTGGGAGGCTGGGCCGCCGGGCTGCCCGCCCTGCTCGCCCTGGCGCTGTGCCTGTGGCAGCTGCCCTGGCTCATCTATCCCAAGGTCCTGCTGATGGCGCTGGCGCTGCTGGCCTGGGCCTGGGGATGCGTGTCCTGGCAGCGGCGCTGGCAGGACCGCCTGCGTCAGGCGGCCAATGTGCTCGAGGGCCTGGCCCAGGGCGATCCCACGCTGCGCCTGCACCCGGGTCCCGGGCTGGCGGAGCTGGCCGCGCCCATCGCCGCCCTGGGCCGGCAGCTGCGTCAGGTCCAGGACCAGGCACGCGCCGAGCAGGACCTCACGCGCACCGTGCTGCAGGCCCTGGACGTGGCCGTGCTGGCCTTCGACGACGCCGGGCAGCTGTGCCTGATCAACCCCAGCGCGGAGCTGCTGCTGAAGGCGCCCGGTGCCACGCTGCTGGGCGGCACGGCCGACGCGCTGGGCCTGTCCGTCTGGATGGACGGCGCGCAGGAGGTGGTCTGCGAGCACGCCTTCCCGGGCGCCAGCGGCACCTGGCGCATCCGCCGTCATCGCCAGGCCCTGACGGCGCCCTGCCACACCCTGCTGTGCATCAGCGACCTGCGCCAGGCCCTGCGCGAGCAGGAACTCAAGGCCTGGCACCATCTGCTGCGGGTGCTCAGCCATGAGGTGCAGAACGCGCTGGCCCCCATCATCAGCCTCAGCGGCAGCCTGCAGCCGGGGGCGGCCGCGGCCGCCGAGGCGGCGGCGCCCGCGCAGCAGGCCTGGGCCGAGGACCTTCAGGAGGCGCTGCCGCTGATCGAGGCCCGCGCGCGCCAGCTCAGCGAGTTCGTGCGGCGCTACGCCCGCTGGTCCCGCCTGCCCGAGCCCCAGTGGCAGCTCTTCGACCTGCTGCCCCTGCTGCAGGGTCTGGCGGCCCTGTCCGGCGGCGTGAGGCTGGCCTGGGTGGATGCCGCGGGCCAGCCCTGCGACGCCCCGGCCCACCTGCCCTTCCACGGCGACGCCGGCCAGATCGAGCAGCTCCTGGGCAATCTGCTGAAGAACGCCCACGAGGCGGAGCGGGCCGCGGGCATCACGGTGCCCGAGGTGGAGCTGGTCTGTGCCTGCCCGCCCGAGCGACTGTGGCTGCGCGATCGCGGCGTGGGGATCTCGAACCCCGCCAATCTCTTCGTCCCCTTCTACACGACCAAGCCCGGCGGCAGCGGCATCGGCCTGGTGCTGTCCCGCCAGATTGCCGAGGGGCACGGCGGCAGCCTGTGGCTGGGCGCCCGCCCGGACGGCCCCGGCGCCGAGGCCAGCCTCCACTTCCCGGGGATGGCCAGGGCGGCTGTGAAACAATAGCGCGATGCAAATCACCGCCCCCTGTGTGGTCTCCCTCAGCTGGAGACTGGAAGATGCCCAAGGCCAGTTGATCGACGAGTTGGCCGAGCCGCTGGAGTTCTTCTTCGGCGGCGAGGACCTGTTCGCCAAGGTCGAGGAAGCCATCACCGGCCAGGAAGCCGGCTTCGAGGCCAGCGTGGCCCTGGACCCGGAGCACGCCTTCGGTGACTACGACGCCCACCTCGTGTGCTTCGAGGCCCGCAGCCTGATGCCCGAGAACGTGGACGTCGGCATGCAGTTCGAAGGCCTGCCCGAGGGCGCCGCCACGGAAGACATGCCCAAGGAGCTGATCTACACCGTCACCGAGGTCTACCCGGAGCACGTGGTGCTGGACGGCAATCACCCGCTGGCCGGCGTGGGCTTGCGCATGCACCTGCGCGTGCGCGACGTGCGCGAAGCCACCGAGGAAGAGATCGAGGCCGGCACGATCGGCGAGGCCGTCTTCAGCCTCGTCAACGGCGCGCCCCCGGGCGAATCGCTGCACTGACGCGGCCGGGGTGCGCCATGCACCCCGCGTGGCCGCCGGCGCTGTGCCGCTGTGGCCGCCCTGAACATCCCTAACTTCGACCCTGCCAGTTCTGACAGTAGGGGGCTGCTCACCTGGGCAGTTGTGCCAAGATCGCCAGCCCAGCGGTTCTCACGAGCGTCCGCCCCCGGGCGGCGCCACCGAGTCATATGGATGTTCAGCTTCGCCTGGAACTGTTCGGCGCCTACAGCGTCAGCCTCCAGGCCAGCGCCTGGCCTGCGCAGCGCAGCCTCGCCCTCAACGGGCGGCTGGGCGGGCTGCTGGCCTTGCTCGCCCTCGGCCGCGGCCAGACGCTCAACCGCGGCGAGCTGTGCCGCGAACTCTGGGGCGCCGGGCCGGAGTCGGCCAGCGCCGCCTGCTTCAACACCCTGCTGTGGCGCCTGCGCCGGGCCCTGGAGCTGCCGCCCGACACCGCCGCCATCATCGAGACCGACCGCCAGGGCGGCGTGCGCATCGCCCGGCATGTGCTGGTGCAGTCGGACCTGGAGCGCTACCTGGCGCTCGTCGAGAAGCCCCTCGCCAAGCCCGTGGACCAGCTGGAGCCGGCCGATGTGCAGGCGCTGCGCGAGGCCGTGCTGCTCTACCGTGGTGACGTGCTGGCCGGCTACCAGGACGACTGGGCGCTGCGCCTGCGCGAACGCCACCGCCGCACGCAGCTCGGTGCCCTGGCGCGCCTCATGCATCTCAGCAGCCTGCAGGGCCGCTGGCAGGAGGCGATCCAGCACGGCGAGGCGATGCTGGACATGGACGCCCTGCGCGAGGACGTCCACCGCGAACTGATGCGTTGCCACCTGGCCGCCGGCCAGCGCGCCCTCGCCCTGACGCAGTTCGAGCGCTGCCGCTCCGCCCTCAAGCGCGAGCTGGCCATCGCGCCCATGGCCGAGACGCTGGCGCTCTACCAGGAGATCGCCCGCGAGGCGACCCAGCCGGCCGCCCCCTCCGCGCCGCTCACGCCGGCCCGCCGCGGCCTGTTCGAGCCTCACGCCCTGCCCTATCCGGCGGCCACGCCGGCCCAGGTGCTCCTGCCCTGGAGCGAGGCGCTGATGCAGGTCCGCTGGCACCTCGCCCAGGCGGACGCCCAGCTGCAGACGCAGCTCGACTTCGGGCATTGACCCGCCCTTCTCCTCCCTTCTCCTCCCTTCTCCTCCCTTCGCTGATCGAAGCTCGACTGTCGCTGCGCCGGCCGGCGGCTCGCCCATTCCCCTGCTTCGTTTCGCCCCGGCCCTCGGCGCCGGGCGATGCGGCCGCGCGCGCCGACATCACATGGGCCTCACGCCCGGCACGCCGGTGTGATGGGCGTGTGATGCCGGCGTGATGCGGCGGTGATGGGGGCCGTCGCAAGATCACCTGGCCGTCATTCCGGCCCCACCAGCGCCCTTCTGCCATGGCCTTGATCAACGACCGCAGCGCCGCCTTCATCGTGAGGGTCTGGTGCGAGCACGGCGATCAACCGTCACGCGGGGTGCGCGACTGGAGAGGCTCGATCGAGCATGTCGAGAGTGGCGAACGGGTCTTCTTCCGGGAACTCAACGCGGTGCCGAGCTTCATGGACCGCCATCTGCGAGATCTCGGGATCGAGGCCCCCAACCGATTCTGGGAGCAAGTCTTCGACGACGAGCCCCCCGAGCAGCGAACCAAGGAGTGAGCGATGCCACGCATTCAGGCCAATCGAGACCAGGTGGATGACCGCTTCAGCGTGCTGGGCTTCACCATCCGCACGGAGAGTCCCTTGTTCGAAGTGGCCGTGGCCACGGACCCGGCGCTGTTCCGGGCCGATGCCCGCGGGCGACGCGGACGCCGCAACTTCTACTCCAGCCGCGCCCAGGGCGTGCTGCGCGCGCGCCGCGGCGAGGCCGTCTACCTCCTGCCGCAGGACGTGCTCGCCAACTTCGTGGGCCAGCCCAAGCTCTACTTCGGCCTGGCGACCTACCGCGACGGCACGCCGCAGCAGCCCGACTTCGTGCAACTGCCGCAGAGCGGGAACATGTATGTGTCCCTCAGCGGGCTGAGCGAGCGGGGCCTGCGCCGCGCGGTGGGCTCGTTCAACGGCAGTTCCTACGGCCAGGCGGGCGCCGGCCGCGACCCGAGCCTGGAATGGGGCGGCGACAGCGCCGCCGCGCGGCCCGCCACCGGCGCGGGCGCCTCGCCCGCCCCCGCGTCTGGCGCGCCGGTCAATCCGCCCCCCGCCGGCCCGGTCGCCGCCGGCCTGGACTACGACGACGGCTTCGGCCCCTTCCCGCCTCCGCAGTCCTCGGCCCAGGGGGATGAAGGCGTGCAGGCCTATCGGAACAGCAATGGCAATGGCAGTGGCAATGTCGATGGTGGCGAGCCCTGCAACGGCTGCCGCGAGCCCGGCACGCAGGCCATGGACATCCCGCTGGACCCGGGCGCCGGCGGCCGCTCCATCGGCGTGGACGCCATGCAGGCCGGCGACATCATCGTCAGCACCACGCGGGCCTGGGTCTCGCGGGCCATCCGCCTGGGCACGCTTTCGCCCGTCAGCCATGTGATGCTGTACCTCGGCGGCGGCCGCGTGATCGAGGCCGTGGGCTCGGGCGTGCGCGAGGTGACCGTGGAGGCCGCCCTGCACGACGCCATCCTGGCCGTGGCCTACCGCGTGCCCAATCTGAGCGCGACGCAGCGCGAGCGCGTGCTGAGCGAGGCCCGGCAGTTCAAGGACCAGCCCTACAACTACCCCGGCATCGTGCAGCGCGGCGTGGCCATCGTGGCCCCGGTGACGGGCGCCGTCGTCGATGCCATCGCCCGCGTGCTGAGCGTGCCGCGGCCGCAGGCCCATGCCGTCTACTGCTCGCAGCTGGTGCTGGAGGCCTACCAGCGCGCCGGCATCACGCTGCTCGCGGCGCCGGCCTCGCAGAGCACGCCCGAGGGCGTCGCGCGCTTCGCCCAGGGCCGGCTCGGCTACGTCGGGCACCTCAAGGCCGAGGACGTGCCCCTCGGCATCCAGTTCGCCGTGGACGAGGACGAGCCGGATGCCCAGGCGCCCGCGCAGGCCCAGAGCTGGGTCGAACCGCAGGAGGTGCTGCTGCGCGCCTACAACGGCACGCTGGGCGACCAGATCCGCCTCTTCGCCGACACGGTCAAGTGGGTGGCCGGCGTGGACGACACGCATGCGCTGCCGCACAGCGCCATCGGCCAGGTGCTCTGCTACAACGGCGATCGCATGATCGGCAAGGCCACGGCCTTCTTCATCGCGCCGCGCCTGCTGCTGACCAATGCGCACGTGGTGAGCGGCTGCACCAAGCTCGTCATCATCCCCGGCAAGACGGGCGATGGCGCCGGCAGCGAGCCCTTCGGCCGCTTCGAGACCACGACCTGGCGCGCCCACCCGAGCTACCGCCCCGGCCGCCGCGACTTCGACTTCGCCGTGGTGCTCGCCCCGCGCAATGCGCCCGGCGGTCATCTCTCGCCCGTCGAGGAGCTCACGCAGAGCCGGCCCGAGGGCGTGGCCGTGTGCGGCTACTCGGCCCGCTCGCGCCGCGACGACCCGGTCGGCACCATCGTCAACGCCGTGCTCAACCCCGACAAGCAGCACGTCCACCGCGGCTATGTGCGCGAGATCAGCGACGAGGTCATGCACTACGACGTGCAGGAGCTCGCGGGCTCCAGCGGCTCGCCCGTCTACTGGATCGAGGGCGGTGCCACGCCGCGCGTGCATGTGGTGGGCGTCAACGCCGGCCCGCGCGATGGCCTCACCAACTCCGGCGTGCGCCTGACCCGCGCCAAGGTGCAGTGGATCCGCGAGCGTGCGGCGGAGCTGGGGCAGTCCGTGTCCTTCGCGGCCGAGGGCGGCGAGGAGGAGTACGCCGGCGAGCAGGCCCTGTCGGCGGACGACGACGCGCGCGGCATCGAGGGCGCACAACCCGAGGGCCATGCCGGCGTCGGCGCACAGGCGCTGTGGGCCGAACCGATGGGCACGACCGCGCCGCAGTACCCGCTCGCCCGCCGCTTCGTGCAGGCCGCCACGGGCAACTACCGCCCGGCCAACCGCGGCCGCGCCGACATCCAGCGCATCGTCATCCACATCACCGACGGCTGCACCACCGGCCACTGCCGGACCGATGCCGAGCGCGCCCGCGCCATCAACGGCACGATCAGCTGGTTCCAGGATCCGGCCGCCCGCGTGAGCGCCCATTACATCGTGGGCCAGGATGGCGAGGTCGTGCAGATGGTGCGCAACGAGGACGTGGCCTACCACGCGCACACGGCCAACAGCAACAGCATCGGCATCGAGCACGTCGCCGACGCCGGCCACCGCGGCCATGTGCGGACCGCGCCGTCACGGCTGCAGCTCGAGGCCTCGGCCGCGCTCGTGACCTGGCTGTGCGACCGCTTCGGCATCACGCCCGACCGCGCGCACATCCTCGGCCACAGCGAGGTCGACTCGGGCACCACGCATGCCGACTGCCCCAACGCCGTGTGGGACTGGGACACCTATATGCGGCTCGTGACCTCGCGGCAATGCCTCGCGCAAGGTCTGGCGGCGCAAGGGATGAGCGACGCAGGGGCTCAGGGCCTGAGCCTGGACGCCGGCGGCCCCGTGCTCGTGCCGGCGCCCGCCCCCGTGATGCAACAGCCCCTGGCCCTGTCGATGGACGCGGCCTCGCCCGCCGCCCCCGCTGCGCCCGCCGGGCCGCAGCGCATTGCCAGCACCGTGAACGGCGCGCAGATGTGGCGGGTCAGCACGCAGCAGGGCGCCCGCCAGTGCCAGCTCGACCAGCTGCGCGGCTACAAGCATCCGGGGGACGCCGCTCCCGCCTCGCCGGCCGCCTTCCAGGACGGCCCGACGCTGTCGCTCACCGACTGGCCCCGCCTGGAGGGCGCCCGCGGCGACGTGGCCTGCCTGGGCATCGAGGTCCGCTGGCAGCACAACGGGCGCTCGCTGGGCCAGGTCCGCATCAGCCCCCTGGCCGGCAGCGACGCCGCCGGCTGGCACCTGCACGTGAAGGCCCGCATTTTCGACGACGCCCACGTCTACGCCCGCGAGGAGCCGAGCTTCGCCGCCCTGCGCGTGCGCCTGGAATACTGCTTCACGCCGGACAGCGGCGCCGTGGTGCACGCCTTCCGCGAGTTGCACCTCTTCGGCAACGGGCGCTACAACATCGGCGGCGACTGGGCGCAGTACCGCGCCCTGCCGCTGGAGCATGACGGCGGCGTCGCCGAGCCCGACGAGCGCCTCAACCAGACGGCGCCGGGCACCAGCGTCGCCGAGTCCCTCGAGGTGGCGGCCCGCACCGTGGCCCCGACGGCGCCCTCGCGCTTCCTGCAGGCGGCGCTGTCGGGCACGAGCGGCGTGCGCCATGCCGTGCTGGCCGCCGCGGCCCGCGAGCTGGGCGTGCGCGAGATCGTCAACAGCAACCGCGCCGCCGGCGGGGACGCCACGATCAACGACGATCCCGAGGGCCGCATCGTGGCCTATCTGCGCGAATGCGGCCTCAGTGCGACCACGGGCCGCCACAACTCGGCCTACTGCGCCGCCTTCACCACCTTCGCCTTGCGCAGTGGCGGCTACACCGGCGTGCGCGGCAGTGCCGGCGCGGGCAATCTGCGCGCGCAGTTCGAGCAGGCCGGGCGCTACCACGCGGTCGAGCAGTCCCGCCCCTACGACCCCGCACAGGACTTCCGGCCGCGGCCGGGCGATGTGTTCTTCACCGGCTCGCCCGGGCGCGAGAGCCATGCCGGGCTGGTGGTCTCGGTGGACGACAACGGCACGCTGCACACGCTGGAAGGCAACACCTGGTCCCCCAACGAGACCACGGCCGGCGTGATGGAACGCAACCACGCCGCCGCCAACAAGGGGCGCCGCTATGCCCTCGTGGGCTTCGGCTCGCTGCTGGACGACGCCGCGCCGGCCCAGGCCCACGGCCTGGAGGCCGACGAGGCCGAGGCCCTGCAGGCGCAGACGCCGCGCGACCCGGCCAGCCTGTCCTGGGAGAGCGCCCGCTACCCGGACCGCGCCAACTGGTCCCGCGAGCTGCTGCAATGCATCCGCGCCCACAAGGCCGAGCTGGACCAGGGCAATCCGGAGAGCTATCTCGCCGGCTACAACCAGCTCGACGCCGCGCACCAGCTGAAGTTCTGGGGCGAGCTGATGGTCGCGATGGCGCAGTTCGAATCGAGCTGGAACCCGCACTCGCGCTACCGCGAGGCCAACGGCCAGTACTCGGTGGGCCTGTTCCAGCTGAGCTACGCCAATGCCCGCGACTACGCCTGGGAGCCCATCAGCGAGGAGCGCGCGAGCCTCGAGGACCCGCTGGTCAACATCCGCTGCGCCGTCATCGTGCTGGCGCACCTCGTGGCCCAGAACCGCGTGGTGGCGTCGAGCGAAGGCGGCCGGCATCAGGGCGGCGCGCGCTACTGGTCCGTCCTGCGGGCCGGCGCGCGGCACAAGTTCAACGAGATCCGCGAGTACGTCCGCACCCACGTGCCGATGCCCTGAGCCCGAGCCCCGCCCCACCCTGCGACGCCCCACGCCATGGCCGCCTCACCGACCCTGCCGCAAGCCCCCGCCCCGATGGTGGGCTACAGCGACGCGCCGCTGCCGCAGGCCATGGCCCTGCCCGGCATGCCCCTGCCCGGGCAGTCCCGCGGGATGGTGGCGCAGCCCGCGCCCGCCAGCCCTGCCAGCCCCGCACCGCAGGCGAGCAATGCCAAGCCGCCGGCCACCGAGACCCTGGCCCAGCGCACCGGCAACCTGATCAACGAGGTGGACTTCCCGGGCTTCGTGGCCCAGCTCGTCAACGGCACCTTCGACGCCATCGTCGACGCCTCCATCCGCCAGATGGAGAGCTATGCCGAGCTGGTGGCCGCGGTAGCCAAGACGACGGAGCAGTTCACCGAGGAGAACGTCAGCGCCAACCAGGCGCGGGACTGGGTGGCCCAGCAGTACGGGGCCGATGTGTCGGTGCTGCTGCCCCGCGGCAGCGACGACGCGCTGCGCCAGCCGCTGCTCGTGCCGCGCGGCGAGGGGCGCAGCCCGGCCTGGCTCGCGAGCTACGGCGTGGGGGACCAGGAGCTCAGCAGCGAGCTGCTGGAGAGCGTGGTGCTGCCGCAGGCGCGCGCCCAGCTCGGCCGCGAGCGCCAGCAGCTGCTGGCCACGCTCGTGATGATGGGCCTGAACCGCGTGGCGGTGAAGGACGGCTCCATCAGCGCCAAGGTGATGTTCCGCGCCGTGGCCAACGACAAGGCCACCGTGCAGTACGCGCAGGGCCAGGACCCGGGCGCGGGCACCGGCGGCAGCTGGGGCAGCCGGGGCTCGCTGGCGGCGTCCTCGGGCGTGTCGACCATGGTCAGCACGCTCAACCTCAATGCGCAGAGCGACACGAGCCTGAGCGCGACGATGTTCGGCGAGGTCAAGCTGAACTTCGTCTCGGAGACCGTGCCGCTGGACAAGATGGCGGACGCCATGAAGCTGGCCATGGTCCAGCGCCACGCCGCCCTGGGCCCGCGGGCGGCCGCGCCGCTGCCCGCCGCGACGCCCGTCGCCACGCCCGCCGTGCCCGCCACGCCCGCCGTGCCGCCTGAGCCCGGGAGGTCCTGATGCTGCGCGCGCTCGCCACCGTCATCGAGGAGCTGCAGGACGCCATGGCGCCGCTGCTGCATGAGGCCCTGTCGCCCGCCGGCAGCGCCCGCATCCGCCTGGCCGAGGCCCAGTTCGATCTGCCTCTGGACCTGGCCCTGGACTTTGCCGACGGCGGCCCGCGCCTGCTGGCCGAACTGCCGCGCTCCAGCAGCGACGGCCACTGGCACCTGGACCGCTCGCGCCTGCGCTTCGTGCTGCGCGCCGAGCTGGAGGAGGCGTCCTCATGAGCAGCCCGCAAAATGCCCAGCACAGCGCCCAGCACAGCGCCCAGCACAACGCCCCGCAGGTCAGCCAGCTCTCCGGCGTCGGGGACCTCGGCGTGCCCTTCGACGTCTTCATCCAGGCGCTGACCCTGCAGCTGGACAAGGCCCAGGCCGCCATGGCGCTCAAGGCCCGCGTGGGCAAGCTGCCGCTGACCTTTGCCGTCAAGGACGTGCAGCTGGACCTGCGCGCCTTCGTGCGCATGGTCGAGGACGACGTCTGGGTGCGCCCCGCCGGCCCCGGCGACGCCGAGGCCAGCAGCATCAAGCTCGCGCTGACCACGGTCACCAAGCCCATGATCGACGAGAACGCCGTCAGCTACGAGGCCCACGACGCCAAGCTGGACCTCAAGGAAGCGCTGGGCGAGCGCATCAGCACCGAGGAGCAGCGGCAGCTGGAGCGCATCGGCGTGCACACCATCCAGCAGCTGCAGGAGCTGAAGAAGTCCGCCGGGGCCGATGTCGTCGCCCGCCTCGCGCGCATGCCGGTGAACCGCCTGCAGCAGGCCATGATGGCCGCGACGGCCCCGCGCGTGCAGCGCGTGGACAGCGCCCCCGCGGCCGGCGGCGGCGATGGCAGCGGCCCGGTCCGCCCGCGCATCACCCTCAGCGCGCCCTCGATGAAGGCCGGGCGCCTGCCGCTGGTGCGCGTCAACGGCCAGACGCTGCCGGTGCGCCAGGCCGAGGCCATGGCCCTGGAGCTGAGCGTGGATCCCGAGCACCTCGACCAGGAGGCCGAGATCGACTTCGGAGACGGCGAGACCGCCCGGCTGCGCCTCAGCAGCGGCGCGCTCGGCCACTGGAACGAAGCGCAAGGCGCGGCGCCCGCCTCCGCCGCGGAGGCCCAGCCATGAGCGCCCTGCCGGTGGCCTGGCCGACCCACCTGCCGCGGCGCCTGCTGGTGACGCTGCGCCTGGGCGAGATGCCGGAGCACGTGCCGTCCTGGCGCGCCTGCCAGCGCCATGGCGTGCCCTTCGGCGAGCACCTGGACGGCGGCCCGATCGACCGGCTGCTGGCGCACTTCGGGGGCGGCATGCGCCTGGCCCGCGTGCACAGCGCCCGCACGCCCCAGCGCGAGGCCCCGGCGCGTGCCGGCGCCCGCCGCTTCGACGAGATCGAGCAGCTCAGCGGCGTGGCCCGCGTGCTGCGCATCGAGCTGCAGCAGGGCGATCGTCTGCCGGAGCTGATGCAGGCGCTGGCCCAGCTGCCCACCGTCGAGCATGCCCGTCCCGAGCGCCTGGTGGACATGAGCCTCGACGGCAGCGCCACGCACCCGGCGCCGCTGCCGGCGGCCCTGCCCCAGGCCGCCCTCGTGGACATGCAGGAGGCCTGGGCGGCGCGCGACCTGATCCGCCTCCCCGAGGCGCTGGCCTACGCGCCAGGCGACCCGACCGTCATCATGGGCCTGGCCGACACCGGCGTGGTGATGGACCACCCCGCCCTGCACCGCGCGCTGCGCCCCGGCTTCGACACCGTGGACCTGCAGGCCAGCACCGGCGGCCCGGAGCTCGTGGGTGACGACCGCGGCGCCGACGCCGACCCGCAGGACGAGGTCGGCCACGGCACCGGCTGCGCGGGCATCGTCTGCGCCGACAGCCCGGACCTGCCCCCCGGCGCGGCCGGCCGGTGCCAGGTCTTGCCTGCCCGCGTGCTGGGCGCCGCGCTCAAGGGCCAGCGCCGCGTCGGCATCGGCTCCGTCGCCAATATCGACGCCGGCATGAAGCGCCTGATCGACCTCGGCGTGAAGGTCATCAACATGAGCTTCGGCACCGCCTCCTCGCAGCTGAGCCCGGACGAGCCACCGCCCCACAGCGAGGTCGTGCGCTATGCCCTGGCCCGCGGCGTGATCCTCGTGGCGGCCAGCGGCAACTCCGGCCTCACCGAGCCCTTCTACCCGGCCGCCCTGCCCGGCGTGATCGCCGTCGGTGCCGTGGACCTGCAGGGCCGGCCCGCGCGCTTCTCGACCCGCGGCGAGCACGTGGCGCTGAGCGCGCCCGGCCAGGGCATCTGGACCTGCGGCCTGAACGGCTGGCAGCGCGCCAACGGCACCAGCTTCGCGGCGCCCTTCGTCTCCGCCGTGGCCTCGCTGATGGTGGCCCGGGCCGAGGCCCGCGCCTGCCCCCTCGACCCCGAGATGACCCGCCGACTGCTCGTCGAGAGCAGCCGGCCCCACGCCCAGGCCGGTGAGTCCGGCATGGGCCGCGGTGTGCTCGACGCCCTGGCCGCCCTGCGCGCCCTGGACGACTGGCTGGACCGCCATGACGGCCTGCAGGCCGACGACTGAGCAGTGACCGAGTGACAAGGAGCCCCCACATGGCCAGCGAAAAGCCCAAGAAGACAGCGCAGCGCAAGGCGGCGGCCCCACCGGTCGCGGCCGCCCAGCGTCCCTCCCGCGCCCCGCGCAAGAAGCCGGCCGCCGCCGCGGCCGCGCCGCCGCCCCGACCCCGCCCGGCCCGCGTCAAGGCGCAGGCCGATTCCTCCCGTGCGGGCCTCGCCGCACCTGAAGCCAAGGCCCAAGCTGCGGCAGCCACCCCCCAAACAGGAGCCACCCTCATGAACCGCATCCTCTTCATCGATCTCGCCGAACGCGACCGCAACCGCCGGGCCGAGATCCGCGTCCGCATCGCCAACCTCGAGCGCATCGAGAACACCAAGGCCCGTTCCGGCGGCCTCGGCCCGGACCTGAAGAAGGAGCTGGACGACCTGCGCCTCGAGCTCGCCGACCGCGACACCACGGACGACCTCTACCGCGGCGTGGCCGAGCAGGTCTCGGGCAAGTCCTGGGACGTGCTGTCGCAGAGCGGCAAGACCGACTACGTGATGCGCTACGGCTTCATGGGCAGCCAGTACGGCGTGCAGCCCAATGATCTGGGCGTCGAGGAGAAGGAGATCCTGGCCGTCTGCGGCCTGCTGCTGCTGGACGGCATCCAGGGCCCGGGCAACCTGAACTTCGTGGCCAAGGTCACGATCGCCCGCGGCGAGTTCGAGCAGAACCGCGCCCTGTTCATGGCCGCCTTCAACCGCTTCACCACCCGCCACGAGGTGACGCTGCGGTCGCAGATCGACAAGGGCTATGTCGACCCCGAGGCGCCCGGCTTCATCAGCGGCCGCACCGGCACCAGCACCAGCACCAAGGGCAGCAGCTATCTGGTGCCGGACATCGACGACCCGGTCTATGCCGTCTCGGCCAACAGCCTCGCGGCCATCGTGCGCCGCATCCGCGACGAGGGCATCTCGCCCAACGACCCCTGGCTCGTGAGCCGCATGGACAACGCCTTCAACCTGCTGACCGGCATGGTGGAAGGCGCCCCGCCCTCGGCCCTGGAGATCATGCTGCCCGACCTCGAGGAGGCCGTGGACGTGGAGATCCAGAAGGAGAACCTCCAGGCCTCGCAGGCCATCTACTTCGCCTACCAGCTGGAGGAGATGCGCATGTTCCAGGTCGTGGACAAGATCGTGGACCTCTTCCGCGGCGGCCTGCTGCCGCTGGGCAAGGGCACGGTGGGCGACAAGCTGTTCAAGTACTTCAAGACCAGCACCGAGCGCATCACCGAGGCCGAGCGCCGCGAGCTCTACTACCGCATGTTCGGCGCGCCCGGCGGCAATCCGAACGCCGGCGACCCGAACCGGGACTTCAACGAGCTGTGGCTGCGCTTCGTCTCGGCGGTGTCCAGCTTCGCCCGCCAGATCTCGGTGGAGCGCCTGCTGCGCAACAACGTGCCCATGGCCGTCAGCCAGGAGCAGGTGCGCAAGGCCGCGCGGGACCTCGGCGCCAACCTCTCGCGCAACGGCTATGGCATCGCCTACTTCGCCGCGACGGAGCTGCAGAACACCATCATCAACTTCCGCGACATCCTGCAGGACGCCGATCTGCGCTCGGCCTTCGGCGCCCGCGACATGTGGCAGGTGATCGACATGGTGAACGTCAACTACCTGGGCGGCGCCAAGAACACGCACCGCTTCCGCACGCAGTCCCGGGCCGGCGCCATCATCATTCGCTGGATCTCCGAGAACATCCAGCGGCTGGCCAACATCTCGGGCCCGGTGCTCTCCATCGACGAGATCTCCAACCCGCAGATGCGCATCTCGAGCGGCGCCAACCCGACACTCAAGCCCACCGACTGGGACCTGGTCAACGCCTGCGAGCAGTGGCTGGCCGTGATGGGCGTGCAGGAGCAGAGCGTCGAGCAGTACTCGCAACCCATCGAGGCGCCGGCCATGACGAGCCGCCCCATCGACATGCCCCAGGCCGCGCGCGACGTGCTGGCCTCGGTCGGCGTGAACCTGCCGGTCTGAGCCCAGGAGGCCCGCCATGACGCAACCGATGTTCAAGCATGTGGCGCAGTCGCTGGCGGTGGCCTCGCGCCGCCTCGGCGTCAGCGACCCCATGGACTACGTGGGGCCCATGCTGCAGCGCAGCTTCGCCCGGCCCGAGAACGACCTGGCCTACGCGAACAACGCGCTGACGCCCGGCGCCGTGCCCTACGAGCCCTCCTTCTCGGAGAGCGAGCCGCGCATGCTGCGCTTCACCATCTCGCCGCTGGAGCCCGAGGCCAGCCCCATGGCCCGGCGCGACGAGGCCACGCGCGAGCTGCGCCGGCTCATCCACCCGATCTTCGGGCGCGATGCGCTGCGCTGGTTCGACGAACGCAGCGAGGCCTGGCGCGGGATGTCGGGCCTGTCGTGGATGAACTTCGGCGCCTGGTTCGGCAGCGCCTTCGACGAGGACGGTCTCTACGCCGCCAAGATCTACTACGAGCTCAACCCGCAGCAGATCGAGGCGCTCTCGCCCGGCCTCTCGCGCCTCACCCGGCGCGTGATGATGCTGTACCCGCGGCTCATGCCCATCTTCACGAGCATCGGCTGCAAGCGCGATGCCGGCTCGCAGCGCGTGACCTTCATGCACCGCGGCCCGCTGGTGCTCTCCGAGCTGGGCTCGCTGATGACCGAGCTGGGCCTGGCGCAGCGCCTGCCCTCGCTGATGCGCGCCGTGGGCGTGGCGCTGGGGGGCCGCTTCGAGCTGCCGCACGGATCGGCGCTGCTGGGCTTGCGCGAAACGCCCGAGGGCGTGGAGCTGAAGCTGGAGATCCTGCTCTCCGCCCTGCCCGACCTGCCCAGCGGCTTCGTCGACCTCGTGCGCCTGGGCCTCGCCGAACGCCCGCGCCAGCTGATGGCGCTGGAGCGCTGGCTGCAGGCCTTCGGGGTGGACGATGCGCGCGAGCAGGGGCACTTCTCGGTGCTGTCCGTCCGCGTGACACCGCGCAGCGATGCCCGCATCAGCCTCTACGTGCGCCCCATCGAGTTCGAGCTGCGCGACCAGCTCAGCGAACGCAACGTGGCCAGCCCGGCCTTGATCCCCGAGGTGTGAGATGAGTGCCCTGCCCGCCCCCGCTCCCGCAGCCCCGCCCGTCAGCGGCGAGACGCTCCAGGCCACCCGCAGCTCCGTGCGGGCCCTGCTCGCGCAGAGTCCGGCCTATGCCAACCTCGCGCCCGAGACGCAGCGCCAGCTGGCGCACGACCTCGTGCAGGTCGGCGCCTTCCTGGCCGAGCCGGGCATGAAGGTCGACCCGGAGCGGGCGGCACCCGAGGTGCAGTCCCTCGCCGCCGGGGGCCTGCTGGGCTTCGGCGCGCTGGGCGGCCAGGCCAATGCGCGCGGCAGCACGAGCAACGTCAAGGACATCGAGGCCGACGACGCGCCGGCCTTCGGCGCCGCCGTGCGCACCGGCGTCGAGCAAGCCGTGGCGATGATCAAGGGCGTGAACTTCCCCGGCTTCGTCAGCGGCCTGATCAACGGCGTCTTCCACAGCATCGTCACCAGCTCCATCGAGCAGATGGAGGCCTACGCCAAGCTGGTGGCCGACGTCTCCAAGAGCCTCAACCAGTTCCGCGACGAGAACACCACGGCCAACCAGGGCCGGGACAACCTCATCGAGCGCTTCCCCGACCTCTTCCAGCTGCAGGAGCCCGGCCAGGGCGACTTCAGCTTCGGCGACGCCCCCGCCACCGGCCCGCGCGTGACGCTGCGCGAGGACGTGGACGAGAAGGCCGCCCTCGCCCGCATCAACGGCAGCGGCCTGCCCCTGGCCCAGCCGCTGCAGCGCCTCGATGACAACCTCATCGAGGCCCTGCTCGTGCCCGCCGCGCGCACCACCATCGCCACCGGCCGCCAGCAACTGCTCGCCACGATGGTGATGATGGGCATGCAGCGCATCGTGGTCACGGACGGCAAGATCTCCGCCAAGGTGCTGTTCGACTTCCAGGCGCGCGACAACCGCCGCTTCCAGAAGAGCGCCGTCAAGTACGACTACGCGACGGACATGTACGGCAATGTGCAGAAGACCCACAGCGGCGAGGGCCAGTGGGACCGCAAGCGCGAGGGCGGCAGCGAGACGCGCAACGACTCCGGCGTGCTGACCGGCAAGACCGACGCCAGCAGCTACTCGACCGGCTCCTACAAGTACGACGAGGCACCCGTGGTCACGCTGATGAGCACGAGCCAGCTGCGCGACGACTCCTCGCTGCAGACCAAGGCCAGCCTCGCCGGCCACGTGGAGGTGAACTTCAAGAGCGACTACCTGCCGCTGGAGAAGATGGCCGACCCGGCCGCCATCGCCGCCATCCAGATGAACTCGCAGCCGGGCATGGTCAAGACGATGGCGGCGCGGCCGGTCGTGAGCACCCCGGGCGCCGCGGCGCCGGGCGGCGCACCGGCCCCGGCCGGCGCCCCCGCCGCCACCCCGGCTCCCGCCCCCGCAGCCTGAGGACGCCACCATGCCAAGCACCGCGCCCCCGCCCCCGGCCTCGCAGGACTGGCTCGACGACGCCACGCTGGCCACCGTCCGCCCCCAGGTGCGGGCGCTGCTGGCCCAGAGCGAGGGCTTCCGCGCGCTGCCGGCCGAGCAGCAGCGCGAGATCGCCCAGACCATGGTGCGCGTGGCCTCCTTCATGGCCAATCCCCAGGGCCTGGCGCGCGAGGAGTTCGAGCGGCCCGTGGTGCGCAAGGACGGTGGCTCAGCGGATGAGCCTGCGCAGCGGCCCCGCAGCGAGGCGGCGTCCGCGGAGGCGCTGGCCGGCGGCGTCGATGCCGCCAAGAACAAGGCCTCCGACAAGGTGGGCACCTTCGCCGGCGCCGACTTCAAGGCCGGCGCCCTGCAGCAGGGCACGGAGCAGTTCAAGAACCTCGTCAGCGCGGTCGACTTCCCGGCTTTCGTGGGTGGGCTGATCCAGAACGTGTTCCAGGCCATCGTCAACGCCAGCATCCAGCAGATGCAGGCCTATGGCGAGCTGCTGAAGTCCGTCGCCCAGACGGTGGACCAGTTCGCGCAGGACAACATCAGCCTCGACCAGGCCCGCGGCTGGCTCAGCGACAAGTTCCCCGACGCGTTGAGCATGGGCCGCGGGGACGGCGACGAGGGCACCGGCCCGCGCCTGCGCCTGCGCAACGAGGACAACGAGGGGGCGCTCGCCCGCATCAACCAGGAGCTGCAGCTGCTCAAGCCCGTCACCGACCTCTCCGACGAGGAGCAGGAGGGCCGGCTCGTGGCCGCCGCCCGCGTGCAGATGGCGCGCTCGCGCCAGCAGCTGCTGGCCTCGATGACGCTGCTGGGCATCAACCGCATCGTGATCACCGACGGCGCCATCAATGCCAAGGTGGTGTTCGACTTCCGCGCCAGCGACCAGGCCCTGCGCAAGGCCAAGGCCGGGCTCACGGACCGCGACCACATGCACAACACCAACACCTCCGCCGCGGCCGGCGGCTTCCTCGGCTGGGGCGCGGCCACGGTGAACCGCAACGACTACGACCACATGACGACGGTGCAGTCCTCGGTGGACGAGAGCAGCGAGTCCAAGGCCTCGCTCAAGGCCAAGCTCACGGGCGAGGTGCGGGTGAACTTCAAGAGCGACTACTTCCCCATGGAGAAGCTGGCCACGCCGGGCATGCTGGCGTCGATCCAGGGCAATGCCACGCCCTTCGATCCGAACCCGCCACGCCCCGCGGCACCGGCCGCGCCG